>NZ_CP097263.1:9796624-10411187 GCF_028622115.1 Kutzneria chonburiensis
GCCCGGATCGGGGCGTGCCTCGCGGTGACGGCGTTGGCCTCCATGTCGGCCCGCGACATCGCGCGGGTGCCCATGGGGCCACCCATCGGCGGGTTCAACGGGGGCGCCATCGGCGCGGGCATCGTCGGCGCAAGGAGAGGCGCCGGCGTGGCCGCCGTGATGGGGCTGAACTTCTCCGTCGGCGGACCGTCGTCACGGACGCGGATCGTGGCGTCGGGCTGCGGGCTCGACTTCACCATCGGCACCGGCACCGTCTGAAGGCCCAGCGACAGGGCAGTCATCTGCACCTCGGCCAGCAGGGCGTCGGCATCCAGCGGTCGCAGCGCCGGGTCCCTACGGGTCGCGCGCAGCACCAGGTCGTCCAGGGCCGGCGGGATGCTGCCGGTGGCCGCCTCGCTCGGCGGCGGCACGTCGTCGTTCACGTGCCGGTACGCCACCGAGATCGGGTTGTCGCCGGCGTACGGCGGCACGCCCGTGAGCATCTCGTACAGCAGGATGCCGGCCGAGTAGACGTCGCTGCGCGGATCGGAGGCCCCGGTGGCCACCTGCTCCGGCGACAGGTACGCCACTGTGCCGAGGATCATGTCGTCGCTGGTCGTGTTGGCGCTGGCCATGGCCCGGACCAGGCCGAAGTCGGCGACCTTGACCGCGCCGCCGCGGCCGATCAGCACGTTCTCCGGCTTGACGTCCCGGTGCACGAGGCCGGCCCGGTGCGCCGCGCCCAGCGCCGACAGCACCTGCTCCAGCACGCTCAGGGCCAGCGCGGGCTCCAGTGCCCCGCGCTCTCTGAGCAGGTCACGCAGGGTTCCGCCGTCGACCAGCTCCATCACCAGGAAGACGTTGTCGCCGGTCGGCGACCGGTCGACGCCCTGGTCGTAGACGCCGACGACGCCCGGGTGGTGCAGCTGCGCAGCAGTGCGGGCCTCACGGACGAACCGGTCGATGAACGACTGGTCGTCGGAGAACCTCGGATCCATCACCTTGATGGCCACCGGCCGTTCCAGTCGGGTGTCGACACCCCGGTAGACCGTGGACATCCCGCCGCGCGCCAGCAGGGTGTTGACCCGGTACCGCTGCTCAAGCAGCCCCCCGATCAGGTTCGCGCTCTGGGTTCCCACGGCACACGATGGTAGGCGAGTCCCCCGACGGTAGCTGTGAAGGAGGCGAATCGGACTCGGCAACCGGGCCCGGCCTGTGGCATCGTGACCGCGTGAGTGCCATTCCTGTCGCTGCCGATGTGCTCAGCGCTGACCTGGAAGTCCTGCCCCTGCCCGACGTCGCCGAGCGGCTCGGCGTGCCGATCACGCGCGTGCACCAGATGCTGCGGGACGGCCAGCTGCTGGCCTGCCGGCGCAACGGCATCCTGATCATCCCGGCCCTGTTCCTTTCCGACGAGGGCGAGGTGGTGAAGGGCCTGTCCGGCACCATCACCGTGCTCAAGGACTCGGGCTATTCCGAGGACGAGATCCTGACCTGGCTGTTCACCGCCGACGACTCCCTGCCCGGCACGCCCGTCGAGGCGCTGCGCGGCGACCGGGGCCGCGAGGTGAAGCGAAGGGCCCAGGCTTCGGCGTTCTGACGCCGCCTTTCGTCAGGAAGGGCCCCTTACTGACGTTGAACGCCAGTATCGGTCCCTTGATCTTGCCGGCGATGTCAGGAAGGGGTCCTTCCTGACGTTCAACGCGAGGATCGGTCCCTTGATCTTGCCTGACCCCCTTCGGGTGACCGGGGTCGCTCGAAGGGGTGGGCGGGCTTGAAGCGGGGCGGGGGGCGGCGGTGGGGTGGCACATCCCCACTGAGAGGACCCACCCCATGTCACGGATGGCCCGTACGGCCGGCATCGCGGTCGCTCTGCTCGCCGGGACGGCGGCGCCGCTGCTGACCGCGGCCCCGGCCCAGGCGGCGGCCCAGGACTGCATCCAGTACCTGGCCAACCACTACGAGAAGCCGACCCAGCAGGCCCTCACCGGCTGCGCCTTCGGCGCGGTGCTGGCCAAGGCGACGTGCGTGAACTACATGACCACGAACGGCGTCACCCCCGCTGACGCGAAGGAAGCGTGCAGGCTGGCCGGCGAGCACGACCAGAACTAGCGGGACAGCAGGGCGCGGACCAGCCCCGGCAACGCGACGGCGAGCCGGCGGCTGGTCGGCACCACGGCCCGCGGGCCGAACACGTCGTAGTCCGAAGCGGCGAGCTCGTCGAGGATGCCCTGGTACAGGGTGAAGGCCACGGAGACGCACGGCCGCGACTCGGGGCCCAGTAACGCGATGCCCGGCGCGGCGTGCCGGTACACGGCCCGCGTACGGGCGGCCAGGTGGGCCATGGCGGCCCGTACGCGCGCGTCCCGGCGTCCCGACGCCCGGCACCACTCCAGCAGCGCCCGGTCGACGCCGAAGGCGGCCAGCTCGTCGGCCGGCAGGTAGACGCGGCCGCGGTCGAGGTCCTCGGCCACGTCACGCAGGAAATTGGTCAGCTGGAACGCCTCGCCCAACGCGGCGGCGTACGGCTCCGCGCCGTCCTCGGCCCCGAGCACGGGCAGCATCTGCAACCCGATCACCTCGGCCGAGCCGCGCATGTAGGTCCGCAGCTCGGCGTACGAGGCGTACTCGCACTGGTGCAGGTCCATCCGCATCGAGGCCAGGAACTCCTCGAACAGCCTGTGCTCGATGCCGTACCGCCGCACGGTGTCGGCCAGCGCGGCCAGCACGGGATGGTCCACGACGCCGGTCAGCGCCGCCTTGAGCTGCTGCTCCAGCGTGTCGAGCTCGACGGCGGGGGAGGAGCCGGGGTTGTCCACGACCTCGTCGGCCAGCCGGGCGAAGCCGTACAGGGCGTGCACCGCCGGCCGCCGGTCGGCCGGCAGCAGCAGGGTGGCCAGGTAGAACGTCTTGCCGTGATGAGCGTTGAGCCGTCGGCACTGGGCGTAGGCGCCCGGCAGATCCGACACCGTCAGACTCACGGGTGGTGCCTCAGCGCCTTCTCGGGGGCGTCCCTGATGAACCGCAGCGACAGGTTGAGCGGATCGGGCTTGAGCAGCGACACGGCGGCCAGCACGGACACGCCGACGATCACGACCATGTAGCCCCAGTCGTACAGCGCGGTCCCGCCGGACGGATACGTGATCAGCAGCAGCCACACCGAGCCGCAGGCGGCCAGCGTGAGCGAGGCGGTGCCCCAGGCGAAGCCGGCGGCCAGCACCAGCGCCCAGCTGAAGTACCAGGGCAGCGTGACCGGGGCGAGCAGGGCGAAGGCGGCCATGCAGATCGCGGCCCGGCGGATGGCGTCGTGGCCGCCCTCGCGGGCCAGCCACCACTGCCGGACGAGGATGTAGACCAGCAGCAGCGAGCCGAGCGTCCTGGTCACCGTGACGAACGGCTGCACCTCGCCGACGCCGACGAACCAGTCGAGCACGGTGTAGACGGCCTGTCCGACGCCGGACGGCAGGGACAGCCAGTTGATCACGATGGACGAGCCGCTCAGCGCCGGGATCCAGCCCAGGTCGACGCCGGCGGCCAGGGTGCACAGCACGAAGATGCCGCCGAACAGGCCGACCGCCGGGAACGCGGCCCGCACGAAGCGGTAGCTGCGGGTGCCCAACGGGATGTGCGCCATCCAGATCCAGATCAGGAACGGCAACGCGATCGCCGCCGTGGCCTTGACCGAGAAGGCCAGCGCGACCAGGGCGATGCCGGCCAGGTGTCGCCGGTCCAGCACCAGCACCACGCCGACCGCCATCAGGCCGATCATCAGCATGTCGTTGTGCGCGCCGCCGATCAGGTGCACGACCAGCAGCGGGTTGGCCCCGACCAGCCACAGCGCGATCGAGGAGTTGCCGCCGAGCCGGTCGCACAGCCGCGGCAGCGCCCACCACAGCATGGCGAAGCCGACGGCCAGCACCAGGCGCATCAGCAGCACGCCGCTGATCAGCGAGGTCAGGCCGTCGCCGGTGATGGCGACGATGCCCTTGGTCAGCAGCACGAACAGCGGTCCGTAGGGCGACGGCGTGTTCTGCCAGACGATGCTGACGTTGTCGGACAGGGCGCTGGGCAGCGCCGAGGGGCCGACGCCGTACGGGTCGAGGCCGTGCAGCGCCAGGTCGCCCTGGGCCAGGTAGCTGTAGACGTCCCGGGTGAACAGCGGCGGGGCGATCATCAGCGGCGCGATCCAGATGACGATCACCCGGATCATGTACGCGTGGTTGACCCGCCCGGCGCGGGCGTGCCGGCCGAGCCGGATCCAGGCCCAGATGGCCAGGCCGAGGCCGAGGTAGAGCAGCCAGGTGGCCAGCATCATGCCGTGGCCGTAGCGGATCCAGTTGAAGGCACCGTTGGCCAGCACCGGGTCGTGGATCAGGGTGGCGCCGGCGCCCATGCCGCCGCCGGCGATCAGCACCATGCCGGCCAGGCCGAGCAGCGCGGTTCTGATCGGGAACGGCCAGACGCGCTCCGGCTCGGGGCTCGGGGCGGCGGTGACCCCAGGAGTTTGAGCGGTCAGGCGCGTAGGGCCGAGCGGCACCGGAGCAGGGTCGGCGCTGGAGCGGGGAAGGGAAGGCGTCGCGGGCATCGCGCCGTCCATCGTCCCACAACCTCCGACCGGGTGAGCGCGCAGCGGCACGGACGTCACGGGGAGTTCACCGGCGGAGCCTTCTCGAATATCAGGTAACCTGATATTGTCACGGTCGTGAAGTCGTTGATGCAGGACGTCCCGCTCACGCTCGACGTGGTGCTGCGCCGCTGCCTCGAGACCGGGGTCGGCGTGGAGGTGGTGTCGGCGACACCGGCTGGAACGGTGCGCACGACCTGGGGTGAGATCGGCCGCCGGGCTACCGCTCTGACCGGTGTGCTGGACGGGCTCGGCGTGCCGGCCGGCGGCCGGGTCGCGACCTTCGCGTGGAACACGCATCGGCACGTCGAGCTGTTCCTCGGCGTGCCCTGCGCCGGTCGCGTCGTGCACGGCGTGAACGTCCGGCTGACCGATGACGAGATCCTCTACCAGCTCCGCAACGCCGGGGACGAGGTGCTGTTCGTCGACGCCTCGCTGACCGACCGGCTGGCCGAACTGGCCGACCGGCTACCGGTCAGAGCGGTTGTCGTGCTCGACGACGGCGCACCGGTCAATCCGGTGTTCGCCGACGCGCCGCGCTACGACGCACTGGTTGAAGCGGTGCGTGAGACCGAGCTCGTGCCGCGGGCGAAGCCCGACGACGCGGCCTGGATCTGTTACACGAGTGGTACAACTGGCATGCCCAAGGGCGTGGTCTCGTCGCACCTGGCCTGTGTCGTCCACTCCTTGTCTTCCATGACCGTCGACTCGCACGCGGTGTCCCGCGAGGACGTCCTGCTCACGGTCACGCCGCTGTTCCATGTCAATGCCTGGGGCCTGGCCTATACGAGCGCCCTGGCCAACGCCAAGCTCGTGCTGCCCGGCCGCGACGCCAGCGGCGCACATCTGGCCGAGTTGATCGAGGCCGAGCACGTGACGGTCGGCGCGGCCGTGCCGACGGTGTGGGTCGACCTGGTCGGCCAGCCGCACCGGATGGATTCGATGCGCCGCGTGCTGTGCGGCGGCGCGCCCGCGACCCGATCCCTACTGGACGCCATCGCCCGCCGCGGCTGGGCCTTCCACAAGGGCTGGGGCATGACCGAGATGCTGCCCAGCGGCACCATGCAGGTGCAGCCGCCCGACCTCGACCTGGACAGCCCGGCCGGCGCGATCACCCGCGTCGGCAAGCCGTCGGCCGGCGTGCGGGTGCGGCTGGTCGGTCCCGACGGCCAGGTGCTGCCGTGGGACGGCAGGACCACGGGCGAGCTGGAGACCAGCGGACCGTGGGTGATCCGGGCCTATCTCGACCCGGACGACGACAGCAACGACACCCGCTTCCACGACGGCTGGCTGCGCACCGGCGACCTGGCGGTGATCCACCCGGACGCCACCGTGGAGATCGTCGACCGGGTCAAGGACGTGATCAAGTCCGGTGGCGAGTGGATCAGCTCGCTGGCCCTCGAGCAGGCCCTGGCCGCCCATCCCGGCGTCGCCGAGGTCGCCGTGGTGGCGATCCCGGACGACAAGTGGGGCGAGCGACCGGCCGCGGCCGTGGTGGCGGCCGACGGGCTCGCGCCGTGTGCCGAGGAGCTGGTGAAGTTCCTGGCCGAGCGGGTGCCGCGGTGGTGGCTGCCGGAGCGGATCGTGCAGGTCGACGCGCTGCCGCTGACCACCATCGGCAAGCCGGACAAGAAGGCGCTGCGGGCCCGGCTCAGCTCTCCGAGCCGGAGCTGAGCATGCGTACGCAGCTCCGCAGCAGCTGCGGCAGCCGGTCGCGGTCGCCGGCGGCCAGCTCGGCCAGCATGCGCGCCTCGATCTCGTTGATCAGCGGCTCGCACTTGTCCAGCACGGCCTGGCCGGCCGGGGTGAGCTCGGTGCGCATGATCCGGCCGTGCGCCGGGTCGGCCTCGCGGCGGATCAGCCCGGCCTTGGTCAGCGCCGCGATCACCTCGCTCATCGACTGCGGCGTGGTCATCGCGCGCCGGGCCAGCTGGGCGTTGGACAGGCCGGTCTGCCGTTGCAGCACGGACAGCGTCGTGTACTGCGGCACGGTCAGGCCGTGCGGGCGCACCGCGTCCTCGATGAGCAGTCGCAGGGCGCGGTCCAGCCGGCCCACCAGATAGCTCAGCCGCGGCTCCGGCGCTTGCTGGGAAAACACGACAGAACACGTTACCCGGGAGGTACGAATGACTGAATGGAAGACCGTGCGGGTCGACGTGGTCGACGGCATCGGCTGGGTCGAGCTGAACCGGCCCGACAAGCGCAACGCGATGAGCCCGACGCTGAACGCCGAGATGATCGACGTGCTGCACACGCTGGAGGCCGACCGCTCGTGCGGCGTTGTGGTGATCACCGGCGCCGGCGACGCGTGGTCGGCCGGCATGGACCTCAAGGAGTACTTCCGCGAGGTTGACGAGTCCGGCGACGAGGCGTTGCAGATCCGGGTCCGGCGTGACTCGTTCGAGTGGCACTGGCGGCTGCTGCGCAACTACGCCAAGCCCACCATCGCCATGGTCAACGGCTGGTGCTTCGGCGGCGCGTTCGTGCCGCTGATCGGCTGCGACCTGGCCATCGCCGCCGACGAGGCCCAGTTCGGCCTGTCCGAGATCAACTGGGGCATCCCGCCCGGCGGCCTGGTGTCCAAGGCCCTGGCCGACACCGTCGGCTCGCGGGAGGCGCTGTTCTACATCATGACCGGGCGCCTGTTCGACGGTCGGCAGGCCGCGCGGATGGGCCTGGTCAACCAGAGCGTGCCGCTGGCCGAGCTGCGTTCCGAGGTCGAGAAGCTGGCCCGCGAGCTGCTCGACAAGAACCCGGTCGTGCTGCGGGCGGCCAAGATCGGCTTCCGCAACGCGCGGACCATGGACACCGACGGGGCGCTGGACTACCTGTACGCCAAGCTGGAGCAGTCCCAGTTCCTGGACAAGACCCAGGGCCGGCAGCAGGGCCTGCACCAGTTCCTCGACGACAAGTCCATCCGGCCGGGACTCCAGTCCTACACCCGCTCCTGAACCGGCGAGATCCAGTTGCGCAGCAACTGGATCCGCTCCGCCGTCGGCGATCCCGGCTCGACGTTGTAGACGCACAGCGTCTGATCGGGATCGCCGGGCAGGGTCAGTGCCTCGTAGTGGAACTCAAGGTCGCCGACGAGCGCGTTGCGGTACGTCTTGCGGCCGTGGGTGCGTTGCAGCACCTTGTGGTCGTGCCACCAGCCGGAGAACTCGGGGCAGCGCACGGTCAGCTCGCCGATCAGGTCGGCCAGCTGCTTGTCGTTGGGGTGCCGGCTGGCGTCCAGGCGCAGCATCGCCACGGTCTCGGAGGCGTAGCGCTCCCATTCGTCGCTACCTGAGCGTGCCTCGGGATCGAGCATGAGGTAGCGGGCGAGGTTGCGCTGCCCCGCCGGCATCGCGTCGAAGTCGGTCAACACCGCACGGCCCAATGCGTTGGACGCCAACACGTCCGTGCGCCGGCCGAGCACGAACGCCGGCACGTGGTCGAGCGTCTGCAACATCAGGTACAGGCCCGGCCGCACGCGTTGAGGGCCGTTGCTGGTGTTGCGACGGGCCGCCCCGCCGGGCTTGGTGAGCAGGTTGGTCAGGTGCTCGTGCTCGGTGCCGTCCAGCCGCAGCGCCTGGCTCACGGCCGCGATGATCTCCGGCGACGGATTGCCGGCGCGGCCCTGCTCCAGCCGCGTGTAGTACTCGATGCTGATACCGGCCAGCCGCGCCACCTCGTCCCGACGCAGCCCCGGCACGCGGCGCGCACGGCCGTCCGCCGGCACCCCGGCGGCGTCCGGGCTGATCCGGGCCCGGCGGGTGCGCAGGAAGTCGGCGATCTCGGCGCTGCGGTCCATGCGTCCCAGTGTGGCTGCTTCCGCCGCGGCGTGGGTGGCCCTGTCCGTACCAGTCAGCAGCGGGAGTGGTTGTCGACCTCGTCCGGTGGTGGTGTTGAGGCATCCCACTTCAGACGTAAGGAAAACCGAGATGTCCAAGGTTCTTGAAGGTCGCGTCGCCGTCATCACCGGTGCGTCCAGCGGTATCGGCGAGGCCGCCGCCGAGCACCTGGCCGAGCTGGGTGCTCAGGTGGTCGTGCTGGCCCGGCGGGCCGACCGGCTGGCCGAGCTGGTCGCCCGGATCGAGAAGAACGGCGGCCAGGCGCTGGCCCTGTCGGTCGACGTGGCCGACGCCGCCTCCGTACAGGCCGCCGCCGACCGGGTCGCCGCCGACTTCGGCGGGGCCGACCTGCTGTTCAACAACGCCGGCGTGATGCTGCCGGCGCCGGTCGAGCAGCAGCGGTCTGACCAGTGGCAGCGGGAGATCGACACCAACATCACCGGGCTGATGAACGCCGTCGGGGCGTTCGTGCCGCAGCTGGTGGCGTCGGCTCAGGCCCGCGGCGTCGCCGACCTGATCAACACGTCCTCCATCGGCGCGAAGAACATCTACCCCAACTTCGCCGTCTACGCCGGCACCAAGGCCTTCGTCACGCACACGTCCCGCACCCTGCGGGCCGAGCTCGGGGCCAAGGGCGTGCGGGTCTCGGCGGTCGAGCCGGGGCTGGTGCGCACCGAGCTCCAGGACCACGTCACCGACGCTGCGTCGAACGAGTGGCTCGACGGCGTGAAGGACAGCCTCGAATGGCTGACCGCCGAGGACGTCGCCCGCCTGGTCGGCTTCCTCGCCTCACAGCCGCCCCACGTCAACCTGGAGCAGGTCACCATCATGCCCACCGCCCAGGGCAGCTGAACGCTTGGAAGGGGCCTTCCTGCACTCCGGGTGGAGGAACGACGCCTTGATCTTGACCCCGATACTGTGAAGGGGCTTTCCCGCACTCCGAGTGCGGGAAAGCCCCTTCACGCACTCAAAACTGGCCGTGGCGGCCGGCGCCGGTGGCGAAGCGGGCGGCGCCGGCGAGGGTGTCGGCGGTAAGGGATTGCTTGCCGTAGGCCAATTCCTGGGCAATGGCGTCCACTTCGGACAGGCCGTGCTGTTCTCGGGCCGACAATCGGTCGTTGCGCATGCAGGTCTGCGGGAACCTGGCCAGCTGCTCGGCCAGCTCCACGGCGGCGGTCAGCGCCTGGCCGGCCGGTACGACTCGGTTGGCCAGGCCGATGGCCAGCGCCTCGGCGGCGTCGACGGGACGGCCGGTGAGGATGAGGTCCATGGCCCGGCTCTCGCCGATGAGCCGGGGGAGTCGCACGGTGCCGCCGTCGATCAGCGGCACGCCCCAGCGCCGGCAGAAGACGCCGAACACGGCGGTCTCGTCGGCCACCCGGAGATCGCACCACGCGGCGAGCTCAAGGCCGCCGGCGACGGCGTGCCCGCTGACGGCGGCGATGACCGGCTTGCCCAGGCGCAGGCGCGTGGGCCCCATCGGGCCGTCGCCGTCGTCAGTAACGGCATTGCCGTTACTGGTGCCGACGGCCTTGAGGTCGGCGCCGGCGCAGAAGTAGCCGCCGGTCCCGGTCAGCACGGCCACGGCGGCGGCCGGGTCGGCGTCGAAGGCGCGGAACGCGGCGGCCAGCGCGGCGGCGGTCGGCCCGTCCACCGCGTTGCGGGCGGCCGGTCGGTTGATTGACACAATCGTGACCGGTCCGCGAGTTTCCACGAGAACGTCGTCAGCCATGCCGGCCAGGTTCCCATGAAATTGCATGGCGACAAGAAATGATCTCGGCATGCGCTCGAGCCGATGGTTGCTGACCCTTGCCGGAGTTGTCGTTCTCGTGATAGCGGCGTTCGTCATCAAGGACGTCTCCGGGCCGACTACGGCCAGTGGTTCCTCGCCCGCCCAGGTGCAGTTGGCCGAGCTGCCGATCGCCGCCCAACACTCGATGGCCGGCTATTCCCGCGACCGGTTCAAGCACTGGGTCACGCAGGGTAACGGCTGCGACACCCGGGAGGTGGTCATCGAGCGCGACGGCAAGGACGTGCGCAAGGACGCGTCCTGCCGCGCGACCAGCGGCCACTGGACCAGCCCGTACGACAACAAGCAGATCGACAAGGCCTCCGACCTGGACATCGACCACATGGTGCCGCTGGCCGACGCCTGGCGGACCGGGGCCGACAAGTGGACCGACGAGCGGCGTTCGCAGTTCGCGAACGACCTGACCGCGCCCCAGCTGCTGGCCGTCTCGGCGGCCAGCAACCGTGGCAAGGGCGACCAGGACCCGGCCGCCTGGAAGCCGTCCAACCAGGCCTACTGGTGCACGTATGCCACCAACTGGGTGATCGTCAAGCACACCTACCAGCTGTTCGTGACCCAGGCCGAGCACGACGCCCTGGCCACCATGCTGACCTCGTGCCCGAGTTGACACCTTTGCGCACTCTGACCTGCGATCACCGCTGCGTACGCTACCGTTCACAACGATCCCGACGGAGTTAACCCGAACCGGGAACCGGCGACACACCGCTCGCGCTGGGCGACGTCGGCCGCGGCATGGTCGATCATGGACCGCGAGTGCGGGTCCGCGAACGAAGAAGGTGCACGAGGGATGAAAAGGGTACTCATCATCGCCGGTGCGGCGCTGGTCCTGTTCGCGCTCATCGCCCAACCGGCGGCTTCCGCGGGCTGGGTGAAGGAGATCCTGGGCGGCCTTGGTAACGCTGCGCAGGCGATCATCACGTTCGTGCGCGAACTCGTCCCCTCATGACACCTGCTCGGCCGATTGCGCAAAGTAGTCGGCCCGGGCACAGTTCCACCGACCGGGTGCATTAACCCCGATCACGCCCTGGTAACGGGAATCGGGTCTAGCGGTGCTCCGGCGGAACGCAATACGGTTCGCAGGCGTTGGGTGATCATCAGCCATGAGGAGGCACGGATGGTCGAAGACTCCGGGGTCGACGAGCTCGTCAGGCAGTGGACTGCCGAGCGGTCGCAGGACGCCGAGCTTCAAGAGGTGAATCGGATCAAGTCCCAGTGGCTTGCCGAGACGCCGTCCGTGCCGCGGCAGCGGCCCGGAATTCCCGCCCAGCGGGGCGGTCGGGGCAGCGCGCGTGGCCTGTTCGAGGTGGACGCGGTCGACCCGGCCTACCTGGCCGCCATGCGCAAGCGGCTGCCCGGGGTGCCCGACGAGCTGCTCACCGAGGTGGCGACGTGCTGGCAGCTGGCCGGCGCCGTCGAAGAGGCCGAGGCCTGGTGGGACGCCGGCATCAGCCCGCTCGACCAGCGTGCGCTCGACTACCGCGCGGCCGGCCTGGCGCCGTCCGACCTGGCGCGCCGACTCGGCCCGCTCACCGTGCTGGAGCATCTGCGTCGGGGCAGTGCGGCAGCGTGGTGCGTGGCCCGGCTCAACCGGCAGCAGCGTCCCTGAATCAGGCGAACCGGCGGTGAGTCGCCGCCGGTAACCAGTGGTTTTGAGGCTACTTATGAGTAGCCTGTGGTGATGGCGATCCAGCAGTCCGAGTCGACGGCGCCACCGTCCGCTCGCCCACCGAAGGTGGTGTTCCGGCTGCTGGTTGTCCTTCTCGTGCTCGCGGTGGCGGGCGCGGCGCTGTGGCTGGTCGATCGGGCCAGCACGCCCACGCCTCATCCCGTCGCGGTCGACTTCCCCGCACTGCACGTCGCACCGGCACCGGTGTCCGTGGGTGCGGCGGCGCCGGCCACCGACGCCGCGCAGCCGTCGGCCCAGGCCAGCGCGGCCGGCCGGCAGGAGACCGCCGACGCCTGGCTGGCCCGCGTGGCCGGCGCCACCGGCATCCCGGCCCGTGCCCTGCGCGCGTACGCCAATGCCGACCTGACCATGGCCAAGGTGCAGCCCGGCTGCCACCTGCCGTGGACCTTCCTGGCCGGCGTCGGGCGCATCGAGTCCGACCACGGCCGTTTCGGCGGGGCAACGCTGGCCGCCAATGGTGACGAGACCCGGCCCATCATCGGCGTGCCGCTCAACGGCTCCGGCGTGGCCGACATCTCCGACACCGACGGCGGCCGCCTCGACGGCGACGCCGTGCACGACCGGGCCGTCGGCCCCATGCAGTTCATCCCGTCCACCTGGCGGAACTGGGCCTCGGACGGCAACGGCGACGGGGTCGCCAACCCGCAGAACATCGACGACGCCGCCGTGGCCGCGGCCCGCTACCTGTGCGCAGGCGGCCGCGACCTGGCCACCGCCTCGGGGTGGTGGGCGGCCGTGCTGTCGTACAACAACTCGGTGGAATACGGACAGAAGGTCTTCGCGGTGGCCGATGCCGCCGCCAAGGCCAGTGCGAGTCGCTGACCCGTCGGTGTTACCGTCGACAGCGTGGTTCGAGGTCTGCTCGCCCCCCGCTGGCTGCTGGTCCATCTGCTGGCCATCGCGGCCGTGGTCGTGTGCTTCCGGCTCGGCTGGTGGCAGTGGGACCGGTCGCAGGAGTCGTCCGGCACCCTGCAGAACCTCGGCTACGCCTTGCAGTGGCCCCTGTTCGGCCTGTTCGTCCCGTTCATGTACTGGCGGATGTGGAAGCTGGACAAGGAACGCCGCGCCGCGGAGGCGTCTCGGATCGTGGACGCCCCGGTCGTCGACGATGCCCCCAAGCCTCGCCGTTCGCCGACCGAGTGGCGGACCGCCGCGCCGGCCGACCAGGTCGACGACGCGATGGCGGAGTACAACAGCTACCTCGCGGCGCTGAGCGCGAGAGACGGAGAGTAAGTCGATGAAGGGGTCCCTCGCCCGCTTCCGGTTCATGGCCTACCTGACCGGTGTCGGCCTGCTCGTGCTGACCGTCGGCGTGATCCTGAAGTACGCGGCCGACGCGCCGACCCTGGTCGCGGTGGTCGGCCCGATCCACGGCTTCCTGTACATGATCTACCTGGTGTGCGCGTTCGACCTGTCGCTGAAGAGCAAGTGGCCGCCGCTGTACACGCTGGGCGTGCTGCTGGCCGGCACCATCCCGTTCCTGTCCTTCGTGGCCGAGCGCAAGGTGACCCATCGGGTCACGGCTCAGCTGGAGCAAACCGCCGCAGCGTGACGCGGCGGTAACGCGGCGGACCTAGACTCCGCCGATGACCGTGCACCCTGTGGATCAGCGGCTCCCTGCTGGCCAGCTGCTCACGTTCGGCCTCCAGCACGTGCTCGCCATGTACGCGGGAGCGGTGGCCGTGCCGCTCATCGTCGGCGGCGCGATGCATCTGTCCACTGCGGACATCGGCTATCTGGTCAACGCCGACCTGCTGGTGTCCGGCGTGGCGACCCTGTTGCAGTGCCTCGGCGTCTGGGTCTTCGGGGCCCGGCTGCCGATCATGCAGGGCTGCACCTTCGCCGCCGTGACGCCGATGGTGATGATCGGCACCACCGGCGGCGGGCTGCCCGCCGGCTACGGCGCGATCATCGTGTCGGGGCTGATGGTGGTGCTGATCGCGCCCTACTTCGCCAAGTTGACGCGGTTCTTCCCGCCGGTGGTCACTGGCACGATCATCCTGGTGATCGGCGTGTCCCTGCTGCCGGTCGCGGTCGGCTGGGCCGCCGGCGGCGTCGGGTCGCCCGGCTTCGGCAAGCCGATCAACCTGGCGGTGGCCTTCGGTGTGCTGGTGCTCGTGGTGTTGGTGCACCGGTTCGTGCCCGGGCTGATCGGCCGGATCGCCGTGCTGGTCGGCATCGTGGTCGGCACGGTCGCGGCGATTCCGTTG
The DNA here is from genome assembly GCF_028622115.1 of Kutzneria chonburiensis. NCBI lineage: Bacteria > Bacillati > Actinomycetota > Actinomycetes > Pseudonocardiales > Pseudonocardiaceae > Kutzneria > Kutzneria chonburiensis. The sequence continues at coordinate 9,810,768 of NZ_CP097263.1, forward strand.
GGGCTGGCCGACTTCTCCGGCATCGGCGGGGCGCCGGCGATCGAGGTGACCACGCCGTTCCACTTCGGACTGCCGACCTTCGAACCGGGCGCGATCATCGCATTCGTGATCGTCATGTTGGTGACGATGACCGAGACCAGCGGCAGCGTGCTGGCCATCGGCGACATCGTGGACCGGCCGGTGGACAGCCGCACGCTGACCAGGGCGCTGCGGGCCGACGGCCTGTCGAGCTTGTTGGGCGGCGTGTTCAACACCTTCCCGTACACCGCGTTCGGGCAGAACGTGGGTCTGGTCGCGCTGACCCGGGTGCGCAGCCGGTACGTGGTCGCCACCGCCGGCGGGATTCTGGTGCTGCTGGGGCTGTTCCCGATCCTGGGGCAGATCGTCGCCTCGGTGCCGTCGCCCGTGCTCGGCGGGGCCGGCATCGTCATGTTCGGCTCGGTCGCGGCCGGCGGCGTCCGCATGCTTCGGCAGGTGAACTTCGACGGCAATTCCAACCTGATGATCGTCGCCGTTGCCTTGGGGATCGGCCTGGTGCCGGTGGCCGCGCCGACCGTCTACGCCCAGTTCCCCGGTTGGTTCCAGACCATCATGAACTCGGGCATCAGCGCCGGCAGCATCGCCGCCGTCGTCCTCAACCTGCTCTTCAACGGTGTGAAGTCAAGCACTCAACCATCAGAGATGAAATAGTTGAGCGCTTGACTAAGTTGTGCGGAGCATGACTTCGACGCTGACCGACGTCCTCGAGCTCGAGCGCTCCGCCCAGGAACTGCTGTTCCACGAGGCCCGCACCGCCAACACGTTCACCGACGAGCCCGTCTCCGACGAGCAGCTGCGGGCCATCTACGACCTGGTCAAGTGGGCCCCGACCAGCATGAACATCCAGCCCCTCCGGGTGACGTTCGTTCGGTCGGTGCAGGCTCGGGCCCGGTTGCTGCCGCACATGGCCGAGGGCAACCGGGCCAAGACCGGCGCGGCCCCGGTCGTGGCCATCCTGTCCGCCGACAGCGACTTCCACGAGCACCTGCACCGGACGTTGCCGCACGTGCCCAACGCCAAGGACCGCTTCCCCGAGGTGTCCCGGCGCGAGGACATGGCCCGCTTCAACGCCCTGCTCCAGGTCGGCTACTTCATCCTCGGCGTCCGCGCCGCCGGTCTCGCCGCCGGCCCCATGACCGGCTTCGACGCCGCCGCCGTGCGCCAGGAGTTCTTCGCCGACGGCACCCAGGAGCCGCTGGTGATCGTCAACATCGGCAAGCCCGGCCCCGACGCCTGGTACCCGCGCCTGCCCCGCCTCGACTACGACGACGCCGTCCAGGTGCTCTGAGCGCTCAGAGTCGGACCGGCACCGGCACGATCCAGCGGTCGATATTGGTGTCGGCCAAGGACTTCGCCACGAGTGTGTCCTGGACCCGGGCGTCGGGCCCGGCGGCCCGGGCGTCGGGCCCGGCGGCCCGGGCGGCGATGGCCTCCTTGGCCGCGATGTCCGCACGGATCGCCTCCTCGGCTTCCCCGCGGGTCAGATACACCGCCACCGGCGACGTGATCTCGCGACCGCCGCCGGTCTTGGTCCGCACCACGACCGCGTGCACGTGTCGAAAACCCTGCACCGGCTCGGGATCGTCGGTCAGCGCGTCGACGAGGTCGCCCAGCGGGATCGCCGGGCCGGTCGGCCGCCACTCCGGGAAAGCGCTGGGCACGTGGTACGTCGGCTCGAAGGGCATCGGCAGCATCTTCGCCGCCGTCGCCTCCGGGCCGAGGTCGCTCTGCTCGTCCTCCTGCCACGCGAAGCTGTTGGCGCACACGTAATCCCGGATGTTGCCCGACTCCAGCACGAACGCGTCCGGCGGGAATTCCTCGTCCTCACGGGGAAAACGCACGACCAGACCGTCGTAAGTGGACCGGATGCACTGCTGATCCACGTTCTTGAACAACAGGTCCAGCCGCGTCGGTTCACCGGTCTCCACCGCGGACAGCAGCAACTGTCGGTGGGACACGAATTGCCGCCAGATCCGGACGCGCCGGTCGGTGCGGAAGAGGACCTCGCCCGGGACTCGGTCGTCGTGTGCGTGCATGCGGCCATGCTGGCAGAGAGATCGACACCGGCGACACGGGATAATTCGGAGGCAACGCCCGACTGGCGGGACTGGTTCCAGGTGTTCGACGGCGGGGTGTTCGACGGCGGCCACGACCCGTGGGCGCGGGCCGAGCAGCGCGGTGATGTCGTCCGGCTGACACTCGATGTCGGCGAGACTCTCGATGCCGACAAGGCCGACAGCCCGTTCTTCGACGTGCCGGTCGACCGGCTCCGAGAGCTGCTCACGCAGGCCGAGCAGCACCTGGTCGAATTCCACGCCCTGGCCACGGAGTGGCTCCGCCGGCAACTGCCCGAGCACGCCGAGGCCGTGAGCGCCGCCCTGCGCCACGCGCTGGACCTGCGGTAGAGGGCGGTTTTGTCGGGCGTGACCCGGTGTGGTTAGACTGGTGACGGTCGTTGATTTTGTGTCCGTGTTTCACCACGCGTTCGCGAGTCAGTGTCGTCGGGCGTATGGATTTTCCTCCAGGAAGAGCTCTCCCGCCGCAAGCGGCTCGGTCCGCCGCAGCCGCGGTGGGCCGCAAGCAACACCTGTTGAGGAGACACCATGGCTGAGGGCACCGTGAAGTGGTTCAACTCGGAGAAGGGCTTCGGCTTCATCTCCCCGGACGGCGGCGGCGCCGACCTGTTCGTGCACTACTCGGAGATCCAGGGCAACGGCTTCAAGTCGCTCGAGGAGAACCAGCGCGTGCGCTTCGAGGTCGGCCAGGGCCAGAAGGGCCCGCAGGCCCAGGGCGTCAGCGCCCTCTGAGCCTCGCCTCGTGACATCCGCGCCCGGTGGCAGCTGCCGCCGGGCGCGGATTTCTGTCTAGAAGTCGGCGGCGATCGCGTAGGTGGCGAGCCGGTCGGCCAGATGCCGGCGGTCCTGCTGATGGTGGCAACGGGCCTGAGGATGGCTCGGCGCGTCGGCCATGGTGTCGGAGACGAACCGCGACACGACCCACGGCGGCGGGGCGGGATCGTCACCGCCGAGCCGGGAGACCACGATCGGCGACTCGGTGGGATCGGTCTCGACCTGCACGGCCCAGCCGTCCCGCTCGCTCCACACCAGCATCAGGTCACGAGGCCCCGGCGCGGTCAGTCCGATGTACGCGGTCGCGGTGTCGCTGACCTCGCACGACGTGCCGGCGGCGGACTCGCCGACCGCGCTGGCCACGGCCCGCAGATAGCCGTTGAGCCCGAGCGTCAGGGCCCGCGTGACGTCGCCCCGGACGTCGTCATCGGCCAGACCTAGCATTGCTAGCAACGTGCCCCGGTCCTCGGCGTCGAGGGCGTGCCCGGCGACGGTCCGGGCGGCCATTTCCTGCTGTGTTCGCACGCGGTTCGACGTCATATCGCCGTTCCCGTCTCCGGCCGGATCGCGGCCGGGTCGGATCGCCGGGGGCCGACGGCCGCTCCAGCGGCGGACGTGCGAGGTGCCCCCGCGACACCCCGACCGTACCCCAGGCCGCGGCTCACCGACCCTGGCCGGCGACCGGGAACGGCCACGGATTCGGCTGGCAGACCTTGCCGTCACGGGGAATCACGATGCCCTGCGGGTTCTGTGTGGTGAGGTCGGCAAGGTCGTTGTTGGCCGTAGAAAGGGTTTGCTGCATCATCACCGGCGCCAGCCCGCCGTTCTCGGCGCACGGCTGGTGGTTGCCGCCGAAGAAGTGCCCGACCTCGTGGTTCACCGCGTACTGCTGGTACAGCAGGATGTTGCCCTGGAACGCCACCGCGCCGCGTTCCCAGCGGGCGTCGTTGAGATAGACGTTGTCGCCCAGCCGGCACGACGTGTCGTACGGGATGTCGAAGCCGCAGACCTTGCCGTCACGGGTGGTCTGCTGCGAGGCGAGCCGGATGTGCAGGTCGGCCTGCCCGGAATCGACGCGCTTGAGGGAGATCTGGCCGCCGCCGATCCAGCTCTTGGGGTTGGACAACGTGTTCTGCACGGTCTCGGCGAACAACGCGTCGCCGCCGACCGGCTGGAAACCGTCCTCGACCTCGACGGCGTACGTCGTCAGCCTGCCCTTGCCGACCTGGGCGGACGTCCCCGGCACGACGTGGAACGTCCCCTTGCCGACCGCCGGGATCGGGCCGCCGTCCGGCAGCTGGGCCGAGGCGAGCTGCTGGGCGAACCTGGCGCCGGGCGGGGCCTCGCCGATCGACACCGGCGACGAGGTGCCGGCCACGACCGGCGACGGCGTCGGCTCGGCCGGCGGCTCCTCCTTCACGATCCGGAAGGCGGTGATCGCGGTCAGGGCGATGACCAGCGGAAATGCGTACACCAGCCAACCCGCCCCGGGCTTGCGGCGAGCCGGGCGAGGCGGCTCGGCCGGCGCGGCGAGCGGCCGCACCGTCCGCCGCGCGTGTTGCCGGGCCTGCCGTAGTCGGCCGCCGGCCGAAAGTCGCGCCATACGGACTACTACGCGCGAGTAGGTAGTTCGGTTTGCTCAGATGTTGACCAATTCCAGATCCCGGCCGGTCGTGCGCGGCCCGAACAGACCCACGTCGAAGGCCACGATGATCATCGCGGCGGCGACCACCGCGAACAGCACCGCCGAGTTGGTCGAGTGCAGCAGCGGCACCAGCACGAACGGCATCGCCGCGCTGGACAGCCGGGACAGCGCGTAGGTCGAGCCGGCCGCCGTCGAGCGCAGGCCGGTCGGGAAGATCTCCGCCTGGTAGACGTGGAAGGCGTTGCTGAAGACGTTGCTGACGGCCGTGTAGAGGAAGCCGAAGGTCAGGATCAGGGCCGGCGACGAGGAGAAGCCGAAGGCCAGCCCGCACACCGCCATGCCGAGCCCGGACGCGATCACCAGGTGCTTGCGCTCGACCCGCTCGATGATCGGCAGCGACAGCGCCGCGCCGACCGGGTAGCCGATGAACGTGATCGCGCTGAACACCAGCGACTGCACGATCGGATAGCCCTTGGCCGCCAGCACCTGTGGCACCAGCGTGCCGAAGCCGTAGTAGCCGAACGTCTGGAGCAGGTGGAACACGGCCATCATCAGCGTGCGCCGGCGGTACGGCGGCCGCAGCAGCGCGCCGACCGAGGCCGTCGTGTTCGGCGTCTCCTCGGCCACCGGCTCGGGCAGGTCACTGCCGGCCTCGGCCTCGAACCGGGCCACGATCTTCTCGGCCTCGTCGCGCCGGCCGACCGACTCCAGCCAGCGCGGCGACTCCGGCAGCCCGGTGCGCAGCAGGAACACGATCACCGCGCCCAGCGCGCCGATCACGAACAGCCAGCGCCAGGCGTCCGGGCCCAGCGGCACCAGCCAGCCGGCCAGGAAGCCGACCGCCGGCACGCCGAAGAACGACAGCGTGTACGCGATGCCCGTGTACAGGCCGCGTTTCTTCGGCGGCAGCAGGTCGCCCAGGTACGTGTCGGAGACCGCCGGCTCCGCGCCGATGCCCACACCGGCCAGGAAGCGGCTGGCCATCAGCGTCCACGGGCCGATGCTGAACGCTCCCAGCAGCGAGAACACCGAGTACACGCCCAGGCTGAGCAGGAACGCCCGGCGCCGCCCGACCCGGTCGGCCAGCCGGCCCAGCACGATCGCGCCGACGAACATGCCGACGAACGTCGACGCCAGCACCGCCGGCAGGATGGCCTTGTCCAGGTGGAAGTTGGCCACCAGCACGTTGGCCAGCGTGCCGGCCAGGAAGATCTCGTAGATGTCGAAGAACAGGCCGAGGCCCACGGCCACCGTGGCCATCCGGTGCGTCCTGGTGATGGGCAGCCGGTTCATTCTCGCCGCTATTGACACACCGGCAAGGTAACCGCCGTGATCGTCCAGCGGTAATCGACCGTGTGCGTTCGGTCAGACCTTGGCGGTCACGGCGAGCAGTGCTCGCAGTGAAGTGGCGACGCCGGTGGATTCGAGCTCGGCCGCCAGCTCACCGGTGAGCAGCTCGTGGTCGCCGGTCAGCCGGGCTTCGTTCACGAACACGCCCGGGCCGGGCACGGTCGCGCCGAGCTCGACGAGCACGGGCCGCAGGTGCAGGTCGACGGCCAGGGCGTGCTTGTCGGCCGCGGCGACCATCAGCGGCAGGGCGACGATGCCCTTCAACGCGCCGCCGGGGGCCTGGTCGAGCACGGCCTTGAGCAGGCCGGTGTAGGTCGCCTTGTACGTGGGGGAGGCCACCACCAGCACATTCGTGGCCGTCAGCGCGGTCAGCGCGGCTTTCACGTCGGTCGCGCCCGGGGTGAAGACCTGCTGGGCCAGTTCGGCGGCGTCGACCACCGGGCCTGTCTCGATGCCGCCGACGACGCGCTGCACGGCGTCGCGTAGCGCCAGGGCGGCGTTGAGGGTGCGGGAAGCGGGACGGGGGTTGCCGACGAGCACGCCGCTGGTGATGGACATGCCCCGAGCATCCTCATCCCGCCGGGCCGCCCGCAAGCGTTCCCATCATGTGGTGTGATCAGGCCCGTGAGTCGGGGCGTGGAGGACACCAACCGCCGCATGCTGCGGGCCAGGGACACCATGGACCGGCACTACGCCGAGCCGCTGGACGTGGCCGCGCTGGCCCGTGTCGCACACGTGTCGCCGGCGCACTTCGCCCGCACCTTCCGGGCCACCTTCGGCGAGACCCCGCACCGCTACCTCCAGCGCCGCCGGGTCGAGCGGGCGATGTTCCTGCTGCGGTCCGGCGATCGCAGCGTGACCGACATCTGCGTTGAGGTCGGCTTCACCAGCCTCGGCACGTTCAGCCGCACCTTCCGCGACATCGTCGGCGAGACCCCGTCGGCCTACCGGGCCCGAGGACCGCTCGCTCCCGTGCCGACCTGTTTCGCCATGTCCTGGATGCGCCCGCACTGAGCAGTCCTGGATTGGGCAGTTTTGGATAAGCGAGGGCCCGTTGGTCGCCACTAACGTCTGCGACATGTTCAACGCGCTCACCATTTCCCAGATCTTCGTGCTCGACCAGGACCAGGCGCTCGACTTCTACGTCGGCAAGCTCGGTCTCGAGGTCCACACCGACGCCGACCTCGGCTTCATGCGCTGGCTCACGATCAACGTGCCCGGCCAGCCCGACCGCGAGATCCTGCTGGAGCGCCCGGGCGCGCCCCGGATGGACGACGCGACCGCCGACCAGGTGCGGGAGCTGCTCACCAAGGGCGCGATGGCCGGCACGCTGTTCTTCACCACCGACGACTGCCAGAAGACGTACGAGACCCTGCTGGCCAAGGGCGTCGAGTTCACCGACGAGCCGACCAAGCGCGACTACGGCATCGACTGCGGCCTGCGCGACCCCTTCGGCAACGCCATCCGCTTCTCCCAGCCGCTGTGACCCCATGCAGGGAAGGACGCCTTGCCTGCGTCCAATGCAGGTAAGGCGTCCTTCCCTGCATCACAGGGTCACTTCAGCGGCGGGTCGAGGGAGGTGACGCCGGGGCGGATCGGCCAGAGGTCGCCCAGCGCCGGCACCGGCGTCTTGGCGATGGCCGCGCCGGCCGCCTTGTCGCCGGCCTGCTCGCTCGCGGCGTGGAAGATGTCCACCGCGATCGACTGGTCGAACACGTTGATCTGCTGGTACGGCCAGGCAGTCTGACCCTGCTCGGCGGCCGGGATCAGGAAGTCGACCGCCTTGAGCAGGTTGCCGCCGTTGGGTCCGGTGTAGTGCCACAGGTCGATGCCGAGGTTCTTGCCGATCTCGGCCAGCCGGCCCAGCGCGACCAGGTTGAAGTTGCTGTAGTGCCAAGACATCGTGCGCGACAGCTCGAGCGGCTGGCTGCCGTCCGGCTTGATCTGCTTGTCGATCCGGTTGGTCTTGACCGACTGCACGATGCTCTTGGCCAGTGACGTGTTGCCGATGTAGACGGCCATGGCGGCGTTCTGCTGGTCGATGAAGCTGCCGTGGTTGTTGGTGGCGGCCAGTTCCAGCTTGGCCTGCGGGCTGGTCTGCATCCAGTTCAGGAACTTGCCGAACCACGACTTCAGTCCGCTGGAGTCCTTGCCGCTCCAGCCGGGCGCCCCCGACTCCAGCACGGTGATCGCGTCCAGCACCTGGGTCAGGCTCTGCGACGAGTCGATGATGCCGGTGCCGGAGATCTTGGTGCTGCACGGGATGATCTGCGCGAAGTTCAGGTTCGGGTTCATTGCCGTGGCCGGGTTGAGGAACCACGTGCGGATGTCCAGCTCGGCCCGCGCCGCGTAACGCGCGTCGCCGCTGTAGTACCAGGCCAGCGCCAGGTCGCGGATCGCGTCCCAGGCCACCATCCGGTAGGTGTGGTCGGTGATCGCGTCGGCCTCGGGGTTGCGCTGGCCGTCCTTGTTGACGTACGGGCAGCCCTGCGGGTTGTCCGGCGTCTTGGGACCGGCCCACCAGTACGGGGCCTGGCTCATGTAGTCGTGCTTGTCGCCGCTCGGCGGCGTCTGCGGCTTGTCCATCACCGACCACGGGCCGGCCTTCAGGTCCGCGTCGGCCGCCTTGAGCAGCAGCGTGTACGCGGAGCGGGTCGCCTGGGACGCGGTGCCGTGCATGAGCTGGGTCTTGGTGGCGGCCAGCGCATGGCCGTCGATCACCACGGTGTGCGGGGTTTTCACAGTGGCCGCGTCGGCGCCCAACGGGGCCACGAGCAGGCCCAGCGTTGTCGCCAGCGCCGCACCGAGCTTTCCGATCACCTATCCACGTCCTCACGAGGAGAGGGCCGCACTCGTGCCCGTGAGCAGGCGAGCGCGGCAATGCGGTGGCGAGCGGCAGTGCTTTTGTACGCGGGGAAACCGGTGTGGTCAACGGGTCCGCGGCGTTGTCCGGTTCGTCCATGGGCCGATCGGCCCACAAGATCGCGCACCCATGATCGGCCGGTCGGCGGTGCGGGATGCGTTTTCCGCCGCCGATTCTGCTTTTCGACAACGATGTCATCGCAGAAGGGCGAACTTGATGACGTCTACCCCGAGGCTGGCGTTGGCCGCGCTGGCGACCCTGCTCTTACCCCTGCTCCAGACACCCTACGCGGCAGCGGCGCCGCATGATCTGGTGGCCGACCCCGCATCCGCCGTGAACCCGTTCATCGGCACCACCAACGAGGCTGACGACTTCCCCGGCGCCGACGCGCCGTTCGGCATGGTCCAGTGGAGCCCGGACACGCCCAACCGCCCGGCCGGCGGCGGCTACGAGTACGGCGACAACGAGATCATCGGCTTCAGCCTCAACCACATCTCCGGCCCCGGCTGCGGCGCCATGGGCGACGTGCCCTTCCTGCCCACCACCGGCGCGGTCACCGGCACCACCAACGCCCGCTTCTCGCACGCCAACGAGCAGGCCGACGCCGGGTACTACAAGGTCAAGTTCGACACCGGCATCACCACCGAGCTGACCGCGACGACCCGCTCGGGCATGGGGCGCTTCACCTTTCCGGCGACCACCCAGGCCAACCTGATGCTCAAGCTGAACGGCAGCCAGAACGCCGTCAGCAACACCACGTTCTCCATCGTCAACAACACCGAGGTGGTCGGTTCGGTCACCACCGGCCACTTCTGCGGCGCCAGCCCGACGTACACGATGTACTTCGCGGCCAAGTTCGACCGGCCGTTCACCAGCACCGGCACCTTCCAGCAGAACCTGACGCCGGCGAAGACCAACTCCCGCCCGGGCTCGAAGATCCAGCCCAAGTCGCTCAGCGCGACGCCGAACGTGACCGGGCCGACCGGCGAGTACCTGACCTTCGACACCACGGCCAACCAGGTCGTGCAGGCCAAGGTCGGCATCTCCTACGTGTCGACGGCCAACGCCCAGGGCAATCGGGACACCGAGAACCCGCAGTGGGACTTCGACGGGGTTCACCAGGCCACGCACGCGGCGTGGAACTCGATGCTGGGCAAGATCGCCGTCGGCGGCGGCACCGCCGCCCAGCAGCAGACCTTCTACACCGCGCTCTACCATTCCCTGCTGCACCCGAACGTGTACTCGGATTCGAACGGCCAGTACGTCGGATTCGACAACCAGGTGCACACGATGCCGGCCGGGCACGCCCAGTACGCCAATATCTCCGGCTGGGACATCTATCGTTCGCAGGCCCAGTTATCGGCATTGGTGGCGCCCGACCGGGCCAGTGACATGGCGCAGTCCATGGTGTTCGACTATCAGCAGAGCGGCATGCTGCCGAAGTGGTCGTTGAACAACGGCGAGACGTACGTGATGGTCGGCGATCCCGGCACCGCCATTCTGGCCGACTACTACGCCTTCGGCGCCCGCAATTTCGACACCACCACGGCGTTGAACGCCATGGTCCACGAGGCGTCGACCCAGAACAACATCCGCCCTGGTCAGAACTACCTGACCACGCCGGGTTATCTGCCGGCCAACGGCCTGTGGAACTGCTGCAACCTGTATGGCGCGGTGTCGACGCACCTGGAGTACAACACCGCCGACTTCGCCCTGTCGGCCTTTGCCGGCGCGCTGGGTGACACGGCGAACCAGACGAAGTACGTCAACCGGGCCCAGCAGTGGATCAACCTGTTCAACCCGACGAACCATCTCGTCCAGCCCCGCCAGGTCGACGGCACCTGGACCGCCCCGTTCGATCCGGCCGGGCCGTTGAACATGGTCGAGGGCACCTCGTACCAGTACACCGGCATGGTCCCGTTCAACATTCACGGCCTGGCCTCGGCCTTTGGCGGAAATGCCAATTACGTCGGCTACCTGAACAACGTGCTGTCGACCTTCTCCGGGGCCGGCGGCAAGGCTGATCTCTACAACGAGCCCAGCCTCGCGCTGCCGTGGGAGTACGACTACGTGGGGCAGCCGTACCGGACGCAGCAGGTGGTTCGGCAGGTTCAGGCCGAGCACTTCACGGCGACGCCGGGCGGTCTCGGCCACGGCAACGACGACCTGGGCACCATGAGCGCCTGGTACGTGTGGTCGGCGCTGGGCATGTTCCCGGAGACGCCCGGCACCGCCGACCTGGCGTTGGGCAGCCCGGTGTTCCCGCAGGCCGTGATCACGCTCGGGTCGGGGAACACGCTGACGATCAACGCGCCGCAGGCCGCCGACAACGCGCCGTACGTGCAGTCGTTGTCCCTCAATGGATCCACGTGGAACAACGCATTCCTGCCGCCGTCAATCGTCAACACCGGTGGGACGCTTGACTATGTGCTGGGCACCGCCGCCAACACGTCGTGGGCCGCGTCCTCCCCGCCGCCGTCCTACTCCGGCACGGGCAACCCGTACGTGAAGATCGGGCCCATCAGCTCGGGTTTCGCCGGCAAGTGCGCCGACGACAACGCCAGCAACATCGCCAATTTCAACCCGATCCAGCTGTGGGACTGCAACGGCACCAACGCCCAGCGCTGGGCCGCGCCCGGCGACGGCTCGCTGCAGACCATGGGCAAGTGTCTTGACGTGAACAACTCCGGCCTCGTCAACGGCGTCAAGGTGCAGCTCTACGACTGCAACGGCACCGGCGCGCAGCAGTGGCGGGTGCAGGGGGCGTCGCTGGTCAATCCGGAGTCCGGGCGCTGCCTCGACGACCCCGGTTCCACCCTGACCAACGGCACCCAGCTGCAGATCTGGGAGTGCAACAACACCAACGCCCAGCACTGGGCCCTGCCCTAGCGCCACCCCGGCCGGCCGTTTGCGCAAACGGCCGGCCGGGGTGAGTCCGGGTCTCGGTTCTGCGCTGTTCGGGCTACCACCCGTGCCTCGGCGATACAGTGGCTCCGTGGACGGTGTCGGCGCGCTGGTGATCGGCCTGCTCTCTGGACTGCACAGCGCGTTCGGACTGCGGGTCTGCAATGGTGACTGGCTGCTGACGACCGCGCTGGCCGGTGGCCTGTTCGCGCTGGCCCCGATCGCCGCGGCGATGCTGGTGGCGCTGATTCGCAAGGTCAGCGGCAACAACTACCACCCCGGCATGGTGATCCTGTTCACGGCCATCGGCGTGGTCGGCAACCTCTTGCTGCCTTTCTCCGCCTTCGCCGGCGCCACCGCCGCCCTCCAGCACCCGGCACGGCTGTCCGGCGGCGAGAGCCTCAGGGACAGCTTCTGCTACGTCCTGTCGCAGCAGAACGACCTGCTCGGCGGCTCCCCCGAGGCCGCCAGGGCCATCACCGGCGCCGGCGAGCCCGTCCGCTGGCTGGCCATCGCGTCGTTGATCGTCGTGCCGGCCTTCGTGCTGTTCTGGATCACCCGCCAGGCCAAGAACGCCTTCCGCGGCGGCGCCCGTTGGCCCGCCCGGCTGTACTACGCCCCGTTCGTGATCCTCGTGTTCTCCACCCTGAGCCTGCCGGCCGGCGTCGTCGGTCTCCTGTGGCTCGGCTTCTTGCCGGTGAGCGCCGTCGGCGTACTGGCCGTGAAACTCCTCGGCACCCCCAGCGACGCCGTGCTGCACCCGTCGAAGGCTGACTCCTTGAGCGAGCAGCGCCCCGTGCCCCCTTCGCCGCCTCCGGCCAAGCCGCAGGTCCAGGGGGCTTCGGCGCAGGCCGCCATGCCCCGTCAGAACCCGGCCACGCAGACCGCCATGCCCCGTCAGAACCCCGCTGCTGCCGCCCCTCGGCCCAATCCGCCGACCCAGATGTACAGCCAGGCCCAGCCTTTGGCCCAGCAGCCACCCCTCGCCCTGTGCCGCCGCGGCCTTTGCCGCCCGCCACCCGCGTCCAGCCCGCCGGCCCTTCGCTCGCCGGCGGCCTCGCCATGACCCCCGGCCCTCTCCCTTGGGCCACCCCGCCGGCTCCTGACCCCGACAAGACCGTTTACAACCCGCTCGACGCCCCGACCAAGTTCGACAGCACCGGCGACTCTTTCGGCGGCCGTTTCCGTCGCATCCGCCAGCTCGGCGCCGGCGGCTTCGGCAAGGTGTGGCTGGCGATGGACAGCAACCTCAACCGCCAGGTCGCCATCAAGATCGCCCACACCTCGGACGCCGACACCCAGGAGCGCATGTACCGCGAGGCCCGTGCCCTCGCTGCCGTGCGCCATGAGAACTGTGTCCATGTCTACGACATCCTCGAAGAGGACGACGGCATGGCCATCATCATGGAGTACGTCGAGGGCATGTCTCTGGCCCAGACCATGCAGCGCAACGGTCTCTTGGACGACATCACCGCCGCCCGCCTCTGGTCCACCCTCGCCGGCGCTCTCAGCGCCGCCCATGAGAAGTCCGTGTTGCACCGGGACCTCAAGCCTTCCAACGTCATCATCGATCCCGAGGGCATTCCCCACCTCATCGACTTCGGCTTGGCCCGGCGTCGCGGCGACTCCACCCTCACCGCCACCGGCATGATGATGGGCACCCCCGACTACCTTGCCCCCGAGGTCGCCCGCGGCGAGACCGCCAGCCCCGCTTCCGACGCTTGGCAGCTGGCCGCCACCGTCAGCTACGCCCTCACCGGCCATCCCCCTCGCGGCACCCGCGAGAACCCCATGGCCGCCCTGCTCGCCGGCGCCAACGCCGAGCCCAACACCAAGCTCCCCGAGCGTTCCGTCCACCGCCGCCTCCTCATGGCCTCCCTGGACAAGGACCCCGCCCACCGCCCCACCTTGGGCCGTGTCCAGCAACAGCTGGACGGTTGGCTGGCCAACTCCGGCGTCGCCCAGCGAGGCCCCGTAACCACCGTGACCCGCCGCATCTAGTGGTGTAGTTCGAGGTCGGCACGAGCCCCCCAGACTCGCGCGGCCGCAAGTGCGTTCAAGGGCCGCAGCTGAGATGGGTGCGCGCGTTAGGTGGTGCGACTGTAGGTGTGTTGATGGGTTGCGCTTACTGATGGCTTCGGAGGGCCTGGTTGGCCTGAGGCCTTGGAGCACGGAGGTGCGGCCATAGGCCGCCAGTGAGGTGAGTGGGGCTGTGTGCGTAAGCGGTGGGCCCACGGTGGCGGATGTGGTGTGCCATCAACGGGTCGCTAGGGCGCGAGATGCCAAGGGAAAGCGGTGAGCAAAAACCACCACATGTCGGCCCAAAAACAACACCCCCTCGAAACGCACGCGCCCCAACGAACGCAACCATCGGACTGGACCACAACCTGAGGCGCCCACGGTGCCAAGGGGCAAGGCCGCGACGGCCCCGATGTCTGTCCACCCGTGGTCTAGCCGTCGTGGCCGCGGCAGCGGCGCCGCCAGGCCCGTGGCCTTCGCTGACCGACACCTGGTGCTCGAAAGCTTGGAGAGCTCCCTAGAACGGGGGTTCCTCAACAGGCTCCGGCTTAGTCGTGTAGGTCAGCCCCCACCGCGTCTCCAGCGTCGTCGTGCCATCGTCCGCGATGGTGACCTTCGCCTTGGTCGCGTGCTTGTACCGATGATGCTTTCGATCCAACGGCCCGAGATTCGTCCCGGTCGACTTGCCTTCCGGCCAAGCGACGGCGTGATCGATGTCGCAGGACCGCGAGGGATGCGAGCAGCACGGCATCACACACGTCCTGTGCCGGGTGCGGATGAACCGGTCCACATCGGCCTTCGGTCGGTAGATCTCCGGGCTGTACTCCAGCAGCTGCCCGGCCTTGTCGGTCAGCAGCCGGTGAAACACGGTGCCCGGGTGGGACATCAGCTCCCGAACGACCGGTGCCGGGATCAACTGACCGGCGTCCAACTGGCCCGGCCGCTCATCCACACCGAGCAGAGCGGTGATCGGCACAGTCACCTGAATCAACGGCTTCAAACCAGCAGTCTTCGGGTCCTCAAGGATCAACCCCGCCATCACATCCGCACGAACCTCATCGATCGTGCGCCCGTTTTTGGTTTCCTGTTGGGCGATCCGATCGATCTTGGTGTACATGGCCTGGGCGATCTCGGCGGGTTGTTGGCAGGCCAGGGTGGCCATGCTGTCTTCTTCGTCGTAGATGACGACCTTGCGGTTGCGGCGGGCTTCTTCCCGCTTGAGGAAATGCAGCGCCGGGTCGGCCCGTTGCAGCCGGCCCAGCGACGAGCGGCGGAGTTGTTGCGGCGTGCGGCCGGCGGCGGTCGCCAGGGTGGCGCTCACCACCCGTTGAGCGAGCTCTTCGGGATAGAACCGCGTCGGATCGACGATGGCGTGGGCAGAGCGTTCGCTGATGATGCCGGCGGCCATGGCGTCGATGACGTCGGGGAAGAAGGTCTCGACGCGGGTGGCCCAGTCGACGTAGTCCTCGGCGTTGGAGGGCGAGAGTTGTAAGGCCAGGGCGAGGTCGGTGGCGACGTATTCGTCGGTGGCGATCTCGGCGGTGAGGCGGAGTTGCTCGGCGGCGAGTGCTCGTTTGTGGTGCTCGATCTCGATGATACGAGCGACTTTCCTGTCCATACCAGCAATTCTACGCCCGCCCAAAGATCGACTCGATGTGTGAGTATCGCTCGATAGGGTGAGAAGCTGTTGGGGGGCAATGGCTTTGGGTGACGAAAGCTGTGAGTGTTGTCGGGGAGGGGAGGGGAGGGGAGGGGAGGGGAGGGGAGGGGAAGGGAAGGGAAGGGAAGGGAAGGGAAGGAGAGGCGGGGGAAGGGAAGGCGGGAGGGGAGAGGGAAGGAGAGGGAAGGAGAGGGAAGGAGAGGCGGGGAAGGGAAGGCGGGAGGGGAGAGGGAAGGAGAGGGAAGGAGAGGGAAGGAGAGGCGGGGGAAGGGAAGGCGGGAGGGGAGAGGGAAGGAGAGGTAGGGGAAGGAGGGAAGGGGCAACGGAAAGGAATGTGGGGCAAGGGAAGTGGGCGGGACGTGTCGGTGTGGGCACGTCCCGCCCACCCCCTTCCATTCGGCTACTCCGACGGGTGCAGAAGGTCCCGCAGGAGCTGCTCCAAGATGTCGATGCCGTGCTCGGTCAACACGGACTCGGGATGGAACTGGGTGGAGGCGAAGCCGGGCGCTCGGAGGGCGTGGACCTCCGAGGTCGAAGGGTCGGCGCAGATCTCTGTGCCCGGCACGGTGCCGGTGGCGACGAACGTGGAGTAGAAGCCGACTCGCTGGGGCTGGCCGAAGAAGGTGATCTCGCGCTGAACACCTTGGTACGGAAGGGCTTTGCGGATCAACGGGAAGCCGAGCAGCGACGAGAGGACCTGGTGGCCCAGGCAGATGGCGAGCAGGGGAGTGCCGGACTCCAGAACCTCGAGGATGTGGCGGCGGAGGGCGGCGATCTTGGGGGAAGAGTGTTCACGGGGATCGCCGGGGCCGGGGCCGGCGATGACCAGGTCGTGGCCGGACAACATGCCCACGGAGTCGTGCATGGCGATCGACACGGTGAAGCCCAAGGTCTGCAACAGGTGCGACAGCATGGCGGTGAAGGTGTCCTCGCCATCGATGACCAGCACGCTACGGCCGGCGAACGGGGCGTCAAAGGACGCGTGCTGGTCCAGCCAAAAGCGGGCGAGGCGGTCATTGCGGGCCGCCAAAGCGCTGAGCACCTGGACGTCCTGGGCGAAGGATGGGGTGTCAAGAGTGGCTACGGACTGGCCGTGCAACGCGGACAGGACGCCGGCAGCCTTGGCGTAGGTCTCGGCGATCTCGTTCTCGGGCAAGGAATTCCGCACGAGGGTAGCACCTACGGCTACCTGGAGGGAGCCGGACGGCGAGATCTCGGCGGTACGGATCATGATCGGGGCGTCCAAAGAGGACCCATTCGGACCGATCAAGGCGAGCACCCCGGCGTAGTAACCCCGACCTCGCTGCTCATATCGGGCTATCACGCGGCAGGCGTTCTCAAGGGGACTGCCGGTGACGGTAGGGGCGAACATGGTCTCGCGGAGCACATCCCGAACGTCCACAGTGGTCTGACCGGCCAGCAGGTACTCGGTGTGGGTGAGGCGGGACATCTCCTTGAGGTACGGCCCGAGCACCCGCCCACCCCGGGCGGCGACGCGGGCCATCATCTTCAACTCCTCGTCGACGACCATGTACAGCTCGTCGGTCTCCTTGCTGTCGGCCAGAAACTCCAACAGCTCCGAGCGGTCGGGCTGGCCGGAAGGATGACGGTAGGTGCCGCTGATGGGGTTCATCATGGCGATGCCGTCGCTCACGGACACGTGCCGCTCGGGGGTCGCGCCGACGAACGTGCGATCCCCGGTGTTCACGAGGAACGTCCAGTAGGCGCCGCGCTCGGAGATCAACAACCGCCGGAAGACGGCCAGCGCGGTCGCCGGGGTGTATGAGGGAATCGTTGCGGTATAAGTACGTTTGATGACGAAGTTCGCCCCGGCGCCCTGCCCGATCTCCTCGGCCAGCACCTTGCGCACGATCTCGCCGTAGCTGGCGTCATCGATGTCGAAGCCGGCGTCGACCAGCGAGAAAGGCACATCGGGCACGCGTTCCAACACCTCGTCCAAGCTGACGGTCTCGCGTTCACAAACCCGCAAGACGAGCAACTCGGCCCCGTCGTCCACGCACTCGAAGCCACGCTCGGCGATCTGCCGATAGGGCACGATCGCCAGGACCTCGTTGGAAGACAACGGAATATCAGCCAGTGAAGGCACGGACACCACGTCACCGACGAGCACGTCGACGGTGTCGGGGGAGCGGCGGAGCAGGGCGTAGGCGGAGAAGTCGAAGATCCGGTCGAGTAGCACAGCAGGCTCCTTGACAATAGAGCCGCCACAACCGAAACGGGCAAACAAAAAGGCCGCCTCGGATGAGACGGCCACGGGGTGCGCGTGGGAGTGGGCCGCCTACCAGGCGGGCCACCAGTTCATGTTCTGACGCGCGGACACGACGCACAACCTACTACAGCCACCCGCGTCGCCGGAAGGACCACCACAGTCCGACCGACGCGACCACGATCACCAGCGTCGACACCCAGAAGCCCCACTCGGTGTTGATGCCGGGGTAGGTGATGTTCTGCCCGTAGAAACCGGTGATCAGCGTGGGCACCGCGATGATCGCGGCCCAGCTGGTGACCTTCTTCATGATCACGTTGAGCTGGTTGCTCTGCACGGTGAGCTCGGTCTCGCGCAGCGTGGCGGCCAGGTCACGCAGCGCCTCGATGCGGCCGGCGGTCTTCAGCACGTGGTCCTGGACGTCCCCGAAGTACGGCCGCATGGTGCGGTCGACGAGGTGTGACCCGTGCCGCAACACGCCTTCCAGCACCTCACGCATCGGTCCGGCGACCTTCCGCAGAGCCATCAGGCTGCGCCGCAGGCGATACGACTCGCGCTGTAGGGGCTGAAGATCGACCTGCTCGGCGAACAGGGCCTCCTCGACCTGCTCGATACGCTCGTCGAGGACCTGCACGGCGTCGATGTGGCTGTCCACGATGAAGTCGAGCACCCCGTGCAGCAGGAAGGCCACGCCGCTCTTGGCCAGGTCGGCGTTGGTGTCCCAGCGGGCGACGACCTTGTCGATGTCGAAGTGCGGGTCCTTGCGCACGGTGACCAGCGCGGTCGGCGTGATGAACACGGAGATCTCGCTGGTGCTCAGCCGCATCGTCGTCGGATCGATGGTTGCCAGGTAGGCGGCCAGGAACAGGTGCGACTCGTAGTGGTCGAGCTTGGGCCGCTGGTGCTCGTGCACGGCGTCCTCCACGGCCAGCCGGTGCAGCCCGAGCTCCTCGCTGATGGTGGCCAGATCCGATTCGTCCGGTTCGCACATGTCCAGCCACAGGGTCACGCCCGGTTCGGCCAGGTGGTCGGAGATCTCCGCGGGGTTGAAGTCCCGCGCCTCGAGGACGCCGTTACGGTAGAGCCGGGTGCGAGCCATGGCTGCCAGGCTAACGGCCTCACCTCCGCCGCTGAGCTGCTGTAGACGGAAGGACCCCTGGCGTGCCGATCGAACCCCTGCTGCCCTCCACCGGGCGCGCCCTGCTCCACCGAGTCGCCGCCGAGCAGTCGTCCAAGCGGGCGCCGTCCCTGGCCGCCGCGGTGGTGCGGGACGGCCAGATCGTGTGGAGCGGCGGCCGCGGCCGTGTCGCGGGCGTGGTGCCCGACGCCGACACGCAGTACCGCATCGGCTCCATCACCAAGACGTTCGTCGCCGCGCTGGTGATGCGGCTGCGCGACGAGGGCAAGGTGGAGCTGAACGCCCCGTACGACAAGTACGTGCCGGGCACGGCGTTCGGTGACGTGACCGTGGCTCAGCTGCTGGCCCACGCCAGCGGCATCACGGCCGAGTCGCCGGGCCTGTGGTGGGAGCGCACGCCGGGGGTGGAGTGGCCGGAGATGGCCGAGCGGGTCGGCCAGGCGGAGCTCAAGCACCGCCCGGGCCGCCGGTTCCACTACTCCAACCTGGGTTACGGCGCGCTCGGCGAGCTGGTGTCCCGCCTGCGCGGCGTGAGCTGGCTGGACGCCGTGCGTACGGAGCTGTTGCAGCCGCTGGGCATGACCCGCACCACGCCGATGCCGGAGAAGCCGCACGCCGAGGGCCTGGCCGTGCACCCCTGGGCCGACGTTCTGCTGCCGGAGCCGGCGCACGACGCCGTGTCGATGGCCCCGGCCGGGCAGCTGTGGTCGACGCTGACCGACCTGGCCCGCTGGGCCCGCTTCGTCGGCGGTGACACGGGCGGCGTGCTGCGCCCGGACACCGTGGCCGAGATGCGGGAGCCGGCCGTTGTCGAGGACGGTGAGCAGTGGACCGGCGGCTACGGCCTCGGCTTCCAGCTGGCCCGCAACCGCAACCGCAAGCTGGCCGGGCACACCGGTTCGATGCCGGGCTTCCTGGCCACGGTGTGGACGCACGCCGAGTCCGGCACGGCGGCGATCGCCATGACCAACACGACCACCGGCGTCGACGTGCCGTCGCTGTGCGCCGACCTGATCGACATCCTGGCCACGATGGAGCCGCCGATCCCGGTCGAGTGGACGCCGCTGCCCGAGGCCGATCCGGAGCTGCTGGCCCTGACCGGCACCTGGTACTGGGGTCCGGCGCCGCGGGCGCTGCGGCTGCTGCACGACGGCTGGATCAGCCTCACGCCGATCACCGGCGGGGGCGGTCGGGCGTCGCGGTTCCGGCCGACCGGCAGGGACACGTGGATCGGTTTGGACGGCTACTACGCCGGCGAGACGCTGCACGTGGTGCGTCGTCCCGACGGCGCCGTCAGCCATCTCGACCTGGCCACGTTCATCTTCAGCCGGGAGCCGTACGAGGCGGCGGCCGAGATTCCCGGTGGAGTCGACCCGAACGGGTGGCAGGCGCTGTAATATCCGCCCAAAGTCCGATCAAGGGGTGGAGAAAACCGTGTTCTTCCTGATCTGGGGTACCCGCAGAACCGTGCAGCAGCTGCTGATGACGATGCTGGTGTGCAACAACTGCCACAACCCGGCGGCGCACGCGCTGCGCAAGTTCGTCACGAAGTTCACGCTGTTCTTCGTCCCGCTGTTCCCGATCAACAGCCGCTACCAGCTCCAGTGCACGTACTGCGGCTACGCCAGCGAGCTGTCCAAGGAGCAGGCGCTGGCCCTGCAGTCGCAGCACGAGGTCGCCGCGCAGCAGCAGACCCAGCAGCAGCTGCCGCAGAACCTGGGCTGAAGATCAAGGGATCGAACCTGACGTTGAACGTCAGGAAGGGCCCCTTACTGACGTTCAACGTCAGTAAGGGGCCCTTCCTCACTTCACGTGATCGGCGATGATCTTGGCCATGACCTTGTCCAGGTCGTGCAGCTTGGTCACGTCGGCCACCGCGTCCTCGTTGCTGCCGCGTGGCGGACTGGCCTGGATGAGCCCGGCGATCATGCCCGGCTGGTTGATGTCGTTGTGCGGCGACACATAGATGTCGTACTCGTTGTAGGGAGCCTCACCGGGCTTGCCCGAGTGCACGGTGTTGGTGAACGACTTGGCCTGCTTGCCCGACACCGTGACCGTCTGAACGTTGGAGTACAGGTCCTCGCGGGCCCCGTACTTGGCCGGCGCGTACACCGTGGCCAGGTCGATGGTGATCGTCATGGCGTGCGTCGGCTCCAC
This sequence comes from Kutzneria chonburiensis, assembly GCF_028622115.1. Classification (NCBI taxonomy): domain Bacteria; kingdom Bacillati; phylum Actinomycetota; class Actinomycetes; order Pseudonocardiales; family Pseudonocardiaceae; genus Kutzneria; species Kutzneria chonburiensis. Next base: position 9,831,619 of record NZ_CP097263.1, read on the forward strand.
GAAGAAGCAGTGTTGGCCCCACACCACGGGTTTGTAGGCGTCGCCGAAGACTTCCTTGACCGCGTCGACGGCCAGCGCGCAGCCGATCGCCGGCTGGGTGTCGGTGCTGGGGAACCAGGCGTCGAACGAGGCCGGCAGCGTGAACGGCTGGTACGGCGCGCAGTTGCCGTCGTTCTGGGAGAAGTCGATGCAGGCGCCGACGGCGGCGGTGTCCGGCTCGTCGGGCTTGTACAGCAGCGGCCGCTGCGGCTTGGCGTTGCTCGGGGCCTGGCCGGCCAACGCCTTCTGGATCTTCACGGCCAGCGCGGTCGCCTTGTCGCAGCCCTTCAGCTTCACCTCGACGACGACGGTGTCGTACAGCTTGTCGGCCGAGCCGGACGGACCGAGGCCCCATTCGACGTAGCAGGAGGTGCTCATGTCGGAGACGTTGGCCGTCTTGTCGCCGACCTGCTTGGGCGTGCGGTTGGCCCCGGACAGCGGATCCGAGTCGTACTTGATTTCCACGTCGCCCAGGTCGCTCGACTTGCCGTTGCCGTCGTCCTGCCGGGCCGAGCAGCTGTCGTACGGCGACTGCGCCGAGTAGAAGTCCAGCGTGGTCTTCTTGGGGTCCAGGTCGGGCAGCGCCGCGGTGAGCAGCGAGCAGCCGTCCCAGCCGCCCAGCGGCCGCGAGGCCGGCATGGTGGCCGCGTCGGGGTTGCCCAGCTTGGCGATCACGCCGGCGGCGGCCAGCTTGACCTGGTTGCAGGCGTTGGCATTGGACCCGTACGCGGGCTGGTAGCGGACGGAGACCGACATGACGAAGCTGACCGGGATGTCGACGTCGCAGTCCTGGTGCCCGCCTAGCGACCGGTCGTCCAGGTAGGCCTTGGCGCCGGCGATGGTGACCGGCAGCTCGTGGTACTTGTTGCCGTACTCGGTCTTCTCGCCGACCAGCACGTCGACGGTGGCGTCCAGGATCCGGTCCGCGCTGAACGAGCAGGAGTGCGGCCCGCGGGAGATCGGGTGCGCGTTGCCGGGCAGGCCGGCGGCGGCCATGCCCGGTCCGTCCAGCAGCGCGCACGGGTCCAGCATGCGCAGCGCGTTGAGCACGGCCTCGCCGTCACGGTCCGGCGGGCCCTTGACCTTGCTCTGCGAGCCGAGGATCGGCTCGGCCCGGCCCTCGATCGCGTTGGCACATCCACCCAGTGTCAGTAGCGCCACGGCGGCGGCTACCCCCGAATCCACGACATGGATCGGACCCTAACACCGGACTTGTCCTATGTGGCCGGTTCGAGGAACTGGGCCACCAGATCGGGGACGACCTCGTCGGCGAAGGCCAGCGCCTGGCTCGTGCCGGCGTCGGTCACGTGGTAGCCGCCCCGCCCGGCCGCGGTCGTCGCGACCAGCGTGACCAATCCGGCCCGGCGCTGGAAGTACGAGGCGTGCACCCGCCAGCCGATCACGCCGTCCGACCGCAGCGCGATGGTTTCCCGTACCAGCGAGCCCGATCGGGAGACCAGGTAGCCGTGGGTCAGGGTGTGACCGAGGCTGCGGTACCGGTCATGGCCCAGCCAGGCGGAGAACGGCGTCAGCACGAGGAACACGATCCACACCCAGAACGGCAGGATGTCCAGCTGGTAGCCGATCCACGCGAGCAACGCCAGCGCCAGCACCGACACCACGGCCCGCGTGAGCCGGCGTCGCAAAGCCGCCCGCGGATGCGAAGTCAGGGAAGCCGTCGTGGGATCCACGGGCTCCCGCAACACTTTTGCCGCCACGAGATGCGCCTCAGCCACCGGCGCCGCCGGCAGCAGCAGGCCGCCGCCGCGCTCGTCGCCACGACCGGTGCGCAGGCCGCTGACCACGGCGGTGGCGCGGCCGCCGTGCACGAAACGCAGCGGCAGCGTCTCCTTCACCTCGACGCCGCGCAGCCGTGCCTCCTCGATCGACACGGACCGGGTGTTGAGCAGGCCGTGCCGGATGTGCAGGGTGCCGCTGGGTTCGCGGGCCACGGAGAAGTTCCAGTACGACAGGATGTAGCCCAGCACCGAGGCGATCGTCGCGACCAGCAGCAGCACCACGATCGCCGCCGGGATCAGCACCCACGGCGACTCGGTGCCGACCAGCTCGAGGCCGTCGTGCAGGATCGTGATGTCGTCCGGCCGGATGTGCAGGTCGTTGGCGAAGTGCCAGACCGCGCCGAACGCCGCCGCCACCACGGCGATGCCGGACAGCGTGAACGGGGCGTACCAGGTCCAGCGCCGGTCCACCCGCACCAGCTCGGTCTCCGCTGCCGGCACACTGTCCACAACAGACGGTGCGGTGGATGTCTTGGTGAGCAACACGGTCCGCAGCCGCTCGGCCTCGGTCTTGGTGATGGCGTCCAGGATGAGCTCGTCGTCCTTGCTCTTGTCCTGACGGCCGGTGCCGATCTTCAGCGCGCTCAGCCCGAACAGCCGGTGCTGCCACTCCGAGGTGATGTCCACGGTCCGGATCCGGTCCCGCGGCACCGCCCGCGTCTTGCGGTTGAACAGGCCCGAGCGCAGCTCGACCTGGTCGTCGGTGATGCGGTAGCGGGCGGTGGCCCAGTGCGTGACGCCGCGGGCGATCAGCGCCGCGACGCCGGCCAGGCTCAGCCACTGGCCCCAGCCGTGCACGCCGCCGCCGGCGAAGAACACCGCCACCAGCGGGATCGCCGCCCGCACGATCTCCTTGAGCGGGGTGACGATCACCATCACCCCGTTGAGCCGCAACCACTCCGGCGGCTCGTTGAGCGACGGGGCCGCCGCGAACTCCAGCTGAGGCTCGCTCACGTCGCGTCACCCTCGGACGCCTCGGTGGCCGCGGTGAGCTCGTCGACCAGCCCGCGGGCCACCTCGAGGTCGAGGCCGTGGATGTGCAGCGGGCCGGCCGCCGATGCGGTCGTCACGGTCACCTTGGCCAGCCCGAACAGCTGCTCCCACGGCCCGCGCTCGGTGTCGACGGTCTGGATCCGGCTCAGCGGCGCGACCCGCCATTCCTGGTCGATCCAGCCGGACTGGGTGTAGACGGCGGTCGGCGTGACCTCCCAGCGGTGCACCCGGTAACGCCAGCTCGGCATCACCGCCAGGTGCACCACGGCCAGCACCGCGGTCACGATGATCACGACCAGCAGCCAGGTGCCGGGCGGGTCGGCCGGCAGCACCTTGAACAGGACCTCGCCGACCAGCAGCACCAGCCACCCCGGCAGCGCCCGCACGGTCCAGTACGGGATCGCCTTGCGGCTGATCCGCTCCCGCGGCGCCCGCAGCCGCACCCCCGTCGTCTCACTCACGTCCACGAGCAAACCATGCCCCACCGGCGGTCCGAACGCCCGGGACAGATGTCACGTTCGCCCCGTGACCGGCGGTTCCCCTGCGTGACCGGTTCGTCACTCTGCTACAAACGGGGTAATCCGCGGCCGAAAGGACCCCATGTCGCACACCTCGCAGGCCGTCACGGTGGACGACGGCGACGCCGGCTACCACAAGGGCCTGAAGAGCCGTCAGGTGCAGATGATCGCCATGGGCGGGGCCATCGGCACCGGCCTGTTCCTCGGGGCCGGCGGCCGGCTGGTGACCGCGGGGCCGTCGCTGGCCATCGTCTACGCGATCGCCGGCGTGTTCGCGTTCTTCGTGGTGCGGGCCATGGGCGAGCTGGTCATGCACCGGCCGAGCTCCGGGTCCTTCGTGTCGTACTCGCGGGAGTTCCTCGGCGAGCGGTCGGCGTTCTTCGTCGGCTGGATGTACTTCCTGAACTGGGCGTGCAGCGGCGTCGCCGACGTCACCGCGGCGGCCAAGTACGTGCAGTTCTTCTGGCCGAACGTGCCGCAGTGGATCCCGGCGCTGGGTGCGCTGATCCTCGTGCTCGCGGTGAACATGGTGTCGGTGACCCTGTTCGGCGAGCTGGAGTTCTGGTTCGCCGCGATCAAGGTGCTGGCGCTGGTGGTGTTCATGGTGATCGCCATCGCGGTGCTGGTCAGTCGCACGCCGGTGGACGGCAACGTCACCGGGCCGCAGCTGATCGCCGAGCAGGGCGGCTTCTTCCCGCACGGCCTGCTGCCGGCCGTGCTGATCCTTCAGGGCGTGGTGTTCGCGTACGCGGCGATCGAGATGGTCGGCGTGGCCGCCGGCGAGACCGCCGAGCCGCGCAAGGTGATCCCCAAGGCGGTGAACTCGGTCGGCTGGCGCATCGCGATCTTCTACGTCGGCTCGGTGCTGCTGCTGGTGATGCTCATGCCGTCCAGCTCGTACAACAAGGACGTCAGCCCGTTCGTCACGTTCCTGTCCTCGCTGGGCGTGCCCGGGGCCGCCGGCATCATGGACATCGTCGTGCTGACCGCGGCGCTGTCCAGCGTGAACTCGGGGCTGTACTCGACCGGCCGGATCCTGCGGTCGCTGTCCTCGGCCGGCTCCGCGCCGAAGTTCCTCGGCGTGATGAGCCGGGGCGGCGTGCCGTACGGGGGAGTGCTGTTGACCGCCTGCGTGTACGTGCTGGGCGTGGTGCTCAACCTGTTCGTGCCGGGGGAGTCGTTCGAGATCGCCCTGAACTTCTCCGCGCTGGGCATCCTGAGCATGTGGTCGATGATCATGGTCTGCAACCTGGCGTTGCAGCGCAAGGCCCGGCGCGGCGAGCTCGAGCGGCCGGCCTACCGGCTGCCGTGGGCCCCGTACACCAACTACCTGACGCTGGGCTTCCTGGTGCTGGTGCTGGCCCTGAGCTACTGGGACGTGCCGGCCGGCCGGATCATGATCTACAGCATTCCCGGCGTGGTGCTGCTGCTGGTGCTGGGCTGGTTCGCCGTGCGCAAGCGGGTCCGCGCCCAGGCCGCCGCCACCCCGCCCGGCCACCTGCCCTGATGCCGTGAAGGGGCCTTCCTCCACTCGGAGTGCAGGAAGGCCCCTTCCAAGCGAGTTACTGGGCGTCGGCGTTGACCAGCGGGGCGGGGATCTCGGTGACCCAGCGGCCGCGGGACATCACGCCGGCCACGGTGAGCCGGTCGTCCAGCACGACGAGGTCGGCCCGCTTGCCGACGTCCAGCGAGCCGACGAGGTCGTCGATGCCCAGCACCCGGGCCGGCGTGCCGGAGGCGGCGACCGAGGCCCGCTCCAGCGGGATCTGGTTGACCAGCACGGCCCGGCGGAAAGCGCTGTCCATGGTCAGCGTGGAGCCGGCGATGGAGCCGTTGTCGGCCAGCCGGGCCACGCCGTCGACCACGTTCACGGCCAGCGCGCCAAGCTCGTAGCTGCCGTCGCCGGCCCCGGCGGCGCTCATCGCGTCGGTGATGAGGGAGACGCGGGAGTGGCCGGCGGCCTGGAAAGCCAGCTCCACGGCGGCGTCGTGCAGGTGGTGGCCGTCGTTGACCAGCTCGACCGCGACCGTCTCCGACTCCAGCATCGCGGCGATCGGGCCGGGCTCGCGGTGGTGCAGGCCGCGCATGGCGTTGAACAGGTGCGTGGCCACGGTGACGCCGGCGTCGATGGCCTCGCGGGCCTGCTCGTAGCTGGAATCGGTGTGCCCCAGGGCGGCGATGACGCCGTTGTCGGTCAGCTGCCGCACGGCCCGCAGGCCGCCGTTGAGCTCGGTCGCCAGCGTCACCATCTTCACGGCGCCGTGCCCGCGCTCCAACAGCTTGGCCACGACGTGCTCGTCGGGTTCGCGCAGCAGCGCCGGATCGTGCGCGCCGCAGCGGGCCTTGCTGATGAACGGGCCCTCCAGGTGGATGCCGGCGAGCAGGCCGTCCTGCACCAGACCGGACAGCGCCTCGACGGCCCGTTCCAGTTCGGGTAGCGCCATCGTGACGGTGCTGCCGATGGTCGTCGTGGTGCCGTGGGCGCGGTGGAACTCCACGACCTTGCGCGACTGCTCGAGGTCTTCGCCGAACGAGCCGCCCCCGCCGCCGTGGACGTGCATGTCCACGAAACCGGGCACCACCACGTATCCGGTGAGGTCGACGACCTCGGTGCCGGCATGCGGGCCGCCGTTGGCGCCGGTGCCCAGCTCGGTGATCCATTCGCCGTCGACGGCGAGGCGGCCGTCGTCGACCACTCCTCCCGGCAACACGAGCCGGGCGTGGCGCAGCAGGTACACGGGTGCCTCCTGGACTAGGCGTCATGGTCCGACTGCCGCCACGGCAGCTTGGCGGTATTGGTATAGACCTTATCGGAAGCTGTGCCGTGCACACGACCGCCGGGCCGATCAGCCCGTCATCCGGGACCGACCAGCCGCAGCGTCGCCTCCCGGTGGCCGATCAAGGCCGTGGATCTTGTGCGTTCCAACGGCACCGCCCCGGCCAGGCCGATCTCCGGGCCGGTCAGGGCCGAGCACAGGCCGGTCACCGTGGCCCGGTCCCGGCAGACCAGCTGCCAGTGCCGGCCCCGCCCCCACAACGACCGTAGCGGCGAAGCGGTGCCCCGCTGGTGGGCCCGGGCCAAGGTCGCCCCGACGTGCCAACGGCCGTCCGGTTCGTCCGACCCCAAACGGACCAGCACCGCGGCCAGCAGCTGCTCGGCGTCCACGTGCATCGGCGGCACCGAGCGCAGCGCCACGTCCTCTTCGGGCAGGATCTCCCAGCTGCGGCTGGCGATTTCCCACGCGATCGGCACTTGCGGATGCACGACCGTGCCCTCGGATTCGACTGCTTCGATACGCAACAAGGTGCGCGTCGGCACGTGCCGCATACGGAACCACAGGCCGTCGGGATGGGCGTTCAACGGCCGCAGCCCGGGCAAACCCTGACGCCGCACCGGATCCGGATGCACCAGCGCGGCCGACGCCAGCAGGTGCGGAATCGGCGTCAGCACCACGAGAGCGTGTTGCTCCGGCGAGTAGATGATCCGGCCGGCCACCGACCAGTCGAGTTGCCAACGCGTCAACTGGTTCTCGGCCCCGTCGGAATTGCACGCGAGCAGCGCCAGCAGGGCGCGGAACCGGCGCTGGCCGGCCGAGCAGAAGTCGAGTCCGTGCCCGGCCAGATCACCCACCGCGGTGCTGGCCCGGCCCAACGGCTCACCGGTGTACGCGGACCGCCGGGCCGAGACGGACACCCACCCGGACACGGCACACCTCCCTGACTTCTCACGTGAAGTGGTGATCCGCCAGGGTCCGGAGCGGGGTGATGGGCGAGTGCCGGCGACAATGCGCGGTGAATTCGGCCATTCAGGGTCAACGATGCACCCCGTGAATTAACGTCGCAACCCATCAGGACGAAGATCACTTCGTTGCCGGCGGCAGCGGCGGCACCTGCTCCGATCCGGCCACCACCGCGTTCGCGAGGTCGGTCAGGCGCAGGTTGCGCCGCCTGGCGTACTCGCGAAGAGCGCCGAATGCGCCGTCCACCGAGCTGCCGTGCCGTTCGGCCAGGACGCCTTTGGCTTGTTCGATCACTATTCGGCTGCTGAACGCGGTCTGGAGCTGCGCGGCGAGCGTTTGCGCCTGCGTCAGCTCCCCAAGTCTGTGCACACCGGCGGCGGCGGTCAGCGCCATCGCCTCGACGATTCGGCTGTCCTGATCCGAGAGCGTTCCCCGCTCGGCCCGCAGCACTGTCAAGGCTCCGATCGTGGTTTCCCGCACACGTAACGGGACCGCGGTCAGCGAGCCGAAGCCGGCCGTCCTCGCTTCCGCGAGAAAACGGTTCCATCGGTTGTTTCGCTGGTCGGTGTCCGGCACCACGATCGCAGTTCCGGTGCGGTGGCACTCCATGCTCGGGCCGTCCCCGCGCAGCAGCGGCCACAATGGTGAAGCGGCCAGCCGATCGGGTGCGGAGTGTCCGATGTGGGGTTGTCCGCGATGATCGACGAGAACCGCGCCCACCGCGGGCACGAGCAGCGTTTCCCGCGTGCGGGCGGCCAGAAATCGAGCGAACTCGACATGGTCCAGGTCGTCGACGAGCGTATCGGCGATGCGGGCGAACGTTTCCGCCAGCCGCGCCGGGGACATCGCGGTCATCGTTGAACCGTACCGGTGCCGTCGGCGCGGGCCGCAGGTTATCAGGCCAAATGGGTTCCGGTTGTTCCGGTCGGACCAGAGCACACTCTACCTTTCGGCGGCTGCATCCTTCATTTTCCCGGTGAACGGGGCTCGTGCGGTACCCGATTGGACGCGGCGGTGTCCCTGTCCGCCGCCGCCATTCGGTTTTATCCTTGGTCGGGGTCACGGGCGAGAATTCGACGTGGAGGCCGTCATGAATTCAGCAGGAGGGGACGCCTGATGCGCGACGGGGAACCGCGCAACTTCGTCCAACCGTGCCTGCTGCTGTTGCTCGACGAGCGGCCGGACCACGGCTACGAGCTCATCGAGCGGCTGCGACTGCTGTGCGGCGTGGACAACGACGCCAGCGGTATCTATCGGGCGCTGCGCAACCTGGAACGGGCCGGGCTGGTCTGTTCCAGCTGGACCACTGCCACACCGGGACCGGCGCGGCGGATGTACCACCTGACCGCCAACGGGGCGGCGGTGCTGGCCGAGTCGGCCGCGGCGCTCACCCGCACCCGCGCGTCCATCGACGCGTTCCTGCACCGGTACGCGCGGCGGGCCGAGAACTCCCGTGGCGCCGCCGTCTATCGGTTCCAGCGATGACGCCGATTGGCTTAGCCCGTACGGCGGGGGCTGGCTGAAGCCCGCCGCCGCAACGTGATCTTCTTCTACACAACGGGAACGCGCGCTCGGTCCATTGTGGAGTCGAGCCCGGCGGCCGGTGATCGGTGCGCTCCGTCGATCGAAGACCACTGTACGTGGTGATCTTCTTGTGGCAGGCAAGGACTTTTCCACATCGTTACGTGACCGACCACACTAGACAGATCCGGTGACCTGGCCTTTTTCCAAGATCCGCTGGTCGGCCGCAGTGGTTCGCCCAATGTGACGACAGGTGCACCCATTCGGGGCGGATACGATTTTCGGACGTTGTCTTGTTCGTGCCACCGGGGAGCCGTTCGTGTACGCCCGAAGTGTGACCGCAGACACCGTCGCGCCTGTCGCGCCGGTCGCTGTTCCGCGCGCCCATCGCGTCGCGGAGCGGCCGCTCGGTCGCACCGTGGCCGAGCTCGACCACCTGCATGTGGCCGACCGCCTTGACTTTCTCCGTGACGTGCAGTCGGAGTACGTCAGCCGGCTGGACATCGACCCATGTCGATGGCGGAACATCGAAGGTGTGCTCGAATTCTTTCGCGACAACGACCTGGCCCGGCCGGGCAGTTGGATGTCCATTGTGGACGCGTCCATTCTGGAGGGTCTCGAGCGCGGAACGGCCATCGCGCTCGGCCTGTCCGAGGACACGTTCGGCAATCCCGGTTCGACCGAATGGGCTACGTACTTACGTCGGCTCAGTGACGGCGAGCTGGACCGGCGCAGCGTGCACGACGCCGCCTGGAGCCGGGCCGAGCAGGCCGCCACCGAGCACGGAGTGGCCCTGGCCCGCGCCATCGGCGTGCCGCCGACCGCCGCCGAGTGGCGGTTCTTCCAGTTCTCCCAGGTGTACCGCTGGGCCATGCGCAACGAGCCGACCGCGCTGCTGGCGTTGGGCGGGCCGTTGGTCAATTCGCGCATCCGCGAGCTGCGGATGCCGTTCCTGAGCTGGTTCACCGATGTCAGCACACCCGTGCCGGCATATCGCGGCTGCGCCTTCGCGTGGGCGCTGTCCCGGCTCAACCCGGTCGGCGGGGCCTTCTCCGCCGTGGGGCTGTTGGTGGCCTACCTGCCCAACCTGTTCGACGATTTCCTCGTCGACACCGGCAGGCGCACGCACTGACAGCGTTCTGTCGGTGGTCTGACAGCGGGTCTCGGCACGGTGTCGGCCATGGACACCGAGATTCTCATCATCGGAGCCGGTCCGACCGGACTCACCCTGGCCGTCGACCTTGCCCGGCGGGGCGTGGCGCACCGCATCGTCGACCGTGACACCGAGTTCGCCGGCTCTCGCGGCAAGGGCATCCAGCCGCGGACGCTCGAGGTGTTCGCCGACCTCGGCGTGATCGACGCTGCGCAGGAGCACGGCGGTCCTTATCCGCCCATGCGGGGCTATCAGGACGGGCAGGTCGCTTGGGAGCGCGACATGGCCCCTACCGTCTCCGCTCGGCCCGACGTCCCGTACCCGAACCCGTTGATGCTGCCGCAGTGGCGCACCGCCGCCATCCTCCGTGCTCGCCTCGAGGAGCTCGGCGGCCGCGTCGAGTCCGGGATCGAGTTCCAGGGCTTCACCCAGGACCCTTCCGGCGTCACTGCTGTGTTGGACGGGCAGCCCGTTCGCGCCCGCTACCTCGTCGGCGCCGACGGCGGCCGCAGCGCCGTCCGCAAGGCCACCGGCGTGTCGTTCGCCGGTGAAACCTTGGAGCAGCATCGCCTCCAGATCGCCGATGTCCGTGTCTCCGGGCTGGACCGCGACCATTGGCACATCTGGAGCAACGCCGAGGGGCCCGTGTTGGCGTTGTGCCCCATGGCCGGCACCGACACCTTCCAGCTCACCACGCCCCGTTTCGACTGCGACGACCTGGCCGGCCTGGTGAAGTCGGTGAGCGGCTTCACCCTCACCGATGTCGGCTGGTCCAGCCAGTGGCGGGCAAACGTTCGCATGGTCGACCGCTACCGCATCGGCCGCGTCTTTCTCGCCGGCGACGCCGCCCACGTCCACACCCCCGCCGGCGGTCAGGGCCTCAACACCGGTGTGCAGGACGCTTACAACCTCGGTTGGAAGCTCGCTTCCGGCTCCTCGGAGCTCCTCGACTCCTACGAGGCCGAGCGCTTGCCCATCGCCGCCGACGTCCTCGGCATCAGTCAGCAGCTCTTCAACCGTGGTCTCGGCCGGGCCGCCGCCATGGACCGTTCCGACCCCGTTCTCCGTCAGCTGGGACTCCACTACCGGGATTCCAAGCTCTCCGTCGACACCCGCGTCTCTCCCGGCTCCCTCCGCGCCGGCGACCGTGCCCCCGACGGCTTCGCCGGCCCGCTCCGCATCCACGACGCCCTCCGCGGCCCCCAGTTCACCGTCCTGACTTTCGGCGTCTCCTACCCCGGCGCCATCCCCGTCACCGACGCCCCCGCCTACGACCTCTCCGACGCCTTCGTCGTCGTCCGCCCCGACGGCTACATCGGCCTCATCACCACCGAGGCCTCCGACGTCCCCCAGTACCTCAGCCGTTGGCAGCCCCCGTTTTGAGCCGCCCCCGAACCCATCCAACCAGATCAACCTGGCAACCCCGATCGGCCAAGCTCCACCAAGATCGCAAAAAAACCGGTTCCCAGCGTCAAGGACTAGGCTCGATTCGGGGGCTGCTCAGCACCCCGCCGCCACAAGGCAGCCCCCGAACCCCATCGAACCAGATCAACCTGGCAACCCCGGTCGGCCAAGCTCGGCCAAGATCGCGCCGACTCCCGTTCCCAGCTTCGCGGTCTAGGCTGGATTCGGGGGCTGCTCAAATCAGCCGCGCAGTTCGGCGGCTCGGGCCCGGAGTGTGGCGGCCTGTTCCCGCTCCCCGCCCTCCTCGAACCACGCGGCCTGGGCCTCCAAGATCACGGCGCGGGCGGGGGCGTCCCTGGTCTGCATGACCAACTCGACGGCGAGGCAGTGCTGGCGGCCGGCGTCGTCGCGGTGGCCGAGGGCGGTGAGGGTGAGGGCGTAGTTCATCCGCAGCATGGCCAAAAACTGCATGGGGGCGGTGGGGGAGTCGAGGGCCAACGCCAAGCGGTGCCAAGAGAGGGCCTGGGACAGCTGCCCGTCGAGACGGGCGAGTTCGGCGAGGGCGTTGCGAATCCGGGACAAGGAAACGGGATCGTCGGCGGGGGTGCTGCGCTCGGCCCGTTCGAGTACCTGCCGCGCACCGGCGACGTCGCCGGTGCGGGCCTGGAGCTGCGCGGACTGGACATGCAAAAGCGTCGGCACGTGCGCGCCGATGGACAAGGCCTCGCTGACGGCGGCGAGGGCGGCATCGTTGGCGCCGCGGCTGGCCTGAGCGATGGACAGGAACGTCAAGGCATAGGTGAGGCCGATCTGATCACCGAGATCGCGGAAAGCCGTTGCGGCCTGGGCGAAATGCCGCTCGGCCTGGGCCACGCGACCGTCGCTGATCTCGGACGCGACATAGCCGTGCAGGAGCTCGCCGGCGGCTCGCCGCCACGGGTCGTCGGAACCGCTGAGCCGAGCGGCGATACTGCCGAGCCTGGTGGAATTCGCGCCGCTACCGAGGACGACGAGCGCCAACGTCGCGGGCCTGTCCTCGAGCGCGAGCCGGTCGAGCAGCTCCTCGGTTGGCGCGCGGAGCAGACGGGCCTCGTCGGTGTCGAAGGTTTCGGCCCAGCGCAAGGGATCCTGCAACTGGGCCAGCAAAAGCCACAGCCAGAGCCGAGCGGTGAACATACGCGGCGACATCGCCAGATCGAGGTTGGCCCGTTCGGCGGTCAGTCGCGCCAGCCACCCAACCTGCTCGGGGCCGCGCAGCAATGGCTCGGTCCGCTCGACCAACTCCGTGTAGTACAAAGCATGCCGCCGTCGAGTGTCATCACCATCCAATTTGGACGCTGCGTACTCGCGGATCGTCTCCAGTAGCCGGTATCGATCATCAGAAACAACCACCAGCGATTTGTCCACAAGGGACGCAACCTGGTCAAGAGTGCCCTCGGTCACTTCCTCGATCGCCGCCAGCGTTGCCCCGCCGGCGAACACCGACAGCCGACTCAACAGGGTGCGCTCGTCGACGTCGAGGAGGTCCCAGCTCCAGTCGATCACGGCCCGGAGTGTGCGATGTCGCTGCGGAGCGGCCCGAGTTCCCTTGTTCAGCAGGCCGATACGGTCACCGAGCCGCGAAACGAGCTGTGACGGCGTCAGCGACCGCAGTCGGGCCGCGGCCAGCTCGATTGCCAGTGGCAATCCGTCCAACGCCTTGCAAATGTCCACAATGGAGTCAGAAGGGCGGAATTCGGGGCTTACCGCCCGAGCTCGGTCGGTGAACAGAACCACGGCGTGGCTGTCGTCCAACGGGACCAACGGGCACAGCGTCTCGCCGGTGATGTTCAGCGGCTCACGGCTCGTGGCCAAGATCGTCAGACGTGGGCACCGCGCCAGCAGATCGGCGGCGAAGTCGGCCGCGGCGTCGATCACGTGCTCGCAATTGTCCAACACCAGCAGGGAATTCCGGGGAGCCAGGTAGTCGCGCGGATGGTCGGCCGTGCGCAGCGCCTCCCGCGTCGCAGCCACAATGTCCACAGTGGACGTGAGATCGACAAGCCAGACACCGTCGGGGAAATCGGTCAGCAGTCGCTCCGCCGCCTCGACTGCCAGCCGCGTCTTGCCCGCGCCGCCGGTACCGGTCAAGGTCACCAGCCGCGCGCCGGCCAACGCCCGCGTCACCTGCTGCAACTCCAGGTCACGGCCGACAAAACTGGTCATCCGGGCTGGCAGGTTCGACCGAGCCGACGTCGTACGCAACGCCTGGCGATGCGCCTCCTGGAGCTCCGGCCCCGGATCCACGCCGAGCTGATCGGCCAGCAGTGTGCGTACGCGGTCGTACACCGAGAGCGCGTCGGCCTGCCGACCCTTCGCTGTCAGGGCCCGCATCAACCGCGCCTGCAAGCCCTCGCGCAACGGTTGTGCCGCCGCCAACTCCTCGACCTCGGCGATCACGTCCTGCTGCGCGGCGATGTCGGCATCGATCTGCGCCTCGATCGCCGTCGCCCGCAGCTCCTCCAGCCGGGCGATCGGGGCACGGGCGAACTCCGCGTCGCCGACGTCGGCGAGTGGGCTGCCCCGCCACAACTCCAGCGCCTCACGCGGCCGGCCCTCGACCAGAGCCTGCTCGAACTGCCGCGTGTCGACCTCGGCGTTCAGCCGATAGCCGGTGGGCTGCGAATCGATCGCCGCCCGCCCGATCGCCCGCCGCAGCCGGGCCACCAGCGACTGCAACGCCGCCCCCGGCTCGGCCGGCGCCGACTCCGGCCACAGGTCGGCGATCAGCCGGTCCGTCGTGACGATCCGCCCCGCGTCCACGGCCAGCCGCACCAGCAGCGTGCGGAGCATCGCCCCGCCGACCTCCACCAGCTCGCCGTCCGCGCCACGGACTTCGAGCTCCCCCAACACCCCGACCCACACCCCACCCATTCAACCCCCCGTGAGTCCCGCCCACAGTCACACCGAACGCGTGAAACTGATTCGTGCTTTCGCCCTGACGCTAAGCGGGACTCGCGGGGGTCAGCGTCTCGGCTTCGGCGCGCATGCCGAGCACGATCGTCCTCACCGAGGCGGCGAAGGTCTCGGCGCTGCTGGGATGCCCGTCGGTGAAGAAGTCCCGCATCTCCGGCGCGGCCCTGCTGACGTCGACCGGCACCGGTGCGGGGCTGCTCTGCTCCTGTAACACGTAGCCCGTTACGTAGCTGGCCATGATGTCGCCCCAGCGCGCCGCCACCGGCAGCGGAATGCCCTGGCGGATGTACCGGGCCAGGGCGTTCTCCAGCAGCTCGACCCCGGACCTGCTCATGGTCACGTTGGCGGCGACGAGCCGGGCGCCGTCGCGGTGGGCCAGCATGGCGGCCCGCAGCCGGTGGGCGAATTCCACCAGGTCGTCGGCCCAGTCGCCACTGTCGTCGCCGGTGTCGGCGAACACCGGCGCCACCACCAGCTCGGTGACCGCGGCCAACAGCTCCTGCTTGCTCTTGACGTGCCAGTACAGGGCGCCCCGCTGCACGCCGAGCCGGTCGGTCAGCGCACGCGTGGTGAAGGCGTCCAGCCCCACCTCGTCCAGCAGCTCCAGCGCGGCCTCGACCACCTGGTCCCGTCGTAGCGGCATCCGCGCCCTCCTCTTGACGAGATCAGTCTAGCGGCACTAGCTTGAGCAGCGCTCAATTGAGCGCTGCTCAAGACGATCAAGGGGGAGTAGGCGATGAGGGTTGTCTGCACGGCCGTGCCCGGATCCGGGCTTTTCCTGCCGACGGTGCCGCTGGCCTGGGCTTTTCGGGCCGCCGGGCATGAGGTGCTGCTGCTCAACAACGGGGACGGGGCCCGCGCGGCGGCCGGCGCCGGCCTGCCGGTGGTGGATCCGCTGCCGGACCGCGACCTGTGGGCGGAGTTCATGGCCGCCGTCGCCGGGATGCTCAAGGGCGGCGGTCGGCAGCCGGATCGGGGCGGTTTCGGCTGGTTCGGCGAGCAGATGATCGACGGCATGCTGCCGGTGGCCCGGGCGTTCCGGCCGGACGTCGTGGTCAGCACGCTGGAACAGGGGGCCGGTCGGCTGATCGCCGGCGCGCTGGGCGTGCCGCTGGTCGAGCAGGGCATCCGGCTGGGCTGGGCCGGCCTGGACGAGCACGCGGTCGGCGCACGCCAGGACATCGCCGACTACCTGGAGCTGACCCGTGAGCGGCTCGGCCTGCCGGATGCCCCGGTCATCCCGATGGCCACTGTCGACGTGCGGCCGCCGAGCATGGGCGGCGTCGCCACCGATACACAATTCCTCATGCGGTATGTCGCATACAACGAGTCGCGTGTGATCCCGGGCTGGGTGACGCTGCCGCCGACCCGGCCCCGCGTCTGCGTGACCATCGGCAGCGTCCTGCCGGCACTCGGCGGAATTGGCGCGTTGCGTGGGATGCTGGCCTCGTTGTCCACAATGGACGTCGAGATTCTGTTGGCAGCGGGCGACATCGACCTCTCGGAGCTGGGGGAGCTGCCGTCGAACGTGCGGCCGCTTGGCTGGATGCCGCTCAACGCCCTGATGCCCACGTGTGCCGCGATCGTGCACCACGGCGGATCGGCCACGGTCATGACGCCGCTGGCCTACGGCGTGCCGCAGGTGGCGCTGCCCAAGTTCGCCGACCAGCCGCTCAACGCCGGCGCCATGGCCAAGCGCGGCGTCGGCGTCACCGTGAACGAGCCCGAGGAGGTCGGCGCGGCGCTGGCCCAGGTCCTGGACGACCCGAGTTTCGCCAAGGCCGCCGCCGAGGTGCGCGACGAGATGGCCGAGCAGCCCAGCCCGGCCGCGGTCGTGGCCCGGATCCAGCAGCTCGCCGGCTGATCCATCCTGCCCCGGCGCGGGCTACGCTGGCCGCCGTGACCGGCTACTACACGCTGCGCGAGACCGAGAAGGCCGTCGGCGAGCGTCTCAACGGCCTGCCGATCGACGTCGAGTCGATGATGGCGCTGTCCAACCTGCACCGGACGGCCCTGGTGGTGCGCAACCACTTCGAGCAGTCCGTGCTGCGGGACGTCGACCTCTCGTGGACCGGTTTCGTGGTGCTGTGGGTGGTGTGGATCTGGGGTGACATCGAGACCCGCCATGTGGCCGAGGAGAGCGGCATCTCCAAGGGCACGCTCACCGGCGTCGCGCGGACCCTGTCCAACCGGGGACTGCTCAATCGCACGACACCGGCCGATGATCGGCGGCTGAGCGTGCTGTCGCTGACCGATCGCGGCAAGGCGCTGATGTGCGAGCTGTTCCCGCGCTTCAACGCCGAGGAGGTGTACAGCCTCGAGGGGCTGTCGCCGCGGCGGATCGCCGAGCTGACCCGGGTGCTGCGGCACATGCTCAACCACTTCGAGCAGACCTCGGCCGGCCGGCAGGCCGAGGTGCGCGAGCAGGTCCAGGCCAGCCCGCTGCCCAAGCTCGCCGCCGGGGACGCCTGAGCTAGCGCCGGGGTGGGCGGATGCCGCGGAACTCCCAGTCGCC
The DNA here is from genome assembly GCF_028622115.1 of Kutzneria chonburiensis. Taxonomy (NCBI): domain Bacteria; kingdom Bacillati; phylum Actinomycetota; class Actinomycetes; order Pseudonocardiales; family Pseudonocardiaceae; genus Kutzneria; species Kutzneria chonburiensis. The sequence goes on from NZ_CP097263.1 coordinate 9,848,256, forward strand.
GCCCAGCGCGGTCGAGCGGACCTCTTCGGACTCGGTGGGCTGCGCGCCCACATCCGTGCGGACCGCCGTCGGTCCGTTGACGATGTGGTTGCGCAGCACGCCGAGTCCGTCCACCTCCACCTCGACGACGTCGCCGGGCTGCACAGGGCGGGAGTTGGCCGGAGTGCCCGACAGGAGGACGTCGCCGGGATACAACGTGATCGTCCGGGCGATGTCGGCGACGAGGTAGTGCATGTCCCACTGCATCTCGTCGGTGCTGCCGTGCTGGCGGACCTCGCCGTTGACCCGGGTGATCAGCGTGCGGCCGTGGAAGTCCCAGTCGGTCACGAGGCCGGGACCCAAGGGGCACAACGTGTCCGAGCCCTTCACCCGCAGCATGGAGCCGGCGTCGGTGTCGCGGAAGTCGTGCAGGCCGTAGTCGTTGGCGATGGTGTAGCCGCGGATGTGGTCCTTCGCGTCGGCCGGCGCGATGTTGCGGCAGGTTCGGCCGATCACGATGGCGACCTCGCCCTCGTAGTTCAGCCACTTGCAGCCCTCTGGCCGCACGACCGCGCCGTTGTGCGCGTTCAGGGACGAGGTGGGCTTGTGGAAGTAGGTCGGGGCCGGCGGGAGCGTGGCCTGGAACTCGTCGACCCGGCTGCGGTGGTTCAGGTGCACCGCGATGATCTTCGACGGCTCGACCGGCGGCAGATGAACTGCGCTCTCCAGTTCAACTGCGCGGCCGTCGGCCGCGCGCAGCTGGTCGCCATCGCGGACAACCTCGACCACGGCGCCGTCCAGCAGGATCCTGCGGTATTCCGTCACGTCCATCCCTCGGCCGGGCGGTCGAACCAGATGTGCACCTGTCCGGTACCGACCGCGTTCTCGTACTCGCTGAACAGCCGTCCCGGCGCCCGCCAGGCCCGCTCGCCGAGCGCGCCGGCCATCATCAGGTAGTGGCCGAAACCCGCCTCCGGCTTGAACTTCGCGAACTCCGGCATGGTGTCGAGCACCCGTGCGTGATCGCCTCGGCGGAACCAGTCGATGCGTTGCAGGTCGGCCTGCGCCGCTTCGGGCGTGCGGATGTGCTCGATGCCGCCGGCCTCGTGCTGGCGCAGCTCGCGCAGCGGCCAGAAGGTGTGGCTGAGTGCGCCGGACGCCACCAACAGCACCTTTCGTTCACTGTCGGCGATGCCGGCGGCCAGCGCCCGGCCGAGCCGCAGGTTGTCCTCCAGGTCGGCGGTCTGGCAGACGCCGATCGACACCCAGCGCTTGCCCTCGATCCCCAGATACCGCCACAGATTCACGGTGGCGTAGTAGATCGGCAGGTACTGGTCGTCGATCGGGGTGATCCACGTGCCCTGCTTCTCGCCGTGCGCGGCGATCGCCCGGGCCAGCTCCGGATCGCCCTCGAAGTCGTACGGGATGCGGCACATGCCGCGCGGCAGCTCCTCCGACGTGAACAGCCCGGCCCGCCGGTTGTGTGCCGTGACAACGAACTCCACGGTGGTGGCCCAGTGCGAGTCCAGCACCACGACCGTGTCGTAGTCCAGCTGCTGGAACACTTCGGCCCTGAGCCGTTCCAGGCCGGCCACCAGCGTGAAGTCCCGGCCGCCGTTGAGCTCCCGGCGTTCGGCCGCGGGCAGCATGATCGTCGGCACGTGGGAGAGCAGACCCGCGCCGACGATCTCACCCATGCCGCCACCCTGTTCCGCCGAGACCGTGTTCTTGATGTCGCAATAGAAATCGAAGCTCCAGTTGCCGCCCTCGCGGCCGACGCCGGACTCGCGGCTGCCGCCGAACGGGGCCCGCAGGTCCCGTACGAAGAAGCAGTTCACCCACACCGTGCCGGCGACGAGCTGCCCGGTGACCCGCCGCGCGCGCTCACGGTCGCCGGTGACCAGGGTCGCCGCCAGGCCGAAGCGGGTGTCGTTGGCCATCGTGACGGCTTCCTCCTCGCGGCGGAAGGTCTGGACCGTCAGCACCGGGCCGAACACCTCCTCGGTGAGGATTTCGCTGCCCGGCGGGACATCCGTGAGCAGAGTGGGACGGTAGTACAGGCCGCCCAGCTCGGCGTTGGGGCCGCCGCCGAGCAGCACGCGCGCCCCGTCGGCCTTGGCCCGCTGCACGAACGTGTCCACCCGCTCGAACTGGCGGCGATGCACCAGCGGGCCGATGTCGGTGGCCGCGTCACGCGGATCGCCCTGCTTGAGGGCGTCCGCCCTGGTCAGGAAGCCGGCCATGAACTCGGCGGCGACCGACTCCTCGACCAGCAGCCGGACGCCGGCCAGGCACACCTGCCCGGCGTTGTCGTACTGCTCGACGGCCAACTGAACCGCCAAGTCCAGATCGGCGTCGGCGAACACGATCAACGGCGACTTGCCGCCGAGCTCGAGCGAGGCCGGCACCAGGTTGGCCGCGGCCGCCTTGGCGATGGCACGGCCGGTCGGAACCGAGCCGGTGAAGCTGATCCGGCGCAGCTTCGGGTGGTTGACCAGGTGCTGGCCGGTTTCCACGCCGTAGCCGTTGACCACGTTGAACACGCCCGGCGGCAGCTCCGCCTCGGCGGTGATGTCCGCAAGCAACGACGCCGTTAGTGGCGACCACTCGGCCGGCTTGAGCACCACGGTGTTGCCGGCGGCCAGCGCCGGCGCGATCTTCCAGCTGGCCAGCATCAGCGGGGCGTTCCATGGCGTGATCAGCGCGCACACGCCGGCCGGGTCCCAACTGACCTGGTTGGTGTGGCCGCGGGTGTCGAAGTCCGGATGGCTGACCTCGTCGACCAGCCAGTCGGCGAAGAAGCGGAAGTTGTGCACCACTCGGGGCATCACGCCGCGCAGGTGCGACCGCAGCAGCGCGCCGTTGTCGGCCGTCTCGGTCGCGGCGAGCTCGTCGATGCGCTTCTCCACGCCGTCGGCGATCTTGTGCAGGTACTCGGCGCGCCGTTCGCGGGTGGTGCGCCGCCAGTGCGTGAATGCCTCTTCGGCCGCGTCGACGGCCAGGTCGACCTCGTCGGGGCAGGCCCGGGAGACGTGGGCCAGCACGCTGCCGTCGATGGGGGAGATGTCGTCGAAGCGGACCGTCGAGGTGACCCGCCTGCCCCCGATCCAGTGGTCGACCATGGCCTCTCCCGTAGTATCGTTTGCATCCAAACGTACGTGGCTCGGTCAGGTCGGTCAAGACGTTCGGAGGTCGCCGTGCAGGTGCTTTCACCCCGTGACGGCAAGGTCATCGTATCCGTCGACGAGGCCGGTCCTGACGATGTCGACCGGGCCGTGCGGGCCGCCCGGGCGGCCTTCGACGCGGGGCCGTGGCCGCGCATGTCGCCTCGGGAGCGGGCGTCCGTGTTGTTCCGGCTGGCCGATCTCGTCGAGGGTTCGGCGTTGGAGTTGGCGCGGACCATTTCGTTGGAGATGGGCAAACCGCTGCATGACTCGCTCGGCATCGAGGTGCCCGCGGTGGCCAAGACCTTCCGCTGGTACGCCGAGCTGGCCGACAAGGTCTCGGGCGAGGTCACCCAGAGCTCGGCTTCGGCGTTGGCCCTGGTCACGCGGGAGCCGGCCGGCGTGGTCGCGGCCGTCGTGCCGTGGAACTTCCCGTTGACCATGGCCGCGTGGAAGCTCGCGCCCGCTTTGATCAGCGGCTGCACGGTCGTCTTGAAGCCGGCCGAGCAGTCGCCACTATCGGCCGTTCTGCTGGCCTCGCTGGCCAGCAACGCGGGGTTGCCCGAGGACGTGTTGACCGTCGTGAACGGTCCCGGGCCCATCACCGGTCGCGCCCTCGGGCTGCATCCCGGCGTCGATGTCCTCACCTTCACCGGTTCCACCGCCGTCGGCCGGGAATTCCTTCGCTACTCGGCCGATTCCAACCTCAAGCGGGTGTGGCTGGAGCTCGGCGGCAAGTCGCCCAACATCGTCTTCCCCGATGCCTACGACCTCGACGCCGCCGCCGACATGGCCGCTTGGGGCATTTTCTTCAACTCCGGCGAGATGTGTACTGCCGCGTCCAGGTTGCTGGTGCACCGCGACATCGCCGACGACTTCGTGGCCCGGGTCGTTTCCCGTGCCGCCGCGTACTTTCCCGGCGATCCCTTGGATCCGGACACTCGCATGGGCCCTCTCGTCAGCGCTCCCCATCTCACGTCCGTGCTCGCTCACATCAGTCGTGCGGTGTCCGGCGGCGCCCGCTTGCTCACCGGCGGCCGCCCTTGCCTGTCCGACACCGGCGGTTACTTCTTGGAGCCCACCGTCCTCGACCGCGTCGACCCCGCCATGCCCATCGCCCAGGACGAGGTCTTCGGCCCCGTTCTCTCCGTGCTGACCTTCTCTTCCGTCGCCGAGGCCCTGTCCTTGGCCGGCGACACCGCCTATGGCCTCGCCGCCGGCGTCTGGACCAGCGACCTCCGCACCGCCCATGAAATCGCCCGCTCTGTGAAGGCCGGCACCGTGTGGGTCAACTGCTACGAGGAAGGCGACCTCACCGTTCCCTTCGGCGGCACCAAGCTCTCCGGCCACGGCCGTGACAAGTCCGTGCACGCCTTGGACAAGTTCACCGACCTCAAGACCACGTGGCTGGCGTTCCCCTGACCGCTCAGGCCAGCACCTTCCCGCCGTTCCACGTCACGCCGACCTGCCGGTAGTAGGCCCCGATGTACTCGTCCACGGTCAGGTCGGCCAGTTCCTCGGTGGGCGACTCGAACAGCCGGAGGTCGGCCCGCGCGGCCCAGGGCCGGCCGCCGTCGAAGGACGCGGCGCCCGACTCGACGAGCTCCGTGTAACTGTCCGGCTTGCCGAGCTCGATGCTGGGCTGGGTGCGGTGGTGGGCCATCGGGTGCGCGTTGACGAAACCGTTGTGTGGACTGGGTTCCGTCAGCTCGATGACGGCCTCGGCCAGTCGCCGGTCGCCGGCGGCGAGGGTGGCGCCGAAGCGGGCGCCGGCCTCGATGCGGGGCGCGGGACCGTAAGGATGGGGCCGGGTCTGGTGGATGGAGCCGAACTTCTTGGGATAGCCCTGGTGCAGCCCGCGGGCGAGGGAGAAGTCCTTGTCCACCCAGATGAACACGCAGCGCGAGTAGGTCCGGCCGGCGAACTGGCAGCGCACGACGACAAAGCATTCCCGGTACTGCGAGCGCACGGGGTCGAGCAGCTCGGCGCCGCCGTCGGTGCACGCCTGCCAGTCGGCCCAGATCAGGGCGACGGCGCCGGGGTCGTCGGCGGCCGGCATCAGGGGCGCGGGCAGCAGGGCGGCGATTCGCGCCGGATCGGTGCGGTACTCGATGGTGATCAGATCGCCGGCGTAGTGCCACGGCGGCGGAGCCGTCACGGACGCCCGCCCGGTGGGTGTGCGCGGATGCAGAAAGCCCGTCATGTGCCGCCTCCCCGATGTTCGTTTGGGTACGTACGATATCGCTCTTGTTGCGGGCTTGTCACGGCGCTATGGTTCGGAATCAAACGACGGAGGGTGGGGAGGATGGCAGCGCAGGCCGACCGCGTGGTGGCCGAACTGACCGCCAGGGGAGTCGACGTGGTCCGCGTCGCCTTCCCCGACCTGATGGGCACCGAGCGCTCCAAGGAACTGCTCGTCGAACAACTCCCCGCCGCCGTCGAACGGGGCGTGGCGTTCTGCCGGGCCGTCTACCACACCAGCCCGCGCGGCGACACGGTCGCGGTGCCGGGCGGCCTGGACGCGGGCCTGCCGGACGTGGAGATCATCCCCGATCTGGACACGCTCGCGGTGGTGCCGTGGGAACCGGGCGTGGCGACCTGCATCGGCGATCAGCGTGACGGCGGCGAGTCGCCCCGGGCGGTGCTCGGCCGCGTTGTCGCCGGCCTCGCCGAGTCGGGTCTGCGCCCGCTGGTCGGCCCCGAGTTGGAGTACTACCTGTGCGTGCCGGACGGTGCCGGTTTCGCGCCGTACTCCCCGGAACCGGGCAACGTCTACGTCAGCGGCACCCGCGGCGACCCCGACCTGCACCTCATCCGGACCATTCGGCACCTCCGCGACCTCGGGCTGGGCGTGCTCGGCGGCAACCACGAATACTGCCCGGGCCAGTTCGAGATCAACCTCGCGCACTCCGAGGCGCTCGACTCGGCCGACCGCGCCTTCCGGTTCAAGGCCGCGGTCAAGGACCTGGCTCGCCGTGAGGGCAAGCTCGCCACGTTCATGGCCAAGCCGTTCAATGACCACGGGGCTTCTGGCTTCCACGTACACGTGTCCTTTGTGGACGAAGCCGGCGAGAACATTGGCGCTGACGAGTCGGCCGACTACGGCATGAGCCCGCTGCTGCGGCACGCCCTGGCTGGTGTGCTCCGGCACGCGCCCGCGCTGACTGCGCTGACCAACCCGACCATCAACTCCTACAAGCGTTTCGGCCCCGACACGCTCGCACCCTGGCTGATCGACTGGGGACTGGACAACCGCAGCGCGATGGTCCGCGTGCCGCCCGAGCGTGGTGCCGGCACGCGGGTCGAGGTCCGGCTGCCGGATGCGTCGGCGAACCCGTACCTGGTTCACGCGGGCGTGCTGGCGGCGATGCGGCTCGGTATCGAGGAGGGGCTCGAACCACCTGCGCCGCTTGAGGGTTACGGCTACAACGCCGACCGCACCGCCGTGCTGCCCATGTCCCTACCGGCCGCGTTGGACGCGTTCGACGACGATTCGGCGCTGCAAGCCGTGCTGGGCAAGGACTTCGTGAGCTCGTTCAGCGTGCTCAAGCGGGCCGAGGTCGCCCGGTTCGAGCAGTGGGTGACCGATTGGGAGTTCCGCGAGTATGCCTACCACATCTGAGCAGTTGCGCCCCTGGCTGGACCGCGTGCTGGCCAACCATGAGACCTGGGCGGCCGAGTTCGGCCCGTACTCGCGGCACGAATCGTTGGCGCTCAAGGACAGTGAGGTCTCGGCGGCGCTCGACGAGCTGGCCGACCGGCTGCGCGACAACTACCCGTTCTTCCATCCCCGCTACGCCGGCCAGATGCTCAAGCCGCCGCACCCGGTGGCCATCGCCGGCTACGCCGCGGCCATGCTGATCAACCCCAACAACCACGCCCTTGACGGCGGTCCTGCCACGGCCAAGATGGAGCGCGAGGTCGTCCGCCAGCTGGCCGAGATGTTCGGCTACGGCGAACACCTGGGGCACCTGACCTCCAGCGGCACCATCGCCAACCTCGAAGCCCTCTACGTGGCAAGAGAAATCCATCCGCGACTCGGCATCGCGTACAGTGTGGACAGTCACTACACGCATTCACGGATGTGTAAGCTGATCGGCGTCGAGGGCCACGCCGTGCCTGTCGACGGCGCCGGCAAGATGGACCTGGACGCGCTGGAATCACTGCTGCGCAGCGGAAAGGTCGGCACGGTCGTCGTCACCGCCGGCACCACCGGCCTCGGTGTCGTCGATCCCGTGCACGAGGTCGTGGCGCTGCGAGAACGCCACGACTTCCGGATCCATGTCGACGCCGCGTACGGTGGTTTCTTCAGCCTGATCGCCGGCACCGAGGGCATCGATCCCGCGCCGTGGCAGGCGATTCGCCGTTGTGACTCCATTGTGGTCGATCCACACAAACACGGTCTCCAGCCTTATGGTTGCGGCGCGGTGCTTTTCGCCGATCCAGCTGTCGGTCGCTTCTACGTGCACGACTCCCCGTACACCTACTTCACCTCCGACGAGCTGCACCTCGGTGAGATCAGCCTCGAATGCTCCCGGCCGGGCGCGGCTGCCGCGGCGCTGTGGCTGACGCTCAAGTTGTTGCCGCTCAAGGCCGACGGCCTCGGTGCCGTGCTCGCCGCCGGCCGCCGTGCCGCCGTTCGGTGGCACGAGCTGATCGACCAGTCCGATCGACTCGTCCCGTATCAGCGGCCCGAGCTCGACATCGTCACCTACTTCCCGGCCGAGTCGACCTTGTCGGCGATCGACGCCGCGTCCGAACGGATGATGCGGGAAGGCATGTCCGACCGGGATGATCCGGTCTTCCTCAGCACGCTGCGGGCCGGTGCCGCCGCGTTCGGCCAGCGGGGCATCGCCGCCGTGGCCGATGTCGACGGCGCCCGGGTGCTGCGCAGTGTGCTGATGAAGCCCGAGTCCGAGGACTATCTGGGTAGGCTGCACGAGAGGGTTGTCGCGCTGGCCGGGTAGGAGTTGCCCAGATTGAGTGATCTCGTGGATGTCGTCATTGTCGGTGGTGGGCACAACGGCCTGGTGGCCGCGGCCTATCTGGCCCGGGCCGGGAAGTCCGTGCAGGTGCTGGAACGGCTCGATTCGGTCGGTGGCGCCGCCGTGTCGTTCCAAGCCTTCCCCGGTGTCGACGTCCGGCTGTCGCGCTACTCGTACCTGGTGAGCTTGTTGCCGCGCAAGGTGATCGCCGATCTCGACCTGCCGATCACCTTGCTCCGCCGTCGGATGTCGTCGTACACCCCCGTCGGCGACCACGGCCTGCTCATCGACACCGAAGACCCGTCCCGCACCTCACAGTCCTTTGTGGATCAGGCTGACTTCGCCGCTTGGCAACGTTTCTACGCCATGACCGCCCGTGTCGCCGAACGCGTGTTCCCCACGCTGACCGAGCCCTTGCCCAGCAAGGCTTCCCTGCGTGCCCGTATCGACGATGACGAAGCTTGGCAGGCGTTGTTCGAGGAACCCCTCAGTCACGTCATCGAGCGCACCTTCCGTGACGACACCGTCCGCGGCGTCGTGCTCACCGACGCCCTCATCGGCACCTTCGCCGCCGCCGATGACCCTTTGCTGCGCCAGAACCGCTGTTTCCTTTATCACGTCATCGGAAACGGCACCGGTGACTGGGATGTGCCCGTCGGCGGCATGGGTTCCGTCACCGCCGCCCTGGAGCACGCCGCCCGCTCCGCCGGCGCCCAGATCCGCACCGGCGCGACCGTCACCTCCATCACCCCCGACGGCGAAGTCCATTACACTGCCGGCGATTCCGCCCACATCGTCCAGGGCGACCATGTCCTCGTCAACGCCTCGCCCGCCGAACTCGCCCGCCTGCTCGGCGACGTCCCCGAGCCCGCCGAAGGCGCCCAGCTCAAGGTCAACATGATCCTCCGCCGCCTACCCAGGCTTCGCGACTCCTCCGTCGACCCGCGCGACGCCTTCGGCGGCACCTTCCACGTCAACGAGTCGTATTCCCAGCTCTCCCAGGCCTTTTCCGAGGCCGCCGCTGGCCGCATCCCGTCGCTTCCCCCGTGCGAGATCTACTGCCATTCCCTCACCGACCCCTCCATCGTCGGCGAGCCCGGCGCCCACACCCTCACCCTCTTCGGGCTGCACATGCCCGCCCGCCTCTTCGTCGCCGACAACTCCGCCGCGCGTGACCAGGCCCTTTCCGCCACTTTGGCTTCCTCAACCACGTCCTCGCCGAGCCCATCGAGGATTGCCTCTACCTCGACCCTTCCGGCCGTCCGTGTATCGAGGCCAAGACCCCGCTCGACCTCCAGGACTCCCTGGGTCTGCCCGGCGGCCACATCTTCCACCGTGACCTGACTTGGCCGTACAGCGACGATTCCCCCGGCTCGTGGGGCGTCGAAACCGCCCACCCCCGCATCCTCCTCTGCGGCGCCGGCGCCCAGCGCGGCGGCGGCGTCTCCGGCATCCCCGGTCACAACGCCGCCATGAAGATCCTCAACGGCCCGAAGTAAGAGTGGCTCCTGCTCGACGGCAGGGGTGTCGGGCAGGAGCCACTACCGGCGTCAGAAGGTGACGTCGGCGCAGGAGTAGAACGCGTTGCCGGTGTCGGCGATGTCCCAGACGCCGAGGATGAGGTGGCGGCCGGTCTTGTGCGCCGGCAGCGTGCCCTTGATGGAGACGTCACCGGAAGGGCGCTGGCCGCCCCAGTTGGAGACGAGGAAAGGCGTCAGGTTGAGCTGGGCCCGGGTGAGGGGCTTGATGGGGTCCCAGTTGTCGTTGGTGATGAAGTAGCGGAAATCGGTGGTGGCGTGGATGGCGGTGAAGTGCCAGGTGAACGTGTAGGAGGCGCCGGAGGTGAGCGGGGTGGCGGGCCAGGTGCCGCCACGGGGGTCGTCGAGCTGGGCGAAGCGGGAGATGCCGCCGGCGCAGATCTTGCCGTCGGCCGGACCGGCGGCGGGGAAGTTCTTGGGGCCCTCGACGGACTGGGGCTCGTACTGGATGTCGCCGCAGTTCTTGACTTTCCCCTGAGCGCACAACGAAGAGCGGCTCACGGGGTTGGTGGTGTAGCCGTGCGCCGAGGCGACGCCGGCCAACAGTACGGGCAGGGCGACGACCAGTGCGGCGAGCAAGGCGAACCTGGTGCGCATGAAGCAACCCCCAAGGGTCGGCAGGGAATCAGGCGCGGCGGCCGAAGTGGTATAGACCACTTGCCGAGGTTCAGTATGGTGGCGCGGCGAAAAGGGCCGCAACGTCCGATTGGGCTACCGGGTTCGCAACCCGTCGAAGGCGATTGTGCACACAGCGTCAGCGATCGAGGCGCCGGAGCGGGGGCGGTACCACTCGATCAGCGAGTTGACCATGCCGAACAGCAGCCGGGCGGTCACGGCGGGGTCAACATCGGGCCGAACGTCACCCTCGGCCTCGGCCTGCTTGACGAGGTCGGTGACGAGCCGGTCGAACTCCTTGCGCCGGGCGACGGCGGCGCGCTCGATGCGGGTGTTGCCCCGGGCCCGCAGCAGCAGGGTGACGAACGGCAGCCGGTCGAGCAGCACGCCGACGCTGCCCCGCACAAGATGCTCCAGCCGGTCGATGGCCCGCCCGTCCATCGAGTGAGCCTCGTCGGCAACTGCGAACAAGCCGTCCAGCGCACGGTCCATGGCCAGCCGCAGCAGCTCTTCCTTGCTGCTGACGTGGTGGTAGATGGCGGACTTGGTGATGCCGAGCTTGCGCGACAGCTCCTCCATCGAGGTGGCCTCGTACCCGCGCTCGTTGAACACCTTCACCGCGACGGCCAGCAGCGACTCCTGGTCGTAGCCGGGCCGACCCCGGCGTGGCGCTGCCTCCACGGTGCCTCCCACCCTTGCGAACTGACCGAATGGCCGGTTAATAATAGCGTGCTGACGCCCGAAGGAGAGCCGCCATGCCGGAAGTGTTCCTGGTCGACGGAGTGCGCACCGCGCAGGGCCGTTACGGCGGCGCGCTGGCCAAGGTGCGCCCGGACGACCTGGCCGCGCTGACCGTGGCCGAGGCGGTGCGACGGGCGGACATCGCGCCGGACGTGATCGACGAAGTGATCCTCGGCGCGGCCAACCAGGCCGGCGAGGACAACCGCAACGTGGCCCGGATGGCGGTCCTGCTGGCCGGACTGCCGGAGCACGTGCCCGGCTACACGGTGAATCGCCTGTGTGCCAGTGGTTTGACGGCGATCGCCTCAGCGGCGCAGGCGATCCGCGCCGGTGAGGCGGATGTGGTCGTGGCCGGCGGTGTGGAGTCGATGACCCGCGCGCCGTGGGTGATGGCCAAGCCGGGCACGCCGTGGGCCCGCCCGGGCGAGGTGAGCGACACGTCGCTGGGCTGGCGGTTCACCAATCCCCGCTACGACAAGCAGACCACGCTGTCGATGGGGGAGACGGCCGAGGAGGTCGCGGCCCTGGACGGCGTCAGCCGCGAGGACAGCGACGCTTTTGCCCTGCGCAGCCACCAAAAGGCCGTACAAGCCATCGAAAAAGGCCACTTCACCAAGGAGATCGTGCCGGTCGGCGACTTCGCCACCGACGAAGGCCCGCGCCCGTCGACCACAATGGACAAACTGGCCGCGCTGAAGACGGTGTTCCGCAAGGACGGCGTGGTCACGGCCGGCTCGTCGTCGCCGCTGTCCGACGGCGCGGCGGCGTTGGTGCTGGCCAGCGAGGCAGCGGTCAAGGCCCATAGCCTCACCCCGCGAGCCCGGGTGATCGCCAGCGCCTCGGCCGGCGTCGCCCCGCCCGTGATGGGCCTCGGACCGGTCCCGGCGACGGAGAAACTGTTGTCCCGCACCGGACTCCGCATCGACGACCTGGACGCGGTCGAGCTGAACGAAGCGTTCGCGGTGCAGAGCCTGGCGGTCATGCGTCGGCTCAAGCTGGACGAGGAGAAGGTCAACGCCGACGGCGGCGCCATCGCGCTCGGCCATCCGCTGGGCTGTTCGGGTGCACGCCTGGTCGTCACCCTGTTGGGACGGCTGGAACGCGAGCGCGGCCGGCGTGGCCTGGCTACGTTGTGCGTCGGGGTCGGTCAGGGCGTGGCGATGCTCGTGGAAAGGGTCTGACGTGCAGATCGGTGTGGTGGGCGGCGGCCGGATGGGGTCCGGCATCGCCCAGGTGTTCGCGGCGGTCGGCGCCGACGTGACGGTGGTGGAGAGCGACGCGATCGCCGCCAAGGCCGCGTTGACGAGGGTGGAGACGGGTCTGCGGCGCGCCGCCGAACGCGGCAAGCTGGACGGCACGCCGAGCCAGGTGCTCTCGCGCGTCGAGTTCGTCACGGACATCCCGTCGCTGCCGATGAACGCGGACCTCGTCGTCGAGGCGGTTCCGGAGGCCCCGGAGCTGAAGGTCCGTGTCCTCACGGCGGTCGAGTTGGCCGTTTCCACGAACACCGTGGTGGCCACGAACACCAGCTCGCTGTCGATCGGCGAGCTGGGCGCCGTGCTGGTGCATCCGGGCCGGTTCGTGGGCATGCACTTCTTCAACCCGGTACCGGTGTCCAAGCTGGTGGAGATCGTGCTGGGCCCCAACACCCGTGACGACGTGCGGGACAAGGCCCTGGAGTGGGTGCGGCTGCTGGGCAAGGCGGACGTGGTCGTGCGCGACTCGCCGGGCTTCGCCACCAGCCGGCTGGGCGTGATGCTCGGCCTTGAGGCGATCCGGATGCTGGAGGAGGGCGTCACCGACGCCGAGTCCATCGACCGGGCGATGGAGCTGGGCTACGGCCACCCGATGGGCCCGCTGCGCTCGACCGACCTGGTCGGCCTCGACGTGCGGCTGGCCATCGCCGAGTACCTGGAGCGCACGCTGGGCGACCGGTTCGCCCCGCCGAAGCTGTTGCGGGACAAGGTGGAGCGGGGCGAACTGGGCCGCAAGTCGGGGCAGGGCTTCTACCCCTGGAACTGACTACCGGCCGTGGAAGACGACCGGCTGCTTGGCCAGGAACGACTCCACGGCGCCCTGGTGGTCGGCGGTCAGGCCGAGCGCGGTCTGGGCCGCCGCCTCCGCGGCCAGCACGTCGGCCAGCGGCGGCTGGAAGCTCGCCAGCAACGCCGCTTTCGCTGCCGCAAACGCCACGGTTGGCCCATTCGCGAGCTTCGTGGCCAACGCGCGAACCTCGTCGGTGAAGGATTCGTCCGACACGACCCGCCCGACCACGCCCCACTCCAGCGCCTGAGCGGCGGTGAACGGCTGCCCGAGCAGCACGAGCTCGCTGGCCCGGGCGGCGCCGACGGCCCGCGCGAGCGTTGCCGACAGGCCGGAGTCGCAGGTCAGGCCGATGCCGGTGAAGGCGGTGGCGAACTTGGCCGATGCGGCGGCGATCCGCAGGTCGCAGGCCAGGGCCAGGCCCAACCCGGCGCCGACGCAGGTGCCGTTCACGGCGGCGAGCACCGGCTTGGCCATGCCGGTCAGTGCCAGCACGAGCGGGTTGTAGTGGTCACCGACGGTGTCCAGCGCGGTCGCGGGGTCGGCCCGCAGCGCCGCGGCGTGCTCGGCCAGGTCCTGACCTGCGCAGAAGGCCCGTCCTGAACCGGTGAGTACAACTGCGCGGACCGAGTCGTCGGCGGCGACCCGCCGCACGGCGGCCAGCAGCGCTTCCTTCATCGACACGGTGAGTGCGTTGCGGGTGGCCTGCGCGTCCAGGGTGATGGTCGCGACTGCTCCGTCGACGTCGAGCGACACGGTTTCCCCATCCATGCACGCACGCTAGCATGTTAACGAACGGACGGTCAGTAATTCGGTCGCGAGAGGTGCTGAGATGGCTCTGCTGCGCAGCTATGTCAACGGCCGGTGGCACACGCCGACGGTCGACGGCCAGCCGCTGCACGACGCGGTGACCGGTGAGGAGGTCGCCACGATCTCCTCGGCGGGTGTCGACTTCGCCGCCGCGCTTGAGCACGGCCGCCGGGTGGGCGGCCCGGCGCTGCGCGAGCTGACGTTCCACCAGCGCGCCGCCCTGCTCAAGGCCACGGCCTCCCTGCTTCGCGAGCACCGCGAGGAGCTGTACGCGCTGTCCGCGCGCACCGGCGCCACCAAGACCGACTCGATGGTCGACATCGACGGCGGCATCGGCGTGCTGTTCAGCTACTCCAGCAAGGGCCGCCGCGAGCTGCCCAACGCCAAGGTCCACGTCGACGGCGACCTCGAGCCGCTCGGCAAGACCGGCACCTTCCTCGGCCAGCACATCCACACGCCGCTGCGCGGCGTGGCCGTGCAGATCAACGCGTTCAACTTCCCGATGTGGGGCCCGCTGGAGAAGTTCGCGCCGGCCTTCGTCGCCGGTGTGCCGTCGCTGATCAAGCCGGCCAGCCAGACCGCCTACCTGACCGCCCGCATGGTCGAGCTGATCATCGAGTCCGGGCTGCTGCCCGAGGGCTCGCTGCAGTTCGTCGCGGGCAGCGCCGGCGACCTGCTCGACCACCTGACCGAGCAGGACCTGGTCGGCTTCACCGGCTCCGCGTCGACGGCCCAGCGGCTCCGGACGCACCCGGTCGTGGTGAACCGGTCGGTACGGTTCAACGCCGAGGCCGACTCGCTGAACTGCTCGATCCTCGGCCCGGACGCCACGCCCGGCACCACCGAGTTCGACCTGTACGTGAAGCAGCTGGTCAGCGAGATGACCGTGAAGGCAGGCCAGAAGTGCACGGCCATCCGCCGCGCCTTCGTGCCGGCCGAGCTGATCGACGCGGTGGCCGAGGCGGCGTCCGAGCGGCTGGCCAAGGTCAAGATCGGCAACCCGCTGGCCGAGGGCGTGCGGATGGGCGCGCTGGCCAGCCTCGAGCAGCGCGAGGAGGTCCGGCGCTCGCTGAAGGGCCTGCTGGAGGCCGGCCGCGTGGTGTTCGGCGACGTCGACAACGTGGAGTTGGTGGACGCCGACGCCACCAAGGGCGCTTTCATGTCACCCGTCCTGCTCCGCGCCGACGACGCCGACCTGCCCCAGCCGCACGAGGTCGAGGCGTTCGGCCCGGTCAGCACGCTGATGCCGTACACCTCGACCGAGCAGGTCGTCGAGCTGGCGGCGCGCGGCCAGGGCAGCCTGGTCGGCTCGATCGTCACCGGCGACGCCGAGTTCGCGCGGGACGTGGTGCTGGGCGTCGCCCCGTGGCACGGTCGCCTGCTCGTGCTGGACGCCGACGACGCCAAGGAGTCCACCGGCCACGGCTCGCCGCTGCCGATGCTCGTGCACGGCGGCCCCGGCCGGGCCGGCGGCGGCGAGGAGATGGGCGGCATCCGCGGCGTGCTGCACCACATGCAGCGCACCGCGATCCAGGCCAGCCCGAAGGTGCTCAGCGCGATCACCGGCCGGTGGGTGCCCGGCGCCGATCGCAACGTCGACGGCGTGCACCCGTTCCGGAAGTCGTTGGCGGAGCTGAGGATCGGCGACACCGTGGTGGCCGGGCCGCGGCCGGTGACGCTGGCCGACATCGAGCACTTCGCCGAGTTCACCGGCGACACCTTCTACGCCCACATGGACGAGGAAGCGGCCAGGGCCAACCCGTTCTTCGAGGGCCGGGTGGCCCACGGCTACCTGATCGTCTCGTTCGCGGCCGGCCTGTTCGTGTCGCCCGAGCCCGGCCCGGTGCTGGCCAACTACGGCCTGGAGAACCTGCGCTTCCTGACCCCGGTCAACCCGGACGACGAGCTGACCGTGACCTTGACGGCCAAGCAGATCACCCCGCGCGAGGCCAACGACTACGGCGAGGTCCGCTGGGACGCGGACGTGACCAACCAGAACGGCGACTCGGTCGCCAAGTACGACGTGCTGACCCTGGTGGCGAAAAATGTCTGACCTGGAACACCATTTCGAGGCGACCATCGCGGCCGACCACCGGATCGAGCCGCGGGACTGGGTGCCCGACGGCTACCGCAAGACGATGATCCGGCAGATCGCGCAGCACGCGCACTCCGAGATCATCGGCATGCAGCCGGAGGGCAACTGGATCACCCGCGCGCCTTCCTTGCGGCGCAAGGCGATTCTGCTGGCCAAGGTGCAGGACGAGGCCGGGCACGGGCTGTACCTGTACTCGGCGGCCGAGACACTGGGCGCGGACCGCGGCGAGCTTACCGAGATGCTGATCTCCGGCCGGCAGAAGTACTCGTCGATCTTCAACTACCCCACGCTGACCTTCGCCGACGTCGGCGTGATCGGCTGGCTGGTCGACGGCGCGGCGATCTGCAACCAGGTTCCGCTGTGCCGCAGCAGTTACGGGCCGTATGCACGGGCGATGATCCGTATCTGCAAGGAGGAGTCGTTCCACCAGCGGCAGGGCTACGAGCTGCTGCTCACGCTGATGCGCGGCACCGAGGCCCAACGGGACATGGTGCAGGACGCGGTGAACCGGTGGTGGTGGCCGTCGCTGATGATGTTCGGCCCGCCGGACGACGCCTCGCCCAACACCGCGCAGTCGATGGCGTGGAAGATCAAGCGGCACACCAATGACGAGCTGCGCCAACGTTTCGTCGACATGAGCGTCCCTCAGGCCGAGAAGCTCGGCGTCACGTTCCCCGACCCTGACCTGAAGTGGAACGCGGAGCGGGGACACTACGACTTCGGGGCGATCGACTGGAGCGAACTCAAGCGCGTGATCTCCGGCGACGGGCCGTGCAACGCCGAGCGCATCGAGAACCGGCGACGCGCGCACGAGGACGGCGACTGGGTCCGTGAGGCCGCGATCGCCCACGCGGCAAAGCACTCGAGTAAGGCGGCGGTGGCATGAGCAGGAACAGTTGGCCGCTGTACGAGGTTTTCGTGCGCGGCAAGCGCGGTCTGAACCACGTGCACGTCGGCTCGCTGCACGCGGCCGACGACGAGATGGCGGTGCACCACGCCCGGGACCTGTACACCCGGCGCAACGAGGGCGTCAGCATCTGGGTCGTGAAGGCCGCGGACATCACCGCGTCCAGCCCGGACGAGAAGGACCCGTTCTTCGAGCCCAGCGGCGACAAGGTGTACCGGCACCCGACGTTCTACGAGATCCCCGACGACGTCCCCCACATGTGAGCAGGCGGCCATGTTCGACAACGCCTACGAGGCACTGAGTTCCGATGGCGACGCCCGGTGGGCTTTCGGCACCGGGTTCGCCGACCCACTGTCCGGTGTGGACACCACGGTTCCGTCCGATGTGGACGCCGAGCGGCTGGCGGCGTACTGCCTGATGCTGGCCGACGACGCACTGGTGATGTCACACCGGTTGCAGGAGTGGTGCACGCGGGCGCCGGAGCTGGAGGACGAGGTCGCCCTGGCCAACATCGGCCTTGACCTGTTGGGGCAGGCCCGGTTGCTGCTGACCAGGGCCGGCAAGGCCGACGGCACCGAGCGGTCCGACGACGACTTCGCGTTCCTGCGCGACGCGCCGGAGTTCCGCAACGTGCGGCTGGTGGAGCTGGCCAACGGCGACTTCGCGTTCTCCATGGCCCGGCTGTTGGTGTTCAGCACATGGCGGCTGGCTTTGTTGCAGCGTCTGGTGATGGCGGCCGATCCGGTGCTGGCGGCGATCGCGGCCAAGGGCGTCAAGGAAGTCGCGTATCACCGTGACTACTCGGCGCAGTGGGTCGTGCGGCTGGGCGACGGCACCCCGCTGTCCCATGAGCGCATGCAGGACGGGTTGGACGCCGTGTGGCCGTATGTCGGCGAATTGTTCGCAGAGCATCCGTCCGACCTGGTCGATCCGGCTTCGGTTCGGGACGAGTTCGACGCCGTGATCGCCCAGGTGTTGGACGCCTCTGGGCTGCGCCTTCCGGAATCTGTTGGTGTTGAAGAGGTTCTGGGTCGCGACGGCGTGCACACCGAGGCGTTGGCGGCGATGCTGGCCGAGATGCAGAGTGTGGCGCGGGCCCATCCGGGTGCGACATGGTGACCGCGCTGGCCGTCGCCGAGACCGTGACGGATCCCGAGCTGCCGATGGTGACGCTGGCCGAGCTCGGCGTGCTGCGGTCGGTGGAGGACAACGGGGATCGGGTCGTCGTGGCCATCACGCCGACCTACACCGGTTGTCCGGCAATGGATGCCATGCGGGACGACCTCGATCACCGGCTGCACGAGGCCGGCTATCGGGACGTGGAGATCAAGGTCGTGCTGGAGCCGGCGTGGACGACCGACTGGATCAGCGAGTCCGGCCGGCGCAAGCTCGCCGAGGCCGGCATCGCCCCGCCCGGCCCCGCGCCGCGTAAGAACAGTGGCCCGATTCCGTTGACGCTCGGGCCTTCCGTGCGGGTGGTCGCCTGCCCACAGTGCGGAAGTTCCGACACCGTCGAGATTTCCGGCTTCAGCGCGACCGCGTGCAAGGCGCTGCGGCGATGCCGTTCCTGCGCCGAACCGTTCGAGCACGTCAAGGAGATCTGAGTGGCCACCACGTTTCATGCGCTCACGGTGTCCGATGTGGAGCGACTGTGCGACGACGCCGTCGCCGTCACCTTCGACGTGCCCGATGAGCTGACCGAGCTGTACACGTTCCGGCCCGGGCAGTCCCTGACGCTGCGCCGGGAGATCGACGGCATCGAGGCGCGTCGGTCCTATTCGATCTGTGCCCCGGCCGGGTCGAAGCCGCGGATCGGCGTGCGTGAGGTTCCCGGCGGCGCCTTCTCGCCGTGGCTGGTGCACGAGGTCCGGCCCGGTGACCGGATCGAGGTGCTGCCGCCGACCGGTTCGTTCAGCCCCGAGCTTGACGTGCCCGGTCATCACGTGCTGATCGCCGCCGGCAGTGGCATCACACCGATCTTGTCCATCGCATCTTCCTTGTTGGGCAAGGCCTCGGCGACGCTGCTGTACGGGAACCGTCGCACCGACACCGTCATGTTCGCCGACGAGCTCGCCGACCTGAAGGACGCCAACCGCGAGCACCTTGATCTCGTGCATGTGCTGTCGCGCGAGCCGCGGGAGGCCGAGCTGTTCAGCGGCCGGCTCGACGCCGAGAAGCTTCGGGCCTTGTTGCCCGCGCTGCTCGACGTCGCCGCGGTTGATCACTGGTGGCTGTGCGGGCCGTTCGGCATGGTCACCGATGCGCAGGCCGTGCTGGCCGAGCTCGGCGTGCCGCGGTCGCGGGTGCACCAGGAGCTGTTCTTCGTCGACGACCTGCCGCCCGAGCCCGTGCGGCACACCGAGCCCGGCGTCGAGGGGCCCAGCTCCGCGGTCAGTGTCCAGCTCGACGGCCGGACCACCGATGTCGTGTTGCCGCGCGACGTCACCATTCTCGAGGGCGCGCAGCGGGTTCGGCCGGATCTGCCGTTCGCGTGCAAGGGCGGGGTGTGCGGCACGTGCCGGGCCAAGGTGCTGTGTGGCGACGTCGACATGCGGCGCAACTTCGCCCTCGAGCCCGCGGAGGTCGCGGCCGGCTTCGTGCTGACCTGCCAGTCGTTCCCCGCCTCGGACCGCGTGGAGATCGACTTCGACGCCTGACCACCCCGGTGAGTCACGCCCACAGTCACACCGAATGTATGAAACAGATTCACACATTCGGTGTGACGCTAAGCGTGACTCGCGGGGGTTGTGAGTCGATCATGGTGGGGTGAGGCTCGCCAAGGCGGTCAGTGACGTGCTGGACCCGAAGAACGTGGTGGTCGCGGGGTTGGTGCTGATCGGCTGGCGCACCGGCGGACCGGCCGGCCTGGCCTGGGCGCTGCTGGCGGTGGTCTTCGCGGGAGTCGTGCCGGGCGTGGTGATCCGCCTGGGCATGGCCCGCGGAAGCTGGCCGGACCCGCATGTCCGCACGAGACAGGCCCGCCTGGTGGTGATCCCGCTGGTGATGGTGTCGGTCGGCGGCTGCATCGTGCTGTTCGCGCTGCTGGGCGCCCCGCCGATCCTGGTGGGCGCGCTGATCGCGATGATGACGGTGCTGGTGCCACTCTTCCTGGTGACGCTGGCCTGGAAGGTGAGCGTCCACGCGGCGGTGGGCAGCGGCGCGGTCACGGCGTTCATGGCGCTGCTGAGCCCGTGGTGGGGCCTGGGTTTCACGGCGGTGGCGGCGGTGGGCTGGTCGCGAGTGGTGCTGCGCGAGCACACGGTGGCGCAAACAGTGGTGGGCGCGCTGATCGGCGTGGTGTCGACGACTTCTGCGATCCTCCTGCTTGGACAGTGGTGAGGCGTTACAGTCCCAGCCGTGGGGACAAAAACCGTGATCACCGCCCTGGTCTGTGTCGCGCTGACCGTGACCGGCTGCGCCACCCAGATCGCCGGCGTGGCCCAACCGCTCGGAGCGAGCCAGGACCAGTCGACCGGTGGCGGGGCCACGGCGACGACGTCGGAGCTGGGTGACCCGCGCACGGTGGACGTGTGCCAGTTCGCGCCGCAGGACGCGTTCAAGGCGATGGCGCCGAAGTTCAAACTGGACACCAGCCTGAGCGACTACGGTTCCTGCTACTACTCCCTGATCCTGGCCGACACGGCCACCCCGCCCAAGGTCACCGGCGGTTTCCTGCTGTCGGTGCAGACCGAGACGAGCATGGCCTCGCCCGACGATTACCTGAAGAGGTTTCAGGTTACGGTGACGGCCAAGCAGCAGGACGGCCGCACGGTCTTCGCCGGCAAGGGCCAGAAGGACACCGGCTGCCTGCGCGGCATCACACTGTCCGGCGGCCAGGCCATCGTGCTCGAGGCCAAGAACTCGTCGTCCTTTCCGGACGCCGACCCGTGCCCGACGGCCGACGCCATGGCCGCGGGCGCCCTCGCCGTGCTGAAATCGGGCAACCTCAAGCACAATCCGTTCCCGGCCGGCTCGGCCGGCGACGTCGACATCTGCCCCACGCTGTCCGCGGCGGCGACCAAGGCCCTCGGCGGCACGGTCACGGCCACCCCGGCCGGCTTCTACGGCTGCAACTTCGTCAGCGGCACGCACAACTTCGTCAGCGTCCTGCTGTCCTCGGACGACTGGCCGCCGCAGTTCAAGATCGGCACGCCGACGGCGTTCCAGGTGGGCAGCCGGCCGGCGCAGGTCTCCGGCGTCAGCAACGAGAAGCTGGCCAGCAGCTACGTGCAGGTGCAGTACACGAAGTCGCCGTTCACCAACGACGAGTTCGAAGTGGTCACGGTGAACATGACCGTCACCGGAAAGGCCGACGTCACGCCGCAGGCCAAGCAGTTCGCCACGGACGTGATTTCCGTGTTGGACGGGCACCACTGAAAGAGTCACGCCTGCGCTCGACCGTCCATGTGTGACGATGGCGGCCGTGGCACTGGAGTGCACCTTCACCGAGCTCGACGCCGTGGGGGAGGCGCTGGGCCTCACGCTCCGTCGCTTCCCGTTCACGTTTCCGTATTACGGCAACGGAATCGACCGGACGGCGCTGCGGACGCAGGTCGGCGCCAGCCTCGCCGCGCGAGGCCTGTTGTGTGACAACAGGTTCGCGCCCGAGCTGCGCGACACGCTGACGCTGTTCGCCACCGGCGAGCCGGCGATCGGCCTGTTCGGCACGGCCGCCGACGCGCAGCTGACCGCGCTCGGCGTGCTCGGCTGCGAGCACGGCCTGGTCGCGACCGCGCATGATGAGGGCATCCGGTTTGTTTTCATGCCGCACGGCGAGGTCGTGCCCACGCTGGTGGCGCTGCTGCCGCCGATGCCCGGCGCGCCCGACGGGGCGCCGCCCGCATCGCGATTGGGCGGCGGCTCGTTCGTCGTGGACGGTCGGCCGATCGGCTGGGTGGATGCCGAGCAGGGCCGCTACCTGGCGATCACCACGCGCGGCAGCGACGGCCGGCCCCGCATCCACTACTCGCCCGGTGATCGGGAAACGGTGGAGTGCCAGCTGCGGGCTGCCATTAGCTTAGGCTAACCTAAGCTAATGCTGAAGCAGTACAAGCTGGTCACGGTCACGCGCGTGCGCCAGGTCTCGCCGCGCACGCGGCGGCTCACCTTCGGCGGCCCCGAGCTCGCCGACTTCGCGTCCGTCGCGCCGGACCAGCAGGTCAAGCTGTTCTTCGGGCGCAACGGCGAGCCGCGGCCGTGGGTGCCGCAGCCGCCGTCGGACGGCGACGCGATGCGCTGGTACCGCTCGTACCTGGCGATGCCGGAGGAGCGTCGGCCGTGGATGCGGGCCTATTCGGTGCGGGCCCACCGGGCCGAGGCGGCCGAGATCGACATCGACTTCCTGCTGCACGACGTGGACGGCCCGGCGACGCGCTGGGCGGCCACCGCCGAGCCTGGCGACGTGGTCGGCCTGCTCGGGCCGTCGGAGAGTCAGCTGGCCCAGCCCGGTCCGTACGACTGGACGCTGTTCGCCGGTGACCAGAGCGCGCTGCCGGCCATCGCCGCCTCGCTCGCGGCGCTGCCGGCCGGCGCGAAAGCATTGGCGTACATCGATGTTCGTGACTCTGACGAGATCCAGGAGCTGACCTGTCCCGGCGACGCCGAGGTGCGTTGGGTCCACAATGGACTGGTAGACGCGGTGCGCGCCGCCGAGTTCCCGCCCGGTCCGGTGTATGCCTGGCTGGCCGGCGAGGCGTCGCTCGTGCGCGACCTGCGGCGGCACCTGGTCGGCGACCGCGGCGTGCCCAAGAACATGATCGCCTTCAGCGGCTACTGGCGGGTCGACGCCACCCACGAGGAGCTCTGAACCTGTCGTACTCCTTCCTCGGTATGTAGTAGGTCTGCTACATTTCGTCCCAGACGTTGAACGGGGAGGGGTTCATGAACGTGCTCGACGTTCGTGACCTGCGGATGCGCTACGGCTCGACCGATGTGCTGACCGGGGTCACGTTCCAGGCCAACCGGGGAGGTGCTCGCCCTGCTCGGACCGAACGGGGCGGGCAAGACCACGACGATCGAGATCCTGGAGGGGTTCAGGATGCGCTCGGCCGGCGAGGTCAGCGTACTGGGCGTGGACCCGGCGCGCGGCGATGAGGCGTGGCGCGCCGGGCTGGGCATCGTGCTCCAGTCCTGGCGCGACCACGGCCGCTGGCGGGTGCGGGAGCTGCTCGCGCACCTGGCCACGTACTACGTGCCGTATCGGACGCCGTGGCCGGTGGACGAGCTGATGGCGCGGGTCGGTCTCACCGCGCACGCCGACCAGCGGGTCAGCCGGCTCTCCGGCGGGCAGCGGCGTCGGCTGGACGTCGCCGTGGGCATCGTCGGCCGGCCCGGGCTGCTGTTCCTGGACGAGCCGACCGTCGGCTTCGATCCCGAGGCCCGGCGCGACTTCCACGACCTGGTGCACCAGCTCGCCGACTTCGAGGACACCACGATCCTGCTCACCACCCATGACCTGGACGAGGCCGAGAAGCTGGCCGACCGGATCCTGGTGCTGGCCGGCGGGCGGGTGATCGCCGACGGTTCCGCCGACGCCCTGTCCCGGCGGATGAACACCGCCGCCGAGGTGCGGTGGAGCCGTGGCGGCGAGCGGTTCGTGCATGCCAGCACCGAGGCCACCGACTTCGTGCGGCAGCTTTTCGTCCAGCACGGCGACGAGATCGCCGACCTGGAGGTGCGGCGGGCCAGCCTCGAGGACACCTACATGGCCCTGGTGCGCGGCGTCGAGTCCGGTTCCACCGCCGACGCCGTGCGTGAGTTCGAGGAGGTGGCCCGGTGAACCGGCTGTCCGGCGCCGCGCGCAGCGGTTTCTCCCGTGGGCTCATCGAGTTCCGGCACATGTTCACCACGACGCAGGACCTGGTGGCGTTCCTGCTGCCCACCGTGATCTTCATGGTGGCCATGGCCTTCCTGCGGGCCGTGCCGACCGGGGCCGCCGGGCTGTCCATCGGCACGCTGATGGTGACCAGCGTGCTCGGTTCCAACGTGTGCTTCAGCGGGCTGCTGACCGTGTCGCAGGCGTTGAGCACCGAGCGTGAGGACGGCACGCTGCTGCGGGCCAAGGCCGTGCCCAACGGCATGCTGTCCTACCTGATCGGCAAGATCGTGTTCATCAGTGGCGCGACCCTGGTAAGCCTGGTCATCACGCTGACCTACGCGCTGGTGGTGTTCGACGAGGTGACCGTGCCCGGGCCGCTCGGCTGGCTCAAGCTGGCCGCCGTGCTGGTGTTCGGGCTGTTCGCCACCATGCCGCTGGGCGCGGTGCTCGGCTCCGTGTTCTCCAGTCCGCGGATGACCGGCTTCATCAGCATGCCGATCATGGGGCTGATGGCCGTGTCCGGCATTCTGTATCCCATCACCATCCTGCCGGTGTGGGTGCAGTGGATCGCGCAGGCGTTCCCGATGTACTGGCTGGGTCTGGGGATGCGGTCGGCGTTGCTGCCCGACTCCGCGCTGGCCGTCGAGATCGGACAGTCGTGGCGGGGCTGGGAGACTTTCGGTGTGCTCGGTCTCTGGGCCGTGATCGGCCTGGCCCTGGCGCCCGCCGTGCTCCGGCGGATGGCTCGGCGCGAGTCCGGCTCCAGCGTGGCCGCGCGGCGGGAGAAGGCGATGCAGCGGATTGGGTGAGACACGGATGACCGAGACGGTGCACAACCGCATCGCCATGCTGCGGGCCGAGCGCGGCATCAGCCGGCGCCAGCTGGCCGATGCGCTCGGCGTGCACTACCAGACCATCGGCTACCTCGAACGCGGCGAGTACAGCGCCAGCCTCTACCTGGCGCTGCGCATCGCCGAGCACTTCGAGGTCCCGGTGGAGGTCGTCTTCTCCACCAAGCCGTTCCCCCGCATCGGCAGCGAGGACCGGCCGGCGTAGACCTTCACAAGACCTCCGCAGCTTCTCCACATCTGGCTGGTTCGGTGGGAGGTATGGCTTCTTGGCTCACGGGACCGGTCTATGCCCTGTACACCCATCGCCTGCGCCGGCGGGTCCGGCAGGGGCCGGTGCCGCGGCATATCGGGCTGATCATGGACGGGAACCGGCGGTGGGCTCGGCACAAGGGCATGGTGTCGCCGAGTGTGGGGCATCGTTACGGAGCGGAGCATGTGGATGACGTGCTGGAGTGGTGCAGGGCAACGGGAATCGAGCATGTGACGGTGTTCGTGTGCTCGGCGGAGAACCTGCAACGCCGCGGGGACGAAGAGGTCGCCTACCTGATGGGCGTGATCGAGGACGTCGTCACGGAGCGGCTGACGAAGGGCAACGAGCACTGGCGGGTGCACATCGCGGGAAGCCTGGATGTGTTGCCGGACAGCACGGCCCACGCGCTGAAGCGGGCGGTGGAACAGACGCGGACACGGGAGAAAGGGCACATCACGCTGGCGGTGGGCTATGGGGGACGGCAAGAACTCGTGGAGGCAATGCGGGAACACCTGTACGTCAACGGGGACAAGAGTCCGAGGGACATCGCGGCGGCGCTGACGATGGACGACATCACGGACCGGCTGTACACGGCGGGCCGGCCGGATCCGGATCTGGTGATCAGGACCAGCGGCGAGCAGCGGATGTCGAACTTCCTGCTGTGGCAGAGTGCCTACGCGGAACTGTACTTCTGCGAAGCGTACTGGCCGGCCTTCCGGGAAGTGGATTTCCTGCGGGCGCTCAGGAGTTACGCACAGCGGCAACGCCGTCACGGCGCCTAGAACAGCTGCCAGAGGTCGAGAATCGCCTCGGTGGCCTCGACGAAGACGTAGCCGACGAGGACAACGGTGAGCAGGGCCAGAATCCGGTACCGGGGCCGGACGGGCGTCAACAGGGCGGCGACGCGCTGCGGTACGGGACCGGCGGAAATGCCCAGCGTGGCAACGGAAAGCCGGGAGTGGCGGGCGGCGAGGGCGGCGGTGGCGACGGCACGGGCGGTGAGCACACGGTCACCGGTGGTGGCCGCGGCGACCTCGTCGGCCCAACGCTCCACTGTGTACCGAACGGCGTCCCGAAGCGGCCACAGCAAGGGCTGGGCGGCGCTGGCCAGGTCGACGATGAGCACGAAACGGTGATGCCGCAAGGAAACGTGGGCCCGTTCGTGGGCGAGCAGGGCACGTCGCTGGTCGGCGGCCAGGGCCCGGACCATGCCGCGGGAGACGACAACGCCACCGGGCAGGGCATAGGCGACGGGCTCGTCGTCGGGCAGAAGGGCAAGCCCGTCAACGGGAATCTGCCAAGCCCGACGCCGGTGCCAACCCGCGGCACCGACCGAGAGGACCGCGGCGAGGAACAACGTGCCGAGCACGGAGCCGAGCAGCACGGAACCGTTGAGCAGCGAGGAAACGGCGGTCACGGCGAGCGTCACGCTGCTGGCCAGCGCCAGCAGCGCGCAGATCCCCGCGATCAGCCAGCTGGTCGCCCTCGGCGGCCACGACCGGCAGTGGACCAGGGCCCAGGCCAGCATCGGCGCCAGCAGCGGCACCAGCGCGCCGTCATCCATCCGAGTCCGCGAGCAGTTGTCGCAGCAGCACTTCGTCCTCCTGGCTCAGGTCCGTCACGAACCGGGTCAGCACAAGGCGCCGGTCCGGCTCGGCGTCGAGGAGCTTACGCATCCGACCGGCCGCCCGGCCCGGTTCGTCCTGGACTGGGGAATACGCGTACGCCCGACCTTGCCTCTCCCGTGCAGCCGCGCCTTTTTCGTGCAGTCGCGACAGAATCGTGACCACGGTGGTGTAGGCGAGGTCACCGCCCAGTTCGGCCTGCACCTGCGCGGGCGTCATCGGACCGTCGCCCGCCCACAGCGCGGCCAGCACCTCGGACTCGAGTTCGCCGGACCTGCGTCGCATCCGGACAATCTACGACCGGTCGCGAGTCGGCACCTAGCAGTTGCCGCCATCCGGGCAGGGATTCGACGGTCAGGCCGACAGGGCCCGCACCAACGGGGCGAACTCGGGATTGCCGGCGGCCTCGCCCAGCGCCTTCTCCAGTTCGGTGTCGTTGACCGGCCGGGCCGCCTCGAGCAGGGCGAACCCGTCCTCGGTGACCTCGGTGTAGATGCCGCGCCGGTCGGTGGGGCACAGGTACCGGCGCAGCAGCCCGCGGTCCTCCAGCCGGTTGACCAGCCGGGTGGTCGCCGACTGGCTGAGCACCACGGCGTCGGCCAGCTGATTCATCCGCAGGTGGTGCTCGACCTGGCTGGACAGCGTCAACAGCACGCCGTACTCCCGGACGGACAGCTGGTGGGAGGCCTGCAGGGCCCGTTCCAGGCGGTCCTCGATGCGGTTGTGCAGGGCCGCCAGCGTGCACCAGCCCTGCGCGCGCCGGACGTCCTCGTCGGCCAGTGTCACGGCTCACTCCTCGTCGGCTTGCCCCAGCAATCCTTGCGTGCAACATTATCAAGCGTCTGCAACTATTGCGGAAGCTTGCTACTGACGAGTCTACTGCGGAAGGAACGCCATGCCTCTGGCCCTGCTCGCCCTGGCGGTGAGCGCGTTCGGCATCGGGACGACCGAGTTCGTCATCATGGGCCTGCTGCCCGAGGTTGCCGGCGACCTGCACGTCACGATCCCGACGGCCGGCCTGCTGATCTCCGGCTATGCGCTGGGCGTGGTCATCGGCGGCCCGCTGCTCACGGTGGCCGGCAACCGGCTGCCCCGCAAGAACCTGCTGCTCGGGCTGATGGCGTTGTTCATCGTCGGCAACCTGATCTCGGCCGTGTCCCACAGCTACGCCCTGCTGCTGACCGGCCGCGTGGTCGCGGCGCTGGCCCACGGGGCGTTCTTCGGCGTCGGCTCGGTGGTCGCGGCCAGCCTGGTCCCGGCGGCCAGGCAGGCCAGCGCCATCGCGCTGATGTTCACCGGCCTGACCGTGGCCAACGTGCTTGGCGTACCCGGCGGCACCGCCCTGGGCCAGGCCTTCGGCTGGCGCTCGACGTTCTGGGCGGTGACCGCGCTCGGCGTCATCGGCCTGCTTGGCGTCGCCTTCCTGGTCCCGAAGCAGCCGCTCGAACCCGGTCCCGGGCTGCGCGGTGAACTGGCCGTGCTGAAGCGGCCGCAGGTGCTGCTCGCGCTGGCCATGACCGCGCTCGGCTTCGGCGCTGTGTTCGCCGCGTTCACCTACATCGCGCCGATGATGACCGAGGTCGCGGGTTTCTCCAGCGGCTCGGTCACGTGGCTGCTGGTGCTGTTCGGCGTCGGGCTCGTGGTTGGCAACCTGATCGGCGGCAAGGCGGCGGACCGCAGGCTGATGCCCAGCTTGTACGTCATCCTCGCCGCCCTGGCCGCGATCCTGCTGGTGTTCGTGTACACCGCCCACGCCCCGATCCCGGCCGCGATCACGTTGTTCCTGTTCGGCACGATCGGCTTCGCCACGGTCCCGGGCTTCCAGACCCGCGTGATGCAGCAGGCCGACGGCGCGCCCGCGTTAGCGTCCACGGCGAACATCGCCGCGTTCAACCTTGGGAACGCGTTCGGTGCCTGGCTGGGCGGCCTGGCCATCGACGCGGGCCTGGGGTATACGTCACCGAGCTGGATCGGAGCCGCGCTCGCGTTCGTGGGTCTCGTCGTCGCCGCATTGTCGGGTCTGCTGGAGCGCCGTCAGCAGACGTGGCCGCCATCGACTTCCAACGGGACCACGGAGCCCGCCGCGGCCGGCGTGACATGCAGCGTGAGCAGCCCGTCGGCGTAGATCGGATTTCAGGGTCCACGACTATCCCGCCGCCTGGCCGATCCGCCTCGAATGCCGCGTAAACCGTCATGCCCCATAGCTCCGAGCGTGCCCCTATTCGCCACGTCAGGGGGTGTGTTGGCACCGTAAGTGCTTAGCGACTGCTGGCCACCTATTGGGGCTGCGAAGTAGTTGATTCCTTGGAGCTTGAACCGGTTTCGTCGGAAAATACGATATTCCGCACCACGCTCTTCGGGATCTTGGCCTTCACGGAGACCCAGAGCAGTGTGAAGCATGCAAAAAGGCTGATTACGAGAAGAAATGCTGCGATTGAGATTAGAAGGCTACCTCCGGAGCTGGTTGCGTCAACCTGACGGGCAAACTCGGTTTGTCCATCCAGTGTTCTTAGATTGAACCTGTTGACATCTACGAGTGTGGCCGGTTGGGAAATAATAGGAAGTAGAATTCCAAATGTAAAAACTCCAACCGTTACGAATGGAAACAGGATTACGGCAACCCAAAATCCTCGAAATCGGTTCCGAAGGCGCTCGCGGAGCGATTTGGAGACGATGATGAGCGATTCTCGATCAAGTGCTGCTCCGCCTCGGTTCTCGAGCTCGGCACCTCTGATCGTTCCTACAATTAAAGGTGCGTCGGAGCCTTGGTGAATCAGCTCGACGACGCAGCCATCTCCAGAATCCAGGAAGTCGAATCCAACCACTACGGAAGACGCTTCGTTTGGGTCTTGTGCCACGGACAATTCGTTCTGGGTTCTGCTGTGTGCCACAATTCGGGCTTGTAGGAAGCTGTCGTCGTCGCAGAGCTGCATTCGCAACTTGTCGCCGGGGAGGATATCTGCCCCTCGTACTGTGTCTCCCTGATGATTCCATACGGCTAAGTATGTTCTGCTGATGCGTTTAATTGGGATTTCAGACGAGGAGCGGAGGAGTCCTTCGCTCAAGAATCCATCTTCAGGGCCCGCGATCGGGTCGAAATCGGTGACGTAGCGCAAGACTGGCCGCTTCCGTCCGCGGCGAGCCAGTATGACTGCGAGGGGTATGCCAATCACTGAAAGGGTGAGGCCCAAGATGCCGACTATGTCGCTCAGATTCATCTGGTAATCGCCACCGTATTTCTTGAAATTTAGCCGATCGCATCGCGAGCAACTAGCTGGATAGTGCTGGGCACCTACTTCGTCAGGAGCTTCGAATGAAGGTGGCATAACGTTACGTCCTGATCTCAATCTGTTATGCGGATGGGCCGTGTGTCATCACATTGAGCTGGGGCGCACTTGCTCGCTTGGCCTCCTGAGGTGCGGCTTGAGCCTGGCCGGACGCGGCTGCGTAAGCTCTGCGCGCGGTCACGGCCCCTTCCGGAACCGCCGCTGCGTCCTGTCTTTCGCCATACGGGCCGCCTGCCCCGATCAGCGGGTACATGATCTTGCCGGCCACCCCCATGCGATACGCGGGGGTGGCCTTGATCGAGGAACCGAAACTGCGAACGCTGACGCTGTACGACAGTTCTTCAGGTCGATGACCATGAGCCTGTGGCCGCGGTTGGTTCGCGGGGATCTGGTGACCTAATTCCTGCCGGCTGCCAGCGGGGCTCCTTGAACGGCGTGCCGTGCGTGAACTCGCCGGGTAGCCACGATACGGCGATCTTACGACCGCGTAGCCGGACACTGCACGTGTCAGGATTCGATCGTCTGAGGCTTGCGCGGCTGATTTGCGGTCAGCGGCTCGCATGGGGAATCGGAACGCCCGCCCTATTCACGCTCGGTTCGCGCCGAGAAGTCTTCAGACCCGTCCAGCTCGATGGACACGGCCTCGCCATCGATGCTGCCTCGGATACACGTTCCTGAGCTGGATCGGAGCCGCGCTCGCGTTCACGGGTCTCGTCGCCGCGGCGTCGGGTCCGCTGGAGCGGCGTCAGCACACGTCCACGAACACGGGGTTGGAGTACGTCCACAAGTCGCTCCACGGATCCACTCCGCCGGCCGGATCCATTCGTGGCTCAAGTGAGCCAGCAGCGTGGAAGTTTCCGTCGGTGCCGCGAAGTCGCAGGTAGAAGGGGTCGCGGACGTTGCGGAAGGTGTGCTGGAAGACGGCGACGGGCACGAACCCGCGGCGCGTCTCGAAGGACTGCACGACGCGGACGGCCGGGGTGGCGAAGGTGTCGCGATCGGTGACCGGTCCGGTGACCTGGCCCTGGATCAGGTCCATGCGAGCCAACTTGGGCACGCTCCCGCCGGCGTTCGGCCGGGTGGCCAACCGGGCCACCACGAGGATCGTCACGTTGCCGCCCCGACGGACGGTTGTCCGGCCGCCCAACGTGACCGGCCAGCCGCCCTCGTCGGAGAACACGGTCACCTCGAGGCCGGCGAGCAGGCCGCCCATCGCGACCCAGACCCGGCCGTTGCGGATGCCGTCCATGACCGCGCGGTAGCTGCGGTCGGTCGCGCCGACCACGGTCCGCGAGTACTGGCCGGGCCAGAAGTCGGCCCAGCTGTGCTTGACGCCGCTGTCCACGGGGTCGAGGTGCTTGCCGGTGGTGCTGTAGTCGGCGTCGGGCGAAGGGCTGGTCAGGGTGTCGCCGAAGTTGCGGTGCGAGTCGGAGTTGGACGTGATCCACCAGCCCCGGCCCTCGGCCAGCATGGAGTCCCACAGCCCGCCGAGCTTGGCCGTCATCCAGTCGAAGCCGCCGTGCGTGCGGTACAGCTCCAGCGGATAGCCGGGCCACGAGTCGGCGCCGGGGCTGTTGGAGTAGCCGCCGCGCAAGGCGCCGTTGCCGCCCAGCGCGATGGGCGTGCTGTCGGCCTGCGCGCCGGGGGAGCCTTCCATACCGACGGCGATGTGCGGCGCGACGTCCCGCCAGTTGCGCAGCTCGTGCGGCGAGAGCCGGCCGTTGCGGGACGGGTGGTTGGCCAGGAACAGCGCCGAGTTGATTTTGCCGGCCCGCACCTGGGCGTCGAGCCAGCGCAGGCCCTGCACGGCGATCAGCTCGTTGGCCGGCGAGCTCGGATTGGTGCCGTTGACGTTGCCGTCGAACAGCTGCTCGAACGTCTGGAGCATCTGCGCCTCGTCGTGCGAGCAGTCGAAGAACACCGTGGAGTGCTCGGCCGCCGGGGTGTTCCACTCCAGCCCCTGCCACAGCAGCAGCCCGCGGTGCTTCTGGCGGGCCTTCAGCACGTCGGCATAGGTCTGCTGGACCGCGTACTTCTCGTGGGCCAGGTAGCCGTGGTCGGTGATGACCATCCAGTCCAACCCGTTGCGCACACCCCCGGCGACCTGCTGCTCCACCGTGTACATGGCGTCGTTGGAGTACTGCGTGTGGATGTGGTGGTCGCCGGACAGCCACTGGTAGCGGCCGGGGCCGTCCCAACCCGGCGACGCCGATGCGGTGCCGGCCGACAGCGCGCCCGCGCCGGCGACGGTGGCGCCGAGCAGGCCGGCGTTGCGCAGGAACCGCCGGCGGCTCACGTCCAGCGGGCGCAGCTCGCGCTCCGGCACGGAGAGGTCGGCGTAGTCGGGCGTGTCACCGTGATGGTGGTGGTGGTCGTGCACGGCCGGACGCTAAGAGCCGGAGGTGGCCACCGCGTGACCGTGACCTGAACTCGGGGCGGTTCACCTGGAACGAACAGAGTCGAAACATCCCCGACACGTGCGGAACCGGTCTCGGTAATAGGTTGGCCGACGTGGTGGAGGTCGGTCGGACCGGAGCTCGCTTCGGGTCGGCGCGCAACCGTGGCCGGTGGACGGACGTCGAACCGGACGTGGAGCAGCCGACACCGGTGGCGCCGGCGGAACAGGAGCCGATACACGAGCCGGCGTCGGAGGTCGGGCGCACCGGCGCCCGTTTCGGCTCGTCACGGGCTCGCTACCGCTGGCAGAAGGACGACGACCTGCCAGGAGCCCATCGGGCTGGGGATGCGGACGATGACGACGTCGCGCACACTCAGCCGATGCCGGCCCCGCCCAAACCGACGCCGCCACCGCCGCCGGAGTACCCCGAGGACGACCGGTCATGGGACGACCTCGATGACGACGAGGAACCCAGCTCGCTGGTCCGCCCTTACGCGCGCACGGGTGGGCGGACCGAGGCGAGCCGCGAACTCCGGCTGGAAACACTGATCTCGGTCGACCGCTCCGACGTAGTACTGGCCATGGAGCACCGTCGCATCGTGGAGATCTGCGAACGGACCACCTCGGTGGCCGAGGTCGCGGCCGCCCTGCCGGCGCCGCTGGGCGTGGCCCGTGTCCTGATCGACGACCTCATCGAGCTCGGGGTGTTAACGGTGCATACCGGAGACAGCCGCCCCGACGAGGCACTTCTGGCCCGGGTGTTGGCGGGACTTCGCAGACTGTGACCCGCCGGTAACGCTTGACGGTCGTCAGGCAGCCGTGAAAAGTTCTCGCCTACTCCGCCGAACGGAGTCCCGATCGGCCTGCCATCCAGGCGGATGCCGAGGGCGAGGAAAGGGGCGGCCACGTTCCGACTCGCCGACACCGGCCAGCAGCAGGAGCCCACCCCGCGACAGGTCGCCGATGACCTCGTCGCCACCCTCAGCTTAGCGGAGAAGATCGAACTCACTCAGCAGACCCAGCCGGCCCTGCCCCGGCTCGGCCTGCCGGCCGCGGATTTCACGCTGCGGTGCGTCACCGACGGCGTCGAGTCCGAGTTCCCGCTGCCGCTGGGCCTGGGCAGCAGCTGGAATCCGGACCTGGTGGCCCGGGTCGGCGTGGCCATGGCCGACGAGATCCGGGCGTCCGGTGGCGGCGGCGTGCGGGAGATCCCGCTGGTCAACCCGTCCTACGATCCGCGGCACGCGCGCAACGAGCGCGGCTTCGGCGAGGACCCGCTGCTGTGCTCCAAGCTCGGCGTCGTGTACGCCCTGGGGTTGCGCGGCCCGGAGAAGGCCCACCCGAAGACCGTGCCGGTCGTGCGGCACGTGGACGACCTCGACCGCTGCGCCATGGCCCCCGGCTTCAACCTGCGCGTCTTCAACGAGTACGAGATGCCGGTGTACCGGGCCGTGGTGGAGACCGGCGGCGCGGCCGGGATCGTGTTGTCGCAGATGATGATCGAGGACTATCCGGCGCTGGCCGCGCAGCTGTTCCAGCTCGTGCTGCGCGGGTGGAGCGACGGCGAGGCGGCGATCTGGAGCGAGAAGCAGCCGGGCCGGCCGCTCACCTCCGGCGGCCAGGCGCTGGCGCTGCGGCTCGGCGCGGACGCCTTCATGGGCGGCGAGCGGACCGTCGACGAGATCGCCGAGGCGTACCACCGCGGCGAGGTCACCGAGGCGATGATCACCGCCGCCGCGCGGCGGATGCTGATGCTGCGGCTCCAGCTGCTGGCCTCCAGCTCCGGACCGGCGCACGTGGACCGCAAGGCGCACCAGGAGCTGGTGCAACGCGCGTCCCGTGAGTCGATCGTGTTGCTACGCAACGACGGCCTGCTGCCGCTGCTGGTCGGCCCGGGCATGCGGCTCGCGGTCATCGGCCCGCACGGCGAGGGGCTGGCCGATGAGCTGAGCCGTCGCGTCACCGCCCAGTACGTCAGCGGGGCCGACCGCGTCACCGTGCCGGGGCTGGACGGCGAGTTCGAGCTCACCGAGTGGCGGGCGGGCCGGTACACGCTGACGTCCGAGACGATGACGATCGAGGCCACCACCGGTCCCGACGGCGTGGTCACCGACGACGAGGGCGAGCCGCTGGAGTGGCAGCGGGCGGCGCACGGCATCGCCGACGCCGTGGCGTTGGCCCGCGAGGCCGACGTGGTCGTGCTGGCGATCGGCAGCAACCCCGCCTTTGACGGTGAAAACCGGGCCACGCTGGAACTTCCGCCGCAGCAGCACCAGCTGGTGCGGGCGGTGCGGGCGGCCAACCCGAACGTGGTGCTGGTCGTGCGCAGCAGCTATCCGTACGCGCTGCGCTGGGAGGACACCTACCTGCCGGCGATCCTGTGGAGCGCGCACCCGGCCGACGAGGCCATCGCGGAGATCCTGTTCGGCGACTGCGCCCCGTCCGGGCGGCTGCCGCAGACCTGGTACCGCGCCGACGACGACCTGCCGCCGACCCTGGACTACGACCTGATCCAGGGCAGCGGCACGTACATGTACCAGGAGTGCGAGCCGCTGTACGCCTTCGGGCACGGGCTGACCTACACCACGTTCACCTACGAGGAGCTGGACCTGAGCTCGCGGGTGATCAACTCGCATGATTCCGTCACGGTGACGGTCCGGGTACGCAACAACGGGTTCCGCGACTGCCACGAGGTCGTGCAGCTGTACACGCGGCAGCTCAACTCGCAGGTGCGGCAGCCGCGGAAGGTGTTGCGGGACTTCAGGAAGGTGCTCATCCCGGCCCGGGACAGCCGGACCGTGACGTTCCGGCTGCGCGGCGCCGACCTGTGTTTCTGGGACGTCACCAGGGACAAGTGGGTGGTGGAGACCGCGCTGCACGAGGTCTTCATCGGCGGCTCCTCGGCCAAGGCGGCCACCAGCGCCGTGCTCGACGTGCACGGCAGCACGCTGCCGCCGCGGACGCTGGCCGGCGTCGCGGTCAACGCCCACTCCTACGACGAGTCCATGGGAGTGTCCCTTGTGGACATTTCCAGTGTAGCCGGACCCGTTGTGGCGGCGGCGAAGGACGGCGCCTGGCTCGGGCTGCTCGGCTACGACCTGAACGGCTGCCGGTCGTGGAGCCTGACCGCGTCCAACGACGGCGACGAGCCCGTGCCGGTGGAGCTGCGCTGCGGCGCGCCGGACGGCCGGCTGCTCGGCACCGTGCTCGTGCCGCCGACCACCGACCGCCGCCGGTACGCCGTCGCCACCGGCTCGCTGATGCCGGTGGACGAGATCAGCGACCTGTTCGTGGTGTTCCCCGAGCAGGGGCCGTGGATCACGCGGATCGGCTTCGCGTAAGGGTTTCTAGCCGATCTGGATGGACCGCTTGGCCAGGCCGTGCCAGAAGCCGTCGATCACGGTGCGCTGGCTGGTCAGCTCGTCCTCGGCCGCGCCGAGCGTGACGAACAGCGGCGCGAAGTGCTCGGTGCGCGGGTGGGCCAGGCGGCCGGCCGGGGACTTGTGCTCGAAGTCCAGCAGCGAGTCGACGTCGCCGGCGTCGAGGGCGTGGTGGCCCCACTCGTCGAACTCCGACGACCACGTCGGCGTGCCGACGGACCGCATGGCGCTCAGGTTGTGCGTGAAGAAGCCGCTGCCGATGATCAGGATGCCTTCGTCGCGCAGCGGAGCCAGCTTGCGGCCGATCTCCATCAGCTTCTCGGGATCCAGTGTGGGCATGGACATCTGGAGCACGGGGACGTCCGCGTCGGGGTACATCTCCACCAGCGGCACGTACGCGCCGTGGTCGAGGCCGCGCTCCGGGGCGTCGTGCACCTGCTGGCCCAGCAGCTTGCGCACCCGGTCGGCCAGCTGCGGCGCGCCCGGGGCGGCGTACTTCACGTCGTAGTAGTGCTGTGGGAAGCCCCAGAAGTCGTAGACCAGCGGCACGGTCGTGGTGGCCGACACGGTCAGCGGCGCCTCTTCCCAGTGCGCCGACACCATCAGGATCGCCTTCGGCTTCGGCAGGTCCTTCGACCACGCGGCCAGCTGGCCGGTCCACAGCTTGTCGTCGGCCAGCGGCGGCGCGCCGTGGCTGAGGTACAGGGTCGGCAAACGCATCGAACGACCTCCCGCCTAGTTGAATATTCAACAGGATAGGCGGGAGGTCGTTCAAATTTCAAGTACCTGGCGGCTACCAGGTCACCGGGAGCTCCGTCACGCCGGACAGCAGCACGTTCTCGCGGCGCGGCACCTCGTCCACCGGCATCGTCAGGCGCAGCGTCGGGATGCGGCGGAACAGCTGCGTGAAGGCGATCTCCAGTTCGGCCCGGGCCAGGTTCTGGCCGAGGCACTGGTGGATGCCGAAGCCGAAGGCCAGGTGGTGGCGCATCGGGTTGGCCACGTCGAGCTCGTCGGACTGCTCGCGGTCGGCGATGGCCGTGGCCACCATGACACCCTCGCCCGCCTTGATCGTCTGGCCGCCGAGCTCGATGTCCTCGGTGGCGACGCGGGCCAGCGTGCCGGCGATCGTCAGGTAGCGCAGCAGCTCCTCGACCGCCCCGGGCACGGCGGCCTCGTCCTCGCGGACCTTGGCCAGCTGGTCGGGCGTGGTGAGCAGCAGCATGGTGCCCAGCGAGATCATGTTGGCCGTGGTGTCGTGGCCGGCGATCAGCATCACCATGCCCATCGCCGCCAGTTCCCCGTGGTCCAGCTGGCCCTCGGCCAGCTGCTCGGCGATGAGGTCGTCGAGCAGGCCCTGGCCCGGCTCGTCGATCTTCTTCTGCACCAGGTCGTGCAGGTACATGTACAGGTTGGCCATGGCATTGCCGTCGGCGTCGAGGCGGCGGCGGGACTGCTCCTCGAAAAACGCGTGATCCTCGTACGGCACGCCCAGCAGCTCGCAGATCACCATGGACGGCACCGGCAGCGCGAAGTCGGCCAGCAGGTCGGCCGGCGGCCCGGCGGCGATCATGGCGTCCAGCCGCTCGGTCACGATGTGCTCGATCTTCGGCCGCAGCGCGGCGATCTTGCGCACGGTGAAGGACGGGATCACCATGCGGCGCAGCCGACTGTGCACCGGCGGGTCGTTGGTGATCAGCGTCGCGGTCAGGTTGGACGGCCGCGAGGCCGCCGGGATCGGGATCGGCATCGGGAAGTTGGGCCGGCTGCGGTCCGACGACACGCGCGGGTCCGACAGCAGCGCGCGGCCTTCGGCGTGGCCCGTGATCAGCCAGGGCGTCGTGCCGTCGAACAGCCGCACGCGGGCCACCGGGCCGCGCTCGCGCAGCTCCGCCGCCCCGTCCGGCGGGTCGAACGGGCAGGACCTGGTCGCGGTGAAGTCCGGGATGGTCTCGGTCATGACGATGTCCCCCACTGCAAGAAACGGATCGTATCTTCAATTCGAGGCTAGACTCCCGTCCCAAGAAACGCAACGGATCTAATCGGGAGGGTCATGGCCGGCTTCAGACGACGCGGCGAGGAGCTGGAGCACGCCCTGCTCACGGCCGCGTGGGCCGAGCTGCTCGAGGTCGGCTTTCCCAAGCTCACCATCGAGAACGTCGCGGTCCGGGCCGGCACCAGTAAGCCGGTGATCTACCGGCGTTGGCCGACCAAGGCCAAGCTGGTCATCGCCGCCCTCGCGCACAACCTGCCGCTCGACGAGTCCAAGATCGACACCGGTTCCCTGCGCGGCGACCTCGTCGAGCTCGTCAGCCACGGCATCAAGCGCTTCCGCGGTGTCCCCGGCGACACCCTGCCCGGCCTCATCACCGAGACCTTCCGCGAGCCCGAGGTCTTCGAGGAGCTCCGCAGCCGCCTGCGCACCGGCGAGGTCGTCGAGCTCATCCGCCCCTTGCTCACCCGCGCCGTCACCCGCGGCGAGCTCCGCACCGACGCCTGCCCCGACCGCGTCCTCCGCCTGCCTTTCGACCTCCTGCGCGCCGAGACCCTCGTCTACGGCGTCATGATCGACGACGCCGCCATCGCCGCCATCGTCGACGACATCGTCCTGCCCCTGTTTCGCTTCCACTGCAACGCAAATCCCGCTTAGGCGTCCGCACGTCAGGTCCGGGCCGGGGTGAACGACGAGAGGCTGGCCGCGTTCTCCGCGGAATACCGGTCGGCGGCACCGCGCCGGCCCGGTGACCATCGCCGGGACCCCCGCGTCGGTCAGCGGGTCATCAGCGCGAAGACGCCCCAGCCGAGGTATTCGCGTTGGTACCGGGCGTACTGCGCCGGCGCGGTGGCCAACTCCACGCGCATCTGATCGGCCAGCTCGTCGTCGGGATTGGCGTCCAGCCAACGGCGGATGTTGAGCCACTGGGCCGCGATGTAACGGTCCCAACTGTCCTGGTCGGCGAGGACCATCTCGACGACGTCGCAGCCGAGCTCCCCGAACTGCGCCAACAGGTTCGGCAGCGGGCGGAAATCGTCTTTCCTGTTGGCGTGACAGGCTTCGACCGTGACCTGGTCCGGAGGATCACGCCGCCAGTACGGTTCGCCGATCAGCAGGATGCCGCCGGGACGCACGCTGCGCCGCAACAGTTCCACGGTGCCGGCGACGCCATCGCCGATCCAGGTGGCGCCGATGCAGGCCCCGATGTCCACCGGTTCATCGGCTACGTGGTTCGACGCGTCGCCGTGAATGAAGGTGACCTGCTCGGCGACGTCCAACTCGATCGCCCGCGCACGGGCCGAGGCCAGGAACACCGTGCTGATGTCCACACCGGTTCCGGTGATGTGGTGATCACGGGCCCAGGTGCACAGCATCTCGCCCGAGCCGCAGGCCAGGTCGAGCATTCGAGCCCCGGGTGGCAGGTCCAACGCCTGTCCGAGGGTGGCCAGTTTCTCGCTGCTCAGAGGGTTGTGGATGCGATGACTGCGTCGACCGGTTATCGCGTCGGCCGCGGGGTCACGGGCGGGTGAGGGTGTCGATGATGCCCTCGCAGGTGCGGACGACGGTCTTGGCGGCTGCGGTCTGGGCCCGGCGCCACACCGGGTTGCCGGCGTAGGCCTGCCAGCGGTCGAGGACGGCGAGGGCGAGCTTGAGCATGTTGTCGCTGTCCTCGACGCCGAGGCGGGCGGCCGGGCTGGTGCCGGAACGGCCGAGCAGCTGCTCGGCCTCGGCGGCGATCTCGCTGGGCAGCTCGATGCGGCCGGTCTGGAGGGCGGCCAGGAGCTTGAGCTCGGCGAAGTCCTGGGTGCTGACCTGGATCCGCTCGACCTCGGCCAACAGACCACGGGCGTCGGGACGGGGCTCGGCCCGCAGCACGGTCTCGACGGCGACGATGGCCGACCGGGCCTTCAACACCGGGGCGCGCTCGGTGAAGTGACGCTGAACGGCCAGTCGGAGGTCGTTCAAACCGCTGCGCTGCACCAACTCCGCGGCCAGCCGGCTGGGATCGCCGTAACCCCGTCGCACGAGCGTGGTGCACAGGCGAACGCCGAACAGCCCGAACCGCTCCAGCAAACCCTGACGCAGCACGACATCCTCGAGCGCGGGGTTCATGAAACGGTCGGTGGACAGCAGCAGCTCGTCGAGCTCCTCACGGGGCAGCGCGGCCAGCGCAACCAGGGCGTCGAACTCGGCGTCGGTCAGGGTGCGGCCGGCGACGGCGAGAAGTCCTGCCACGGCAACGACATCCTGGCAGAGCTGACCGAGCTCGGGCTCGGCCCGCAGCCGGCGGGCGATCATCTTGGCCGAGGTCATGGCGTCGACCCGGCCGCCGCCGAGCTCGTCGGCCCGGGCCAGCACGACGATGGTGTTGACCGGAATGGGATTGCCGGACAAAGTCGAGCGGTCCTCGGACCGTACGGGACCGGTCAGATGCAGCACGGCGTCCACATTGGACGTGTGCCCCTCGATGAAGTCGTCCTCGTCCAGCGCGTCCAGCAGCGTCGACTTGCCGGCCTTGGGTCGACCGGTGACGCCGACCCGTAGCGGCTCGTCGAACAGCTGTCGTTGCTGCGTCAGGAAATGAGTCGCCTTGTTGCTGCCGCGGTACAGCCGCAGCGCCCACTCCAGCAGGGCGCGGGTGTCCTCGGTGAGCAGCTCCTGGGTGATCACTGCGTGATCGCCAGGGCCTGGGCACGCTGCCGGAGCGCCACCAACGTGTTGATCTCCTCCGTGATGGACTGGTTGCGCTGATTGCGCGCCACGATATCGGCATTGGCCAGCTCACGGGCCCGCCGGATGGAGTCGCTCAGCGCGTCCTGCAACTGCTCGGCCTGCTCGGTGAAATGCTCCCGCAGCCGCCGCTGCACCTGCCGCAGCGCGTCCCGACTGTGCTTGCCCACCTGGAACACCAGCTCGTCGACATGCCGCTGCACGGCCGTCTTCGCCACCGCCTGCCGGCGTTTGAGCTGGGCGTCCCGCTCTTCCTTCAACGTCTTCGCGCCCATCACCGCGCCGGCGCCGACCGACACGAAGTTCACCAGCGGCATACCCATCAGGCTGGTCAGCAGACCGAACATCAGCATGCCGCTGTACGAGCCGCGCAGGCCGGTGATCACCTTGTTGGCGATGCCCGGAGGGGCCAGGTCGGGCGTCAGCAGCCCGCCCATCTTCTCCAGCACCCGGGCCGGATCCCGCAGTCCCAGATCGGGCAGCGTGCCCCGGCTCTCCTCGTCGAACTGCTCGGCGATCCGCTGGGCCAGCCAGTGCGTGCGCTCCACGGTCCAGTCGTAGTTGCGCAGCACGGCATCGGTCAGCTTGTCGGCCAGCCAGTCGCAGAACTGCTCCCACGTCTTGGCCGGATCGGCCTTGTCGAAGGCCTGGTCGGTGTGCCGCAGGATGATCCGGGTCCGCTCGCGAAGATCGTGGTCCACATCGGACATCAGGTCGGCCATGCCGTCCATCAGCATGTTCTGCCACCGGGACGACTGCCGCCGCAGCAGCTCGGCCGCGCGCTGGGCGTCCTCGAGGCCGGCGAGGGACGTTGGGTCCTGTGTGGACAGTTCGGCCCGCAGGCCCAGCGACACCTGCTCGGTCACGGCCAGGATGGCCTCGGATGCCGACCGCCGGGCCAGCAGCCCGGCCTGCGCCTTCACGGTGTTCTCCAGATATCCCACCAGGGCGGGAAAACCGGATTCGGCGTTGACATCCTGGCTGCTGGTCAGCAGAGCCCGCTCACGCAGCACGGACGACACGGCCACCAGCGGAATCGCCAGCCCGGCCTCGGCGAGCAGCATCCGGTTGCGCTCAAGGTGCGAACGCCAGCGCGGGCTCATGTCGGTCTTCGTCAGCACGCCCAACACGTTGGGGCAGATGGTGGTGGCGAACCGGAGGAACTGGAGCTCGGCCGGGGACAGTTCGGTCAGCGAGTCGGTCACCGCCAGCACGGCGTCGGCCTCAGCCAGCTCGGCCAGCGTGCGGCTGGTGTGCTCGGACCGTAAGCCGTCGACGCCGGGGGTGTCGACGATGACCAGCCCGCCGGACAGCACGGCCCGGGGCACCCCGATCTCGGCCCGGACCACCTGCCCGCCGCTGATCTCCTCGGCGATCCGGTCGAGGTCGACCGGATCCAGCCGCTGCTGCCCCGGCCGCACCACGGCCGCCCAGGACTGGTCGGCGTGGCGGATGACCGCGGGCGCGGCGCTGGCCACGTCGTCGGCGACCGGGCACACCGAGGTGCCCAGCAGGGCGTTGACCAGGTGGCTCTTGCCCTGCTTGAGACCGCCGACCACGACGACCCGGATCGCCGGGTCGGCGAGTCTGCCCCGCAGGCGGCTGAGCCTGCTGGTCAGGTCGCGCCGGCGGCCGATGGCCGGCTGCCGGAGCGCCTCGTCGATCACATCGAGGGCCGTCATGGTCATCACCCGAGAGATTGTGTCCCCTCCGAACGGGTGATGCACACCAGGCCGGGCCCACGCTGAGGGAGCGGGCCCGGCCTGGAAGCGGTCAACCAGTCCTGAAAGGAGGAAGGATCAGAAACCGGTCAGGTGGGTGGCGTCGAGGTTGTGGGTGATGTCGCCGACGTGCACGCCGCCGAGGTCCACGTTGCCGATGCCGCCGATGTGGTTGTCGTCGCCGATGTTCAGGTCCTTGACCGTGGCGTCGACGGCGCCGGTGACGTGCTGGAGCGCCTGGTCGCCGTGCACCGAGTTGACGGTGTCCAGCGTGTGGGACACGTCGGCGATGTTGGTCACCGCGTGGATCGGGTCGTTGGCGATGCCGGTGACCACGTGGATCGGGTCGGTCGTGACGTTGCCGATGCCGCCGATGTGCGAGGTGAGGCCGGTGACGGTCTTGGAAAGGCCGTCGACGTCCACGCCGTGCACCGCGGAGGTCACGTGGCCGGACGCGTCGG
This sequence comes from Kutzneria chonburiensis, assembly GCF_028622115.1. NCBI lineage: Bacteria > Bacillati > Actinomycetota > Actinomycetes > Pseudonocardiales > Pseudonocardiaceae > Kutzneria > Kutzneria chonburiensis. Next base: position 9,890,649 of record NZ_CP097263.1, read on the forward strand.
CGACGACCTTGCCGGCGACCGGGACGTTGCCCGCGACACCGGCGACGGTGTGCGTGGTGGTGTCGAGCGTCTTGGTCACGTCGACGTCGGAGGCCACGGAGGTGACCTTGCCGACCAGCGCGTCGACCGACGGGACGGCCGGGATGCCGCCGTGGCCGGCGACGACCGGAACCATCTGGGAGGCCACCTGCTGAACCTGGTTCAGCGAGCGGGCCGGGTCGCTGAGCGAGCCCTGCAGGTCGCCGACCAGCGCGGTCGGGTCGCTGAGGTTGGGCAGGCCGGGCACGCCCGGGGCCACGTTCTGCACGATGCCGCTGACGGCGTCCACCGGCAGGGCGTTGACCGGCAGGGCGTTGACCGGGAGCTCGCGGCCGAGGCCGTCCAGACCCGGCAGGCTGCCGACGGGCAGGCTGTCCAGGCCGGGCAGGCTGCCCACGGGCAGGCCGTCCAGAGCCGGGAGGGGCAGGCTGTCGAGGCCCGGGAGGGCGTCCAGACCCGGCACCGGCAGGGCGTTGACCGGGAGCTCGCGGCCCAGGTCGTCCAGACCCGGCACGGACGGCACGGCGACCGGCAGGGCGGAGGTCAGGTGCTGCAGGGTGGCGATGGCGTCGGCGCCCGGCAGGCCGTTGACCGGCAGGCCGGGGACGGCGCCGCCCAGCGTCTGCTCGAAGGCCTCGACCACGTGGGTCGGCGCCATGTCGAGCACGAGCGGCAGGACGTCGTGCACGTCGGCGGCGGTGATGTCGCCGAGGCCAGCGGACTGCAGGACACCCGTGGGGTCGGCGGCGAACAGCTCACGCGTGGGAGCGTCGCTCAGCAGGCCGAGGGTGAACTCGTGCAGCGTCTGGGCCATGGGGTGGTGCTCCTGACTTCGATCGGGGGACTTGACGGGGATGATCACGGTGTGAGCCGTGATGAGGACGAACCGTAGGGTCTGGCGGCCCGTACGCCATCCGGGATCACTCCCAGTCCTGCCCGCCGAGCACTAGGGATCGGGCCCGGATCCCGGCCTGGGGCACTAGGGAACCCCCTTCGTTACGGGACCAGATCACGAATGGGTTACCTTTGCCCCCACCACCTTCAGCCCTGGCCGCTGCGCCTCGTGGAGGAACACTTGCCGTACACGCTAGGGATCGATGTCGGCGCCAGCCGCGCCGCCGCCGCGATCACCCGGCTCGACGGTCCGCACCGGGGAGCCCCGCACCCGGTGTCGCCGGTCTCGGCCGATCCCGGCCCGTTCGTCGGCCGCATCGGCGACGACGTGCCCATCGTGCTGGGCAATCGCCAGCACAACGCGCACGAGCTGATGGCGACCGGCATCGACCGCATCGTCGAGCAGGTGGCCGCGCACCACGGCGACCGGCCCGCCCGCGTCACCGTCACGCACCCGTCGACCTGGGGGCCCTACCGCATCGACCTGCTGCGGGAGGCGCTGTCCCGAGTGGGCCTGGGGGACTCGGCCCTAGTGCCCGAGCCCCTGGCCGCGGTCACCGCCGCGGCCGCCCGGCACCGCATCGACGGCCCGGCGCCGATCGCCGTATACGACATCGGCGGCAGCTCGGTCACCGCCACCCTGCTGCGCCCGTCGCCGGGCGGGTTCGAGATCATCGGCCGCTCGGAGACCGCGGAGCACCCGGCCGGCGCCGATTTCGACGACGAACTGGTCGCCCTCGTGACAGCGGGCAGACCGGACCCGGGCGCCGCTGCCTGGGACGACCTCCAGAAGCTCCGGCAGGAATGTGTGCAGGCGAAACACATCCTGTCGGTGGCGCCGGAGGCCGTCGTGGCCCCGCTCCAGGTCCGAGTCACCCGTGCGGAGTTCGAGGAGCTGATCAGGCCGTTGTTGCACCAGGGAGTGGACGTCTTGCTGCGAGCGCTGTCCAACGCGGGTCTCACGCCGGACCGACTGGGCGCGGTGGTGCTCGTCGGCGGCTCGGCGCGCATCCCGCTGGTCCGCCAGACGCTGCTGGAGCGGCTGCACCGCCCCGTGCTGGTCGACGGCGCGCCCGAGGCGACCATCGCCGCCGGCGCCGCGCTGATGGCCTCGCGGTCGCTGCCCGAGCCGGTCAACCCGGTGGCCGAGACGGTGATCATGGCCAAGATCACCGACGAGACCGTGGTGCTGTTCCCGATGGACGACCCCGACGCCTTCGACGACGAGCCGGCGACCGAGGAGCCGCCGGCCAGACCGCCGGTGGAGACCGAGCCGCCGCAGCTCGTGCCGGCCAAGCCGGCGCTGGCCGCGGCGCCCCGTGGCCGCCGCCGTCGCCGCAAGGCCAGCCGGCGCGGCCTGGTCATCGGCATCATCACGATGTTGCTGGTGGTGGCCTGTGCCTACCTCGTCCTCCAGTACTTCAACACCCCACTAGGCGGCGGCCTGTGATGGTGCTGGAGTCCGATCTACGGCAACTGGACGAGTCGATCGCCGCCGATCCGTCCGCGCCGCGGGTGGTCGGGGTCCGTGCGCCCGGCGGCTACGGCAAGACCGCCCTGCTCACGCGCTGGGCCCAGATCTACCGCGAGGCCGGCGTCCCGGTGTACGACGGCCGGCACGAGCTGCCGGCGCGGGACGCGGCCGTGCTGGTCGACGACGCCCACCAGCTCGACGACGAGCGGTTACGGGCCCTGCGCGGGCTGGCCGCCTCGGGCAGCGCGCAGCTGGCCGTGGCCTATCGGCCGTGGCCGCGGCGGGCGGCGCTGACCGACCTGGTCGAAGCCGTGACCCGGGTGCGGCCGCCGGTGCTGCTGGGGCCGCTGAGCCGGGCTCAGATCGGCGAGCGCGCCGGCCTGCTGCTCGGCGCCAAGCCGTCCGAGGACCTGGTCGACCTGGTCGGCAAGCAGACCGGTGGCGTGCCGCGGTTCGTGGACCGGCTGGTCAGGGCGGTGTCCGAGACCGCGGACTGCTCGGTGCCGGCGGCGGCCGTCGAGGGGTTCCGGTACGAGGTCGAGAACCTCGAGGCCGACGTCCGGCGAGTACTGCTGGCCACGGCCCTGGGGGCCGGCACCGATCTGCTGGTGTCGCTGCTGGGGCTGGACCTGGACGCACTGGGCGACGCCATGGACGGCGCCCGAGCCAGCGGGTTGCTCGACGAGTACGGGGTGCTGCTGCCGATAGCGCAACGGGCGCTGCTCGCGTTGAGCCCGTGGGAGCGGCGGCTTTCCCTGCACCAGCGGCTGATCGAGATTCAGCTGGCGCGCAGCGGTCCGTTGTTGCCGCTGGTCCGGCCGCTGTTGGGCGCTCCCGTGAGCGGCCCGCTGTTTGCGTCCGCTTTCAAAACCGCTGGTGACGAGGCCTTGGCCGAGTCGCCGGCCTTGGCGGCGCAGCTGTTCGCGGCCGCGGTCGAGGCCGGCGAGCCCGCCCTGGCACTGGCTGCCCGCCGGGCCGAGGCCGCGGCGTTGTCCGGGGACCTCGATTCCGGGTTACGTCTCGCTGACCAGGCGATTGCCGCCGAGGCTGCGGTTGATCGCGCGCATGGGGCCAGCGTTGCCGCCGCAGTGTTGGCGCATCGGGGGCTTTTGGGTAGTAGCACCGAGTTGTACCGCTGGGCCGGCGAGGGCTCGGCCGTCCCGTTCGCGGCGTTGGGGCTGATCGGCACTGGGCGGTTGGCCGAGGCCGACGAGCTGCTGTCCCAGCCCGGCAGCGGAGGCCCGCCGACCTTGTTGGCCGGGGCCGCCCGGCAACTGGCCCAGGGCGTGCGGGAGTCGGTCACCGGTTCGGCGACGACCGCTCTGGCCACGTTGACCAGGGCCGCTGTGCTGATCGAACCGTTGGGCCGCAATGTCCTGTTGCCCGATACTCCGGCCGCCCTGGCGGCGTTGGTGGCCATGCACTGCGGCGAGTTCACCGTGGCCGAGGCCGTGTTGCGGCGGGCCATCGACTCGGGCATGGGCGGGGCCATAGCCATGCGGCGGCACCTGCTGCTGCGCGGTTGGACGGCCATGCTCCGTGGCGGCTTCGAGGCCGCCCGGTCCGATCTGGTCGCGGCCAGCGGACCGATGGAGCCGCGGGACTGGCTGCTCGCCACCGGTTTGGAGATCGGCCTGGCCCGCCGGGACAGCGACCTGTCGGCGCTGCGGACCGTGTGGGATCGGGCTCGTGAGGCCATCGTTCGGCACCCGGCCGACCTGTTCGCCCTGCTGCCGCTGGGGGAACTGGCCGTCGCCGCCGGCCGACTGCACGACACCTCGCGGCTGGCCCCGCACCTGGCCCAGGCCACCGAGCTGCTGGGGCAGCTCGGCAATCCGCCGCTGTGGTCGACGTCGTTGGCGTGGAACCGGATGCACGCCGCCGTGTTGGACGAGCACCCCGAGGACGCCGCCCGGCACGCCGCCGACCTGGCTTCGCTGGCCCCCGCACATCCGTACTGCGCGGCCGTCGCCGACGCCGCCCAGGTGTGGGTGAAGTTGCTGGCCGGCGACGTCGACCCCGTGGAGACCGAGTCCGCCGCTCGGGCTCTGGCCGCCGCGGGGTTGGTCTGGGACGGCGCTCGGTTGGCCGGTCAGGCCGCTATCCGCACTCCTGACCGTACGGCGATGGTCGCTCTACTGGACTGCGCGCGGATCATCCAGGGCCGTCAGCAGGAGCCCCAGCCGGAAGCTCCGCTGGCCGGCGACAACGCCACCACGTTGTCCGAGCGGGAGCGCGAGGTCGCCGAGCTGGTGGTCAGCGGGCTCACGTACAAGCAGATCGGGGAGAAGCTGTTCATCTCCGCGAAGACCGTCGAGTACCACGTGGCCCGGATGCGGCAGCGGCTCGGCAGCGACACCCGCAGCGACCTGCTCAACCAGCTGCGGGGTCTGTTGGGGCCTCGTCCCGTGTAGCGGCGGCGGTCTGCTCGGCTCCCCGGCGGCGGAAGAACTTGAAGCCGGGGATGCCGACGATCGCCTGGCGGACGTCCCGCGTCACCTTGAGCAGCTCAGTCACGTCCGGGCCGACCCGGTCCAGGGTGCTCAGGATGGGCAGGATGTTGGTGATCAGGTGTTCTGTCAGCTGCGGCAGCTCGTCGACCAGCCGGATCGCCGCGTCGACCTCTTCGTCGGACAGCTCCGTGACGAACCGCCCGGCCAGCGGGGCCGCGCGCAGCGCGATCGGCTCGTAGACGCGGATCAGCTCGTTGGCGATGCCCGCCGTGCTCTCCGCCAGCGCCACCACCGCCGCCGCTTCTTCGCTGACCCGGGCCGCCCCGCCGACCACGTCGTTGGCCCGCCCGCTCACGTGCTCCGCCACCGCGACGACGCCGGACGCCTGGCGGCTCACCTGCTCCGCCACCGCGATCACGCCCGAGGCCTGGCCGCTGATCTTCGCCGCGTCGACCACCACCACGCCGGCCGCGCCCGCGATGCCTTCCACCTCCGCGACCAGCCGCTCGGCCCGCTCGACCACCTCGGTGATCCGCTCCACCAGCGTCTCCGCCGCGCCCACCAGCCCGATCAGCCGCGCCGGCAGCGACACCAGCGCCACCGTCGTGTCGATGGCCGCCACGGTGACCGCCTTCGCGAGTCCGATGATCGGCAATGCCATGCCGTCCACTCTGCCCTGCTCGCGGCCGTCGTGCGAGCGAAACGCCCAGTCTGCCGCCGGCCTTCCCGCCGCCCTCTTTGCGGGCCGCGTCCCATCGCCCCCGTCCTCGCCGCCCGCCGGCATCCGCGGCCTACCACCTCCTTCCTCGCGAAACCGGGGCGGCAAACGTTTGCCTCCGGTTGAATGCTGACCATGGGGTGCACGACACTGACCGTGACCGAGCTTCGGCTGCCCGCGGCGGCCCTCGGACCGGAGAATCCGCTGCCCGTGCTGGGTGAGGACCGGGCGAAGGTGCTGCCCTGCCTCCGGCAGGACGGCTACGGGCGGTCACTGGTCGAGACCGACCTGCCGGCCGTGGTGCTGGAGAACGACTACCTGCGGGCGACGGTGCTGCCGGGGCTCGGCGGCCGGCTGTACTCGCTGGTACACAAGCCGACCGGTCGGGACCTGCTGTTCCGGAACCCGGTCCTCCAACCGGCCAACCTCGCGCTGCGCAACGCCTGGTTCGCCGGCGGCGTGGAGTGGAACCTCGGCAGCACCGGGCACACGACCATGACCTGCGCGCCGATGTACGCCGGGACCGTGGAAGGGCCCGACGGCTCGCCGGTGCTGCGGCTGTGGGAGTGGGAGCGGACCCGCAACCTGGTGTACCAGGTGGATCTCTGGCTGCCGCCGGACTCGGAGTTCCTGTACGTCGGCGTGCGGATCCGAAACCCTTGGCAGTACGAGGTTCCCGCCTACTGGTGGTCGAACGCGGCCGTTCCCCGCACCGACGACACGCGGATCCTGGTGCCGGCCTCGGAAGGCTGGCACTACGGGTACACGCAGCAACTGTCCCGTGTGGACGCTTCCTTCGTGACCGTGGCCGACCGTGACGCCGCCGACCTGTTCTACGACATTCCCGCGGACAGTCCACCGTGGATTGCCGCGGTCGACTCGTCCGGCTTCGGGCTGATGCAGGCCTCGACGGATCGCCTGCGTGGCCGGAAGTTGTTCGTGTGGGGCACCAACCCGGGCGGCCGGCGCTGGCAGTCGTGGCTGGCCCCGGGGACCGACGGCTACCTGGAGATCCAGGCCGGCCTGGCCCCGACGCAGTTCGAGTACGTGCCGATGCCCGGCGGGGCATCGTGGGACTGGCTGGAGGCGTACGGGCCGTACGGTGATTTCCCTCCGCTGCCACTGGATTCGTGGCGGTCGATCGCCGACGCCGAGCCGGCGCGGCTGTTCTCCGGCTCCGGCTGGGGTGCGTTGGAGTTGCTCCGCACCGGAACGGATCCGTTGCCCGGCACACCGTTCGACTCCCTCGGTGACGACCAGGCCCCGTGGCTGGCGCTGCTGGACGGGGCCATGCCCGTCGGCGATCCGCTGTCGCCACCAGGATGCACCTTGGTGGCTTGGCATTCGCTGTTGGAGGCGGCCCCCGAGTCGTGGATCTCCTTGTACCACCTGGGCGTTGCTCGCTGGTACGACGGCGACACTCTCGGTGCCGAGTCCGCGTGGGAGCAGTCGTCGGCGCTGGCCGAGTCGCCGTGGTCCTTACGTGCCTTGGCTTTCGCCCGTCCGGACCGGGCCGCCGGTCTGCTGCTCCGGGCCGTCGAGCTCGCCCCGACGGTGCCCGGTCTCGCCATCGAGGCCCTGGAAGCGCTGCTCGCCGCCGGTTTGGCTGCGGAGGCGGCCACAGTGCTCGCATCCCTGCCCGATTCCGTTGCCGCGCTCGGCCGGCTGCGTCTGCTGGACGCCCGTATCCGCCATGCCCTCGGCGATGTCGCCGGCGCCCGTGCCGTCTTCGACGCCGGTTTCGAGGTGCCCGACCTCCGGGAAGGCGAGGAGATCCTCACCGACACGTGGCGTCTCATCGCCGGCGACGAGCCCGTGCCGGCGGCCTACGACTTCCGGATGGTCACCGACGCGCTGCGGGAAGGCTGACACCGGGGCACCCTCGAAGCATGCGATGTGTTGTCTTCGGCGCCACCGGCTACATCGGCGGCCGGGTCGTGCCGGCCCTGCTGGACGCCGGCCACCAGGTCAGGGTCGTTGCCCGCTCGCCGGACAAGCTCGACGAAGCCGCGTGGCGGGACCGGGTGCAGGTCGTGCGCGGCGACGTGACCAGTGACGACGAGGTGCGGACCGCCATCGAGGGCCAGGAGGTTGTGTACTACCTGGTTCACTCGCTCAACCGGCGCGACTTCGTCGACGTCGACCGCGCGGCCGCACAGTCCGTGGCCGACGCGGCGGCGTCGCACGGCGTGGAACGCATCGTCTACCTGGGCGGCATCGTGCCGGACGGGGAGGAACTGTCGCCCCATCTGGCCTCACGGGCCGAGGTCGGCCGGATCTTCCTCGCCGGGCGGGTGCCGGCAGTGGTGCTCCAGGCCGCGGTGATCATCGGTTCCGGGTCGGCCAGCTTCGAGATGCTGCGGTACCTCAGCGAACGCCTGCCGGCGATGATCACCCCGCGTTGGGTGCGCAACCGGGTCCAGCCGATCGCCGTCCGGGACGTGCTGCACTACCTCGTGCACGCCGCCGCGTTGCCGCCGGACGTGCATCGGTCCTTCGACATCGGCGGGCCGGATGTGTTGACGTACTTGGACATGATGCGCCGCTACGCCGTGGTCGCCGGCCTGCCGCGGCGAATGGTGTTGCCTGTTCCCGTCTTGACGCCGTGGCTGTCCGCCCAGTGGGTCAACCTGGTCACGCCCGTGCCGGGATCCATTGCCGTGCCGCTGATCGAGTCGCTCGTGCACGAGGTCGTCTGCCATGACCACGACATCGCCCGGCACATCCCCGATCCCGCCGACGGCCTCACCCACTACGAGCGGGCCGTGGAGCTTGCCCTGGCTCGGATCGCCCGTGCCGACGTGCCGACCCGGTGGTCCGACGCCAGCGGCGAGCCCGCCGATCCGCTGCCGACCGATCCTTCGTGGGCCGGCGGCAGTCTCTACGAGGACGTCCGCGAGCACCAGTGCGACGCCGCGCCTTTGTTGGTGTGGCAGGTCATCGAGGCCATCGGCGGCGAGCACGGTTGGTATTCCTTCCCGCTCGCCTGGGCCGTTCGCGGTTGGGCCGACCGCCTCGTCGGCGGCGTCGGGCTTCGCCGTGGTCGTCGCGATCCCCGTCGACTCCACGTCGGCGAGGCCCTCGACTGGTGGCGCGTCGAGACCCTCGACCGCCCGCGGCTGCTTCGCCTCCGCGCCGAGATGAAACTCCCCGGCCGCGCGTGGCTCGAACTCGGCGTCGAGCCGTCCCCTTCCGGCGGCAGCCGCTACCGCCAGCGCGCCGTCTTCCAGCCCCACGGCCTCGCCGGCCACGTCTACTGGAAGGCCATCTCTCCCTTCCACGACCTGGTGTTCGGCGGCATGGTCCGCAACATCACCGGCGCCGCCGCTCGGACAGCACCGTGAAGGACTGCCGCCCTGCGTGCAGCTGCCGTGCTTGCCGCCGCGAGCTGGGGTGAGCCCGTCCTGCCTTATTGCGGTGGCAGGGCTGAGAGTGTCGCCAGCGCGCGGAGGAAGGCCGACCGGTCGTCGAGGGGGAGGCGTCCGAGCAAGCGGTCCTCGTTGCGCTGGATCTCGGCCTGGACGGCGTTGCGCTTGCGGCGGCCCTCGTCGGTGATGGCGAGGAGCCGGGCGCGGCGGTCGGCGGGGTCGCGGGTGCGCTGGAGGAAGCCCTGGTCCTCGAGCTCGTCGAGCACGCCGATGATGCGGCTCTTGTCGGCGCCGATGAACTCGGCCAACGCGGCCTGGGTGCGGATGGGCTCGCTGTCCAAGGCGCTGAGCACGACGTAGCCCCACATGCTCAGCCCATGGGCCCTGAGCACCGGCATCTCGGCGGCGATCAGCGCGCGTTGCAGCGGCGCGATCATCGCCGCCAGGTCCCGCCTCGTCACGGACCGCATGATACCGACCTTGCGCTTATCATAAGCTTGTGCATATCGTAAGCGCATGCATATTAATGACCTGCTCGCCCAGCATCGAGCCGTGATCCGCGCCAGCGTCGAGGTTGTGGCCCGAGTTCGGACCGATGACCTGGGCCGGCCGACGCCGTGTGCCGAGTGGACACTCGCCGAGCTGCTCGCCCACATGACGGCCCAGCACCGCGGCTTCGCCGCCGCGGCCCGTGGCAACGGCAGCGATCTCGCCGCGTGGGAGGTTCGGCCCCTCGGGGCGAGTCCTGTCGCGGACTACACCGATGCCGCCGTCGACCTTCTGGCCGCCTTCGCCTCGCCGGCCCCGGAGTTCGAGCTGCCCGAATTCCAGCCCGTGTCGACCTTTCCCGCCGCCCAGGCCATCAGCTTCCACCTCATCGACTACGTGGTCCACGCCTGGGACGTCGCCCGTTCGCTCGGCCTCGACTACGTCCTGCCCGCGGGCGTGGCCGATCTGGCGTTGCGGATTGCCCTCCTGGTCCCCGACGGCGACAACCGCCTTGCCCCCGACTCCCCGTTCGCCCCCGCCCTGACCGCCGCCGACGAGGCCGACCCGCTGGCTCGAATCCTCACCGCCCTGGGCCGCTCGCCCGAGTGGTCGCGCCACGGACAGGCGGTGCGGAAATGAGTCGGCCTGCCTGACGTCGTGCCCCTACGATGCGTCGATGATCGACATGCAGGTGCGTCGGGAGCTGTGTGGGGAGGTCGTGGCTCGCGCAGCGGCCGGCATTGCGTGGGATACGACACTCGGCGATCTCGACCGAGCGACCTTTCCCCTTGTCGGTGCGCTGATTCCCTACGGGGACACGGTGTTCAACCACTTGCAGGCAGCGGAGCTGCTGCTGGAGCTGGACCGGCTGCCCGCCCATCACGGCGGCGCCTGGGTGGATGAGGCACGCGCTCTGTGTGACCTCGTGCTGCGCAAGGCCCACCACTACTTGGTGTTCGTCGGCGACTGAAGTCGGTCAGCGGCGGCCGGCGGCGTGGAAGTACATGCGAGCGGGATGGGCCGGGTCGAGGAAACCGGGCAGGGGAGGGAGATCGGTGACGACGGGGAGCAGCCGGTCGTAGAGGGCGGCGGCGTCGGCCGGACGATGTGAGGGGTCCTTCTCCAGGACGTCCTTGAGCAGCTGGGCGAGCTCGGTGGGAAGGCCGGGGACGGCGGGCGGCGGCTCGTTGACCTGGCGGTCGAAAACGGCGTAGGCGGTGGGGCCGGTGAAAAGCTGCCGGCCGGTGAGCATCTCGTGCAACACGCAGCCGAGGGCGTAGAGATCGCTGGACGGACCGGCGGCGCCCCGCTGGATCTGCTCGGGGGCCATGTAGGCGGGGGTGCCGAGGATCTGACCGGCCCGGGTGAACTGGGCCAGATCCGACTCCCGCAGCAGGGCGAGCCCGAAATCGAGCACCTTGACGCTGCCGTCGGGACACAGCATCAGGTTGGTGGGCTTGAGATCCCGGTGCGCGATGCCGAGCGCATGGGCGGCGGCGAGCACGGCGCACGCCTGCGCGGCAATGGAAGCGGCCCACGGCACGGGAACGGGACCGTGTTCGCTGACGAGATCGGCGACGGTGACGCCGTCGATGAACTGCATGACCTGGAACAGCCGGTGCTCGTGCGCCCCGAAGTCGTAGAGCACGGGCGCGCCGGGGTGTTCGAGACGGGCGAGGATGCGCGCCTCCCGGACGAACCGGCGCTCCAGCTCGTCGTCGGAACCGCCGGGCCAGTGAAGGAATTTCACGGCAACCCGGCGGTCGAGGTGCTGGTCGTGGCCACCGTGCACGGCGCCCATGCCACCCCGGCTGAGCGGCAGGTCGTCGAGCTCGTACCGGTCGGCGACGATCATCGGCCCTCCCGCTAGCGTCCTGGCCGCAGGCTACCCTCGACCAGGCCGTCGACGCCGAGCCGCACCAGCGAACCGCCGATCGACGCGGCCGCCCGCAGCCGGTCCTCGAACGCCAGCAGCAGCTCGAACGCCTCCCCGCAGGCCCGCTGCTCGGCCAACCCCAGCCGCGGCACGAGCGTCCGCCGCGCGTCGAGTCGACTGGAGCCCGTGACGGGCCGGGCGGTGGAGGCCCGCAGCGCGCCGGCCAGGAAGCGGGCGTCGAGCTGCTGCTCGTCAACGTGATAAGCGGTGAGATACGGCCCGAGGGCAACGGTTTCCGTTGCCACGCGGGCCATGCCGGTCGGGGCGGCGACGACGTCGCCGGGCTCGACCAGCACCAGGTCGCCGGAGTCGGCGGCCCGATCGCCGGCCGGACGGCCCGCGGCGAGGTCGTCCATGGTCAGCACGGAAACGTCGTCGCCGGGCACCAGCTTGACCGGTGCGTGCCGAACGCTCAGCGCCCCCGAACGAACCAGGTCGCCGACGGTCGTGGTCGGCGCGGCGGCGTGCTCGGAAAGCACGGCCAGGTCCGGCGGCGTGAGGTCGATACCCCGGAACCGCTCGACGGCGTCGGCGAACTCGCGGCCGATGTCCGGCCCCTGGGCCAGCTGCCGCCGCCGGGCCGGACTGATGTCGACGTCGTCGTCGAGCAGGTCGATGATCCGCACGGCGTCGGCGGCGGCAGGGTCGAGCCACGCCGTCTCCACGCCAGCGGTCTCGTCGGTGATCAACACGGTCGACGGTGGCGACAGCTCGGGCATCGGCCGGCACAGCAGCCACAGGTCGGAGCCGGCGTCGGGCAGCCCGATCACGGCGCGCAGCGCGCCCGTCCGCAGCAGCTTGGCCCGGATCCGCCGGCCGGGCCGACGGCTCGCGGCGGTCGGCGGCATCAGGATCGCCACCATGCCGCCCGGTTCGACGTGGGCCAGGCAGTGCTGCACCCACGCTAGCTCGGGCTCGCCGCGTGGCGGCACGCCGTACTCCCAGCGCGGGTCGCCGACGAGCTCCTCGTGTCCCCACGTCCGGTCGTTGACCGGCGGGTCGCACAGCACGGCGTCGACGAGCTGACCGGCGAACCGGTCGTGCCGCAGCGAGTCGCCGGTGGCCATGTCGACATCGGTGTCCCGCAGCGTCAGCCGGCACGAGGCGATCACCACGGCGGCGCGGTCGGTGTCCTGCACCAGAACCTCGTGCGCGGTGGTGGCCATCGGCAGCGTGCCGATGCCGCACGCCGGGTCGAGCACGATGCCGCCGTCGGGGCAGGCGAGACGCACCATCAGCTCGGCGACGGCCGGCGGGGTGGCGGCGAGCCGGCGCGAGTGTGCTTCCAGGTAGCGCTCGACGATCAGTTCGTACGCGCCGGCGGCGCCGTGCTCGGCGGCCAGCCGGTTGAGCAGCTGGGCCAGCTGCGAGTCGTCGAACCCGCCGCTGCCGGCGAGGAAGATGCCGGCACGGGCGACCTCGTCGCCGAGCCGCAGGTCGTCGACGCCGGAGCGCAGCGCCTGCCACGCCCGCTCGGCGGTGGACACCTGGAACGCCTTGCCGTTGCGGCGCAGCCAGTCCTCGACCTCGGTCAGGGAGAACAGCGGGCTGGCCGCGCTGCCGCCGACCGGCCGGGGGAAGTCGTCGAACCGCCGCCGCCAGTTGCTGACGGCCGCCCGGCCGACGTCGACCAGTCGGGCGATGTCGGCGGCACTGACCGTGGCGGTGACCGCGCTGGCGGGCGTGTCGGGGTTCACCGACCGAAGCCTAGCAGCGTCGGTGCACAACCGTTTTGCTTGTGAACTCAGTTCACAACTGATTCACTGGCGGCATGGCGAACACATCAAAGTTTCGGTTGACCGCTGTGTCACGCACCCACCCTGGTTGCCTGCGCGGCTACAACCAGGACGCCGTCCACCTGGGCAAACACGTGCTGGCGGTGGCCGACGGCATGGGCGGCCACGCGCACGGCGAGGTGGCCAGCGCCGTCGCCGTACAGGTGCTCGCCGAACTCGAGCAGGCTGTCGACGTCGGGAAGAGTGCAAAACTCGACCAGAATTCAGCTCTCGGCTCGGTTGCCGGCGAAGTGCAACGCCGCCTCGACGACCTCGCCGCGCGAGACAGCGGTCTGTACGGCATGGGCACGACCATCACCGCATTGCTCTGGAACGGCGAAATGCTCGCCGGCGTGCACATCGGGGATTCTCGTGCGTACCGCTGGCGCGCCGGCGAGCTCCAGCAGATCACCCAGGACCACACGCTCGTCCAATCACTGCTGGACAGCGGTCGCATCACCGAAGAGGAAGCCGCCGTCTACCCGCGACGCAGCATGCTGGCCCGCGCCGTGCAGACCGGCAGCAACGCCGAACCGGACGTCTTCGCCCATCGGGTGAAAGCCGGCGACCGCTACCTCGTCTGCTCCGACGGCCTCACCGCCGTGCTGACCGACGAGACGATCGAGGGCATCCTGGCCGATGTCGTGGTCCCGGACGACGCGGTTGACCAGCTCATGGACCTCGCGCTGCGAGGTGGGGCACCGGACAACGTGAGCGTCGTGCTGGCCGATGTGTCCGAAACGCCGCGTACCGGCTACCGAAAATACTGGCCGCGGCACTCTGGGTAGCGTATGCGGGGTGAGCTGGGGCAAGGGTGGCTCCCCCAGGCGGGTGACCTGGTGGGCCTGGCTGAGCTATGGCGTGATCGTCGCCGAGGTGCTGGCCGGCGTCGGACTGTGGTTCGGCGACGGCTGGTCGTTCGCCGACGGTGTGCAGAACTTCCTGGTCACCGACAGCCTGCTGGCGATGACGTTCGCGCTGTGCGGTGCGCTGGTGGCCTGGCGGCGGGCCCGTAATCCGATCGGGTGGCTGCTGCTGTGCGGCGGCGCGGCCCACGCCACCACCGTCTGCCTGGTCGGCCTGCTCAGCTTCGGGCTGGTGCACGGCTGGTCCGACCAGACGCTGGGCGTGATCGTCACCGCCGCGACCGCGTCCTGGCCGCTGGGCCTGCGGCTGTTCATCCCGTTCGCGCTGCTGCTGTTCCCGACCGGCACGCTGACCCGCCGGTTCCGCCCGGCGGCCTGGCTGACCGTGGTCATCGCGGTGCTGTTCGAGTGCTGGGCGCTGACCACCACCTCGCCGTACTCGGTCGGTGGTCCGCCGCCGTACACCGGGGCGTTCGCGATCACCGCGCTGGAGCCGATCCGCCTCCAGCTGGACCTCGCGGCCATCGTCGTGCCGATGCTGATCGACGTGGCCGTGCTCGCGGTCCGCTACCGGCACGGCGACGAGCGGCAGCGGCGGCAGATGCTGTGGCTGATGCTGGCCGTGCTGTGCGCGGTGCCGTGGGCGCCGTTCGGCATCAGCGCCACCTCGCTCCAGGTGCTGATCTTCCTTCAGCCCGTGGCCATGGCCATCGGTCTGCTGCGTCCCCAGTTGTTCGACATCAAGCTGGTGGTGTCGCGGACACTGCTCTACCTCGTGCTCTCCGGCGCGGTCCTGCTGCTCTACAGCGGCGTGGTCCTGTTCTTCGACCTGGTGTGGCAGAGCCGGCTCGGGGAGGTGGGGGCCGCGCTGGTCGCGCTGGGCGTGGCCGTCGCGTTCCAACCCGGCCGGGCCTGGCTGCAGACCCGCATCGACCGTCTCTTCTACGGCGATCGCGGCGATCCCGTGCGGGCGCTGCGCACGCTCGGCGATCGGCTCCGCCAGGATCCCGGTTCGCTCGACGATCTGCTGACGGCCGTGCGGGAGTCGCTGCGGCTGCCGTTCGCCGCGTTCCGACTGGACGGGCGAGAAACGGCGACATCTGGTCAGCCGGGTCGGCGTGTCGAGGTGCTACCGCTGCTGAGCTCGGACAATGGCGACGTGGAACTGGTGATCGGCGTCCGGCCGGGACAGTCGCGCCTGGATCCCGAGGACCTGCGGGTGCTCGGTGTCCTGGTCGCGCCGCTCGCCGTCGCCGTCCGGGCGACCGCGTTGTCGGCGGAGTTGCAGGCGTCGCGCCAGCGGCTCGTGTCGGCCCGTGAGGAGGAACGCCGTCGGCTGCGCCGAGACCTGCACGACGGTCTCGGTCCCACGTTGAGCGGCTTGGCCTTCACCACCGACGCCGCGCGCAATCTCGTCACCGACGCGCCGGCCGGCGCGCTCGAGCTGCTCGGCCAGCTCCGTGAGCACACCGACGCGGCCATCGGCGAGATCCGGCGGCTCGTGGACGGCCTGCGGCCGCCGTCGATCGACGAGCTCGGGCTCGTGGATGCGTTGCGGCAGCAGGCCGAGCGGCTCAGCTACCGGGCCGGCGGCGATCCGCTGCGGATCATCATCGACGCCCCCGAGGGGCGGCTGGAGCTGCCGGCCGCCGTCGAGGTCGCGGCGTACCGGATCGTCGTCGAGGCCCTGACCAATGCCGCCCGGCACTCCGCCGCCGACCAGGCCCGCGTGGAGATCTCGGCCGCCGACGAGCTGCGGATCGAGGTCACCGACAACGGCGGATCCTCGTCCACCGCGTGGACTCCGGGCGTCGGCACCGCGTCGATGGCCGAGCGCGCCGCCGAGGTCGACGGCTGGTGCCGCAGCGGGCCCGGCCCCGGCGGCGGCCGGGTCAGCGCCGCCCTTCCGTTGGAAGGACGGCGCACCGGGCTCACCCGTAGCTCACCGGCATCACCGGGGTGACTTTCCGGACGAACTCGGCGTGGGGGATGGAAAAGCGCGCGACGATGCCGAAGTCCTCCACGAACATGGTTTTCTCCCAGGGAAGGTGAGGGCGTACTGCCCCCGACACTGCACAGCCTGCCCCGGCCGGCTTCCCGGTCACAGGGGGCAGGCCCCCAGCCGGACCGGGAAGTTCGTCCCGGCCGGGCCGGGTGACCTCTATCCGTCACGAACACAGGAGCAGCAGGTGTCCCACCCCGAGATCACTGTTGTGCTGGCCGACGACCATCCCGTGGTGCGCAGCGGCCTGCGGGCTCTGCTCTCCTCGACGCCCGGCGTGCGGGTGGTGGCCGAGGCCGTCAACGGGCGGGAGGCGATCCAGGCGGCCGCCGCGTACCGGCCTACGGTGCTGCTCGTCGATCTCCAGATGCCCGAGCTCGACGGCATCGACGCCACCCGCGCCGTCGTCGCCGTCGCCCCGAGCACGGCGGTGCTCGTGCTGACCATGTTCGAGGACGACGAGTCGGTCTTCGCCGCCGTCCGCGCCGGCGCCCGCGGCTACATCCTCAAGGGCGCCGGACCGGACGAGATCCTGCGGGCGCTGCGCTGCGTCGCCGAGGGTGGCGTGATCTTCGGGCCCAGCATCGCCCGCCGCATCGACGCCCTGCTCAGCCCCGGCCCGGACGACCTGCCCAACCTGCCCTTCCCGCAGCTCACCGAGCGGGAGCGCGAGGTGCTCGACCTGATCGCCGCCGGCCTGGCCAACGGCCAGATCTGCGACAAGCTCGGCCTGGCCGTGAAAACGGTCGGCAACCACATCTCGTCGATCTTCGCCAAGCTCCAGGTCGCCGACCGCGCCCAGGCGATCGTGCGGGCCCGGGACGCCGGGCTGGGCCGCTGACGGTGCGGGACCGGAGCGCGGTCACGAAGTCCAGGGCGTCGCGGCGTTCATGAGGCCGATCATGCCGGACACCAGGCGCATCTGGTCGACGGTGCGGATGTCGGCCTCCACCAGCTTGGGGGAGCAGACGAGCACGGCGACGGCCTGGGCCCGGGACAACGCGACGTTCAACCGGTTGCGGGACAACAGGAAATCGAGCCCACGGGGGAGGTCGACGGCCGAGGAGGAGGTCATGGTGGTGATCACGACCGGGGCCTCCTGCCCCTGGAACCGGTCGACGGTGCCGACCCGGATGTCGGGGAAGCCGGCGACCTCCAAGGCGCGGGTGACCACGCGGGCCTGAAGGTTGTACGGGGCGACGACAAGGATGTCCTCGTCGCCGAGCGGCCGCACGCCGGAGCTGTCCGTCCACTTGCGACCGTGCAGGGAGCGCACGATGTCAACGACGGCAGCGGCTTCCTCGACGGAACGGGTGGTGTTGCCGCGATGGTCGACGGACGCCAGGTACAGCCCGGCCTCGATGCCGTCGATGGAACGCTCGGCGGCGCAAGGGTGGGCATGCAGCAGCCCGGCGTAGGAAAGCCGCGACACGGGTTCGCAGACGGCGGGGTGCATCCGCCGGGACTGGTCGAGAAAATAGCCCAGCGAAGGGGGAATCACGTCGTTGTCGCCGATGAGGTGCCCGAGCGCGGACGCCTCGGCCCCGGCGGGATGGGTGCCCTGAACAACTTGCGGCAGCTGCTGGGGATCGCCGAGCAGCACGAGGTTGCGGGCGCACATGGACACCGCGAGCGCGTCGGCCAACGCGAACTGGCCGGCCTCGTCGATCACCAGCACGTCGAACGGCTCGGCCCGGATGGCCTCGTTGGCGAAGGTCCACGCGGTGCCGCCGACCAGATGCCCGTCGGTGTGCTCGGCCCGCCACCGGGCCAGCCCGCGGTTGTCCTTCGGCTGCTCCCAAGGCACATCCTTCTCGGGCGCCTTCTTCGGCCGCTTGGCGGCCGGCAGCGTCGGCGCGGAGGATGTGGCTGCCCGCAACACGTTCTCCACGGCCTTGTGGCTGGTGGACGTCACCGCGACCGTGCGGCCGGTGCCGACGAGGTGCGCGATCAGCTTGCCGGCCAAGTAGGTCTTGCCGGCGCCGGGCGGTCCCTGCACGGCCAGCGTCGACCCGTCGAGCAGGTCGACGGTCTCGATCACGGTCCGCACGAGATCCTCGCCGTGCGGCGGCAGGGAGCCCGCCGCGTAGGCGCGGGGCGTGCGGCGCAGCAGGTCGATGCCGGGATGGCTTGGCAGCGAAGGCAAAACGTCCACGGTGAGCTGGGCCAGCTCGGCGACGGCTTCGTCCTTGGGCTGCGGTCGCACCGGCGCGCCGGGCAGCACGGCGTTGGGGCGGCCTTCGGCGGTGTCGTCCGGCTTGGCGCTCTCGACCAGCGTCAGCTCTTCGGCCGTGGCGGCGCTGACGATCGCATCGCGCGTGGAATCCCCGTACCGCAAGCGAACCTGGTCACCCGCGGCGTAGGGATGCGGCCGGTCGGGATCGCACACGAGCGTCAACATCCGCTTGGCCAGCTTGATCCGCCCGGCCGGCGGCTGCCAGTCGCTGACCTGCACGGAAACCGGCACCGCGCAGGTGGTGTCCACCTCCAGATCGGACAGTGGGGCGGCCACCTGGCGGAAGAACTCCCACCACGCCGGGTTGGTCTCCCGGCGGTGATACCCGACCGAGGCGCCCAGCAGGGCCCGAGCCTTCTCATCGTCAGTCGCATCAACGGGATTGTCGGGCAGGTCGGCCAACAGCGGATCGACCAGCGCGGCCAACTTGGCCGCGCGTTCGGCCCGGCGCTCGGCGGCGACGAGGTCCTCGACCAGCGTGAGGAGATCCTCCTCGGGAACCTCGGCCACGGTCTCGATCCCGGCTTCGACCCGAACCCGGTGCAGGAAAAGGAAAAGCTCTCGTGTCGACACGCAGTCGTACTCGTTGTAGTCGCTGATGCCCCGCAACACCTCGGCCGCCCGCGGGTCGCCGAGCTGGTGCAGCGTCAGGTATTCCTCGTAGGCCTCGATGCTGGACACGGCCGTCTTCACGTCGCCGTCACGGGCCGACGGCATGTACAGCGGCTCAAGGTACTTGATCGAGTACGACCGCTGTGACACCCGCAAAGCCTTGCGCACCACGGCATACAGGTCGATCAATGCGCCACCGCGGAGCAGGTCGTCGACCGCCTCCTCCCGCGTGCCGTGCACGGCAGCGAGCCGCTTCAACGCCGTCACCTCGTACGGCGCGTAATGGTAGATGTGCGCGCCGGGATGCGCGGCCAGCCGGGCCGAGGCGAAGTCGACGAACTCCTCGAACGCCTTCTTCTCGGCCGCCCGCGAATGGGCCCAGAACGGCGTGAACCCATCCGTGGTCACCGCGCCGAACAGGTACTCAAGCCCGGTCCCGGCCAGCGCGAACGGGTCGCCCTCCATGTCGAAGAAGACGTCGCCGGGGCTGGGCGCGGGCAGTGTGGCCAGCTCATCGCCGTCAACCACCTCGTAGGTGATCTTCCCGGTGGCGTCCTGGCGCACCTGGATCGCCGCCTGCGCACGCAATGCGGTGAACGTCGTCGCCGACAGGTCGCGCGGGCGATCCTCGGGGGCGGCGGCGGCCAACGCGTCGATGGTGCCCATGCCGGCCTCGACGAGCTTGCGCCGCTGATCGGCTCGCATCCCGGCGACCAGCGACAGATCGCGGTCCTGCTCCCGCCCGGTTTCGCACGTGCTCAAGAACTTGCACGTCGCGCAGGCCGGCCGGGCGTCGTCCCACAGCTTCAGCGGCAACGCCGCCGGCCGCACGGACAGCTTGGCCCGCAAGCGATCCAGCAGCGGCACGAAGTCGTCCACCCGCAGCGTCACGTCGCTGCCGTCGCCCAGCAACAGGTGCATGTGCGGGCCGGTCGGGAAACCGGTGCGGCGCAAGGCATCCGCGTACGCCGTCAGCTGGAGTACCGCCGCCGGCCGGGCATGCCGGGCCAGCTTGGTGTCGTACGCCTCGTACCGGCCCTGGTCGTCGGCGATGAGGAAGTCGGCCCGCCCGGTCAGGTCGCCGTCACGGAACACCGCCTGGTAGATCACCGGCGCGCCGGCGGCCAGCGCGGCCAGGGTGGCGGCCACCGGGTCGTCACCGGAGATCTCGACCACGCCGTGCGAGGCCCGCAGCCGTTCCAACACCGCCAGCTCATGGGCCTGCCCGTGCTTGACGGCCAGCTGGTCGCCGCCGGGATCGGGCTTCGGCGCGCCGGGCAGCCCGGCGTCCAGCGCCTGGTCGAGCACGCTCCGGTGCTCGCACTCAAGCAGGTCGGCCAGGTCCGTCGGTGTGAACATCGCCGGCACAGTGTTCCACAGGCGAAGATCAACCCGCGGTTGCCACGCGCGCGGCCTCGTCGGCGAGTCGCGCGGCCAGCCCGGGGTCGGCGGCCGAGCTGAACACCGTCAGCACCAGGTTCCCGCAGCGCACGACCATCTCGGTGCCGTGATCGGTGCGCACCTGCGCGGACTGGTCGCACGGCCCGTCGACCGGGTGCGGTGCGCCGAAGACGGCCACGGTGGCCAGCGCGAACTGCCGCTTCGACTGCTCGATGTCGCCGCTGCCCACGTACGCGTCGATGGCCACGAAGTCGATCGGCAGCGGCCCGTGCTGCTGGGACCACTCGCAGCCGTTGACCGTCGCCTCGATGAAGGTGACGCCCGGCGGCCCGTCGATCTTCGGCGCGATCCGGGCCAGCGCCGCCCGTGACAGCAGCGCGCACGCCGACACCTGCCGGAACTGCGGTTCCGGCGACGGGCCGGCCAACACGGGGGTGAGCAGACCGAGCCCGACAGCGGCGATCGAGGCGATGGACAACCAGGACAGCTGGTTGATTCGTTGCGGCGTCAGGCGGTTGCGACCGCGGGTTGACGAGGTTCCCCAGCCGATTCCGAGCGATAGGACAGCAATCGCTGACACGACAAGCCATTCGCGCCCGCCGAAGTCGTGCTGCCACCAGCCCGTGTCCCAGGACTTGCGGATCGTCCAACAGATCATGAAGGCGAGCGGCGTCACGGTGATCGCCGCGATGCGGAGGCGACGGCCGCTCGACGTGCCCAGCACGACCTCGGCCAGCGGCAGGAGGCAGGCCAGGGACAGGCTCAACGCCAACGAGATCGAGCGGTGATAGGTGGCCGGCTTGATGTTCCAGGTTTGTTCCAGCCAGGCCAGCGCGGCCACGGCCAGCACGCAGGCCAGCGCGGCCCCGACGATTTCCTTGTCCAGCGCGGCTTGCGTGCCGGGACGGCAGCCAGCACCGGGTAGATCATGTTGGCCCGCAACAGCTCCGCGGCGACGGTCCGGCCGGTCGCGGTGCGCCTGGCCAGCGGCTGATGCCTCGCCGCCAGCTCGTCGGCAGCGTACGAGCGAAGATCGACATGGGGCCGGAACGGCAGCAGGGCGGGAATTGGCGCAGTGTCGTCGTCCAGTTGGCCCAGCACGAAAGCGACCGTCGCGGTTCGGGGCAGTTGAGCCAAATGCTCGCGTTGGGCCGAGGCGTACCCCGCGCGTGACCGGAGAAGTCGATCGTGCAGACTGTGCCGGAACCCGGCGGTCCCGACTCGGTGACGCAGCCAGGTCTCGACGCCCAGCCAGCCGGCCGCAGCCACCAGAAGTGGCGCGAACACCGGCACCCGCACCGCCAGTGCGGCCAGCGACAGCGTCGCCACCAGTCCCGCCAACGCGGTTCCGGTGCTGATCGGACGCCTTGTCACCATGCGAGCATGATCCTCGCCGGCAGGATTGTCTCGGTCTTATTTTAAGTCGTGTATTGACGCTCCTCTGTGACCCCCATAACATTCGGGCTCGTCGGGGCCGCCACTCAGACCTGTCCTCTCCCAGCGAAGCAGGAGGGCCCTGTGTCTTCTGTGCGCACCACCGCGCTCGCCGCGGCGGTCGTGACCCTGTCCGCGACCGCCATGTCCATCGGCCTGGCGCCCGCGGCCGGCGCCGCGGTGTCTCCCGGCACCTACACCGTCACCAACGCCGGCAGCGGGAAGTGCGTCGACGCACGCTCCGCCGCCACCGCCAACGACACGGCCGTGCAGCAGTACACCTGCAACGGCACCGCCGCCCAGTCCTGGACGTTCACCGCCACCGACTCCGGCTACTACCAGATCGGCGCGTCGACCGCGACCGGCCAGGTCTGGGACGTCGCCAACGTGTCGACCGCCGACTCGGCAGTGGTCCACCTGTGGACCTACGGCGGTGGCGCCAACCAGCAGTGGCAGCCGGTCGACGAGGGCAACGGCAACTACCACTTCGTCAACCGCAACAGCGGCAAGTGCCTGGACGTGCCCGGCGCGTCGGTGAACGACAGCGTTCAGTTGCAGCAGTACACCTGCAACGGCACCGCGGCGCAGACGTTCTCGCTCAGCGGTGGCGGCACCACCCTCCGCCGCCTCCGCCGCCCCCGAACCAGCCGGACTTCGGCCCGAACGTGTCGGTGTTCACGCCGTCCACGCCGCAGTCGACGATCCAGAACAAGCTCAACTCGGTGTTCAGCCAGCAGGAGTCGGCCCAGTTCGGCACCGGCCGCT
Organism: Kutzneria chonburiensis; assembly: GCF_028622115.1. Lineage (NCBI taxonomy): Bacteria > Bacillati > Actinomycetota > Actinomycetes > Pseudonocardiales > Pseudonocardiaceae > Kutzneria > Kutzneria chonburiensis. The sequence continues at coordinate 9,913,111 of NZ_CP097263.1, forward strand.
ACGCACTGCTGTTCACGCCCGGCACCTACAACGTGGACGCCAACGTCGGCTTCTACACCGAGGTCGCCGGCCTCGGCCTCACGCCCGGCCAGGTCACCATCAACGGCCAGGTGCACGTGGAGGCCGACTGGATGGGCGGCAACGCCACGTGCAACTTCTGGCGTGACGCCGAGGGCCTGACCATCAACCCGCCCGGCGGCACCAACACCTGGGCCGTGTCGCAGGCCGACCCGCTGCGCCGGGTGCAGGTCAACGGCAACCTCAAGCTGGACGACAACGGCTGGTCCTCCGGCGGCTTCCTGGCCGACTCCCGGGTCACCGGCCAGGTGCAGTCCGGCTCGCAGCAGCAGTGGCTGTCCCGCAACGACCAGATCGGCTCCTGGAACGGCCAGAACTGGAACATGGTGTTCTCCGGCGTGCAGGGCGCGCCCGGCAACACGTTCCCGAACCCGCCGTACACCACGCTGAACACCTCGCCGGTGATCGCCGAGAAGCCGTACCTGTACATCGACGGCAACGGCAACTACAGCGTGTTCGTGCCGGCGCTGCGCACCAACAGCTCGGGCACGTCGTGGGCCAACGGCAACCCGGCCGGCACGTCGTTGCCGATCAGCGGCTTCTACATCGTCAAGCCGGGTGACACCGCCTCGACGATCAACGCCGCGCTGACCGCCGGCAAGAACCTGATCGTCACGCCGGGCATCTACCACCTCAACCAGACGCTGAACGTGACGCGTCCGGACACCGTGGTGCTCGGTCTCGGTGTCGCGACCTTCGTGCCGGACAACGGCATCACCGCCATCCAGACGGCCGACGTGAACGGCATCAAGATCGCCGGTCTGCTGATGGACGCCGGCACGACCAACTCGCAGCAGCTGCTCCAGGTCGGCCCGAACGGCTCGTCCGCGGACCACTCGGCCGACCCGACCGTGCTGTCCGACGTGCACTTCCGGCTCGGCGGCGCGACCGTCGGCAAGGCCACCCGGTCGCTGGTGATCAACGCCAACAACACGATCACCGACGACACCTGGATCTGGCGGGCCGACCACGACGACAACAACGGCACGTCGGGGTGGAACACCAACACCGGCGCCAACGGCCTTGTCGTGAACGGCAACAACGTCACCGCGTACGGGCTGTTCGCCGAGCACTACCAGCAGTACCAGGTGATCTGGAACGGCAACGGCGGCAAGACGATCTTCTACCAGTCCGAGATGCCGTACGACGTGCCCAACCAGAGCGCGTACATGAACGGTTCGACGCAGGGCTGGGCCTCGTACAAGGTGGGGTCCAACGTCACCAGCCACGAGGCGTGGGGCATGGGCGTGTACGCCTTCTTCAACACCAACCCGAGCGTGGTCAACTACCACTCGTTCGAGGCGCCCCAGAACGGCAACGTCCGGTTCCACAACATCCTGGACCTGTCGTTGGGCAACAAGGGATCGATCACCCACGTCATCAACGACACCGGTGCGCAGACCCCGACGAACACCTCCCCGGTGAACATCGTCAGCTACCCGTGACGTAGCGCGTTTCGAGGCCGCCCTGCTTCGGCAGGGCGGCCTTGTTATGTTTGTGTCGAGATGAGACGTCGTGCCAAGCCCCCGCTGCCCCAGCGCCTCGGCCTCGACCCGGTGCGCATGCGGATGCCGGCCGAGGGGCCGTGGCGGACGCTGCGTGAGCACCTGGTGTTCCGACTGCCGCGGGTGGATCCCGCGCGCATCGACGAGATGTTGCGGGAACGGCGGATCGTCGACCTCGACGGGCCGCTGGGGCCGGACGCGCCGTTCGTGCCGGACGGGGTGATCTGGTTCCACCGGGACCTGCCGGTGGAGACGCCGGTGCCGTTCGACATCGGGATCGTGCACCGCGACGATGATCTGCTCGTGGTGGACAAACCTCACTTCCTGGCCACGATTCCGCGCGGCCAGCACATCGCCGAGACCGCGCTGGTGCGGCTGCGACGGGACCTCGGGCTGCCGGATCTGGTGCCGGCACACCGTTTGGACCGGGTGACCGCCGGCCTGGTGATGTTCGTGATCACCCCTCATGTTCGCGGCCGCTACCAGACGATGTTCCGGGATCGCTTGGTGCGTAAGGAATATGAGGCGATCGCCGGCTACGACCCGGCGTTGGCGCTACCGACGACCGTTCGGAGTCGGATCGTCAAGGAGAAGGGCGTCATTGTCGCCCAGGAGGTCCCCGGTGAACCGAATGCGGAGACCGTTGTGGACCTGGTCGAGCAGCGCGACGGCATCGGCCGATACCGGCTTTCCCCGCTCACCGGCCGCACTCACCAGCTGCGCCTGCACATGGCCGGTCTCGGCGTTCCGATCCTGAACGACGACTTCTACCCGGTGCTCACCGAGAAACCGTTGGACGACTTCACCAATCCGCTCCAGCTGTTGGCCAGGACCCTGGAGTTCACCGACCCGGTGTCCGGTGAGCACCGTCGCTTCGAGAGCCGGCTGCGACTGTCCGCCTGGGGCTGACCCCCGATTCGATTGTCCATTCAACGAGTCGCCGGCGTGTCGTTATTCGAGGTCTTGCATAACGGGCGTTCGGTTATTTCCCGGGTTTGCGGGACTGGGCCGCTCGGCTTCTTCGAGGCGCTCGGCCGGCCGGGTCCAGGCGGCCGGGCCGGCCGCCTGGACAGGGTTGCCGGGCTGGACGCCGGGTCCGGGTGGCCGGGCCGGCGGCCGGCTGGGCAGGGTTGTCGGGCTGAGCGGCCGGGCTGGGCTGCCAGGTTCGAGGCGTAGCGTGAGCTGGGGGCCTCTGCCCGGCGAACGGGTGGGCGATGGCACCCCCGGAATCCGATCCAACCACACGAAGGTGTGGGGGCGGGTTGGGCGACGGCCGGCGGACCGCGGCCGGGCCCGGTTGCCAGGTTCGGGGGCTAGGCTGGAATCGGGGGCTGCTCAGATCTGGGCGGCCCGGTCATCGGACCTGACGCGGCCCGGTCATCGGACCTGACGCGGCCCGGTCATCGGACCTGGCTCGGTCGTGGCGGCGGCTCCGGTTGCCGGCCCGTCAAGTGTCCGGTGCTGTCGTGGCGCTCGGTGATCACCGCAGGTCCCGCCGGTAACCGACCGGCGCGGCGATGTGGCGTTATCGTCACTCGTTTCACTCCGTCATCTCGGCCGGGTAATCTCAGTCGCGCTTGATACGGACTGTCCGGGAGGGAGGGGCCGCCTTGGCGACCGCTTCGACGAGTTCGACGCGAGACCGATGCACGCACCGTCGAATATAAGCTTGCACCGGGCGTCCGTTCCGGTCTGACAACGTTGTCAGACCATTGGTTGACAGCGCTGCGTCACACCGTTGAATCTCGAATCACCGGGTGGGCGGTATGTGCTGTCGGTCGTTGTCGGATAGGTTCTTCAGCGCACGTGGAACCGGCCACAGTAGACGGTCTGCCGTGGTCGGAGCTGGTCGCCGGTCTACTACTTCGTCATGAGGCCGCCGTGGTCGCACGGGAGGCTTGTTTTCGCGCGTCTTTGCCATCGAAGTGGGGCTCGAGCAGGAGGTGCCGGTGGGCGCAACCCGTCAGCCGCGGCATGAGTTCATTCCGGTAGCCGTCGTCGGCGTGGGGTGCAGATTCGCTCCCGATCTGGCATCGGTGGCGGATTTCTGGTCGTTCGTCATGGGCGGCGGCAATGCCGTCGGCGACATTCCGGCGCAACGACTCGAGCCGTATGTTGATGGCAACCCGCAATTAGCAGCCGCTTTACGGAAGGCGCAGACGCGGGCCGCCTATCTTAATGACATCGACGCATTCGATGCCAACTTCTTCGGTATTTCGCCGCGCGAGGCGGAAGTGACCGATCCGCAGCAGCGTCTTTTTCTGGAAGTGGTGTGGGAAGCGCTCGAGCACGCGGGTATCGACCCGCTTTCGCTCAGCGGCACGAACACCGGCGTCTACGCCGGCGTGACGTTCGCCGAGTACGGCCGGCGCACGCTGGAGGACCTCACCGACGTCGAGCCGTGGGCCGGCATGGGCAGCACCTACTACGCGGTCGCCAACCGCGTGTCGTACTTCCTCAACCTGTTCGGCGAGAGCCTCGCGGTCGACACGGCCTGCGCCTCCTCGCTGACGGCCGTCGACCTGGCCTGCGAACGGCTGGCCGCCGGCCGCATCTCGGCGGCGATCGTCGGCGGCGTGAGCGTGCTGCCGACCCCGCACGGCTTCGTCGCGCTGGACGCCATGGGCGCGACCTCCCCGGATGGCCGTTCCAAGTCGTTCTCGGCCGATGCCAACGGCTACGGGCGTGGTGAAGGCGCTGGCGCAGTGGTGCTCAAGCGCCTCGACGACGCCCTCGCGGCCGGCGACCGGGTACTCGCGGTGATCAAGGCCAGCGTGTCCCGGCACGAAGGCCGCACCCAGGCGATCATGGTGCCCAGCACCGAGCGGCAAGGGGCCATGCTGGCCGACGCCTACGAGCTCGCCGGCATCCTGCCCGAGGCCGTCGACTACGTCGAGGCGCACGGCACCGGCACCCCGGTCGGCGACCCGATCGAGGCCGCCGCGCTGGCCGAGGTGGTCGGCCGCGGCCGACCGGCCGGGCAGCCGTGCCTGATCGGCTCGGTGAAGCCGAACATCGGCCACCTGGAGGCGGCATCGGGCATCGCCGGCCTGATCAAGACCGTGCTGGCCGTGCACCGCGGCGAGATCCCGCCCAGCGCCGGCGTGACCACGCCCAACCCGGAGATCCCCTGGGAGGACAACGGGTTGCGGCTGGTGACCGAGCCGACCCCGTGGCCCGGCAACGGTCCGCGACGGGCCGGTGTCTCGTGCTACGGCTACGGCGGCGCCATCTCGCACATCGTCGTCGAGCAGGCCCCCGAGACCGCAGTCCCGTTGCGGGACAACAACGAGTCCCTGACGACCGTGGTTCCGCTGTCGGCTCGTACCGAGGCTGCCCTGCGCGCCAACGCTTCGAACCTGGTGTCCTGGCTGGAGTCCAACCCTGACCAGGACTTCGCCGCGGTCGCCGCCACGCTGGCCCGGCGGCGGGCGCACCTGCCCAGTCGCGCCGCGGTCGTGGGCGACCGCGACACCGTGCTGACCGGGCTGCGGGCCCTGGCTGCCGGCGATCCCGCCCCGGGCCTGGTTTCCGCCGAGGCCGGCGAAGACGTCGCCCCGGTATGGGTTTTCTCCGGCTACGGCGGCCATTGGGCCGGCATGGGACGCGAACTCGTCCTCACCGAGCCGGTTTTCGCCGCGGTGATCGACGAGCTGGACCCGATCTTCGCCGAGGAACTGGGCGTCGGGGCGCACGACCTGCTCATCGACGGCGACCAGGACCACGTCGATCACATGCAGGCGGCCACTTTCGCCGTGCAGGTGGCCCTGGCCGCGCTGTGGCGTTCCTACGGCGTCGTCCCGGCGGCCGTGCTCGGCCAGTCGTTGGGTGAGTATGCAGCCGCGGTCGTATCGGGAGCGCTCACGCTCGCCGACGCGGCCCGCGGCGTGTGCCGGCGTGCGATGATCATGCGTCGCGTCGAGGGCCAGGGCGGAATGGCCCTGGTGTACTTGAGTTTCGACGTGGTAAAGGCGCGACTGGCCGGGCGCGGCGACCTGGCCGCGGCGATCACCTCGTCGCCGACGTCCACAGTGGTCTCCGGCGACGTCGACTCGATCGTGGCGCTGCTGGCCGAGTGCGAGGCCGAGGGCATCAAGGCGTTCAGGATCAACACGCCGGTCGCCTATCACAGCCACCACTTGCGTCCGCTCGGCGATGACGTGGTGGCGGCGCTGTCGGACATCGAGGCGAAACCGCTGACCCTGCCGGCCTACAACACGACGCTGGTCGACCCACGGTCGGATGCGGTGCGGGACGCCCGTTTCTGGGCCGTGAACATGTACGAGATGTGCCGGTTCACCGCGGCTGTCACGGCAGCGATCGAGGACGGTCACCGGTTGTTTCTCGAGGTGTCCCCGCACCCGCTGGTCCTGCACTCCGTCGGCGAGATGCTGGCCGGCGAGGGCGCCATCGTCGGCACCTTGCGCCGCAACGAATCCGAGCAGACGCAGTTCGGTCTGGCGCTGGCCGCCCTGCACTGCCGGGGCGCGGCCGTCGACTGGGGCCGGGTGCATCCCGACCTGGCCATGATCGACCTGCCGACGAACGCCTGGCAGCACCGGCCGTACTGGCACAGCGGCAAGGCCCGCGCCGCCGATGCCGGCCACGACCCCGACAGCCACACCCTGCTCGGGTCCAAGGTCACCATCGGCGGCGGCAGCCCCACCCAGATGTGGCAGACCACTTTGGACGAAGCCAGCCGCCCCTACCCGGGCGAGCATCCGGTGCACGGCGTGGAGATCGTGCCGGCAGCGGTGCTGCTGAACACCTTCCTGGCCAGCGGCGACCTCACCGGGCTGACCGATGTGACCCTGCGGATCCCGCTCGCCGTCGAGCCGAGCCGGGACGTGCAGGTGATCCGGCAGGGCAGCCTGCTGACCCTGGCCAGCCGCCCGCACGGCGACGACGACGACACCTGGCTCACCCACACCACGGCCGTCGCCGAAACCCGAAAGTCGGTGGAGGACAACGGCTTTCCCGACTTCGTGGCGGCACGGCAGCGCTGCGCGACCGTGTTGGACGGCACGGCCGTGCCGGCGTTGATGGCCGAGATGGGGGCCGACGGTCTCGGTTTCGACTGGCAGGCAACGGAACTGCGGCGCGGCGACGGCGAGATGTTCGCCCGCATGACCATGGGCGACGGGCCGCTGTCCTGGGCCCACGCCTTGGACGCCGCCGTGACGCTCACGCCGCTGGTGCTGCCGGACCGGACCGTGCAACGGATGCCGGCGCACATCGCTCTGCTGTCCGTGGCCGATGCCCTGCCGCCCAACGAGATCCAGGTGTCGGCGCGAGTCAACTCCTCCTCGCCGTCGGACTCGGTCGACGTGTGGGTGGCTGACGCCCTGGGCGTGCCGGTCGCCGTCGTCCGGGGAGTTCGCTTCGGGCTGCTGGATTCCACCGACGGCGTCGTGACCGATCCGCGTCGGCTGGTGCACGAGCTGGCCTGGCGTCCGCTGCCCGATCCCGAGCCCACGCACCGGATGGCCGACCCGCGGCTGGCCGTCATCATCAGTGACGACAACGAGTTCGTCCGCGAGCTGTCGTCCCAGTTCGTCGTCGGCGGCCTTCGCTGCGTGCACGTTCGGGAGCCTGAGGAGCTGACCGACCTGCGCGGCGACTTCGACACGCAGAGCGTGATCCTGTTCGCGCCGGCGATCCCCGGTCCCGGCGCGGCGCTGGCTGACGTCATCAGCGATACCACCTGGCGGTATACGCGAACAGTTCAGCGCCTCAACGAATTGGGCGCGGCGGTCGAGCCGCGGCTGTGGTGCTTGACCCGCGGCGTACGTGCCGCCGAGTCGGGTGCTGTCGCCCACGCGCCGCTGTGGGGCGCCGGGCGCGTCACAGCCAACGAGCACCCCGAGTTCTGGGGCGGCACCATCGATCTGGCCAACGGCATCGAGGGCCTGCTGGGGCTGCTGCGCGCCGCCCCGCGTGACGACATTCTGTCGCTGACCTCAGGCATGGTCGAGGTTGCTCGGTTGGCTGCGGTTGACCGGGCACCCGACCAAGGCCCCGTCGAGCTTCGGGCCGACGGGACCTACCTGGTCACCGGCGGTCTCGGCGACCTCGGCCTTGAGGTTGCGACCTGGCTGGTCGGCCGGGGCGCCCGCCGTCTCGTCCTCGCCGGCCGCACCCCGCTGCCGCCGCGCCGCAAGTGGCCGCTCGTCACCGATCCGGCCGTGCGCCGGCAGGTGGACGCCATCGTCGCCCTGGAGTCGTTCGGCGTCGCCGTCCATCCCGTCGCCCTGGACATCGCCGACGCCGGCAAGACCATCAAGGTGCTCGACGCCCTTCAGCTGCCGCCCATCCGGGGCGTCGTCCATGCCGCCGGTGTCCTGCACGACCAGCTCATCTCGCAGGTCGAGCCGAGCTCCCAGGCCAAGGTCCTGCGCCCCAAGGTCGACGGCGCGCTCGTCCTGCACGAGCTCTTCCCGCCCGGCTCGCTCGACTTTCTGGTGCTGTTCTCCTCGTGCGGGCAGGTGTTCCAGGTGCCCGGGCAGATCAGTTACGCCGCCGCCAACAGCGTGCTCGACGTGCTCGCCGCCCAGCGTGGCGACAACACCCAGAGCCTCGCCTGGACCGCTTGGCGGGGTCGGGGCATGGCCGCCGGCGCCGGTGACGCCCTCGCCGCCGTGATGGCCGCCCAGGGCACCACCGATCTGTCCACTGTGGACGCGTTCCGGTGCTGGGAATGGGCCGAGCGCTTCCGCTCGCCCTACCTGGCCGTGCTACCCCTCACCACGTTGGCCCCCGGCGAGCGCCGGCTCCCCGTTTTCGCCGAGCTCACCCCCGACACCCCTGTCGTCGAGGAAGAGCCCGTCGAGGAGCTCACCGTTGACCGCCTTGCCGACCTCGTCACCACCGCTGTCGCCACCGAGCTCCGCCTACCTGCCGCGGAGCTCGACCCACGCCGGCCGCTGACCGAGATGGGCATCGACTCGGTGATGAGCATCGCCATCCGTGGCCGCCTGCAACGCAAGCTGCGGGTCGACCTGCCGGCGACGCTGCTGTGGACCTACCCCTCGGTGGCCCGTATCGCCGAGTTCGTGGCCGGCCTGATGGGCGTGCCCGATCCGGTCTAGGTGCCACGAAAGCGCCGTTGGTGGCGCTGGGCGCCACTGAAGCACCAGTGGTGCCCAGCGAAGGCCCTAGGCCGGGGTGGCCTCGGGGATCTTGCTCATGGCGTGCTCGATCAGCTTGATCAGGGCCAGCTTGCTCGAATCCCGCTGCCGGGCGTCGGCGATGACGATCGGCACGCCCTCCTTGATCGCCAGGGCGCTGCGGATCTCCTCCGGCTCGTAGTGGTGCGAGCCGGCGAAGTTGTTCACGGCCACGATGAACGGGACCTCGCGGCGTTCGAAGAAGTCGATGGCGGCGAAGCTGGTGTCGAGGCGGCGGGTGTCGATGAGGACGATGGCCCCGATGGCCCCACGGGCCAGCTCGTCCCACATGAACCAGAAGCGGTCCTGGCCGGGCGTGCCGAACAGGTAGAGCACCAGGCGCGGGCTGATGGTGATGCGGCCGAAGTCCAGGGCGACCGTGGTGGTGGTCTTGCCCTCGATGCCGGCGAGGTCGTCAACGCCGGTGCTGGCCTCGGTCAACAGCTCCTCGGTGCTCAGCGGCGGGATCTCGCTGACCGACGCGACCAAGGTGGTCTTGCCGACCCCGAAACCGCCGGCCACCAGGATCTTCACCGACTCGGGGACCACGGTTGACGGGCTAGAGTGCACGGACACCATCGAGAACCGCCTGAAGTAGTTCCCGGCCCGGCGCGCGCAGCGCCTGGGCGGGAGGACGGACAACCACGTCGCCCCGGTCGATCAGGTCGCTGATCAGCACCTTGACCACGACCAGGGGCACGTTCACGTAGTGCGCGATCTCGGCCACCGACAACGCCCGGTGGCACATCTCGAGAATCGCCGCCTGCTCGGGGCCGATGCCCACCCGCTCCGCGGTGGACGGCACGGTCACGACCTGCGTGGCCACGTCCAGCCACGACGCCCCCGGCCGGGTCCGGCCGCCGGTCATCGCGTACGGGCGGACCAGCGGACCGGCGGCCTCGTCGAACCACTCGGCCTCGTTGTCGGCGGTCATGCCCGCTGCCCGCTGTCGGCTGTCGCCGCCTCTGGATTGCGCGGCGCCGAGCTGAGGTACACCCCGACCTGCTTGACCAGCAGGTTCATCTCGTACGCGATCAGCCCGACGTCAGCGCTCTCCACGGCCAGCACGGCCAGGCACGCGCCGCGCCCGGCCGCGGTGACGAAGAGGAAGGCGTGCTCCATCTCCACGATGGTCTGCCGGACCTGCCCGCCGCCGAAGTGCCGGCCGGCCCCTCTGGCCAGGCTCTGGAAGGCCGACGCCATCGCCGACAGCTGGTCGGAGTCGTCCCTGGACAGCCCGTCGGACTTGCCGATGAGCAGGCCGTCGGCCGACAGCACGACCGCGTGCCTGGCGTCCACCACCCGCTCGACCAGGTTGTCCAGCAGCCAGTTCAGATCCGTTTCCGAATGCGCCTTGTCGTTCATCAGGTCCTGACTTCCCTGTTCCTACGCTCGAGAGTCCGGGTACTCGCCTGCTTGACGGCCCTTCAGCGAACCCGCCTGGTACGCCGACATGGTGTGCCGGATCTCTTCCGGCGACCGGTAGTCGTCGTCGATCTCCAGCTCGGGCTCGTCGTCGAGATCGCCGCGCAGCTGCGGCGCCAGGCTGTTCTGGGGCTGCCGCTGGGGCAGCTGCGGGCGGATCGCGGGCAGCGGCGGTGGCGCCTCGTCCACGTCCTCCGCCTCGGGCCAGCGGGTCACGCCGGTCGGGACCGGCAGTGAGCCGGAGTCGGGGTTGAGCCGGTCGGCGATGTCGGCTCCCGGCGGGATCGGGTCCAGTGCACCGTGAAGACTCTCGGTGGTCTGAACCTTGTCGGCAAGACGCGAACGGCTCAGTGCCCAGAACTCGTCGAGCTCCGAGCTCTCCGGCTCGACGGCGGCCGCCTCGGACTCGGCGGCGGCCACCGGGTGCTGATGGGTGAGCTGCACGGTCTCCGGCGCGCGGTCGGCCGAACCGCCGCTGGCCAGGATGGACGAGGGCAGCAGCACGATGGCCCGCGTGCCGCCGTAGGGCGACACCCGGAACTCCACGTTGATCTCCAGCCGGTTGGCCAGCCGCGCGATCACGAACAGGCCCAGCCGCGAGTCGCTCTTGAGCGCCATGGCGTCGAACTCGGGGGACTCGGCCATCATCCGGTTGGCCCGGTCCCGGTCCTCCTCGCTCATGCCAAGGCCCTGGTCCTCGACCTCGACCACGGCGCCGCGGGCCACCAGCGTGCTGCTGACCAGCACCTGGGAGCGGGGCGGGGAGAACGAGGTGGCGTTGTCGACCAGCTCGGCGATCAGGTGGATGGTGTCGGCCACGGCCGAGCCGATCACCGACACGTCCGGGCCGCGCTCGACCTGGACCCGGTGGTACAGCTCGGTCTCCGACACGGCGGCCCGCAGCACGTCGACCAGCTTGACCGGCTTGCGCCAGCGCCGTCCGGGCAGCTCGCCGCCCAGGATGATCAGGTTCTCCGCGTTGCGCCGGGCCCGGGTGGCCAGGTGGTCCAGCTGGAACAGCCGCTCCAGCTGCTGCGGGTTCTCCTCGCCACGTTCCATGGTGTCCAGGATCTTCAGCTGGCGGTGCACCAGGCCTTGGTTGCGGTGGGCGATGCTGAGGAACACGTTGTGCACACCGTCGCGGGCCTGCGCCTCGGTGACGGCCGCGGTCACGGCGGTGTACTGGGCGGCGTTGAACGCGTCGGCCACCTGCCCGATCTCGTCCCGGCCGTAGTCCAGGTCGGGCATCTCGGCCCGGACGTTCACCGGCTCGCCCTCACGCAGTCGCCGGACGATGTCGGGCAGCCGGTGCTGGGCCAGCGCCAGCGCCTCGTCGCGCAGCCGGGCCAGTCGGGTGACCAGGGTCCGGTCGACCAGGGTCCGGGACACCCGGACCGCGGCCACGATCGCGCCGATGGCGGCGATCAACGCCACGATCGAGCCGATCACGACCCAGGTGAGCTGCTGGTTGGCGTCGGAGATGGCCTGGCTGGAGACCTCGTCGGCGTTGGAGATGGTCAGGTCGGTCAGCTGGTCCAGCACCTGGGTGGACAGCTGGTTCCAGGTCGCCTCGTTGACCGGCAGGCCGGCGGCGCCCTTGGTCCACACCCCGTGCTCGATCAGCGCGTTCTCGGCCGCCACCAGCTGCTTGTAGGTGTCGCCGGCGAACAGCGCCTGGAACTTGCCGCGGATGTCGGGCCGCAGGAACGGCACCGACTTGTCCAGCTCGGCGTGGTAGGTGCCGACCAGGTTGGTGAAGGCCCGGAAGTCCTCGGGGGCCAGCGCGTTGGCCGCGAACCCGGCGGAGACCAGGGCGGCGCCGCGGGACATCTGGTCGGTGGCGCGGAAGACCTCGGTGGTGGTCGCGCCGTCCAGCGCGACGCTCACCACCGGAAGAATGCGGCCCTGGGTGTCGAACAGGCTCGACGCGTTGTCGAGGAGCGTGTTGTAAAAGGTATAGACCTCAGCCTTGTCGATACTCTTCGTGTCGATCTGTGCACGGATCTTGGGCAACTGATCGATGCTCGCGTACAACTTCTGCGCACTGGCCCCGACCTCGGGCGGCGCACTCGACAGCACCGCCTCCGATGCCGTCCGCATCGCGGCGAAGGACTGGTCGGTCTGCTGCTCCTGGTTGTGCAGGTCGGTGGTGCCGGTTGCCGGTTTGCCCAGATAGGCCATGCCGAGCTGGCGCTCTTTCTCGGCCGAGACCAGGCCGGTCACGGCCGGAATGGAGATGTCCCGCACACTGGAGACGACGGCTTTCACGTAGAATGCGTCGAACACCAGGTAGGCCGCGCCGACCGTCCATAGCACGATCAGCGTGATGCTGGGGATCAATACCGCGCCGACAAGCCGTGACCGGATCGACTTGTCGTCTTTGCTGGAATCACTCTTGTTCTTCACGGCGCTCCATGACCGACCCCGGGGTCCGGGCAGGCGGTCTCTGTCGGCTTCGACTGGTCCGGTTCTACGACAGCTGTTCCTACCTGGTGGATAAGCCTGCGACTCACGGACACGGGCCGATCGCACACGTCAGTGTTGATCATCCCGCGGCCGAGAAATTTAGCAGATCCCGCAACGCCGCCCAATGGGCCTCCGGACGGCCATCAGGGCATTCGGCAGCTACTGCGATGAACGTACATCACCTTGCGCCGAACGGTCGCCTCGGGTTGGGTCGCGCTATCGCTATCCGGCAAGAACTGCACTCGGCCGCGCAACCGGTTCACTCCTTCGGCGGTGTTCGGGCAAAGATCAACACCGCTAAGGGGAAAGGCGTCTTCTTCTGGTTGACAGCCATCGTTCGCAGCCGCTATGCGCCGTCCGAGAGGGCATCGAGAATGGCCTGTCCGTACTTCGCCAACTTGTTCTCGCCGACGCCGCTCACGGTGCCCAGTTCGGCCAGCGAGCCCGGCGCCTCAGTGGCGATCTGTCGCAGCGTAGCGTCATGGAAGATCACATAAGCGGGCACTCCCTGCTCACGCGCGGTTGCAGCGCGCCACGAACGCAATTGTTCGAAGATCGACGCCGCCTCCGCCGGCAATTCGACCGCGGCACCTTTGGCCGGGCGGGCGGCCTTGGGCGGTTTGGCGGCGGTCTCCCGGCGCAGCCGGACCTCGCGCCTGCGCCCGAGCACCTCGCCGCTGGCCTCGGTCAGCGACAACGTGCCGTAGTCGCCCTCCACCGCCAGCAGGCCCTGGGCCAGCAGCTGCCGCACCACACCCCGCCACTCCGACTCGTTGAGCTCGGTGCCGATGCCGAACACGGTCAGCCCGTCGTGGTCGTGCTGGATGACCTTGGCCGTCTTGCGGCCCAGCAGGATGTCGATCACCTGGCCGGCGCCGAAGCGCTGCCGCCGCTCCTTGTCCAGCCGGAACACCGCGGACAGGAACTTCTGCGCGGCCACCGTCCCGTCCCATGACTCGGGCGGCGTCAGACAGGTGTCGCAGTTGCCGCACCGCTCGGTCAGGGTCTCGTTGAAGTAGGCCAGCAGCCCGCCGCGCCGGCACTCCACGGTCTCGCACAGCGCCAGCATCGCGTCCAGGTGCTGGCCCAGCCGCCGCCGGTGGGCGTCGTCGCCCTCGGAGGTGTCGATCATCTTGCGCTGCTGGATCACGTCCTGCAGCCCGTAGGCCAGCCACGCCGTGGACGGCAGCCCGTCCCGGCCGGCGCGGCCGGTCTCCTGGTAGTAGCCCTCGACCGACTTCGGCAGGTCGAGGTGGGCCACGAAGCGCACGTCCGGCTTGTCGATGCCCATGCCGAAGGCGATGGTGGCCACCATGACCAGGCCGTCCTCGCGCAGGAACCGGGCCTGGTTGGTGGCACGGGTCTGGGCGTCCAGCCCGGCGTGATAGGGCAGCGCGTCGATCCCCTGCTCGGTCAACCACTCCGCGGTTTTGTCCACAGAGGACCGGGAAAGGCAGTAGACGATGCCGGCGTCGCCCTTGTGCTCGTTGCGCAGCAGCTCCAGCAGCTGCCGCTTGGGCTCGTTCTTGGGCACGATCCGGTACTGGATGTTCGGCCGGTCGAAGCTGGCCACGAAGTGCCGGGCCTGCTCCAGGTTGAGCCGGCTGGCGATCTCCTTGCGCGTGGCCTCGGTGGCCGTCGCGGTCAACGCGATCCGCGGGATGTCCGGCCAGCGCTCGTGCAGATGGGACAGCTGGAGGTAGTCCGGGCGGAAGTCGTGGCCCCACTGGGAGACACAGTGCGCCTCGTCGATGGCGAACAGCGAGATCTTGCCGCGTTCCAGCAGTCGCGGCGTGGACTCCATGCGCAGCCGCTCCGGCGCCAGGTAGAGCAGGTCCAGCTCGCCCGCCACGTAGAGCGACTCCATCAGCTGCCGCTCGCCCGGATCCTGAGTGGAGTTCAGGAAACCGGCCCGCACGCCCAGCGCGTTGAGCGCGTCCACCTGGTCCTGCATCAACGCGATCAGCGGCGAGATGACGATCCCCACGCCGTCACGAGCCAGCGCGGGGATCTGGTAGCACAGGGACTTTCCACCGCCGGTGGGCATCAGCACCAGCGCGTCGCCGCCGGCCACGACGTGCTCCACGATCGCCTGTTGATCGCCGCGGAAGGAGTCGTAGCCGAAGACGGTGCGCAGTACCTGAGCCGGATCACTCACGCCGCCCGAGTGTAGTCCGGTAGCGTCAGCGAGTCGGCGGAGCGGTTCACCAGCCACGTCAACAGGCCGGTCATCGGCCGGGTGTTGAGCACGCGGTACACGTACTTGCGGCCGCGGATGCCGCGCGCGGTGCCCGGCGCGAAGAAGCCGCCGCTGTGCCTGGCCTGGTTCTGGCCCATCTTGGCGCTGGGTCGGATGATCTCCTCGTACGCCGCGAAAGCCTTGTCGTGGCTGGATTTCGCGGCCAGCTCGCCGGCCAGCACGTAGCCGCCGATCATGCCGAGGCCGGTGCCGCCGCTGCCGGGGCCGCCGGCCCACGCCGCGTCGCCGACCAGCACGATCCGACCCGTGGACCACTTGTCAAGTCGGATCTGGGTGAGCGAGTCGAAGAACAGCGTGTCGGCGTTCGCCAGGCCGTCCAGGATGATCGGGATCTCCCAGCCGGCACGGCGGAACTTGTCGGTCAGGATGCGCTTCTGCTGCCCGATGTCGTGCCGGTCGTAGGTCAGCGGCTCGGAGGCGAAGTACATGGCCACGCCCATGGTGTCCTGGTCGAGGTGGCTGGTGACCATGGCGCCGATGCCCGGCTCGGAGTACATCTGGCCGGCGTGGTCGAGGCCGATGTGGTTGGGCACGGTGAAGTACGCGACGTAGTAGCCCAGGTCGGTGGCGAAGTCCCGCTCCGGGCCGAAGGCCAGCGCTCGAACGCCCGAGTGCGCGCCGTCAGCTCCGACGACCAGGTCGAACGTCTGCGGGGCACTCTTGGCGAAGGTCACGTCCACACCACCGGCGTGCTCGGTGAGCGACGTGATCTTGTCGCCGAAGACGTACTCCACCTTGTCCCTGGTGTGTTCGTACAGCACGCGGCTCAGGTCGCCGCGCGGGATCTCCACCTCGCCGCTCATCACCGCGGCCGGCACCTTGGCCTCGGGCCGGCCGTCGCGATCGACGATCGTCACGTCGCCCATCTGCGTGCTGAGCGCCTCGATCGCCGGCAGCACGCCCATCTTGCGCAGGATCTCCAGCTGCTCGCCGCGGAAGTCGACCGCCGACCCACCCTCGCGCAGCTTGTCGGCCTGCTCCACGACCGTGACCTCGAAGCCGTGCCGCCGCAGCCAGTACGCGGTGGTCGGGCCGGCGATGCTCGCTCCGGAAACCAGGATCTTCGTCATTTCTGCCTCCTCGGTCGGTGTCTGGACACACCTTCGAGCGAGGCGCTGACCATCGGCTGACCGTGCGCTGACGGTGCCGTGGCTGACTGTCAGCGGGGCTGTGACCTGCGCTGATCGCTCAGGAGCAACAGCCGGTCGGTGTGGTCTCGGTGCAGCACGTGGCCGGCGACAGTTCGGGGTCGGCGCCGTAGGTCGTGGAGTCGTCCTTGACCACGTACACCTCCCACGGCTCCTGGCCGGGTCCGTGCACCCAGACCTTGTCCTGCACCGCGTAACAGCAGGTGGTGTCGGTCTGCACGTCGGTGAACAGGCCCAGCGCCGACAGCCGCTCGGTCGCCTCGGCGACCTGCTCGGTGGACTCGACCTCGACGCCGAGGTGGTCCATCACCGTCTCCTGGCCGGCTTCGCCCTCCAGCAGGACGAGCTTGAGCGGCGGCTCGGCGATGGCGAAGTTGGCGTAGCCGGGGCGGCGCTTGGCCGGCTCCGCGCCGAACAGCTTGCGGTAGAAGGCGATCGAGGCTTCCAGATCGGCCACTCGCAGGGCCAGCTGCACACGGGACACGGGATCCTCCTTGGATAGACGTTCATCTAAACAGAGATTGCTCGCTGCTTAGATGTCTGTCAAGATAGAGATATGTCGAAACAGCTGCCGCTGGTCGAGCAGTCGCTGTGCTGCTCGCCGCTGATGCGCCAACCGCTGTCCGAGGACCAGTCCGCGGAGTTGGCCCGGGTGTTCAAGGCGCTCGGCGACCCGGTGCGCCTGCGGCTGCTGTCCCTGATCGCCTCCCACGCCGGCGGCGAGGCGTGCGTGTGCGACCTGACCGACGCCTTCGACCTGACCGGGCCGACCATCTCCCATCACCTGAAGGTGTTGCGGGAGGCCGGGATCATCGACGGCGAGCGGCGCGGGACCTGGGTCTACTACCGGGTGCTGCCCACGACGTTGCAGATGCTGTCGACCGTGCTCATGGCGCCCGGGTCGGTGACCACGTGACCGCTGTGGACGACGGCCAGCACTACGGCGTCTGGCGCGACGTCGTCCTCATCGAGCGTCGCGGCTCTCGTTGACCGTGGGCAGCCGGACCGTGAACCGGGAGCCCTCACCCAGCACGCTCTCGGCCGTGACGGTGCCGCCGTGGGCCTCCACCAGCTTGCGCACGATGGCCAGACCGAGTCCGCTGCCGCCGGTCTGACGGTTGCGGGACTTCTCGGCCCGCCAGAAGCGGTCGAAGACGTGCGGGAGGTCCTCTGCCGCGATACCCGATCCAGTGTCGCTGACCGCAATCACCGTGGAGTTGGTGGCGTGGCGGCTGACCACCCGGACCACGCCGCCCGGGCCGGTGTGCCGGACGGCGTTGGTGACGAGGTTGTCGACGATCTGCCGGAGCCGTACGGGATCGGCGTCGACATCGCCGTCGTCGGCCTCGCCGGCCAGCTCGACCCCGGCGGCGTCGGCGCGGGCCCGGTGGGCGGCGCACACCTGCGTGGTCAGCTCGGTCAGCGACACGGGCTCAGGATGCAGGCGCAGCGTGCCGGCGTCGGCCTGAGCCAGGTCCTGGAGGTCGTCGATGATGTGCTGGAGCTGCATCGCCTCCTCCAGCAGCGACGCGATCAGCGCCTCGTCGGGCTCGCTGACGCCGTCCTGGGTCGCCTCCAACCAGCCCCGGATGTTGCTGAGTGGGGTCCGGAGCTCGTGGGCGATATCGCTGATCAGGTCGGTCCGCAGGCGCTCGACCTGGGCCCGGGTCGCGGCCATGTCGTTGAACGCCCCGGCCAGGCGGCCGATCTCGTCCCGGCGCTTCACGTCGACCGTGGCGTTGACGTCGCCGTCACGCATGCGCTGCGCGGCGGCGGTCAGGGCCCGCAGCGGCTGGGTGAAGCGCCGGCCGGCCAGCAGGGTGACGACGATCGTCACGAGCAGGACGCCACCGACGGCCAGCCCGATGCGGACCTTGTTGCCGGCCGACAGGTCGAACGGGTTCGGCGTGACCGAGCCGCCGGGACTGGTCACGAACAGCAGGGCGGCGGGCGCGACGAACGGCGTCAGCTGCTCGTGCCGGCCGGTGGTGACGCAGTCCTGCACCCGCTGGTCGTTCTGCGCCGGCGCGACCTCGCTCGGGGCGGCCTGCGTGGTCCGCGCCTGCCACGAGAAGTCAAGGCCGACGTCGACCGGGGGCAGCTTCTGTCGGGCCAGGCACTCGTTGACCAGGCCGTCCAGCTGGTCGAGGGCGGCCTGCTCGGACTTGACGGGCTGGTTGAGCGTCTTGGCGCAGGTGCCGGCGTCGGGGCTCTGGATCCGCGGCCGGCCGCTGGGCAGCTCGGTGACGGTGCCGACCGCGCCGCGGTTGCGCACGCAGTCCAGCGCCCGGTGGGCCAGCGCGTCCAGGAAGGCGATGTCGTCCTGGCTCAACGCGTACGGGCCGATCGCCGTCGGGGAGATGCGGTCCGGCCCGGCGTTGACCAGGCTCGGGTCGACCGACAGCGCGTCGACGCCGGCCGAGGCCGAGGTGGGCAGCGGAGCGTTGCCGGGCTCGGAATCGATGATGACGTGGCGGTTCTGGTCGGTCAGCACGATCCGCCGGCCGAGCTCCTGCGCCAGCACCGTCACCTGCTGGCCGACGCCGTCCCAGCTCGGGTGCCGGGCCGCGTAGCCGACCAGGTCGTCGTAGATCTGGTTGCCGGAGCTGATGGCCTGCCCCTGCTCCTGCTGGATGGCCACGCTGGTGGTCTGGATGGCCAGCCAGGCCGTGGCCGCGATGGAACAGGCGGCGACCACAATGGACAGTGCCAGCAGCCGGGTCAGCACTAGGGCCTCTCCTCGGCGGTCAGCTTGTAGCCGACCCCGTACACGGTGACCAGCCGGACCGGGCGGCGCGGGTCGGGCTCGATCTTCTTGCGCAGGTTCATCACGTGCACGTCGATCGTGCGGTCGGTGATGTAGCGGTCGAAACCGTGCAGGCGGGCCAGCAGCTGCTGCCGGGTGAACACCCGGTCCGGTTGCCCGGCAAGGGTTTCCAGCAGCAGGAACTCGCCGGGCGTGCACTCGACCCGCCGGCCGTCGCTGGTCACGATGTGCCGTCCGGGATCGATGACGATGGGGCCGACCCGCAGCAGCTCGTCCGGCTCGGCCGCGCGCCGGCCGCGGCGCAGCAGGGTCCGCACCCGGGCGACGAGCTCGCGTGGGCTGAACGGCTTGGTCATGTAGTCGTCGGCGCCCAGGTCCAGGCCGAGCAGCAGATCGTCCTCGGTGGACCGCGCGGTCAGCATCAGCACCAGCACGTCCGATTCGGACCGCAGCACCCTGATCACGTCCAGACCGTCCACTTTGGGCATCATGACGTCCAGCACCAGCAGGTCGGGCCGGCTGGCCCGGACCGTGTCGATCGCGGCCCGGCCGTCGCCGACCACGACAACCGTGTGTCGCTCACGCTCGAGATAGCGGCGGACCAGCTCCGCCTGCTTCTCGTCGTCCTCGGCCAGCACGATGTGGGCGCACATGGCACCGATGATAGTTCCGCCACGCGGAAGCCACCGGATCCTGACAAGTTCCACACAACCGTCGGTGATGGTGTCGGCATGAGCAAACTCCTCGGCCTGGCGGCGCTGGCCGTGGTGTTGGGCGCATGCTCGACGACCGCCCCGCCGCCACCGCAGGTCGCGTCCATCGAAGGCGGCAGCGCCGCGCCGACCACCAGCGCCACGAGTGTGGCCGGCCGTCCGCAGTGGCGGCTGGACAGCACCGACGAGGAGGTCAAGAAGCTCTGGTTCGCCTATTACGCCTGCCTGGGCGAACACGGGCACAAGATGATCCCGGAGCGGGGGTCGCCGGACCAGAACAGCCACACGCCGCAGGACAAGGCGGCCGAGGACGCCTGCCTGCACACGATGCCGCTGGAGCCGGACGAGCTGGACAAGTCCAAGAACCCGCACTTCCTCGACGACTACCACGTGTACATGAAGTGCCTGACCGACAAGGGGATGCGGGTGCACGCCATCGACCCGTTCGGCACCGGCTGGACCTTCGACGACGGCGTCACGCAGACCTTGTCCAACGACCAGCAGATCAAGGTCGAGCACGACTGCCAGGCCCAGTCGTTCGCCAACCACTGAAGGAGAACGGGAAGTGGCAGCGCAGGGCCGCCGTCGGGCGGTGATCGGGATCGCCGTGCTGGTCGTGGTGGTCGGCACGGTGCTGGGGGTGGCGTGGATCGACTCCCGACACGGCTCGTCGGCCGCCGTCACCGCTCCGCCTTTGGCATCGACCGTGGAAGTCAAGCGGATGGACCTGACCAACGGGCAGTCCTTCGGTGGCACGCTGGGCTTCGGCGCGCCGCAGACGGTGAAGGGTGCCGGGGCGGGCGTGGTGACGAAACTGCCGGCGGTGGGGGACATCGCGGCGCAGGGCAAGGCGTTGTACTGGGTCAACGACAAGCCGGTTCCCGTCTTCTTCGGTGACACACCGCTGTTCCGCAAGCTCGACGGGCCCACACTGAAGGGGGCTGATGTCGCCGTGGTGGCGGCCAACCTGAAGGCGTTGGGGTACAGCGTCGGTGTGGTGGCGGCGAAGGATCCGTCGTTCACGCCGGCTCTTGCGGCGGCGTTGAAGAAGTGGCAGAAGAGCGTCGGTCTGGACGACACCGGCACGCTGGATGTCGGTCAGGTGATGGTGCTTTCCGGCCCGATGCGGGTGAATTCCGTGACGGCCCAGTTGGGTGATGCGGTCACGGGTGACCTGTTGTCCGTGACGTCGACCAAGAAGGTCGTCACCATGCCGGTGGATGCCACCGAGGTCGGGCAGATCAAGACCGGCGCGGCGGTGACGATCATGCGGCCGGACAACAAGACCGTTTCGGCCGAGGTGACCGCCATTTCGACCACTGTGGACGGTGGCGGCAAGGATCAGACTGCCAGTGGGCCGCCCAAGCTCGCCGTCACGGTGACGCCGGACGATCCGTCCACTTTGGCCGATCTGGACGCCGCGTCCGTGCAGGTTCAGGTGACCACTTCGGTCCACAAGGCAGTGTTGGCCGTGCCGGTCGGCGCGCTGGTGGCGTTGCGGGAGGGTGGTTACGCCGTGCAGACGCCCGACGGCAAATACCTGGCCGTGCAGACCGGGATGTTCGCCAACGGCATGGTGGAGGTCAGCGGCAACGGGGTCGCCGAGGGGCTGAAAGTGGTGACCACGTCGTGACTCCGGTGCTGGAGTTGGCCAACGTCAGCAAGCACTATCCGGGCGTCACCGCGTTGGACTCGGTGTCGCTGGAGATCGAATCCGGTGAACTCGTCGCCATCGTCGGGCCTTCGGGTTCGGGCAAGTCGACCATGCTCAACATCATCGGCACCCTGGACCTGCCGTCCGAGGGCACGGTCCGGCTCGGCGGCCTGGACGTGACGACGTTGTCCGACCGTCGGCTGTCGGCGTTGCGTGGGCGATGGCTCGGCTTTGTGTTCCAACAGTTCCATCTCACCGACGGGCTGACCGCCGCACAGAACGTCGCCACCGGGCTGCTCTATGCCGGCGTGCCGCGGCGGCAGCGCCGCGATATGGCTTTGGACGCACTGGACCGGGTTGGGCTGGCCCATCGGGTCGACCATCTGCCGCAACAGCTTTCCGGCGGTGAGCGGCAGCGGGTGGCCATTGCTCGGGCCGTGGTCAACGATCCCGCGCTCGTGTTGGCCGACGAGCCGACCGGCGCGCTGGACACCGTGAACGGGCAGGCTGTGCTGGAGTTGTTGCGGCGCTTGAACGATGACGGCACCACCATCGCCGTGATCACGCACGACCGGGACATCGCCGCCGGCCTGCCGCGGCGCGTCGAGATGCGTGACGGCCGGCTGGTCGCGGACACCCGTGCCGGGAGCCTGGTGTGACAACTCTGGACACCCACCCCGTTCGGCTGTCGTTCGGCGATGTGCTCCGGCTCGGGCTGCTCGGCGTCAGCAGCCGCAAGATGCGCACTGTGTTGTCGGCGCTGGGAATTTCCATCGGCATCGCCACCATGGTGATCGTCACCAGCATTCCCGCGTCCAGCCAGCAGGCGCTGCTCGATCAGCTGACCGCCTTGGGCACCAACCTGTTGCGGGCCGAGCCGCAGCAGACGCAGGGCAATCCCGTGCTGCTGCCCGAGGACGCCATGGGCATGGTCAAGCGGATCGGGCCGGTGACCGCGGCCGCGCAGGTCGCCAACGCGCACAAGTCCGTGCACCGCAACGACAAGATCGACCCCAACGCCGACTCGGGGTTGACCGTGTTGGCCAGCAGCACCAACCTGTTGTCGGCGGTCAACGGCTCGATGCACGTCGGCAGGTTCCTCGACGACGCCAGTGCCAACTTCCCGACCGTCGTGCTCGGATCCGTTGCCGCGTCCCGACTTGGCTTTGTTGACCTGGTTCCGGGCCAGCAGCCGCCGCAGGTCTACATCGGCACGCAGTGGTTCACCGTGATCGGCATCCTCAACCCGATGCCGTTGAACCCCGATCTTGAACGGGCCGTGCTGGTCGGGTGGGGCGCGGCCAAGCAGGTGTTGGGCTTCGACGGGCATCCGACCGTCGTCTACGTGAAGGCCGACGAGGACGCCATCCAGGACGTCCGGGCCGTGCTCGGGCCGACTTTGTATCCGCAGCTGCCCGGCCTCGTGCAGGTGTCGCGACCGTCCGATGCCTTGGCCGCCAAGCAGGAGACCAGGACCACCTTCTCCGGTCTGTTCCTCGGGCTGGCCGGTGTCGCGTTGCTCGTCGGCGGCGTCGGCGTGGCCAACACCATGGTCATCTCCGTGTTGGAGCGCCGCCGGGAGATCGGTCTGCGGCGGGCGCTCGGCGCCACCCGTGGCCAGATCCGTGGCCAGTTCCTCACCGAGGCCGCTGTTCTCTCGGGTCTCGGCGGTCTCGCCGGCACCCTCATCGGCGTCGTCGCCACCCTCGCGTACACCGGATACCAGGGCTGGCCCGTGATCATTCCCTTCGCCGCCCTCGGCGGCGGGCTCGCCGGGGCCGTGCTCATCGGCGTGCTCGCCGGCATCTATCCGTCCGTCCGGGCCGCTCGGCTCACCCCGACCCAGGCGCTCGCCGCGCCGTGACATTAGGGGTTCTTACCGAACCGCCGAAAGCGGTCGTTCCCGTGTTGGACTGTTCCCATGGCCTTCGACGACCTTCGCGCGCTGTTCGTCAACTGCACGCTCAAGCGGTCCCCCGAGATCAGCAACACCGACGGGCTGATCGACATCAGCAGCGGCATCATGGCCCGCAACGGCGTCACCGTCGAGGTGTTGCGGGCCATCGACCACGACATCGCCGTCGGCGTGTGGCCCGACATGACCGAGCACGGCTGGGCCACCGACGCCTGGCCGGCGCTCTACGAGAAGGTGCTCGCCGCCGACATCCTCGTGCTGTGCGGGCCCATCTGGCTCGGCGACAACAGCTCCGAGATGAAGAAGGTCATCGAGCGCCTCTACGCGTGTTCACATCTGTTGAACGCTTCCGGCCAGTACGCCTATTACGGCCGGGTCGGCGGCTGTCTCATCACCGGCAACGAGGACGGCATCAAGCACTGCGCGATGAACGTGCTCTACAGCCTCCAGCACCTCGGCTACACCGTTCCGCCCCAGGCCGACGCCGGCTGGATCGGCGAGGCCGGTCCCGGTCCGTCCTATCTGGACCCCGGTTCCGGTGGGCCCGAGAACGACTTCACCAACCGCAACACGACCTTCATGACGTGGAACCTCATGCACATGGCTCGGATGCTCAAGGACGCCGGCGGCATCCCCGCCCACGGCAACCAGCGTTCCGAATGGGACGCCGGCGCCCGCTTCGACTTCCAGAACCCCGAGTACCGCTGACCCGTTTCGAGCCGCCCCCGAATCAATCCAACCAGATCAACCTGGCAACGCCGGCCGGCCGAGGTCGACCACGATCGCCGCGACGGGGGTTCCCAGGTTCGCCGAGTAGGCTGGAAAACGGGGGCTGCTCAGCGCAGTTGATCTCGATGTGAGCGGGGTCGGTTCCTTTGCCGCACTTGGTTGCCTGATCGATCGGCCTGGGCGTCGATGATGTTCGAGCTGGCTAGCATCGGCGGTATGGAGTCCTTTGACTACGTGGTCATCGGCGCCGGCAGCGCCGGGTGTGTGCTGGCGAACCGGCTGACGGAGGACGGCGAGACCCGGGTCCTGCTGCTGGAAGCCGGTGGATCGGACGACGTGGTCGAGGTGCAGATGCCGGGGGCTTGGTCGGCGCTGCTCGACACGGAACGGGACTGGGCCTACACGTCGATGCCGCTGGCGACTACGGGCCGCGCGGTGAACGTGCCGCGGGGGCGAATGCTGGGCGGCTCGTCGTCGATCAACGCGATGATCTACATCCGCGGCAACCGAGCCGACTACGACGGCTGGCGCGACGAGTTCGGGGCCAAGGGCTGGGGGTACGACGACGTGCTGCCCTACTTCGTGAAAGCGGAGAGCAATGCGCGGCTGGCGGGCCCCTGGCACGGCGCGGACGGACCGCTCCGCGTGGAGGACCCGCTCTACACGCATCCCCTGAGCCGCGACTGGGTCGGGGCGGCGGTCGACTGGGGACTCGCGGACAACAAAGACTTCAACGGGGCGACGCAGACCGGCGCAGGGCTGTACCAACTCACCTGCCGCGACGGGCGGCGCTGGTCGGTCGCGGACGCCTACCTGCACCCGGTGGCCGATCGCGCGAACCTCACCGTACGCACCGAGGCCACGGTGACGCGGATCCTGATCGAGAAGGGTGCCGCGACCGGGGTCGTCTACCGCAGGGCCGGAGTCGAGCAGACGGTCCGGGCCGACGGCGAGGTGCTGCTCTGTGCCGGAGCCATCGCGTCGCCGCAACTGCTGATGCTGTCCGGCGTCGGCCCCGCCGAGCACCTGCGTGAACACGGCATTGAAGTGCTGCTCGACGCGCCGGCGGTCGGTACGGGCCTCCAGGATCACGCCTCGGCGCCGCTGGTCTGGAACACCCACGGCGCGACCGACCAACGCGACCTCGCCGAAAGCGAAGAGGCGCTGGCCCAATGGGTGAGCGACCGCCGCGGGCCGCTGACCTCGAACATCGCCGAGGCGGCACTGTTCTTCTCCACCACCGGATCGGCGGTGCCTGACATCCAGGTCCACGCCGGCGCCACCACCTTCTGGGACGACGGCCGGGGACACTCCGACCAACCCGGTGCCGGTGCGACGGTCACGCTTCTCACCCCGGAGTCACGGGGCGAGGTCCGGCTGCGGTCGGCCGAACCGACGGACCACCCGAACATCGACTTCCGGTTCTACGAGCACCGAACCGACCTGGAGACGTTGATCACCGGTCTGGAGATGGTGCTCGACATCGCCGGACACGAACCGCTGGCGTCGCACCTGACCGGACCGCTGCTGCTGAACACCGCCACACCGGACCGCGCCCAGTTGGCCGAGTACGTGCGGCGCTACACCCAAACGCTCTACCACCCGGTCGGCACGTGCGCGATGGGCGCGGTGGTCGATCCGCGGCTACGGGTCCGTGGTGTCGACAATCTGCGCGTCGTCGACGCTTCCGTGATGCCGGCGGTGGTCCGCGGCAACACCAACGCCCCGGTGGTGATGATCGCGGAGAAGGCGGCGGACCTGATCAAGTGAGCCGTCAGGACCAGGCGGCATCGGGTGTCGCGACGGCGGGCTCGCCACCGGCCTCGGCGAAGGCCGACAGGGCGTCGACCAGGCCGACGCGCGTCGGCTCCGGCATCCGGGCGACGATCTTGGCGATCTCCTTGCGGCGGCGGGCGGTGACCTGGCGCACCACCCGTCGCCCCTCGGCGGTGAGCTCGATGACGATCTCCCGCCGCGACGCCGGATTGGTCTCCCGCACGACCATGCCGGCGGCGACCAGGCGGTCGACCATGCGGCTCGCGGTGGACGGGTTGACCCCGAGCTGGTCGGCCAGCGCGGCGTGCTTGACCGCGCCGACGGAGTTCAGGATCACCAACAGCCGGAACTGGGCCAGCGTGATCGTCTCGTCCACGGCGGCGATGGACCGGGCGGACACCGCGACCAGCAGCCGCGAGGCCGTGAGAACGGCGTCGGTGACGGCGTCGACATCCGTGGACTCGGCGAGTTCGCCCGGTGTGCGCGGCATGCCACCAGTGTGCCTCAGGCCCGTGCGAACAGTGCGAACGTGTGCGGGGCGCGCCTCAGGCACTCCCGGACAAAGCGGGCACGGCGTCCCGAATCGCGATCTGCCAGCGGGTGGTCGGGGCGACCCAGCCGGCCGCGCGCCGACCGGCCCGCTGCACCTGCCGCACCGTGGGCAGCAATCCCTGCTGGTACGCCGCCA
This sequence comes from Kutzneria chonburiensis, assembly GCF_028622115.1. Lineage (NCBI taxonomy): Bacteria > Bacillati > Actinomycetota > Actinomycetes > Pseudonocardiales > Pseudonocardiaceae > Kutzneria > Kutzneria chonburiensis. The sequence goes on from NZ_CP097263.1 coordinate 9,939,401, forward strand.
TGCCGGTACGGAGATCCACGGACCGGACCAGCGAGTCGGCCAGCCGGAAGGCACCTAGCAGTGCTAGCGACGCGCCGTGACCGGCGAGCGCGGAGACGGCCGCGGCGGCGTCGCCGACGAGCACGGTCCGCCCCACGTGCCAGGTGGCCAGCTCGACCTGCGACACGGGCGCGTGGTGCAGATTTTCCGGGCAGTGCGCGAGGGCCCGGTCGACCACCCACCCCATGCCGGCGCAGCGGTCGCGCACCTCGGCGACGGGATCAGTGGGGGAGCGGTCGCCGCGGTGCACGAGGAACGCGGCGATGCGACCGTCGGCGGTCCGGCTGAACCCGGCCTGCCGGTCGGCCAGGCTGAGCACCTTCAACTCCGTGCCGAGACGCCGGCCGAGGTCGTCGTCCCGAAACAGGAAGGTCGAGCAGTGCTGGCCGAGCGGCCGCACGTACAGGCGGTCCGGCCCGAACACCAGCCGCCGCACGGTCGAGTGCAGGCCGTCCGCGCCGATCAGGGCGTCGGTGGCGTGCACGCTGCCGTCGGACAGCTTCACCCTCATCGGCCCGTCGCCGTCTTCGACGGCCTTGACTTCGACGCCTCGCAGCACCTGCACGCGTGACGGCAGCGCCGCGATCAACGCCGCCTCCAGGTCGCCGAGCATGATCGTCAGCAGTCGTCCGCGCAGCAGGGTGGCCGTCGCGAGATAGCTGACGGTGGCCAGGGTGCCGCCGTCCTGGTCGACGTACACGATGGCCGGGATGTGGCGCCGCCGGGCGTTCAGTGTGGGCAGCACGCCCATCCGGTCGAGCACGTCGTAGCCGGCGCCGCCGACGTCGAGCAGGTGCGCGGCGTCGCGGGGCTGCTCGTCGCGATCGACGAGCAGCACGTCCCAACCGTGCCGGCCGAGCCACCACGCCGTGGTCAGCCCGGCCACCCCGGCGCCGCACACGAGCACCCGCATTGCCCCTCCGGTCCGTTTTGTCGAGCCCTGAGTCTTGCATAGTGCAACAGTCGGTGGCGGTAGAATGGCTCACGACGCGGGACTCCTCGGGCAGCGTAGGCTGCGAACGTTTGCACACCGCCGTTGAGGAGTGTCATGGCTCTACCGAGCATCGGCTGGATCGGCGCGGGGCGGATGGGCGCCGCCCTGGTCAGACGGCTCAGCGCCGCCGGCTACGAGGTGGCCGTGTACAACCGGACCCGGGCCAAGGCCGAGGCGCTCGGGGTGACCGTCGTCGACCGGCCGGTCGACCTGGCCGGCCGCGACATCGTGTTCACCATGGTCGCCGCCTCGGCCGACCTGGAGCAGGTCACTTCCGGCGCGGACGGCCTGTTCACCGACCCCGACGTGGCGCCGCGCGTCGTGATCGACTCGTCCACGGTGTCCGAGGAGGCCTCCGCCGCCGTTCGGGTGGCCGCTCGCAAGCGCGGCTCGGAGCTGCTGGCCGCCCCGGTCAGTGGCAACCCGAAGGTCGTGGCCGCCGGCAAGCTGACCCTGGCCGTGTCGGGTCCGCGCCCGGTGTTCGACGAGGTCGAGCCGGTGCTGCGGGTGCTCGGCCGGGGCGTGACCTACGTCGGCGACGACGAGGTCGCCCGGCTGGTGAAGATCGCTCACAATGTGTTCCTCGGCGTGGTCATCCAGTCGCTGTCGGAGATCACCGTGCTGGCCGAGAAGGGTGGCGTCAGCCGCTCGGCGTTCCTCGAGTTCCTCAACGACTCGGTGCTGGGATCGGTGTTCACCCGGTACAAGTCTCCCGCGCTGGTCAACCTGGACTTCACCCCCACCTTCACGATGCCCTTGCTGCGCAAGGACTTCGACCTCGGCCTGGCCGCCGCCCGCAGCCTGGAGGCGCCGATGCCCATCGCGTCGGCCGCCGCCGCGCTGGTCGCCTCGGCCGTCGGCGCCGGTCACACCGAGGAGGACTTCGCCGCGCTCGTGCTGGAGCAGGCCCGCCGGGCCGGGCTCATCCTGGAGCCGGAGGACGTGTCAGTGGATGATGGGTTGACTCCGGACGAGTGAGTTCGCCGCGTCCTCACCATTGCGGTCACGATGCCGGCGCGGTCAATATGCTGGCGCGATGGACAAGCCCGCGACCATCAAGGACGTCGCCGATCTGGCCCGCGTGCACGCGGCGACCGCGAGCCGTGCGCTGAACCCGCAGACCAGGGACAAGGTGAGCCCGCGCACCGCGGCCCGGATCGTCGAGGCCGCGCGGACCTTGGGCTACTCGCCCAACTCGGCCGCGCGCAGCCTGCGGACGCGGACGTCGTCGGTGGTCGGCGTGGTCATTCCCGACCTGCGCAACCCCGTGTTCCCGCCCATCGTGCGGGGCGTCGAGGACGCCCTGCGGGAGGCCGGGTACCTGGCCCTGCTCGGCAACACCGACGGTGACGCCGAGCGGGAGCGGGACCTGCTGGCCACCATGCGTGGGCAGCAGCTGGCCGGGTTCATCCTCGCCACCAGCAAGCGCGACAGCCTGCCGTTCGGGCCGGACGTGTCCGTCGTCCTGGTCAACCGCCGCACCGACGCCGGCGACGTCGCCTCCGTCGTCGCCGACAGCCGAGCCGGCGTGCACGCCTTGGTGAATCTGCTGGTCGAGCGGGGGCACTCCCGTATCGCCCATCTCGCCGGCCCGCAGGACACCTCCACCGGTGTCGAGCGGCATCGGGCCTTTCTGGACGGGCTCGCCGCGCACGACCTCGCACCCGTCGGCGTCGAGGTGTGCGCCGCCTTCAGCGAGCAGGCCGGCTTCGAGGCCACCCACAAGCTCCTCGCCGCCGTGCGGCCCACCGCGATCGTCGCCGGCAACGACATGATCGCCCTCGGCTGTTACGGCGCGCTGGCCGAGCTCGGTCTGCGCTGTCCCGAGGATGTCTCGGTCACCGGTTTCAACGACATGCCGTTCGTCGACAAGCAGCGGCCGGCGCTCACCACCGTGCGTATCCCCCACTACGACATCGGCTACGAGGCCGCCCGTCTCCTGCTGGAGCGCATCGCCGCCCCCGCCTCCCCGCCCAAACGCGTTGTCCTGCCCGTCGAGCTCATCGTCCGAGGCTCGGTCGCCGGTCCCGCCGCCGATCGCGCGTAGATCAACTGTGGTGAGCTGCCCCCGTTTTCCAGCCTACTCGGCGAATCTGGGAATCCCGCTCTGCGCGATCTTGGTCGACCTCGGTCGACGGGCGTGTTCATGTTGATCTGGTTGGATGGGAATCGGGGGGCTCAATTCGGGGGCACAAGATCCCCGGGATCACATCGCCGCGATGATGTTGGCCGGGGTGAGGGGGAGGTGGCGGACCCGGATGCCCAAGGCCGAATGCACGGCGTTGGCGATGGCGGCGGCGGTGGGGCCCTGGGCGGTCTCGCCGGCACCGAGGCTGGGCTGATCGTTGTCCACGATCACGACCTCGACGGCGGGAATCTCGGAGAACCGGAGGATGGGGTAGGACTCCCAGTCGGTGCTGGTGACGCGTGACCGGGAGAAGCGCACCTGCTCCTTGATGGTCCAGCTGGTGCTCTGGATGGCGCCACCCTCGACCTGGTTGCGAAGGCCGTCGGGACTGATCACGGCGCCGGCGTCGACGGCAAGGGTGAGGCGCTTGACGCGAACCGAGGTCTCGGCCTCGACCTCGGCAACGACGGCGCAATAGGCGCCATGGTTGCTGTAGCGGGCGAAAGCGAAGCCCCAACCCTCGCGGTGGGAGGACCAACCGGCGGTGTCGGCGGCGGCGGTGATGACGGCCTGCGCGCGAGGGTCGGTCAAGTGGCGCAGGCGGTAGGCGACGGGATCCTCGCCGGAGCGGGCGGCGAGTTCGTCCACAAAGGACTCGATGGCGAAGACGTTGGCGTAAGCGCCTAGCGCCCGCAGGGACGAGGTGCGAAGGGGCATCTCCAGCAGGCGGTGCTTGCTGACGTGCTTGCCGGGAAACGCGTACAGCGGCACGGAATTGCGCTCGGAACCGCCGCCGCCGGCGAAAGGGGGTCCATGGAGACCGGTGGGGGAGTGCCGGTTCGCAGCTGGGCGCCGAGTAGGGAAGGGGTGTCGAAGAGGCCGGGGCGGGAAACGTGGCCATTGCTGTAGACGTCCTGCCGCCAAGCGACGACGTCGCCGGAAGATGAGAGATCGGCCTCGATGTGCACGGCCATGGCAGCGCCGAAAGGAGCCCAGCCGAGCTCGTCGGCACGAGACCAGACGACCTGGACGGCCTGCCCGTTGACGGCCCGAGCCAACAGGACGGCGTCGAAAGCGGCGTCATCGGCACCGTTGTGGCCATAAGCCCCGGCGCCCTCGACATGGTGCACGGTGACCTGGTCGATGGCGACGCCGAGCGCCCGGCAGATGTCCCGGCGCAAGTGGTAGACGCCCTGGCTGTGGGTCCACAGCTCCAGCTTGTCGCCGTCCCAACGGGCGACGCCACAAGAGGGAGCCATTGAAGCATGGGCGATATAAGGCCGCGAGTAGGTGGCGCTGAGGGTTGTCACGCCACCGTCCGAAGTGGACTCGTCGACGAGAACGACGTCCTCGGTGTCACGAGACATCAAGAAGTCGGGCAAGGCATCGACGTCGGGCAGGCTGTCGTGTTCGGCCCATTCGCAGCGCAGCAATTCGGCGGCGCGCAGGGCGGTCTCCTCGCGAGCGGCGATCACGCCCAGGAAATTGCCGTCCCGTACGACCTCGACACCGTCCAAAGCTGCGGCAGCGCTGCTGTCCAAGGAAACGAGCGTCGCGCCACGGGAAGGCGGCCGGACGACGCGGCCGTACAGCATGCCGGGCAACGACAAATCGTGGATGAAACGGGGACGGCCGTAGACCTTGTCGGGAATGTCCAGACGGCCGGGACTGGTGCCCACCACCCGTCGCTCGGCGACGGGCTTGGGCGACACGGATCCGGTGGCCTCGATGCGGAGGTCGACGTCGTCGACCAGATCCCAGTAGCTGACCGAGCCGTTGATCACACCGTCCACAACGGACAGATCGGAAGTTCCCAACAGCTTCGACGCGGCAGCAAGGAACAGGGCACGGACCTCGGCGCCGACCTGGCGCAGCGCGGCGCCGGAGTCCTCGATCGACCGGCTGCCGGCGGTGATCGCCTCGTCAGGGCTGGAATCGGTGGTCAGAGGCACCATGCGGATCCGGCCGTACGCGACGTCCAGCTCATCGGCAGCGATTTGCGCCAAAGCCGACAGAATGCCCTGCCCCAGCTCGACTTTGCCGCAACGGACATCAACGGTGCCGTCAGGCTGCACCGTAATCCAGTGCGACAGAAGGGGATTGTTCGCCAGATTCGCCGGGATCACTGGGCGGCCTTCAGTACCGCACGGACCATGCGATTGTGCGCCCCGCACCGGCAGAGGTTGCCGTCCAAGGCTTCCCGGACCTCGTCCTCCGACGGCCCGGAATTCCGGGCCAGCAGGGCGGTTGCCGTCATCACCACACCCGACAGGCAGTACCCGCACTGCGCCGCTTGCTCATCGATCATGGCGCGCTGCAAGGCGGAATCGCCAAGTCCTTCCACGGTCAGGACTTCCTTGCCCTCGACCGACCACAGTGGAGTGTCGCACGAGTGCACGACCTGTCCGTCGACGAGCACGTTGCAGGACCCGCACAGCCCGAGTCCGCAGCCGAACCGCGTGCCCTTCAGCCCCAGCTGATTGCGCAGCGCGTACAGCAACGGGGTGTCACGGTCGGCCGCGACCGTCACCTCGGCCCCGTTGACCAGTAGGGAGAACGTCTCGTCGCTCACCCGGGTAAACGCTATTCGCCGTCCTCGCCGGCCGTCAACAGCACTTCGACCAGTCCCAACAGGGTGCTGAGCGCCCGGCTGGGCCGGTGGTCGGCCAGGCACACCAGCGTCACCCGCCACTGCACGTCCACCTCGGCCAGCTCGATGGGCGCCAGGTCGGGCCGGTGCACGATGTCCAGGTCCGGCACGACCGCGATGCCCAGCCCGGCCCGCACGTAGTCGGCCACCACGCGCAGGTCGGCCACCTCGGCCACCACCCGTCGGGGCCGGCCGGCCGCGTCGAAGGCCCGGTCGACGGCCATCCGGTTGCCGAAGCCCCGTGGCAGGTCGACAAAATCCTCGCCGGCCAGTTCGCTGACGGTCAGCGCCGCCCGGTCGGCGAACCGATGGTCGGGCGGCACCAGCACGACGTACGGGCGGCGGTCCAGCTCCCGTGACCACAGGCCGGCCAGGTCGGCCGCCGGCAGCGCGAGCAGGGCGGCGTCGAGGCGGCCGGCGCGGACGTCCTCGGCCAGCCCGACGGAGCCGTGCATCGACGCGGTCAGATGCAGGTCGACCAGCGGATACTGCCGGTGGAACGCGCCGAGCAGGCCGGGCAGGTCGAGCACGCCGACGCTGATCATGGTGCCGATGCGCAGGCTGCCGCGGAGCCCGGCGCCGGCCTCCTGCACGACCGATCGGGCCCGGTCCAGCTGGGCCAGCGTCGCCTTGGCCTCGGGCAGGAAGGCCGCGCCGGCCGGGGTGAGCGCGACGGCCCGGGTCGACCGGTCGAACAGCGTGGTGCGCAGGTCCGACTCCAGCGACTTGATGCCGGCCGACACGGTCGACTGCACGGCTTGCAGCTGCAGCGCGGCCCGGGTGAAGCTCAGTTCCTCGGCCACCGCGACGAAGTACTCCAGCTGGCGGGTGTCCACGCCGTCGATTATCTCATCACATCGATAACTGTGACCAGGATCTTTCGTTGGACTCGATGAAGGCGTCGACCCACACTCGAGGCATGACTTCCACGCTGATGGCCGCACGCCCCACGCCGCGGTTGGGCCACGGCGCCGGCTTCCGGGTGGTGGCCGCCGCCTTCCTGCTGGCGCTGGCCTTCTCCACGCTGCCGACCCCGCTCTATCCGCTCTACCAGCAACGCGACGGCTTCCCGACCGTCGTGATCACGGTCGTGTTCGCCGCCTACGCGCTCGGCGTCGTGGCCAGCATCTACCTCGTCGGCCACGTCAGCGACTGGCTCGGCCGCCGCCGCGTCGCCCTGGCCGCCGTGCTGGCCGAGGCCGTTGCGGCGGCGGTGTTCCTGACCTGGCCGGACGTGCCGGGGCTGATCATCGCCCGGTTCGTCGGCGGCGTCGGCATCGGCGCGCTGACCGCGACCGCCACCGCGCACCTGGCCGAGCTGCGGGCCCTGGCCCACCCGGGCCGCGACGCCGGCCTGTTCTCGTCCATGGTCAACATGGCCGGCCTCGGCCTCGGACCGGTGATCAGCGCGCTGCTCGCCGGCCATGTCACGGCCCCGCTGAGCACGCCGTACGCGATCTTCCTGGTGGCGTTCCTGATCACCGCGGGCGCCATCACCTTCGTACCTGAGACCGTGGAACGCAACGAAAGCGCCATTCACTACCGCCCGCAGCGCGTGTCGGTGCCGCACCACGCGCGGCCGGTGTTCTGGGCCGCCGCCGCGGTCGCCTTCGCCGTCAACATGTTCAGCGGCCTGGTCGGTGCCCTCGCGCCGACGCTGTTGCGTGGCACGTTCCACGATCCATCGCTGCTGGTCGGCGGCCTGGTCGCGATGTCGGTCTTCGCGGCCGCGGCCGGCGCGCAGCTGCTGGCCAAGGGCCAGCCGTTGCGGCGGCAGCTGCTCATCGGCCTCGGTGCGCTGGTGTTGTCGCTGGTCGCGATCCCGATCAGCGTGCTGACCGGCAGCGAGCTGCTGTTCGCCGCCGGCACGGTCGTCGGCGGCGCCGGCATGGGCCTTGGTTTCCGGGTCGCCCTGGCCCGCGTCGCCACGGTCGCCACGCCTGAGCTGCGCGGCGAGACGCTGGCCGGCGTGTTCCTCGCGTTCTACCTGGGCCTTGCGCTGCCGGTGCTGGTCGTGGGCATCGCGTTGACCGCCCTGCCCAGCCTCCCGGTGCTGGTGGTGTTCAGCATCGTGCAGCTGGTGATCTTGTTCTGGGCCGGCCGGCGGCTGTTCGCGGCATCGTGAGGGCGTGATCCAGTATCGGACCGTCGACAAGCTCGCGGCACGCATCGCCCTGCACGGCTACGGCACGAACCGACAGTCATGGTCGGAATGGGTCCGCGAACGCTTGCCGTGGCAGCAAGGTGAGCGCGTGCTGGAAGTCGGTGCCGGAACCGGCGCCTTGTGGCCGGTACGACCGGAATTCGCGCTCATCGCCTCGGATTTCTCCGCAGCGATGTGCAACGCCTTGAGAGACAAGGGATTCGCGTCGGCCCGATGCAGTGCCGACGCCCTTCCCTTCGCCGACGCCACGTTCGACGGCGCGCTCGCGTGCCACATGCTCTATCACGTTCCCGAACCGGCCGAGGCCATCGCCGAGCTGCGGCGCATCCTCAAACCCGGCGGACGGCTGGTCGCCACCACCAACGGCGGCGGGCACATGGCCGAACTGTGGGACATCGCCAAGACCGTCGGCCTGCCGATGTCGTTCCCGGAGGCCGTCGATCTCTCGTTCCGTGCGGAGAACGCGATCGCCTTGCTGAGCGGCGACTTCGACGACGTCGAGCTGATCCGCTACGAGGACGAGCTGGTGGTGCCGACGCCCGAGCCGGTCGTCGCCTACCTGGCCAGCTGTGTGGACCGTGACCTCACCGACGGGGAGTTGTCCGTGCTGCACAACGAAGTCGCGAGCCGGGGAACGATCCGCATCCGCAAGCATTCCGTGCTGATCGGGGCAGAAGCGCGTGGCATGCTGGAGGCCCATACGTGAGGAGACGACCGTGGACTTCGCCGATGTGCTCCGGGCCCGCCGGATGGTGCGCAGCTACCGCCCCGACGCGGTGCCGGAGGACGTGCTGCGCCGGATCGTGCAGGTCGTGCACCGCGCGCCCAGCGCCGGTTTCAGCCAGGGGCACCGGCTGATCGTGGTCACGGACCCCGAGCTCCGCGGCAAGATCGCCGAGCTGACCGAGGCGCCGTACGTGGAATCGGGCATGAAGCCGTGGATCTCGGTGGCGCCGGTGCTGATCGCCGTCGGCGTCCGCGAGGAGTCCTACCACGAGCGCTACCGCCAACCGGACAAGGTCACCGACGAGGGCGACGAAGGCAACTGGCCGGTGCCGTTCTGGTGGTTCGACAGCGGCAGCCTGCTGGTGATGCTGCAACTGGCCGCGGCCAACGAAGGCCTGGCCACCGGCTTCTTCGGCCCGCACGCGGACGGCCTCGAGGAGCTCATCGGCCTGCCCAAGGACGTCGGCCTGTCCGGCTTCCTCACCCTCGGCTACTCCGACGACAACGCCCGTGGCGTCACGGCCAGCCTTACCCACCGGCCGAAGCGGATCCCGTTGGAGGACCTGGTCACCTGGCGTTAGGGATCACCGGCAGCGACAGCCGGCTGGGGCGGGCCGGTCCGAAGTGGACGGTGTTCTCGGCGACCACCACATCCTTCGGCCCGGCCGCCGCGACCACGCCGCCCGTGTTGGGATTCCGGTCGTAGCGTGGGAAGTTGCTGCTCGTGACCTCGAGCCGGATGCGGTGCCCAGGCAGGAACACCGTGGACGTCACGGAAAGGTCCAGGGTCAGCTCGTAGATCCGGCCCGGCGTCAGGAGTTCCGGGGCGGACAGGGAGTTGCGGTAGCGGGCGCGCAGCATGCCCTCGCACAGGTTGATCGCCGTGCCGTCGGGGTGCACGTCGACCAGCTTGCCCATGAAGTCCGTGTCAACGGCGTCACTGGACACAAAAAGGGTCAACGAGACGTGACCCGTGACCTCCAACGGATCGGCCAGCACCGGGCCGGTGAAACACAGCACGTCGTCCCGGACCTCGACCGGCCGCTGATCACGCGGGCCTGCGTCGGCGGCCAGCGTGTTGCCGCCGATCGTCGGCACCGGGTCGAGCGGGTCGTACCGGTACATCAGACTGCCGGACGTCAGGGGCTGGCCGGACAGTGTTCCGTCACCGAGGAAGTAGTCCATCCGCCGGGTGTCGGGCAGCGGCCAGCTGGGCTCGTCGCGCCACTGGTCGATGCCCATCACGAAGATCCGCACCGGCGCGGAGTCGTCCGGCTTGCCGCGCAGCCACTGGTCGAAGAAGCGCAGGTGTGCGTCGGTCAGATTGGCGCCGCGGTAATCCTGGCTCAGATGGGTCCACGGCCCGATGATGAGCCGTTCATTGTGCGAGCGCACGGTTTCGTTGACGAAGATGTCGTACCAGCCGCCGACGCTCAACGCCGGCGTCTTGGCCGCCGGGGCCAGCCGCTGCCAGTAGCCGTCATGGTCGGGGTGCGCGAAAACCGTGTCCAGCCAAGGGAAATGCCGGGCCAGCACGAAATGGTCGCGGGTCGGCAGCGTATCGAACTGCTGTCGCATGATCTCCGGGAGGTCCTGTGCCGCACCGGCTTTCATTGCCTCGCCGGCCGCGTTGGCGGTGATCCAGGTCAGCACGGTGTGCAGCGACATCGCGCCGCCGGGGGAGTACCACGGCGCCAGGTAGAAGTCGGCAGTGCCGAAGGTCGGGGCGATGGCCTGCGCCAACTCCGCCGACTGCCACTGCACCGCGCCCTGGTAGGACGCGCCGAAGCCGCCGATGTTGCCGTCACACCAAGGCTGTTCCCGCAGCCAGGCCATCGTGTCGGCGCTGTCGGCCGCCTCGGTCTCGTGCGGCACGTGCATGCCCTCGGACCGCGCGGTGCCGCGGCAGCACTGGATGACCACGGCGTAGCCGGCGTCCAGCAGGGCGAACAGGTTCGGCCGGTTGCCGCCGTAGCTGGCGATGTCGTCCTTGCCGTACGGGGTGCGCAGCAGCAGGACCGGGGCCGGCCGCTCATCGGCCGGTCGCCAGATGTTCGTGGCCAGCGCGACGCCGTCCCTGGTCACGATCGGCACGTCGGTGTCCACGAGGTAGCGCATGGGGCCGATCGTGCAGCATCGTCCGTGCGCTGTCGAACCGGTATCTCTGGCATTGTTGGGCCATGAACCCGTTCGCCTCGCCGTTGGTCATCACCGGGAACGGCCTGCTGCTGCGGGATTTCACCGAGACCGACCTGCCCGTGATGGTCGATCTTTTCGACGACCCCGATGTGGCGCTGCGCACGCCCATCGCCTCGCCGTTCGACCTGGCCGCCGCGCGGGAGTACCTGGCGGCCATGCGTCGGACCAGGGCCGAGGAGAACCGGCTGCACCTGGCCATCACCCGGCCGGGCGAGGACGTGCCGCTGGGCATGGTGTTCCTGCGGCCGGCGCTGTGCATGGTCGGCTACGTCATCGGCAAGCGGCACCGGCGGCAGGGACTGGCCCTGCGGTCGGCCCAGGTGATCACCGAGTTCGCGTTGCGCACGGTCGGGCTGCCGCACGTGCTGCTGGAGATCGAGGCCGAGAACACCGCCAGCGTGGCCGTGGCCCGGGCGCTCGGGGCCCGGCGCAGCGACGCCGATCCGGTGGAAGTCGTGTCGAAAGGCCGGTCGCTGCGGCTCGACACGTGGATCATCGAGCCGTGACGCCGGAGATCCGGCTCGTCGACCCGCTGGCCGAGGACGTCGACGAGCACGTTGAGCTGCACCTGGCCGTGAGCCGCGTGGACTACCCGAATGTCGCGCCGCCGACGCGGGAGACCGTGCAGACCCGGCTGCGGAGTCCGGACATCGATCTGGGCGAGAGCCTGGCCTGGACCGCGCGGGTCGACGGGCGGCTGGCCGGCGCGTTGGGCACGCAGCTGCCCGTGGACGGCAACGAGCACCTGAGCATGATCCGCCTCGTCGTGCACCCTGATTTCCGCCGGCAGGGCATCGGCAGCCGGTTGCTGCACACCGCCGCCGAGGCGCTGCGGGCGCGGGGGCGGGTGATCGGCGAGGTGTCCCGGGTCGAGTCCAACTCGCCCGGGTCCCGGTTCGCCGCCGCGCTGGGTTTCCGCACCGTCAACACCTCCGTGTTCCAGCTGCTCGAGTTCGCCGAGGTCGACCCGGCCATCTGGGAGGTGCCGGTGCCGCTCGGCTACCGGCTCGTACGGTGGATCGGGCAGGCCCCCGAGTACCTCGTCGAGTCGTACGTACGGGCCCGGCACGCCATCGGCGACGCCCCGCCCGGCGAGTCCGCCTTCCGCACCCCGTCGTGGACCGTCGCCCGCCTGCGGCGTCTCGAGGCCGGCTACCGCTCCAACGGCATCGAGCGCCGCGTCGTCGCCGCCGTCGACTCCGACGGCGACGTCGTCGGCATCACCGAGCTCGACCTCCAGTCCCTGCGCCCCGACCTCGCCGCCCAGCGCGACACCGCCGTGCTCGCCGCCCATCGTGGGCACGGCCTCGGGCAGGCCATGAAGGCCGCCATGCTGCGATGGATCACCGCCGACCGACCCGACCTCCGGCGGGTGTGGACCTCGACGGCGACCGCCAACCAGTACATGGCCGACGTCAACCACCGCCTCGGTTTCGCGACGGTGCGCAGGTACAGCGTGGTAAACCGAGAACTCGACGGTTTGTGACACCGGGGGAGATCCGATGCTGGAGATACGGACCTTCGACGGGCGACGGGCGACCGAGGCCCAGATCGACGAGTGCCACGAGCTGCGGAGCGCGGTCTATGTCGTGGACTATCCCGATCTGCCGGTGCAGACCAGGCAGGAGACGGCGGCGGGCCTGCGGACGCCGTCGGCGCAGCATGCTGACGAGCTGAGATGGCAGGCTCGCCTGGACGGGTGGCTGGTCGGGCAGGCGATGGCGGGCCTGCCGGGTGACGGCAATGAGCACATCCGGGCGTGCACATCTCGGTGCATCCGGACTACCGGCGGCGGGGGATCGGCTCGGAGCTGATGGAGACGATCATCCCGGTGCTGCGGGAGCGCGGCCGCAAGGTGATGGAGGGGTACTACATCACCGAAGGCAGCACGGGGGAGCACTTCACGCGGGCACAGGGGTTCAAGGTCGTGCACACGCGCGTGGCCCAGATGCTGACGTTCGCCGAGGTGGATCCGGGACTGTGGGAGGTCGCCACCCCGGAGGGCTACCGGCTGGTGCGGTGGATCGGCCACGCCCTGGACGACCTCGTCGAGTCCTACTCCCGCGCCCGAGACGCCATCGCTGACGCCCCGACCGGTGACTCCACGTACGTCACGCCGGATTGGTCCGTGGCCAGCATCCGTCGGCTCGAAGCGGAGAATCGCGAGCAGGGCGTGGAATGGCGCACGGTGGTGGCCGTGGACGAACGGGGCGAGGTCACCGGCCTGACCGAGGTGGAGCGGCTGCCGCTGAGCCCCGATCGGCTGTTCCAGGGCGATACGGCAGTGCTCGCGGCCCATCGCGGCCACGGCCTCGGGCTGGCGATGAAGGCTGACATGCTGCGCTGGCTGACGGCCGACAACGACGGTCTGGACCACGTCTGGACCTCGACGGGCACGACCAACGTGCACATGGTCGCCGTGAACGCGAAGCTCGGATTCAAGACCGTGCGGCGGTCGAACGTGGTGAGCAGGAAGCTATGACACTGGACATCCGGCCGTTCGACGAAGCCGAGATCGACGAGTACCACGAACTCCGGCTGGCCCTCTACCGGCACGACTTCCCGGAGCTGCCGACGCCGACCAGGGAAGCGACGGTGTCAACGCTGAGCCGGCACGGCGACCGCCTGCTGTGGACGGCGCGTCGGGATCAAAGGGTGGTCGGGAAGGTGAGCGTGCTCCTGCTCGACGACAACGAGCACCTTGCGGTGGTCGACGTCGCGGTCCTACCGGAGCTGAGGCGGCAGGGCATCGGCACGGCGCTGCTGGACTTCGTGCTGCCGCACGTGCGCGACCGCGGCTGCACGGTGGTCGAAGGCGGGTACGTGAAGCTGGACGGCCCTGGCGGGAGCTGGACGCGGAATCGCGGGTTCCGAGAGGTGCAGAGCACCATCCTGCAGATCCTGGAGCTGGGCGAGGTCGACCGTGCGCGGTGGGCGGTGGATACGCCCGAGGGGTATGAGCTGGTGCGGTGGCGCGGGCACGTACCCGATGAGCTGGTGGCGTCGTACGCCGAGGCCCGCCGGGCCATTGCCGACGCGCCGTGGGGCGAATCGGCCGAGCATCCGCCGGACTGGACGGTGGAGCGGGTGCGCCGGATCGAGGTGGAACGCCGTGAGCAGGGCATCGACCTCCGCACGGTTGCCGCGGTGGACACGCACGGCACGGTGGTCGGACTGACCGAGGCGGAGGCCCGGCCCAAGGATCCGACCAGGCTGATGCAGGGCGACACGGTGGTGCTCAAGGCTCATCGCGGACACGGGCTGGGCGTGGCGATGAAGGCCGAGCTGCTGCGCTGGTTCACCGCCGAACACGGCGCCCTCGAGCAGGCGTGGACCAGGACGGCGGCGGCCAACACGTACATGGCGGACGTCAATCACCGGCTGGGCTTCGCCACGGTGGGCCGGTACGGCGCGGTGGCCGGGCCAATCGGCACGATTGGCTCGGAATTTCGACCGATCGTCGGGTCGGACGGGGGCAACCCGGACTGTTACGCGGGGTAGCCGTTGCGCCGACCGGCGGTAGCTGGTAGTCCACGGGTGCACCCTGCCGATAGTGGAAATGGAACCAGCATGCGGCTGTCCGTCATCACCGACGAGATCGCGCCCGACCTGGACACGGCGCTGCACGAGTGCGAGGCGCTCGGCCTGTCCGCGGTCGAGCTGCGCAGTGTCGGCGGCCGCAACGTGGTGCACCACGAGCAGGCCCGGCTGCGGGAGTTCCGGGACGCGCTCAGCGCCGGCGGCTTCGAGTGCCCGGTGGTGGACACGCCGTTCCTGAAGGCGACGAAGGCGATCTGGGAGCACCTGGACCGCGGCATGGAGATCGCCGACCTGGTCGGGGCCAAGGCGATCAGGGTGTTCTCGGGCCTGCGGGTCGACGACCGGGACTGGTACCTGCCGTGGCTGGCCGACGTGCTGTCGGCGGCGGCCAACCAGGCCCGCGCGGCCGGTTTCACGCTGCTGCTGGAGATCGACGAGGCCTGCATGGTGGCCACGGTGGCGGAGGCGGACGAGCTGCTCGGCAAGATGGCCCCGGGCCTGCTGGGCGTGGTCTGGGACCCGGCCAACGAGGCCCGCTTCCGCGACACGGAGCCGGACGCGGTGAACTGCGGCAAGGTGGCGGAGGCGGTGGCCCACGTGCACGTCAAGGACTACGCGCGCGGCGAGGGCTGGGTGAAGCCGGGGGCCGGCATCGTGGGCTGGGAGGCCCAGCTGCGTGGCCTGGCCGACGCCGGCTACGACGACTACCTGTCGATCGAGACGCACTACTCGGCGCCGGTCGGCGGCACCGTGCAGGCGACGCGGGACAGCGTGGAGTCGTTGCGGCGCATCGCCGAGGCGAGCGGCGTCGCCCTGCTATGACGGCAGCAGCCCGGCCTTCTGCGCCCGCAACACGGTGGTGAGCCGGTCGGACGTGCCGAGCTTGCGGTAGATGTTCTCCAGGTGCTTGTGGACGGTCCGAGGCGACGCGCCGAGCCGGTTGGCGATGCCGCCGGCGGTCAGCCCGGAGGCCAGCAGCGACAGCACGGTGACCTCACGGTTGGTCAGCTTCAACGCGGCGGCTCGTTCCGGACCGTGAATTGCCTTGTCCTGCCAGAGCTTCAGCTGCCGCACATGGCCGTCGACCCGGCGCAGCAACGGTTGCAGCCGGCGCACGAAGGTCCGCTCCCGGTCAGTGAAGTCCATCCCGGACCGCCCGACCACGAAACCCCGGTTGGCGCCGGACAAGTCGTGCAGCGGCAGCGCGATATGCCTTGTCGCGCCGGAGGTTTCCCGCAGCGAACTGAACGTCTGGGTTGACCGCCACGTGCGGTCGTCCAGCAGATCGCTCACGGTCCGCGGCTCGCTGTCGCCGGTCTCGGCGTAGTGGCGCACCAACGGATGCAGCGGCATCCGGGAGCGTTCCTCGGCGGACGGCGGCAGCACGCCGCGGTACCACGGCGTCCACACCTCGACCTCGTCCAGCACAATCACGCGGCTGACGAACCGGTGGCTGCGGGACAGCACACACGTGGTGCCGTGCAATGATCGGACCAATTCGTCGGCCACGAGCGACCACGTCCGGTCCACATTGCGGCTGTCCATCACCGCAACGGCCAGGTCGAGCATCCGCTCGTAGTCGCGCGCAGCCAGTTCCGCCACGGGCACCCCCGCACTCGTCGCCGGCACGGTACACGGCAGCGCGCCCCTCGTCGCGCCCCGCGCCCGTTCGTCTCAACGCGACGGCGGCCGATCGGGTTCAGCGCAGCTGCTCGACCACCTTGCCCAAGTCCTGCTCACGGTCGGCCAGCCGGTCCAGCTGCTCGTGCACGGTGCGGGCGAGCGGCAGGTCGGCCGACAGCGCCGCGAGCGCGACATCCTTGGCCGCCAAGCGAATCGGGTAGTACACGCCGTCGGCGAAGGCCCGTGCCGCCGCCCCGCCGAGCGGGCTGTTGCCCAGGGCCGCCTTGACCAGATCGTCGGGCAGGCCGTAGGCGGCGGCGAGTTTCATCGCCTCGGCGATCTCGGTGACGCCGACGATCACGGCCGTGATGATGACGATCTTCAGCGCCGAACCGGCCCCTTGCCGGCCGCAGCGGGTGATCCGGCCGAACTGCGCCAGAATCGCCTGCACGGGCGTGGGATCGCCGCCGACCAACAGCACCAGTTCACCGGCGGCCGCCCGGTCGACGCTGCCCAGCACCGGGGCGTCGATCGCGGTGACGCCTTCGGGCAGCTTGGCCACGACGTCGGCGAAGGACTGCGGGCCGATGGACGACATGTCGATCAGGTAGGCGCCGGGCCGCAGCGCGGGCGCCATGGCGTCGACCACCGCGTGCACGGCGTCCGGGTCGGCCAGCATCGTCACGACGACGTCCGCGTCCCGCACGGCTTCGGCCGGTGTGGATGCGACTTTCGCACCGTCTGACGCCACCAACTCCGCTTTGGTGGCGGTCCGGTTCCACACGGTCAGCTCGTAGCCGGCGGCCAGCAGGCGGCGGGCCATCGGCAGACCCATCGAGCCGAGCCCAAGAAACGCGATCTTCTCCATGGCCTCGACGCTACGAGTACGGCAGCGATGCCACCAGCGAATGTCTAGCATGGCTGGCATGCCTGACGCGCATGAGTTGTCCAGCGGTTTGCTGCGGGTCTTCGTCGAGGTCGCCCGGCTCGGTTCGTTCACGGCGGCGGGCACCCGCCTCGGCTACACGCAGTCGGCCATCTCGCGGCAGATCTCCGCGCTGGAGGACGAGGCCGGCACGCCGCTGTTCGACCGGCTGCCGCGCGGCGTCCGGCCGACCGAGCCCGGCCGCCGGCTGCTGCCGCACGCCGAGGCGGTGCTGGACCGGCTGGAGGCCGCCCGCCGGGAGCTGGCCGACCTGCGCGAGCTGGCGACCGGCCGGCTGCGCGTCGGCGCGTTCGCCACCGCCGACGCCTCGCTGGTGCCCAAGGCGATCGCCGCCTTCAGGGCGGCCTGTCCGGCCGTTGTCGTGACGTTGACCGAGATGTACACGCCGGGGCTGGTCGGGCGGCTCCGGGACGGCGAGCTGGACGTGGCGATCCTGTCCGGCGACGGCCCCTTTGACGGGCTCGACCTGCGCAAACTCCGTGACGACACGATGCTGGTGGCGCTGCCGGCCGGGCACCGGCTGGCCCGGCGGCGCCGGGTGCGGCTGATCGACCTGGCCGACGAGGAGTGGATCGCCGGCAGCGACCGCCCGGAGCAGACGCTGATCAGCTCGTGCCTGGCCAACGGCTTCCGGCCCCGCATCGGCTTCGTGGCCCGGGACTGGCTGGCCAAGCAGGGCTTCGTCGCGGCCGGGGTCGGCATCACGCTCATCCCGTCCATCGCCGCCGAGTCGGTACGGCCGGACATCGCGCTGGTGCAGCTGCATCCGGACGAGGTGCCGGTACGGGCGGTGCACGCCGCGACCCCGGCCGGGGTCGCGCTGTCACCTGCGACTCGCGCGTTTCTGGACATTGTGAACGACTGATTTCGTTGCCAAGAAGCGTTGACAGTACTGATTCAGTTGGTGTTTGCTCCCGGACATGCCGCGTACGGAGATGTTCCGGTTCCTGCGTCGAGTCGCGACCGATCACGCCGCCGCCGCGCGGCTGGGTATGCCGGTCATGGAGTTCCGCGAGGCGCGGGTGGCGCGGGCCGCCGGCACGATGAGCCGCCGGGACGTGCTCAAGATCTTCGGCGCGTCGGCCGCCGTGCTCGGCGCGGCCAGCGTCTTACGTGCACCGAAAGCCGCAGCCGTGGCGTCCGGCGCCACCAAATCCCGCGTTGCTGTCATCGGGGCGGGCATCGCCGGCCTGAACGCGGCGCTGGCGTTGGCCGACGCCGGCGTGCGCTGCACGGTCTACGAGGCGAACGACCGCATCGGCGGGCGCATGTACTCCGAGCGTGACTACTGGGGCGGGCAGGTCACCGAGTACGGCGGCGAGCTGATCGACACCGACCACACCGTCATCCGCGACCTGTGCCGGCGCTTCGGCATCGGCCTCACCGACATCCACGCCGCCGAACCGGCCGGCAGCGTGGATGTCCTGTACTACGAGGGCTGCTACCGCTCGCACGCCCAGTTCGTCGCCGAGTTCCAGCCCGTGTACAAGGCTTTGCAGGCTGACATCCATAAGGCCGGCGAGGATGCCCCGACCTGGGACTCGTCCACCCCCTTCGGCGTCGAGCTGAGCCGGATGTCGGTGCGGGAGTGGATTTCCACCCGTGTGCCCGGCGGCTACTCGACGTGGATCGGCCGTTTCCTCGACGACGCGTACGTGGTCGAGTACGGGCGCGACACCGAGCAGCAGACGGCGATCAACCTGGCCTACATGATGATCGACCAGGCGGACCTGTCCGAGCCGGCGATCTGGGGCGCCTCCGACGAGCGCTACCACATCACCGGTGGCAACCAGACCCTGCCCGAAGCCATCGCGGCGGCCTTGCCCAACGGCACCGTTCAGCCCGGTCACCGGCTGGAAGCCTTGGTGCGCAACGGAGACGGCACTCAGACCCTGCACTTCGACACCGGCGCCGTTCGCGTCGACCACACGATTCTGACCGTGCCCCTCGGGGTGTTGCAACGGCTCGACCTCAGCCGGGCCGGCTTCGACGCCCGGATGAGGGGCGCGGTTTCCTCGTTGCAGATGGGTTTCTGCACCAAGCTGCATCTCCAGTTCGGCTCGCGGCCATGGGTCGGCCGTGGACCCTGGCCCGGCGTCGCCAACGGGATCAGCTTCTCCGACACCGGATATCAGCAGGTGTGGGACGCGACCACCGGGCAGCCCGGCCGTCAGGGCGTCGCCATCCAGTACGGCGGCGGCAGTGGCGCGCTGGAGTTCCAGCCGGCCGAGCCGTTCTCCGATGCTCGGTCGGGGTACGTGCGTGCCGCCGCCCGGCAGAAGCTCCAGCAGTTCGGCGTGGTCGTGCCCGGGATCGGAAAGGCCTACGAGGGCAAGGCGACGCTGGCCGCGTGGCACCGGAATCCGTACAGCTACGGGGCATACAGCTGCTATCCGGTCAACTACTGCCACCGGTTCGCCGGCTACGAGGGAACGCGGCAGGGCAACGTCCACATCGCCGGCGAGCACACCTCCGTCGACTCCCAGGGGTACATGAACGGCGGCGCGGAATCCGGTGCCCGCGCCGCCGCCGAACTGCTAGCCCTGCTCTAGCAACATCTTCGCCGCGACCTCTGTCCCATCCGTACGGACAGTGCCGGCAACCTCCTTGGCGCGGGCGGCGGTTGCGGGGTCGAGGGCCGTCGCCAGCGCGGCCGACAGGGACTCGTAAGTCGGCGTCGGGCCGTCGTGCGCCGCCCCGATGCCCAGCTCCGCTACCCGGGCCGCGAACAGCGGCTGGTCGGCGATCTGCGGCACGACCACCTGCGGCGCGCCGGCCCGGGTGGCGGTGTGCGTGGTGCCCGCGCCGCCGTGGTGGATCACCGCCGCGACGCGGGGGAACAGCGCCTGCTGGTTCACGTCGCCGACGACAAAGCAGTCCTCAACGTCGAGATCCGCCCAGCCACGGGCCAGCACGACGCGACGACCCCGGGCGCGGAGGATGTCCACGGCGAGACGGCCGAGCTCCGGGGCGGCGTGCAGGTGCATGCTCCCGAAACCCACGTACACCGGCGGTTCCCCGGCGTTCAGGAACTCCTCGAGCTCGTCGGACAGCGGGCGGCTGTCGGGCAGGATCCACGCCCCCGTCTGCACGACATCGAGCTCCGTCACACCCTCCAACGGGCAGATCACCGGGTCCGCCGCCAGCCACGGCCGGTCCGTGAACACGTGATCGCGCACGTTGTCCACCGGCGGCAGGCCGAGCTCGGTCAGGTGCTTGTTGAGCGGCTGCTGGTAGAAGGCGTTGATCCGGGCCACATCGGTCTGCCAGACGGCCTTCTGCAGGCCGTAGAGCTGGTAGCTGGCGAACACGTAGCGAATGCCCAGCTGCTCGGCGACCGTACGTGCCCCGGCCGGCATGAGCCCGGCGGCCACGATCGCGTCGGCGCCCTCGGCCGTCTTGGCCAGGATGTCGAATCGGGCGTCGACCAGCCCGGCCGCCAACCCGAACGGGTCCGGCTTGGCCACCGACATCAACTCGCGCACCGACGGCCCGAGCGGCACGTGCGGCACGCCGGCCCGGTCCATCAGCGTCACGAACTCCTCGTCCGGCGGCGCGCACACGACCGCCTCCGAGCCCAGCTCGCGCAGCTTGGCCGCGAGCGCCACGATCGGCTCGACGTCGCCGCGCGAGCCGTACGTCAACAACACCACACGCATGTGGTTGCCCCCATTTTTGCTGGTAACAGGCTTACGGCGGGCAATGATGCGGCACACCCCGGGCCTTGCCGCAAGGCCGGGGGTCCGCTATAAATTGAGAGGGGAGAGATCAGCGCCAGCGGGTGAGATAGACCTGGCGCGCCGCCAGGCTCACCGCCAGATGGTCGACCAGCGGCTCGAAGAAGGACCGCCGATAGCGCTCGTCGGTGACGGTGGACGCGACGAAGTACAGCGCCGAGAACGCGGCCAGGAAGATCGACACGTGCAGCAACTGGTTGGGCACCGGCACCTGCACGCCGAACAGGTTGCCGACCGTCGGATTCTGGTTGCTCCACGCCTTCATCACCTCGGGACGCACCGCGAGCACGCCGAACACCACGAAGAACACGAACATCACCACGCCGAACACGGCGGCCTGGAAGGCCTCGGCCAGCACGAGCACCAGCACCATGTTGACCCGCTCGACCGGGCGCAGCCGCACCGGGCCGGCGGCAACGGGTTCGTCCAGAAAGGACTCCAGCGGGCTGCCGCGCAGCTTGCCCGGATCGACCGCCGGCAGGGCGGCGCCGGCCAGGGTGCGCACCTCGTCGGACAGCATCGCGCCGAGGAACAGCAGCGCCGCCACCGCGAACAGGCCGGCCACCAGCCACATCTGCTGGCGCGTCAGCACAGCCGTGGCCTGCCAGAGTTCCGCGGTGAAGAAACCGAACACGGTGAACAGCAGCAACAGCGGCAACGCCCGGCTGGCCATCGTGCCCAAGGTGCCGAGCTGGCGGACGGCCGCACGCACCGCCCAGGCCAGCACCGACCCGCCGCCGACGACCGTCACGGCCAGCGCCCCCAGCACCTGTAGGACATTGACCACGATTTGCAGCACGATGTCGTCGGTGGTGCCCATGAGCTTCTCGAGCACGGGAAAGGCCAGCGCGTAGAAGGCGATGACCACGATAGCCGTCACGGTCGCAGCCCGGTCGGGTTCGCCGGTGGTGTGCCGCCGGAGCCAGCGGTTCGCCAACCACGCGCCGACGGTCGGGAACACCACCCAGCCGATGAGCAGGGCGTCGTACCCGAGCAGGTAGGCGTCGTTCTGTATCAGCCGTTCGAAGTCCTCGTCCGAGGTGCCGTCGATCAGTGCCAGTGCGTCCACGACGAAGCCCAGCACGATGAGAAAGGCCAGCGCCGGCACGCTGCGGACCAGCACGTGGGTCGGCCGGCCACGCACCACCGACGGCAGTCCCCGGCGTCGGAACCATTGTTCGACCGGGTGGCGCTCCCGGTCCACCATGTGCCTGCCCTTGCCGGTTGACGAATGACCACAGTGGCCGGTCGCGAGTGTAGCCGCCGGGTGTCCAGCCAGGTGGCGGTTGGTTCCGGCGCACTGGCGGGTGTGCCGGAACCGCTACGGCGTGAGTCGGTGCAGGTCTCGGGGAACAACGTCGTCTGCCGGATGTTGGCCACGCCCAGCAGCCGCGCCGTCCACCGCTCCAGTCCGATGGCGAAGCCACCGTGCGGCGGCATGCCGTGCGCGAACATCGCCAGGTAGCTCTGGTACGCCTCGGGCGACTCGCCGCGTTGCGCCAGCGCGGCGAGGTAGTCGGCGTGCCGGTGCAGACGCTGCCCACCGGTGACGAGTTCCAGACCGCGGAACAGCAGGTCGAAACTGTTGCTGTAGTTGGGGTCCTCGGGTGACGGATGGGTGTAGAAGGGACGTTTGGCCATGGGATAGCCGGTGACGAAAAGGAAGTCCGAGCCGTGTTCGCGCAGCGCCCACTCGGACAGCCACCGCTCGTCGGCCGGGGCCAGGTCGATCTCGTCCTTGCCGCCCAACAACTTCTGTGCCTCGGCGAAGTGGATGGCCGGGATCTCGGCCGGCACCTCGGGCAACTCTGCTTTCAGCAGTGCGACGGCTTCCGAACGGGCCGCCACCGACGACAGCATGCCGGCGATGGCCTCCCGCAGCACCGCCATCACGTCCCGGTGGTCGGCGATGAACCCGATCTCCGCGTCGAGACTGGTGTACTGGGCCAGGTGCCGGGCGGTGTCGTGCGGCTCGGCCCGGAACACCGGCCCGACCTCGTACACCCGCTCGAACACGCCGACCATGGCCTGCTTGAAGAACTGCGGCGACTGGGCGAGAAAAGCCTTGCGTCCGAAGTAGTCGATGCCGAACACGTTCGCGCCGGACTCGGTGGCCGAGCCGACGATCTTCGGCGTGTGGATCTCCGTGGCGCCCAGGCCGTCCAGCGCACTGCGGAACCCGGCGACCGAGGCGGCCGAGATCTCGAACCGGGCCCGTAGCAACGGATGTCGCAGCGACACCGGCGCACTGTCCAAAATGGTCGGCAGCGTCGCCGGCACGGTCGGCCGGTACAGGTCGAACGGCGGTGGCACAACGGCTTCGCCGAGCACGGTCAGCACCGGCTCGGTCAGCTCGACGCCGCCCGGCGCCTTGGGGTTGGCGGTGACCAGGCCGGTCACCTCGACAACGGTCTCCTCGGACGGCGCGGGACCGGACGTGACCACCTGGGTCAGCCCGGAGCGGTCGCGCACGACCACGAACGTCACGGATTTCAGCTCACGGCCGCGGTGCACCCAGCCGGCGACGCGAACGCGTTCGCCGACGTGCGAAGGGAGTTCCGCGGACAGGACACGGGCGATCATCGCCACTCCAGTGGTCGAGTCGACCCCTTGGGAGTGCGGGCGAGAAGGGAAACTCGCGGTGCCACCGCACTTTCGCTCCCGCCGGAGCGGGAACCTCGTTCACTGCCACACACTCGGGAGTGTCTTCACCGGGGGACGCGGGACCGCCTTCGCAGCTACCGGCGGCTCTCTGACCCGCGTCGGTCCCCGGCTACTTGTCTCCGTCACCGTGTTGCGGGGCAGCGTATCCGATGCCGCCCCCGGTCCGCCTCAGGATTTCAGCACGCGCTCGTGCAGCTCGGTGACCACCCGCCGGGCCGAGGCGAACGCGCCGGCCTGCCAGGTCACCAGGAAGGTCAGCCAGTCACCGGCGAAGTACACCCGCCCCTGCGGCTCGTTGAGCAGCCGATAGGACGGCGCGTCGGTGGGAATCGCCCAGCCGCCCTCGATGTACGGGGTTCGGTGCCAGGCAACGGAGAACGAGCTGGCCAGCTCGGTCCGGTACTTGTCGCCGTGGATCCGCACACCCTGCGCGACCGCCCGGGCTTCCCGCTGCGCCGGCGTCAGCTGTCCGTAGGCCACAGCGTGATCACCGGTGTTGTAGTAGCCGATCAAGGTGCCCCGCCGGCCGTGGTAGCCGTGCGAGGGATACCAGACGTGGTCCAGGTCCAGATCGGTCTCGGTGATGCCGCCGTAGATCCGGTGGTCGGTCTCCCACCAGCGGCTCCGGTACTCCAGGCCCATCTTGCCGACGGGGTCGCCGTGATAGGTGGACAATGCGGCCTGCACGCCCGCGCCCAGGTTGTGCGGGATCTTGGCGGTGACGTGCGGCGGCATCGCGGCGATGCAGTAGTCGGCGTCGATCCGCTGCGGCTGGCCGTTTCTGGTGTACGTGACGGAAACCCCGTTGTCCCCGTTGGTGATCCCGGTGACGGCGCAGCCGGTGCGCACCCGCGCGGGCCCGATCGCCCGCACCAGCGCGGCCGGGATCCGGTCCATGCCGCCGACCGGCTGGAACATCAGCATGGCCTGCTCGTACTCGAGCTCGAACGAGAAATGCCGGCCGACGCCGCTGGCCAGCACGTCCGACAGCGACGGCGGCGGGCCCAGCACGGTGCCGCGCTGCTCGGCCGCGCCCGGATCGACGGAGAAGCCACGGCGCAGCGATCCCGTGTACTTGTGCTGCGTTCCGATGTCGCCCCAGTCCTCGAGGAACGCCAGCAGCCGCTGCTTGTCGTCGCTGGTCAGTGCACTGTCCAGGGCGCCTTGGTCGGTGGCCTTGGCCAGGAGTTCGCTGACGTAGCCGTACACGTCGGCCTTGGCCGTCCGGTAGCGGACCGGCGCGGTCATGCCCTCGTGGTAGATCAGCGCGCTGGCGTTGACGTTGGTGAAGACCTCCAGCGGAATGCCCAGCTCACGGCAGTAGTCCAGGGTCACCATCCACTGCGCCAGCCGCGCCGGCCCGGCGTTCATGTACTCGCCGTCGGAGAACCGGCCGACCTGGGTCCGCCCGTCGAGATCGGTCTGGCGGGTGCCGCCGCGGACGGTGAAGTTGCGGCCGCCGGCGACGTCCCGGGCCTCGAGCACCGTGCAGTCGTAGCCGGCCTTGCCGAGCTCGTACGCGCTGGCCAGGCCGGCGATGCCGCCGCCGAGAACGATCACCTTGGCCGCCGCGCGGCCGCCGAGCGTGAAGTCGGACGGCCGCGGCGGCTGATAGTCCGGTGTGCCCATGGCGGTCGGCGCGAGGCCGAGCGCGCCCATCGTCGCGAACATCGCGCCGGCCCCGCCCGCGGCACCGACCGCGGCCAGGAAATCCCGTCGAGAAATCATGTGTGCCACCCCGGTCGCGAGGCTGGCACAGCTGGGCCGCGACCGGCGCGGGAACACCTAAATTGCCGGTGGGTTCAGCCGATCGTGCAAGGCCGCGAGCCCGGCGGCGAAGGCGGCGAAGTCCTTGCGGCTCATGCCGTCCACGAACAGATCGCGGACCAGGGCGGCATGTTCGGGCGCGGCCTCGCGCAGCTTCTGCCAGCCGGCCTCGGTGAGGGCCGCGACGATGCCCCGCTCGTCGCCGGCGCAGCCACAACGCCGCACCAGACCGGCCTTCTCCAGCTGCCCGACCTGGTAGGTGAGACCGCTCTTGGACGTCACGGCGGCACCGGCCAGGTCGGTCATGCGCAGCCGGCCCTCGGGCGCCTCGGCCAGCCGGGCCAGCACCTCGTACTGCTGGTGCGACAGCCCCGCGTCCCGCTTGAGCTGCTGGTCCACCAGCCGGTTGATGGCCGCGCCGGTGCTCAGGAACTGCTTCCACGCGGTCAGTTCGCGCTCGTCGAGCCAGTTCGGGTCGGCCATGGCCCACATCGTACAAATTTCAACAGAGGCCGCTTGACGAGCGGTGTCGTCCGCGCCACACTGGTGTGCGGATGACGAATGGATGTGCGCACAGCGAACACGGGAGTGTCTGTGACGATCAAACGAGACCTGGTCATCGGCGGCGAGGACGTTCCGGCGCTGGACGGCCGCACGACAGAGGATCTCAACCCGTACACCGGGGAGGTGTACGCGGTGGTCGCGGCCGGTGGAGCGGCCGACGTCACGCGCGCGGTGGACGCCGCCCAGCAAGCGTTTTCCACCTGGTCGACGACCTCGCCGGGGGCCCGCCGCCGGATCTTCCTCAAGGCGGCCGACATCCTGGAGTCCCGCACCGCCGAGGCGGTGGCGCTGATGGCCGAGGAGGTCGGCGGCGTGGCCGGCTGGGCCCAGTTCAACGTCGGCCTGGCCGCCGGCATGCTGCGTGACGCGGCCGCCTCGATCGGGCAGCCGCTCGGCGAGGTGCTGTCCACCGAGACCGAGGGGCAGCTGTCGCTGGCCCTGCGTGAGCCGGTCGGCGTGGTGGCGGCCTTTGCACCGTGGAACGCCCCGATCATCCTGGGCACGCGGTCGCTGGCCGTGCCGCTGGCCGTGGGCAACACCGTGGTGCTCAAGCCCAGCGAGGACGCGCCGCTGTCCTGCGGCCTGTTCCTGGCCGACGTGCTGCGCGAGGCCGGACTGCCGGCCGGGGCGTTGAACGTCGTGACCAACGCGCCGGCCGACGCGGCCGAGGTCGCGCGCACCCTGATCGCGGACAAGCGGGTCCGGGTCGTCAACTTCACCGGCTCCACCCGGGTCGGCCGCATCATCGGCATGACCGCGGCCGAGCACGTCAAGCCGGCCGTGCTCGAACTCGGCGGCAAGAACGCGCTGCTGGTGCTGGAGGACGCCGACCTCGACTACGCCGTGAACGCCGCCACCTTCGGCGCCTTCCACAACGCCGGCCAGATCTGCATGTCGGCCGACCGGCTGCTGGTGCACCGCTCGGTGGCCGAGGAGTTCACCGCCAAGCTGGCCGCCAAGGCCGCGTCGCTGCCGCACGGCGACCCGACCGACCCCGGCACGGTGATCGGCCCGCTGATCACCGCGTCGGCCGCCCAGCGGGTGTCCGAGCTCGTCGCCGACGCCGTGGCCGCCGGCGCCTCGCTCCGGGCCGGCGGTGGTGACGCCGACGCAAGCCGCTATCCGGCGACGGTGTTGTCCGGCGTCACCCCGGACATGCGGATCTTCACCGAGGAGATCTTCGGGCCCGCGGTCACCGTGACCACAGTGGACGACGACGAGCAGGCCATCGCCATCGCCAACGACACCGACTACGGCCTGACCGCCGGCGTCATCACCGAGGACTCCCGCCGCGGCCTGGCCATCGCCCGCCGGCTCCGCACCGGCATCGTGCACGTCAACAACCAGACCGTGGACGACGAGCCCCAGGTGCCCTTCGGCGGCGTGAAGTCCAGCGGCTACGGCCGGTTCGGCGGCCGGTGGGGCGTGGAGGCCTTCACCGCCACCCGCTGGGTCACCGTGGCCGGCCAGCACAACCACTTCCCGTACTGAGGCCACGTAGGGGTCCGTCTCAGGGTTATCCCCCGATACGACACTGCCTCACGTCCTATACCGTGCGTCATCGGACCTCAAAGGGGAGTGAGTCGATGCGCAGGGTGCTGGGGGCTGCCGGCTTGGTCGTGGCCGGAGTGTGGGTGATGTCGGGGTGTAGCCACCTGCTGCCGCCGCAGTCGATGACCGAGACCAAGACGCTGGACCAGTCGGTCACCTCGATCAAGCTGGACGGCCGGTCCGGCGGTGTCACCGTGCACGGGCAGGCCGGGCTGGCCAAGATCACGGTGCAGCGGAAGATCACGTACCACGACACCACGCCCAAGCAGGACACCTACCGGGTCGACGGCGGCGTGCTGGTGCTCAGTGGCGACTGCGGCACCAACTGCTCCGTCGACTACGACGTCACCGCGCCGGCCGGGCTGCCGGTCAGCGGCAAGACCGACAACGGCGGTGTCGAGCTCCGCAACGTCGGGGCGGTCGACGTGACCACGAGCTCGGGCGAGATCGACCTGGCCGACGTGGCCGGCACGGTGAAGGCCGAGACCAGCAACGGCGAGATCACCGGACGGGGGCTGCGCGGCGGGAACGTGCAGGCCAAGACCAGCAACGGCCGGATCGACCTGGCGCTGCTGGAACCGGGCGACGTGACCGCGCGGACCGACAACGGCGACATCAAGCTGGCCGTGCCGGCCGGCGGCTACCGGGTGACCACGCAGAACCACAACGGGCACCGCAAGATCGGCGTCACCGAGGACCCGAACGGCAAGAACACCCTGGACCTGGGCAGCGACAACGGCGACATCGAGGTGGCACAGGCCTAACCGGCCCGGTTGCTCCGCCGTCGCAGCGGGAGCCAGGTCACCAGCACGAACACGCTGAACAGGTTGAGCAGCAGCCAGGTCGGATGCAGCAGTGCCGCCGGCAGCCGCGACCAGTTCAGGTACCAGTTGGCCAGCAGGTCGAGCACGATCACCGCGAAGGCCAGCGTCACCCCGTGCCGCTGGTCCAGCGCGACCAGCACGGCGGTCAGCGGATCGATCACCAGTAGCGCGGTGAAGAACACGGCCAGTGGCGCCGGGGTGTCGGCGTAGCCGCCGGCCAGCAGGTCGATCGCGTGGGTCGTGGTGCCGACGAGGAAGCCGACCACGTAAACGGCACGCACGATCCACCAGGGCACAACCCGGACATTACGCGAGCGCCGCGGCCGGTGTTGCTCGGAACCGGCCGCGGCGTCCCCGTTCAGGACAGCACGGTCAGGAAAGAACGGTCGGGACGTTGTAGCCCTCGACCAGCAGCCGGGGCTGCGACACCGACTTGCGCGGTGCCACGCTGACCGTCTTGCTCTCGCCCGGCAGCAACCAGAAGTAGTTGTCGCCGTAGAGCGTGGGCAGCACGCGGTCCTTGCCGTTGTGCTCACGCAGCGACAACCGGACCATGGCCGCCACCGTCTTGCCGGTGTTCTTCACCACCGCGCTGTACGAGTCGCCGCTCTGCTTCAACGACACCGATACCGACGTCGCCGCGACCTGGTTGAGCGCCCGCATGTCGGTGTCGTTGCGGTAGCGCCAGTACGTGTTCTCCGACAACAGGTTGCCCGCGCTGTCGGTCATCCGCAGCCGCAGCAGGTGCAGCGCCGGCAGGGAATCCGTGAACGGCACCGTGAACGAGGCCGTCACCGAGGACGGCGCGATGTCGACCTTCGCGCTCTGGGCCGCGCCCAACGCCTTGCCGGCCAGGTCGTACAGCTGCGCCGACACCGTGGCCCCGGACACCGTGACCGGCGTGTGGTTGAGCGCGCTGATCTTCCAGTCGACCAGGCTGGCCTGCACGTGGTGCGGCTCGCAGCCCTTGCGGGAGCCGTAGTAGCTGCCGTTGACGTCCATGTCGTAGTCGTAGGTCTGCCACACCGTGCTGTGCCAGGCCGGGTGTGACATCCACAGCAGCACGCCGCGGGCGTCGTTCCACAGCACCGCGTTCCACGCCTCGAAGATGGCGCGCATGCTTTCGTAGTTGATGAACTGGGCCTTGCGGCAGAACTCCTCCAGCCCGCTGGCCGGGGCCAGCCGGGCCGAGATGGCGTCGACGTAGGTCTGCGGCCGCTGGTTGCCGTTGGCCGACCAGTCGTGCAGGTACCAGGACGGGCCGATCGGCCAGCCCGGGTCGCCGTCGCCGACCAGGTTGCGCATCGACTCCACCACCGACACCGTCGGCAGGCCGATCTCGCTCCAGAAGCCGTGCGTGACGCCGTAGTAGTTCTTCGGATCCTGCCAGAAGTACGGCCCGTCGCCGCTGATCACGCCGCCGGCCGAGTTGCTCTGGTACATCAGGTCGCAGCTGCCGGTGACGATCTCGCGCAGCGGCGTGTCGATCGAGTCCGGCGGCGAGCCCTCGTTGCAGCCGAACCACACCACGGTGCACGGGTGGTGCCGGTAGCGCAGCACGGTGTCCTTGGCCTGGGCCAGGAAGATGTCGTGGTTGGCCGGGTCGGCCGAGAAGCCGTCCCAGAACTCGTTCCACAGCAGCAGCCCGTACTTGTCGCAGGCCGCGAACAGCTCCTCGCGGTAGCTGCACCCGATCCAGTTGCGGATCAGCGTGAAGTTCATGTCCCGGTGCATCGCCACCAGGTTGTCCACGCGCTCCGGCGGCATCCGGCGCAGCAGCTCGTCCCAGCCCCACGCGCCGCCGCGGATGAACACCTTGACGCCGTTGACGAAAATCGTCATCGGCACCGGGGAGTTGTCCACCGCCTTGGCGTCGGTCCAGGTGTTTCCGTCGTTGGAGACCTGGAGCACGAAGGTCGCCGCGTAGGCGTACTCCCAGGTCAGGTTGACCCGGTCGAAGGTCTGCGGCGAGCCGAGGTCGACCTGGATGTACTGGTCGTCCTCCCAGGCCGAGGCCCAGCGGGTGTTGGGATCGCCGTCGACGGCCAGGCTCGGCGGGCGGCTCGGGTCGTCGACCGAGGACGCCGTGGCCGGCTTGTTCAGGGCCAGGTCGACGGTCGGCGCGGCGCTGTTGACCACCGACAGGTTGTACAGCGAGATGCCGTAGCTGGTGGCCCGCTTGTGTCCCTGGAGCCGGAAGTAGCGGGCCGTCTGCACCGGGAAGTCGACGGTCTGGTCGGCCCGGTTGTTCTTCATCGTGATCGGCAGGTTGTAGTCGTAGCTGATCTTGCGGATGCCGAACTCGACCGACCGCTTGTCGCTGGTCCTGCCGCCGGCCGTCGCCGTCATCTGCAACGTGTGCAGGTTCGGGTCGCCGTAGCCGTTGGGCCACCACAACTTCGGATTGGCCAGCTTGAGCTGTGGGTAGGCCGTCGGGTCGAACTTCACGTCGACCTGCTGGCCGCCGGCGACCGTGACCGTCTTGCTCAGCTTGACGTTGTCGAAGGACGCGGCGACGGTGACCTGCTGCGAGCTCGACGAGGCGTTGCGCACCGGCACCGTGATGGTGAGCTCGGCGGCGCTCAGGTCGGGCAGCTTCGGCAGCACGGTGTCGATGCGCGCGTCACCGAGCACCGCCGCGCCGGTCGAGCGCAGCCGGACGTGGTCCCAGATGCCGGCGACGCGGTCGCGCACGGCCGGCATCCAGTCCCAGCCCGAGGCCGCGACCAGAGTGGGGGAGTTGGCGAAGATGCCGCCGCCGGCGTCCACGAAGGACTGGCCGGCCGGGCCCTTGTCGCCGGGGCTGCCCGGGAACGGGATGGGCGTGATCTTCACGGCCAGCGCCTGGTCGCCGCTGCCGCGCAGCGCGCCGGTGACGTCGAAGACCGCGCGGCCGAACGGGTGCGACAGCGAGCCGATCGACTTGCCGTTGAGCCACATGTCGGCGGTGTTGTTGACGCCGTCGAACTCCAGCCAGACGAACCGGCCGGCGCTGGTGTCCAAACCGGACGGAAGCGCGAAAGTCCTTCGGTACCACCAGGAGTGCCGGGCCAGTGCCTCCGGGATGACCATGTTGTTCATGCCGCGCACCGGGTCGGGGAAGTGTCCCTGCTCGACCAGCGAGGCCAGCACCGTGCCCGGCACGGTCGCCGGCACCCAGTTGTCGGTGTTGACCGACGGGCCGGACAACGCCGAGCCGTCCTGGCTCGGCGCGAAGTCGTCCATGGTCAGAACCCAGCCGGACTCCACCGGCACGGTGCCGTCGGCGGCCACCTTCAGCGCCGGCGGCGTGCGGTGCTGCGACGGCCAGTTCGTCCAGCCGGTCACCTGCGGGCGGCTGGCCCTTGTCGTGCCGTAGACCTGGAAACCGTTGATACCTAACGGGTTCGTGGTGGAGCGGGCGAACGACGTGAACCGCACCCAGCGGGCGTTCACCGGGTTGTCCAACGCGATGGTGTTGACCGCGCCGGTGCCGGCGGTGGTGCTGTGGACCGTGGTCCACACCTCGCCGTCGGTCGACACGTCCAGCGCGTACGAGGTGGAGTAGCTGGTCAGGATCTCCAGGCCGTTGGTGCCGTTGCGGGACTTGGAGAAGTCGAAGGCCGGGTCGCCCGGCTTGGCGTCGAAGGTCAGCACGATCTTGCTGACCTGGCACGCCGCCTGGAGGTCGACCACCATCCACTGCGGATCGCCGACGGCCGCGCGCCAGCCGCTGCCGCGCAGGCCGACCTGGGCGACGCCGTCCACCGCGAAGGAGCCCGGCGTCGCCGCGTAGTCGGTGGAGGACACCGTCACCGGCCGGAACAGGGCCAGGTCGGCCGGCGCGCCGGCGGAGGCCTGCGCATCGGTCGCTGCCTCGGCGACGCCGGGCAGCGCCGCCGCGAGGCCGAATCCCGCGAGCATGGTGACCCCGGTGGCCAGGAATCCCCGTCGCGACAGCCCGTCTTCTTCGACCTGCGTCATGCCCTGCTCCCAATCCCGTCGCAGCGTTGACAACGTTGCCAAGACCCTGCTGGAGCGGTGTGACAGTGTCAAGAAGACAAGCAAGACAGGAAATCAGGACTTCGACATCGTTGTCACCGAGCGGCCACCGGGGGTCAGCTCCCCGCGACCGGCTCCGGCTGTTTCGGGAAGTGCTTGACGATCTCGGCCAGCCACCTGGCCGGATGTGTGGCCGTCGCCGCGCCGCCCGGCATGGCCCGGGCCAGCCGCACGCCTTCGACCAGCGCGTCGGTCGCGGTCTTGGTGTTGTACCGGTCCTGCACCCACTGCCGGCCGGCCCGGCGAACGTCGTCCTGGTCGGGCCGGTCGAGCAGCTCCAGCGCCTTGTCGGCCAGCTCGTCGGTGGCCAGCTCGGCGATCGGCCAGGCCGACGGCGAGTCGAACAGCTCGGCACCACCGCCGCCGGTGTAGCCCGTGACCAGGCAACCGGCGGCCATCGCCTCGGCGGCGGGCAGCCCGAAGCCCTCGCCCTCGGGGGATCCGAGCGCGATGAACACCGAGGTCTCGCCCAGCACCCGGGCCACTTCCTCGTGCGAGACGCCGTTGATGTCGTGCAGCTCGACGCCCTGGCTGCGCGGATCCGAGCGCAGCAGCCGGCGCAGCAGCGTGCTCTCCATCGGGCGCTTGCGGGACATCCACGCGACACGGCGGATCCGTTCGGCACCCGGCCGGAACAGTTCGGCGTCGATCACGTTCGGCACCAGGTGCGGCTCGAAGCCGGGCAGCGCGCGTCGCAGCATGTGCACGCCGGCCTGCGACACCGTCCACAGCGCCGGGCGCGTCGCCCAGCCCGGGTACGGCTCGACGTCGGCCGTGCCGAGGAACGTGATGTAGTGGCCCTGCGAGTAGATCACTGTGTGCCCGCCCGGCGCCGGGTCGTAGTCCGGCGCCACCGCGACCTCCGGCAGCAGCAGGACGTCGTCCTGGTCCAGCTCCAGGGTCATGCCTGACAACGTTGGCACGTCGTCGTCGAACCAGGTGTAGCGGAAGCCGGGCGTCGGGGTCCAGCGATACGCCTCCACCCCCGCGGCCCGGAGCAGTGCCACCTGCTGGCTGAGCACCCTGATGCCGCCCAGCGGGAACTGCATCTCGAACGACGCGTAGACAACTCGACCGGCCACGGTGTCTCCCCAGGAATTCAACAACTGTAGAACAACAGCATATGAGCTCGACTCGGCCGCGGGACACGGTGCGGCGCAAGGACTGCCCGATCGGTCAGACCAGTGACGCGAACAGCTTCGCCGTCACAGAGCCGGGATCCGCGGTCATCAGCACCACCTGCTGGTCGTCGTCCGGCAGGTGCAGGACATCGCAGTCGACCTTGATCGGGCCACGGGCGTGCTCGAGGGTCTTCGTGCGGTGACCGGGTGTGCGGACCGGGTTCGTGGCCCAGATGTGCCGGAATTCCGTGCTGGCATTGAGATCGGCGAGCAGGTCGCGCAGGCGCGGGTCGTCGGGGTAGCGGGCGGCGGAACTGCGGAGGCGGGCCACAGCGATCTCGCCGAACTCCTCGGCCCCGGTGCTGCGATGCAGGTCGGGGTGCAGGAACCGGCGTCGGGCGAGGTTGGGCTCCGTCTTCAGATCGCCGAGCAAGGCCTCGGCCAGCGGGTTCCAGGCGATGATCTCGTACGTCGCGTCGGTGACGACCGCACCGGTCTCGGGCAGGCGGCGCAGCATGTCGGCGACGTGTGGACGAACCGTGCTCACCGGTGTCTGTGCGGGGAAGACGGTGTCGGCCAGCCGAAACAGGTGCCGGCGCTCGGCTTCTCGGAGCCGGAGCGCAGTGGCCAGGGCGTCCAGGATGCGGGGCGACGGCCGGGGACCGCGGGCCTGCTCCAGCCGGGCATAGTAGTCCACCGACATCGCGGCCAGGCCGGCGACCTCCTCGCGGCGCAGGCCCGGCGTGCGGCTGCGGCCGGTCCGGGGCAGGCCGACGTCCGCGGGGCGCAGGCCGCCGCGGCGGTCGCGCAGGAAGCGGGCCAGCTCCTCCTCGGCATGGTATCGATTGTGCCTGGTTGCCGGGTTGGTTCGCGAGGCATGGTGGCTGTCATGACCATCGCACTGGTGACCGGCGCCAACAAGGGCATCGGCAAGGAGATCGCCCGTCAGCTCGTCGAGGCCGGCATGACCGTCCACATCGGATCGCGTGACGCGGCACGCGGCCGTTCCGCGGCCGCCGAGATCGGTTGTTCTTCCGTCGTGTTGGACGTGACCTCCGCCGACAGCATCGCGGCCGCCGCCGCTGAGCTCTCGACGCTGGATGTGCTGGTGAACAACGCCGGCATCATGGTCGACGGATTTCCGCCTACTGAAGCCGATGTGGCGTCGTTCCGCCGTACGTACGAGACCAACGTGTTCGGGGTGTTGGCCGTCACCAACGCTTTCCTGCCGGCATTGCGGCGTTCGTCGCATCCTCGGATCGTGAACGTCTCCAGCGGCACCGGATCGTTGACGTGGAGCGGTTCTCGCTACGTCGGCGACGGCTCCGGCGCGGCGTACCGGTCGTCCAAGACCGCTTTGAACGCGCTGACCCTCTACTACGCGCAGGCGTTGCCTGACTTCAGGGTCAACGCGTTGGCCCCGGGTTTGCGTCGCACCGACCTCAACTCCCGCGCCGCCGCCAGCGACGGCGACCCCGCCGAGGCCGCCGCCGGTGCCGTGCGCTTGGCCCTGCTGCCCGACGACGGCCCCACCGGCACTTTCGTGTCGTGGGACGGAACTCCGGCCCCGTGGTGATCTACGCGATGTTGCGCCAGCCGGCGCGGTAGAACCACAGGCGACCGGTCGAGTCCACGTAGAGGTCGCCGTTCTGGCCGCCCGCCGGCGGCGTCGCCGCGTTACCCGGGGTGAGGCGGATCTGCGCCGCCCCGCCCGTGAACACCCTGCCGCGGGCACTCAGGCTCGTGCCGACAACCCCGTTGGCCGAGTTGCTCACGCCTTGCACGCCCGTCTCGGCATCGGCGTCCCCCGTCACCGCCGCCGGCGTGACCTGCTGGCCGCTGCGTTGCACCGCGATACCGATGACGCCCGTGCCCTGCGTCGTCGTGGCCAGGCCACGGACCCCGTAGCCCTCGTTGGCGATGCCGTGTACCCCGCTGTTGTTGCCGGAGTGCCCGTACACCCCGATGGCTTCGTACGCGCCATCCCCGAACACCCCGAAACCGGCGGGGTTCTGGCAGTTCCCGTGCACGCCGGCCGTGCCGAAGGACTGGGCCGACACACCCTCCTTGTCGCTGGAGAAGCCGTAGACCCCGGACGATCCGGACCAGCCGATGCCGGCCACACCGACCGGATCGGTCACCCGCATCACCGTGCGGTAGTCCTCCGGGCAGATCCCGATCACGCCGGCGCGGGTGTGACCGTGGCCGACGACGCCGTAGTCGACACCGGCGCCGAAGATCGCCCCGGACAACCGGTTCGCCGTGTTGGCCGCGTCGTTGCGGGCCGTCAGGGCGTCGCTGTCCGGCCCGTTCACGGTGAACCCGGTCGGGGTGGTCGAGGTGTTGGAGTCCCCGAGGATCACCGGCGGCCCACTGGATGGCGCCGCCGCCGCTTCCGGCGCCACGGCGATTCCTCCCACCGTCAGCGCCGCCGCCCCCACCGCCGCACGTTTGAACATGCCGCGCTGGTTCACCGGCTCCGCCGCCGTCAGCTCGTCGATCCGGGCCGACAGCCGGCGGTTCTCGTCTTCCAGCCTGCGCAGCCGGGCCAGCAGTTCCTCGTTGTCGGACATGGACTTCAGTGTCGTGGCGAGAGGTCGTCGGTGTCGGCGTCCCATCGGGTGCCCGATCAGGCGAGCTTGAGCCAGCTGCCCTGCTTGCAGTACCAGAGATTGCCTGCGGAGTCGGCGTAGAGGTCACCGGTCTGGCCGTTGGCCGGCGGGGTCGCCGACTTGCCGGGCACCAGTCGGACCTGCGCCGCCCCACCGGTGAACACGCCGCCCCGCGCGGAACCGCTCGTGCCGACGACTGCGTTGGCCGTGTTGCTCACGCCCTGCAGGCCGACCTGGGCGTCGGCGTCGCCGGTGACCGCCGCCGGCGTGATCGACTGGCCGCTGGCCTTGATGGCGATGCCCATGACGCCGGTGCCCTGCGGGGTGTTGGCCAGGCCGCGAATGCCGTAGCCCTCGTTGGCGATGCCGAGCACTCCGCTGTTGCGGCCGGAATGCCCGTACACGCCCACCGCGCCGTACGAGCCGTCGCCGAACACGCCGATCCCGTTGTCGTTCTGGCAGTTTCCGTGCACACCGGCTGTGCCGGTGCTGACGCCGGTGACGCCTTCGTTGTCGACCGACCGGCCATAGACCCCGGCCGCACCGGGGTTTCGGCCGATGCCGGCCACGCCGGCCGGCTGGGGCACTGTGAGCAGGTCCTTCTCGTCCAGCGTGCTCATGCCGACCATCCCGACATGGCTCTCGCTCATCCCGACGACGCCGTAGGTGAACGTGCGGCCGCGGATCGCGCAGGCCAGGCTGTTCCGGTCGGCGGCGCCGGTGTTGTTGACGTCGAGGCCCGGCGCGTTGATGGCGTCCATCATCATGCCGGTGCTGCTCGTGCCCATGTTCATCACGCCGAACCGGATCGGCAGCCCGTCGCCCTCACCCGCCGCCGCTTCCGGCGCGGTGACCACCTCCGCCCCTACCGCCAGCGCCGCCGCGCCCAGCGCCACGCGCTTGAACATGCCGCGCCGGTTGACCGGTTCCTCCGCCGTCAGCTCGTCGATGCGGGCGGCCAGCCGGTGGTTCTCGTCTTCCAGCTTGCGCAGTCGGGCCAGCAGCTCTTCGTAATCGGGCATAGGGCCCAGTGTTGCGGCCGGGCCGCTGTGCTGTCCCGTCCGACGGGGTGCCCGATCGCGCCGAGCTGTGGCACGGTTGCCTGGTGTCCTACGACGTGCTGTTCGAGCCGGTGGCGATCGGTCCGGTCGTTGCCCGGAATCGGTTCTTCCAAGTGCCGCACTGCAACGGCATGGGATATCGCGACCCGTCGGCCGAGGCGGCGATGCGTGGCGTGAAGGCCGAGGGTGGCTGGGCGGTGGTCTGCACGGAGGAGACGGAGATCGATCCCTCCAGCGACTTGACGCCGTCGATCGAGCTGCGGCTGTGGGACGACCGTGACGTGCCGGCGGTGGCCCGGATCGCTGAGCGTATCCACGAACATGGGGCGCTGGCCGGTATCGAGCTGGTCCACAATGGACTTCACGCGGCCAATCTGATGTCCCGGATCGCGCCGATGGGGCCCAGTGCGCTGCCGGTGGTTGGCAGCAACCACCCCGTCCAAGCGCGGGCGATGACCCTGGCGGACATCGCCTCGTTACGCGAAATGCATCGAGCCGCCGTCCGGCGGGCGTTGACCGCCGGCTATGACCTGATCTACGTCTATGCCGCACACGGCTACGGCATGCTGGAGCACTTCCTGTCGCCGCAACACAATCACCGCTCCGGCGCCTATGGTGGAACCCTGATCAACCGGGCCCGGCTGCTGCGTGAGGTGCTGTCCGACACGCGAGAACTGTGCGACGGCAAGGCGGCCGTGGCGTGTCGGCTGGGCGTGGGTGGCGGGGCCGACGAGACGGCGTTGTCGGCGGCCGAGACGCGCGAGGTCGTGCACGAACTCCGTGACCTGCCGGACCTGTGGGACTTCGTGGCCGGGCCGTGGTCGCTGGACTCCAACACCTCGCGGTTCGGGCCGGAAGGTGAGCAGGAAGCCGCGGTTCGTGGGCTGAAGTCGTTGACGTCCAAGCCCGTTGTCGGCGTGGGCCGGTTCACCTCGCCCGACGCCATGGTGCGGCAGATCCGCACGGGCATCATGGATTTCATCGGTGCCGCCCGGCCGTCCATCGCCGATCCCTTCCTGCCGGCCAAGATCCGGGACGGGCGGCTGGACGAGATCCGGGAGTGCATCGGCTGCAACATCTGTGTGTCCGGGGACCACACGCAGTCGCCGATCCGCTGCACCCAGAACCCCAGCATGGGCGAGGAGTGGCGACGCGGCTGGCACCCGGAGCGCTTGCGCCCCAAGGACTCTGACGCCCACGTGCTCGTCGTCGGCGCCGGCCCGGCCGGTCTCGAAGCCGCAATGTCCTTGGGGCGACGGGGATATCGCGTCACGTTGACCGAACGTTCCCGTGCACTCGGCGGCCGTGTGCGTCAGGAGGCCGTGTTGCCCGGGCTCGCCGCGTGGATCCGCGTCGTCGACCATCGGGAGACCATCCTGGCCAAGCTTCCGACCGTCGATGTGTACTTCGAGAGCGCCATGACCGCCGATGACGTGCTGGAACACGACTTCACCCACGTCGCCGTCGCCACCGGCTCCCGTTGGCGCGCCGACGGCGTCGGCCGAGCCCATCCCCTCGGCCTGCCCATCGACCTCGCCGCCCAGGTCCTCACCCCCGAGGACCTCTTCTCCGGTCTGCGCCCCCGCGGTCCCCGTGTCGTCGTCTACGACGACGACCACTACTACCTCGCCGCCGTCCTCGCCGAGCTGTTGGCCCTTGAGGGCTTCACCGTCGAGCTCGTCACCCCCGCCGCCAGCGTGTCCGAGTGGACCGCCAACACCATGGAACTAGCCAAGATCCGCCGCCGCGTCATCGAAGCCGGCATCACCGTGCACACCTCCCGCTCCGCCCTTTCCCTCGCCGCCGACGCCCTCCACACCGCGTGCGTCTTCACCGGCACCCAACGCAGTCACCCCACCGACACCGTCGTCCTGGTCACCGCGCGCCTACCCGTCGACGACCTCGCCCACTCCTTGCTCGCCCGCCAACCCCACTGGTCCCACCTACGTTCCGTCCGCGCCATCGGCGATGCCTTCGCCCCCAGCACCATCGCCGCCGCCATCTGGTCTGGCCGCGACTACGCCGAAACCCTCGACGCCATGCCCACCCCGTTCCGCCGCGAGATCACCAGTCTCGAAAGTCGCTCTCCTGGGGCGGCGTCGGATCGATCCCGACAGCCCGGAGGTCGTCCGCGGTGAAGACGTCGTCGCGACGCTCGTGAAGCATGATGCTGAGCAGCGAGTCGAGCAGCTCGAGGTGCAACTGCCGGGATTGTTCGGCCAGGTCGTTGATCCGGCCCATGCGGTCGTAGATCTCCTCCTGCCGCCCGGTTTCCTCCAGCCTGCGGACCAGCAACCCGGCTTCGAGCCAGCCGTCCGATGGCGTGGTGATGCCGGCGTAGCACCGGGCGGTCTTGTTGAACAGCATGAACATCACCCGGTCGGCGCCGGTCAGCGAATCGTGGCTCAGTGCGACAGGGCGCGTCGGTCGTAGCGGATCTCCTCCATGCGCCGGACGGTACCTCAGTCCGGGTCGATCCAGCGCGGATGTTCTTTGCGGGCCCAGTCCTTGCGGACGTAGCCGGTGCGCATCCCCTGCCGGGCCAACGGATCCCGGTAGGCCATCCGGATGTGTCCGATGATCACGACGGCGATGGCCAGCGCGAGCCAGTCGTGCACGAAGATGGCGCTGCTGCGGGGAATCCAGGGCAGCAGGCCGCCGAACCACATGAGGAGGCCGGTGAACAGCATGACCGGCACGGCGCCGGCGATCCATGACGCGTAGAGCTTCTGGCCGGCGTTGAACTTGCCGGCCTGGCGTCCGGGACGGCGTCGTAAAGCGAGGCGGAGCCACTCGGCGTCGTACTTGGCGAAGCGGTTGAGGCGCTTCAGTTCGGCGCGGAAATCCGGGGACAGGAGGCCGAGGAGCACGGGAACGGGGAGCAGGATGCCGGAGAACTCGTGGACGGCCACGACGAGGAGCCGGCGTCCTACGAACTCGGCCAGCGGGCCGAAATACAGGCAGGCGGCGGTGCCGAGGCATAACGCCATCAGCCAACCGGTGGTGCGATGCACGAGCCGCGGCACGCGCCCGAATCGCTGGATCCGCTCGGTGCTGGACTGCACAGCGTGGTCAGAGCCAACCGTCGACGGCATAGCCGTAGTCCTCCCAATAGCCCTGCTGCACGCGGTCGGTGACGGTGATTCCGGACAGCCACTTGGCCGACTTGTAGAAGTACATCGGCGCCACGTAGAGCCGTACGGGTCCGCCGCGCTCGTGGGTCAGGGGCTGGTCCTGGAGCTTGAGCGCGGCCATCACATCGGGGCGTCGGGCCTGCTCCAAGGTGAGGCTTTCCGTGTACAGGCCGTCGAAGCAGGTGAAACGGATGGCCTTGCCCTCCTTCTTCACGCCGACGGTGTCCAGCAGTGTCGAGAGCGGCACGCCGGTGAAGGCAGCGTTCTCCACCTTCCAGCCGTCGGTGCACTGCACGTCGTGCACGACCCGGCGCTGCGGCAACGCGGCCAGATCGGCGAGGGTGAACGTTCGGGGCCGATCCACCAGTCCGTCCACGGTGAGCTGGTAGTTCGTCTCGTTCTTGACCGGAACCGAGGCCGTCACGCTGAAGTAGCGGAATCCGCCGCTGTTGGGCAGCAGGCCGGTCACGCCGACCGGGTCCGCGTCCAGCAGCTTCTGCCAGCCGCCCTGTAGCGCCGGGGCCGCCGCGATGCCCGCCGCGCCCAGCCCCAGCATCGACAGCAGCACCCGCCGCCCGATCGGTTTGCCCTCGTTCTCACGCACGCCACGAGCTTATGCGCACCGCTCTAACCGGTGTGTAATTTGTGGGCAAGTTGGCGGGATGTGTGCGCCGCTACGTCTGGTCGACAAGGGCGAGATAGGCGTCGAGCTGGGCGGCGCCGGCCAGGAGATGACGGCTGCGGGCGATGAGACGCTGCTGCCAGGCGTCGAGGAAGGTGCGCAGTGCGTCCGGGCCGCCGCTGGCCCGGAGGGATTCGATGAACTGGGCGACATTGCGGAGTGGATAGCCGCCCCGACGCAGTTGCCGCGCGATCTCGGCATCGCGGACAGCGTCGCCGGCGTAGACGCGGTAACCGGTCGGATGGTCACGGCCGGGGCGGAGGATGCCGGCCGACTCCCAGGTCCGCAGGGTCGCCGGGTGCACGCCAAGCCGCCGCGCGAGTTCGCCGACGGTCAGCGGCGGACCGTGGAAAACCGTAAGGGCGTCATCGGTGAGGCCTGTGAGAGTGGAGGCGACTTCGGCGAGGGCGGTGCGGTCGCTGCTGAGCGAGACGTGGGCGGCGTCGATGAGGCGATACGCGGCATCGACGTCGCGACGGTGCACGGCGCGCATGATTTCGACGGCGGGTTGGTGGCCGTGTCCGAGCCGAAGGGCGAGGAAGGCCCGCAGGGCCTGGGCGTGCAACGGGGTGTAGCGCCGGTGCCCGGACTCGGCACGGTCGGCGGGCGGCAGGACCCCGGCGTCGTCGTAGTTGCGGATGGCCTGGGCCGACAGGCCGTGCTCCCGGGCCAGGTCGATGGGTCGCAGTGTGCACCACCGTTTGAGGTTTTGGACCAGGAGCTGCTGGTCAAGGTCGGAAAAAGTTCACTCGAATCTTCAACGATAGCGTCAAGGGGGCAAGCCTAGGGAGGATGACATGTCCGCTGGTGGAGTGCTGGACGGGATCGGTCGCGGGGCGGCTGACGGCGAGGATTTGGGACGAGCGCTGGACGAGATACTGGCCAACCGGACCACGCGTGTGTTGGCGCTGGGCGAGCCCACACACGGCGTGAAGGCGTTCCCGGTGCTGCGCAACGACCTGCTGGAGCAGCTGGTCAAACGGGGCTTCAGGTCGGTGGCGTTGGAGATCGACCTGTTTGCCGCGGAGGCGGTCGACGACTACGTGCGCGGCAACGCGGCAGACCTCGACGAAGTGATGGAAAGCGGATTCAGTCACGGCTTCGGCCGCATACCCGGCAACCGCGAGTTGGTGGCATGGCTGCGGGAATACAACACGGGAAAGGCCGCGGGGGCGAGGGTTCGTTTCTACGGTTTCGACGCACCCACCGAGACCGGGGCGGCACCGAGTCCGAGGTGGGCATTGATCGCGGTGCGGGACTTCCTCCCGGCCGCGCTCCGCCCGCAGTCGGCGACTGAGCTGGACGAGCTGCTGAGCACCGACGACGAGTGGACGAACCCGGCGGCGATGTACGACCCCGGGGCGTCGATCGGCAACTCGCCACGGGTGTCGGCGTTGCGAATCGTGGCCGACGACCTGGCCAGCGCGCTCCGACGGGCCGCCCCCAGCCTGAGCTCCGGGGATCCGGCCGGCTACGCCCGGGCGGAGACACATGCCCGGGCCGCCAAGGGTGTGCTGCGATACCACGCGGCAATGGCCCGAACCGCCCCCGATCGCGTCGGGATGCTGATGAGCCTGCGCACCGAGATGATGGCCGACAACCTCCTGGCCATCACGGCCAAGGAACAGCACCGCGGCCCGACCCTCGTGTTCGCGCACAACGCCCATCTCCGGCGCGGACAGTCCACCCTGTCCTTCGGCGAGCACGAGGCAACGTGGGCCAGCGCCGGCTCACTCGTGGCGCTGAGTCTGGGCGACAGCTACATCTTCGTGGCCACGGACGGCAGCCCTTCCAGCGCCGTCGGCACGCTTCAGGACGCCATGGCCTCAGCGACCGACCGCCGCGCCCTGTTCCCGGCGGCGGGGTTGCGCGCGGCGCTGCCGGCGGACATCAGCACCGACGAACCCGTTGTGCGCGGCCACATCCCGCTGACGGCAGCCGACCTCGACGCCGCCGACGCGGTCGTCTTCATCACCGACACCGACGGCAAGCAGCACCAGTTCTGGTAGTGGAGTCAACGGGCGGCGCA
The DNA here is from genome assembly GCF_028622115.1 of Kutzneria chonburiensis. NCBI lineage: Bacteria > Bacillati > Actinomycetota > Actinomycetes > Pseudonocardiales > Pseudonocardiaceae > Kutzneria > Kutzneria chonburiensis. The sequence continues at coordinate 9,982,197 of NZ_CP097263.1, forward strand.
GTGGTCGGCACGGGGAGGAAGCGGTGTGAGACGGAGCGGGTGTGATGCCCTGGAGGTGAGGGTCTAGCGAACGCGGCGGCCGCGGAGGATGACGGCGATGGGGTTCTCCAGGACGGACAGGTCGGTGCGGGGGTCGGCGGGATAGACGACGGCGTCGGCGGGGGAGCCGGGGGTGAGCAGGCCGAGGCCGAGGAAGGAACGGGCGGACCACGAAGCGGCGGCGAGGGCGTCGTGGGGGCGGAGACCGGCGGCGACGAGTGAGCGGATCTCGTCGGTGATGCGGCCGGTGGGACGGGAATCGGTGCCGGCGAGAACGGTGACGCCGGCCTCGACGGCGGCGGCGGTGAGGGGCCCGTGGGCCTCGGCCCCGGAGAGGTACCAGTCGCGGCGAGGGCTGGGATCGGCAGCCCGGGCCCGAGGGAGACCGCTGGTGATGATGGTCAGCGTGGGGGTGAGCACGCTGCCCTGGGCGGCCATGGTGGGCAGCGCGGAAGGATCGAGGCCCATGCCGTGCTCGATGGAGTCGACACCGGCGGCGACGGCGGCGAGACCGCCGGCGGCCTGCTGGCTGTGGACGGCGACGCGGCCGCCGACGGCATGCACGGCTGAGACGACGGAGCGAAGCACGGCGACGGGCACGGGCTCGTCGTCGGGACCCCAGTCGGCGATGATCTTGGCCCAGCCGGAGCGGGCGGCCTGCGCGGCGGCCATGGCGGGCATCTCGGCATGAGTGGCCCGACGGCCCCAACCGTCGAAGAACTGGCCGTGTTGGGCCAGCCACGGGCCGGCATGCCAAGCGCGGGGCACGTCGGGATCCCGGCCGAACCATGCCGGCGGCTCGCCGGCGATGCCGGGCGCCCTGATTGCTGTCACGCCGGCGTCGACATGCCGGTGTAGGTCGTCCCGCAGCAACGCCTCGTCCAACGGGTCGCCGGGCTTCTCGGCGCCGGGATGGGTGTGGGCGTCCACCAGACCGGGCAGCAGCCAGCCCTCGAGGAGCTCGGCGCCGGGCGCGGGATCGGTGGTCCAGCGGTCGCCGTCGGCAGAGAGGTCGACGACCTCGCCGTCGGGCAGGGCGTTGCCACGTATGCGGATCACACGGTCCTCCGGGCGGTGAGCAGGAGCATGCCGGCGGGGCTGCGGAGGTCGACGAGGTCGAGACCGGCGGCGCCGAGCCAGGACATGAGCTCGTGTGGGGTGAAGGAGCGCACGCCGAAGGTGTCCTCGTGCTGCTGCTGGAAATGGCGGTAGGTGGGGCGGGTGGCCTGGCGGTAGGTGAAAGCGGTGAAGAGGCCGCCGGGGCGCAGGCATCGGGCGACCTCGCGCAGGACCGAGCGAGGCTCGGGAAGAAGCTGCAAAGCGTTGGAGCAGTTGACGGCGCCGAGGATACCGGTGGCGAAGGGCAGACGGAGCGCGGTGCCGCGGACGATGCGGATGCCGGGAATGTCGGCCCGGATGGCGTCGATCATGGGAACGCTGAGGTCCAACGCGACGACGCGGTCCAGGCCCAGGTGGTCGATGAGGGTGCGGGTCCACCGGCCGGCACCACAGGCGAGGTCGAGCAGAGGCACGTCGGCAGCGGTGAGATGGGCCCGGAGGTAGTCGTCCTCGGCCTCCGGGGTCAGGGCGTTCTCCCAGTTCTCGCCCATGATCTGGAGGAAAGCGGTCCGGGTGTGCTCCTCGTACCGGGGCACGTGCAGCGGGTCCTGGAGGAAGAACTGGCCGAGGCCGCCGCCGGGGGCACGGGAAGCGGGGCCGAGGTCGAGGTAGCCGCCGAGATCGGGATAAAGATGCTCGCAGGCAGCGCACTCGACGCCGTCGGCGACGGTGGTCAGCGGCCCGACGCAGGTGGGGCAGGCGAGGAGGTCGACGAGGTCAGACACGGGCGTTCCGTTCCACGTGGTGATCGGCCTTCGCGCCCATGAAGGCGAGCAGCGAGGTGGTCTCGGCGTCCCAGATGGCCTGTACGGTCCCGGCGTCCCAATCCCCCTCGGCCCGCCAGCGGCGGTCCAGCTCCTGCTCGGCCTCGCTGAGCTCCCACAGCGCGGGCGTCGGCCACGAGCGGCCGATCCGGGTCGGATCGGCGGCGGCGAGGCAGCGCTCCAACCGCCGCCGGTCCTCTTCCTCGAGACCGACCACGGCGGCCAGCACGGCCGGGGCGTGCTCACGGAAATGCGCGCCCAGGAACGCCAGCGCCAGCAGCACGGACGAGGGCTGGTCCGGACCGACGGCGGCAAGGATCTCGGGCAGCCGCGCGGAAACGAAGTCGTGCGCGGTCTCGGCCAGGATGCCGAGCAGGATCAGCGCCCGCGCATGCCCAGGGTCCTGCGGTATTCGTTGTGCGGCAAGGACAAGCCCGTCGATCACGTCGCCGAACACCGGGCCCGGCCCGGCGATCAGCCCGGCCAGGTGCCGATAGGACGAGGCGGTGCCGGGCCCAGCGGCCAACAATGCGACCTGACGGGCCCGCTCGGCCGGATCGTCACGGAAGATCACGGTGCCGCGTGCCGCCGACTCGGCCGCCATGATGGCGGGATCGGTGGCGGGGTGGACGTCCTCGCCCGGCATTCGCTCCTCGGGCGCCGGGAAGTTGACGACCTGGAACATCTCCTCGAACCCGCCAGGCGTGATCAGCATGAGGTAGTGCGCCCGCTCGGAGGTCACCGTGAACCGATGGGCCTTGTGCCGGGGCAGGAACGCCGACTGGCCGGCGCGTAACACCCCGTCGCGGTCGCCGACGGTGTACTCGAGTTCTCCTTCCAGCACAACCAGGGTCTCGTCCTCGCGGGAGTGCACGTGCGGCGGCGTGGCGTAGCCGCGCAGCGCCCGCTGCTCGACGACGCTCAGCGCGCCTTCGGTGTCCCCGGCGGTGACCCGGATCGACATCAAGCCGCCGAGGTGCCAGAGCTGGCGCGGCAGTTCCGTGGTGCGCCGGGCCAGCAGACCGGGTGGGATCGACATGGCAACCACACTAGCGACCGCGACCGGCCGGCACGGCGGATTGCGACGAAGGGGCAGTCCACTGCGGACGGTCAGAGCCCGACCCGCGAGATCTCGTACCCGTCGGGATAGCTCGGAGTGGCCAGTTCGTCCTGGTAGAGCGGGGTTTTCCGGACCGGTAGCCAACGGACTACAACACCGCGGGCCTTGAACGCAACCCGGGCCGCGCGGACCGCCCACGCCGGCACCGGACCGACCCCCAACGCCGCTCGCAACCGGTCGTCCAGCAGCGCGTTGGCCATGGTGTCGGCGAAGCGGCGGCCGGCCGCCGCCAGCGGGCCGGGCAGCCACGCGGCGAACAGCTCGGTCAGCTGGGTCCGGGTGGCGTCCCACTGCCGCTGATTCTCAACGGTGTAGGCGAAATTCTCCCGTTCGTACGCATCGAACCAGGCCTCGAACTCGGGCAGCGTCGGTGGCACGTCCCGTACGCCCATCAGCCGCCCCAGCTCCTGGTAGAACCGGAACATCGCGGTCCGCTCATGGCAGCAGATCGGCCGCCAGGCGTACCGATCCAGCCACCGCAGCACCGGAATCACGAAGGTGCCCAGCACGTAGACGAATTCGTGGTTGGGGATCCGCCACGGCTGCTCGGGTGTGCTGACCTGGCGCACCGCCGCGACGTGCACCCGCCGCATCTGTCGCATGGCGGCCAGGCCCCGTTCGTGCTCGAAGCCGTAATGGATGGCCTCGAAGATCAGGATGGCGGTGTTGTCCAGCCGCCGCTGGGTGTGCCCGGTCATCCGCCCGGTGCGGTCGAGCAGCGCGCTGATGCCCGGCACCGCGAAGGTACGGTAGAAGCCGAGCTGGATGCCCATGGTCATGTCCCACGGGAATTCCAGCAGGGCCATGTCCCGGTAGATGCGGTGGTAGTCGCACGTCGGGTCGAGCCGCCGGAACTCGCGCAGCCGGTCGTACCGCCCCATCGACACCCCTCACTGAAGCAACGGGGCGATCGTGCCGACCAGCTCGTACGAGCGGCGGCGCGCCGCGTGCCCGTACACCGGCGTGGTCAGCATGAGCTCCGTCGTGCCGGTCTCGTCCAGGACAGCCTGCAACAGCCCGCGCACCGTGTCCGGCGACCCGACCAGCACGCCACCCGATCGGACGGCGATCTCCGCGCGGTCGGAAGCGCGTTGCTGCCCTGCACGATCGGCGAGGTGTCGAGCACGGAAAGGCGGATGGTCACGCGTCTTCGTCGTCGACGAGGGCCTTGGCCAGGGCGCGCATCATCGAGGCCTGCGCACGGGCGGTCCGGGCGTTGACCATGCCGCGCTGGGCCATCTTCGTGACGCCGGAGTCGCGCATGGCCTGCTGGAGCTCCTGGGTCGCGGCACGCAGCTCGTCCTGTGCGGCCGCGTTGGCGGCAAGCGTTTGCGCCAGCTTGGCGGCCTGGCCGGCGAGCTCGCGGTCGACGTCGGCCGGGATCTCGGCGTCGGTGAAGTAGCCGACCTGCACCTGGAAGAAGGAGGCGATGGCCTGGAGGGTGCGCAGCGTGGGGTTCTGCTTGACGCCGCGGCGCAGCTCGGACAGGTGCGACTCGGACAGCTCGAGGCCGGCGGCCTTGCAGGCGGTCACGACCTCGCGGTTGGTGTAGGCCCGCTCGGGGGCGTCGGCGGGGCGGCGCACGTCGAACAGGCGGTTCAACCGATCGCTCAGCGTCGTCGGTGTCTCGCGATCGGTGCTCATGTTCCGCTCTCCCCAGGTCGGCGTTGCGGAACCAGTATTCCATGTAGTTGAGATGCGAACCAGCGTCGGGCAGATTTGATGCACATCTGTACCATTTCACTTGAGCGTAGCGAAGCGGCTCAAAAGTGCTGTACGGTTTCGCTGGTACGGCGAAGCCATCGCCGCCATGCTGTTGCTGTTGCGCGGGGGATGGTGGCCGATCCGGCGCTCTAGGGGTGCGCCGGATCGGCTGCCCCATACCGGCATGGGGTATGTTGGCGCGGTGACCTCCGGTGCGCGGCTGCTGACGGTGTTTGCCGTGCTGGCCGGGGTCTTCCTGATGCACGGGCTGCCGGCGCAGGACTGTTCCGGCGGCGCGATGCCGTCGATGACGGCCGTGGCGCACACCGGCATGGACATGGGATCCGGTCACGGGGGCGTGTGCGTTTTCACCACGCCTTCCCGCGATCACCCGCCGGTACTGGCCCTGGTGCTGCTGTTCGTCGCCATCCTGCTGACCGTGGTGTGGCGGCCGCTGCTGGTCGGCGGCCCGAGCCGGCGGGGACCGCCTTCGGGAGCCGAACTGCTGACCATGGTGTGCGTGTCCCGGACGTGACAGGCGCTCGTTGTGAGCCGTCCTGTTGACCTGTACCGGAAAGACACTCTCCATGTTCACGATCACGCGTGCCCTGGCGGCCGTTGCCGCCGCCGGGGTGTTGACCGCTGCCTGCGGCAGCCCCGACTCGATGCCGGGCATGGCCCCGACCACCACGTCCTCCCCGATGACCATGGGTGACATGGCCATGGGCGACGGCCTGGCCGCCACCTCCGGCGGCTACACCTTCCAGCCGACCTCGACCACCCTGTCGAGCTCGTTCCAGTTCAAGATCCTCGGTTCCGACGGACGGGCGATCACCGCGTTCGACCCCGAGCAGACCAAGCTCATGCACTTCTACCTGGTGCGATCCGACCTGACCGGGTTCCAGCACGTGCACCCGACCATGGCTGCGGACGGCACCTGGACCGCGCCGCTGGCCACCGCCGCGCCCGGCAGCTATCGGGCGTACACGCAGTTCGTGGTCAAGGGCACGGATGAGGTGCTGAGCCAGCCGGTCAGCGTCCCGGGCGACGCCACGAAAGTCCCATTGGCAGCGCCCAGCGCAACAACCTCGGTGGATGGCTTCACGTTGACCATCGGCGGCGACAAGCCGATGGCCGGCATGACCCATCAGCTGACGGTCAGCGTGACCAAGGACGGCCGGCCGGTCACCGACCTCCAGCCCTACCTTGACACGTATGCGCATCTGACGGCGTTCCACGCAACGGATGGCGCTTTCGCGCACCTGCACCCGCAGGGCAAGGCCGGCGACAAGCTGACCTTCGAGGCGATGCTGCCCAAGGCCGGCGACTGGCGGCTGTTCATCCAGTTCCAGACGGACGGCATCCTCCACACCGCCCCCATCACCATCACCGCCGGCTGAGTGCAGGGAAGGACGCCTTACCTGCATTGGATGCAGGTAAGGCGTCCTTCCCTGCATCAGTGGAAGCGGCGCAGGCGGAGGCTGTTGCTGACGACGAAGACCGAGGAAAACGCCATCGCGGCGCCGGCGATCATCGGGTTGAGCAGGCCGAACGCGGCCAGCGGCAGGGCGGCCACGTTGTAGGCGAAGGCCCAGAACAGGTTGCCCTTGATGGTGCCCAAGGTCTTGCGGGACAGGCGGATGGCGTCGACGGCGGCCCGCAGGTCGCCGCGCACCAGGGTGAGGTCGCTGGCCTCGATGGCCACGTCGGTGCCGGTGCCCATGGCCAGCCCGAGATCGGCCCGGGCCAACGCGGCGGCGTCGTTCACGCCGTCGCCGACCATCGCCACGACCCGGCCCTCACGCTGCAACCGGGCCACGACGTCGACCTTGTCGGCCGGCAGGACTTCGGAGATGACGTCGTCGATGCCGACCTCGGCGGCGACGGCCCTGGCAACGGAAGCGTTGTCGCCGGTGAGCAGAACCGGCTTGAGCCCCAACGACTTCAGGCCGGCGACGGCCTCGGCCGAGGTCGGCTTCACGGTGTCGGAGACCACCAGCACCGCCCGGGCGATGCCATCCCACGCCGCGACAACAGCGGTTCGGCCGGCCTGTTCGGCGGTCTGCTTGGCGGCGGTCAGCTCCGAGTCGAGCGGCAGGCCCCAACGGCCGACCTGGACCCGGTGGCCGTCCACGACCCCTTGCACGCCAAGGCCTTCCTCGGCATGGAATTCGGCGACCGCGGGCAGTGAGCTGCCGGCCGCGGCGGCGATGGCGCGGGCGATCGGGTGCTCCGAGGCGTGCTCCAGCGCGCCGGCCAGCCGCAACGCCTCCTCAGCGGAGACGCCCTCGGCCACGTGCACGGAGACCAGGCTCATCCGGCCCTCGGTGACGGTGCCGGTCTTGTCCAGCACCACCGTGTCGACCCGCCGCGTGGACTCCAACACCTCCGGCCCCTTGATCAGGATGCCCAGCTGCGCCCCGCGACCGGTGCCGACCAGCAACGCGGTCGGCGTGGCCAGGCCCAGCGCGCACGGGCAGGCGATGATCAGCACCGCCACGGCGGCGGTGAACGCGGCCTCGGCCGGATGGCCGGTGGCCAGCCACACCACCAAAGTGGCCAGCGCCAACATGATCACCACCGGCACGAACACCCCGGACACCCGGTCGGCCAGGCGCTGCACGGCCGCCTTGCCGTTCTGCGCCTCCTCGACCAGCCGGGCCATCTGCGCCAGCTGGGTGTCGGCGCCGACCCGCGTCGCACGGACCACAAGCCGCCCACCGGCGTTGACCGTCGCGCCGACCACGGCGTCGCCGCTGCGCACCTCGACCGGCACCGACTCGCCGGTGAGCATGCTCATGTCGACGGCCGAACTGCCCTCGGTGATCACGCCGTCGGTGGCGATCTTCTCGCCCGGGCGTACCACGAACTCGTCGCCGACCCTGAGCTCTCCCAACGGAATCCGCCGCTCGCGGCCGTCACGCAGCACCGCGACGTCCTTCGCGCCGAGCTCGAGCAGCGCCCGCAGGGCCGCGCCGGAGCGGCGCTTGGACCGGGCCTCGAAGTACCGGCCGGCCAGGATGAACACCGTGACCCCGGCGGCGACCTCCAGGTAGATGTCCATGCCGGACATCGTCGCCATGCCGGCCGCCGGCATCGCGGCGTCGCCGAGGAACAGCGCGTACAGCGACCACAGGTAGGCCGCGCCGACGCCCATCGAGATCAACGTGTCCATCGTCGCGGCGCCGTGCGTCAGGTTGGTCCAGGCGGCGCGGTGGAACGGCAGCGCGCCCCAGACCACGACCGGGCTGGCCAGCGTCAACGCCAGCCACTGCCAGTTCGGGAACTGGAGCAGCGGGACCATCGACAGCAGGATCACCGGCACGGCCAGCGACGCCGACACGAGCAGCCGCTGCCGCAGCGGATCGTGCTCCACCGGCGGCTCGACCTTGTCCACCGGCAGCGCGGCGGTGTAGCCGGCGGCCTCGACGACCTGCACCAGGTCCGCGGGCACGACCGAGTCCGGGAAGCTGACTCGGGCCTTCTCGGTGGCGTAGTTGACGGTCGCGGTGACGCCGTCCACCTTGTTCAGCTTGCGTTCGATGCGGTTCGCGCAGGAGGCGCAGGTCATGCCGCCGATGGACAGCTCGACCTCGCGCCGGGCGAGCTCGGTCGCCGAAGTCATCGAGGCTCCTCCATGCAGAATGAGTGGCCCGCCGCCTCCACGCCGACGGGCCATGGCGTCAGCCGACCAGCTGGTAGCCGGCCTCCTCGACGGCCGCGCGGATGTCCGCCGCCGGCACGTCGACGTCGCTGACCACGGTCAGCCGGCCGGTGGCCAGGTCGACGTCCACCTGCCGGACGCCGGTCACCTCGCTGACCTCCTCGGTCACCGAGCTGACGCAGTGGCCGCAGGTCATGCCCTGGACGGTGTAGGTGTTCTCGGCCATGGGGGTGGTTGCTCTCCTTCTGCGAGTTTCAGGAACGGACAAGACGCGCGATGGCGTCGCCCGCCTCCTTGATCTTCTCGTCGGCTCCTGCGCCACCCTCGGCGATCGCGTCGGTGACGCAGTGCCGGAGGTGCTCGTCGAGCAGGGACAGCGACACCGCCTGCAACGCCCTGGTCGCGGCGGAGATCTGCGTCAGGATGTCGATGCAGTACTTGTCCTCGTCGATCATGCGCTGTAGCCCGCGGATCTGGCCTTCGATCCGACGCAGGCGACGCAGGTGCGCCTCTTTGTTGTCGGCGTAACCGTGCATCGTCGTCCTCCTGTGGTCGGTGGCCCACGACGCGGCCGGCTGCCGGGGGAGTCACGGGCTCCCGTCCTTTATACCCCTAGGGGGTAGCGGTACGCGAACCTCGGGTGGCCGGCATCACCCGAAGGAGTCAGGCCTTGGTGGCGACGAGCGCCAGGGCGGGGCCGTGCGGGTGGTCGGGGGTGTCGAAGGCGACCGTCTTGACCTGCCAGCCGAAGTGTTCGAGGGCGGCCATCAGGTCGGCGCGGGAGAGCCAGTTGCTGTGCGGGGCGCTGCCGCCGCAGAAACCCTTGAGCTGCAAGGCGCTCTCGTACTCGAAGCGGTGCAGGGTGTGCTCGAAGCCCTCGTGCGATGCCGCGGCCGACGAGGTGAAACGCGGCGACAGCAAGGAGCTGGCCCGGACGATGTCCTCGTCGTAGTAATGGGTCCACAGGAAAAGCGACGAAGCGGCGCGAGCCATCAAGGCGATGGTCTCGACCGGGGTGCGCATGTGGTAGAGAACCCCGCTGGCGAAGACGAGGTCGAAACGCTCGTCGGTGTCGCGGAGATAGGCCATGAAATCGCCGAGCACGAAACGGGCGTTCGGCATGCCGAGCAGTTCCTTGGCGATGAGGCATTTCAGATAGGCCCGGGTCTGCGATTCCACGGCCAGCACGGAGGCGCCGGCCTTGGACAGCATGAAAGTGTGCCCGCCCTCCAGCGGCCCCAGCTCCAGCACCCGGGCCCCGTCGACGCCGCCGAGCTCGGACAGGGCCCACTGGACCCGGTCGTCGGCGAACAGCGGAATGGGCCCGGCGGAAAGGCCGGGCAGCTGTGAGGACCACTCGCCGGCGAACAGATCCACGGCGTTCTGCGGCGACGGCGCGGCCGTCACGTACTCGTCGAGAATCGACGGTTGAGCGGCTTCGGGCTGACGGCGGAGCCGCGACAAGAGGGAGCGCACGGGTGCACGGTAATTGATCGCGGCCGGCGGCCGGTTCGGGCTACCCTCCGCCGATGTCCGCGAAGTTGAGCGCGGCGGCCGCCGCGTTGCAGGCGTTGTCCAACCCGGCCCGGCTGGCGATCCTGGCCGCGATCGCCGACCGCAACCAGCGCCGGGTGCCGGTCGTCCTCGAAGAGCTGGGCGACCTGCGAACAGTGGCCAAGGAAGTGGGCCGGCTGACCGAGGCGGGCCTGCTGACCAAGGTCCGCGGCCAGTTCGTCGCCGACCTGACCACGCTGGGCGCGCTGGCCGACGCGGTGGTGGAGGCGACCGCGCTGGGCCGGGCCATCCCGGCGGATTCGCCGTTGCGGCGTTTTCTCGTGCACGGCCGGATCCGGACGCTGCCCAAACGGCCGGCCGATCTGGACGCGATGGCGGCGGTGCTGTGCACATTGCTGCCGAACGACCGCACGCTCACCGAGGCCGAGGTCAACGACTACCTCCACCAGGCCGGCGACGACGTGGCCGGGCTGCGCCGGCTGCTGGTCGACCTGCACTTCGTGCGGCGAAGCGGCTCGGCCGGCTACGAGGTGATCGAGCACCCGATCCACGTGTAAGACAATTCTGTCGGGCCCTGTGACGGTTTAGGGGACAGAAGTGTCTCACCAATTTCGGTAATTCCGTTCGACTGTCTCGACGGGTAGTCTCGGGCCGGAAATCCCCGCGGAATCGGACGGTGCGATGACATCCGGCTTACGGCACCAGGGTTGTCTGTACGGCAGCGACGCCGAGTTCCTCAGGATGGCGGTCCCGTTCGTCCGCGACGGCCTGGCCCGCGGCGAACCGGTGCTGGTCGCCACCACTTCGGCCAACCTGGAGCTGCTGCGGGACGCGATGGGCGAGGAGGCCGAGAACGTCGACTACGCCGAGGCGGCCTACTTCGGCCGCCGGCCGCCGCAGCGGGCCGCGGCGATCCACCGCTACTGGGGGCAGCACGGCGGCAGCGTGGTGCGGGTGATCGCCGAACCGGTGTGGGCCGGGCGTTCCCGCCGCGAGGTCGACGCCTGGCAGCGCATGGAGGCCGGGGTCAACGTGGTCCTCGCCGACGCCGACATCCGGCTGATCTGCCCGTACGACACCAGAATCGTCGAGCCCGGCATCATCGACGACGCCCGCCGCACCCACCCCGAGTTCGTCACCGGCATGCAGACCCGCCCGTCGGCGGAGTTCATGGCGCCGGCCGACTTCGCCCGCAGCCACTCGACCGCCGGCACGGTGGCGGTGGCCGGCGACTTCTACCGTTTCGACGGCGATCTCGGCGCGGTGCGGCGGTACGTGCTGGACAAGGCGACGCCGCTGCTGCCGGACGAGGATGCCGTGGCCACCTTCGGTATCGCGGTAGGGGAGTCGATCACCTATCTGCTGCGGCACGGCATCAGCGGGGTGTCGGTGTGGGTGCGGGCGAGCGCCGGCCGCGTCGTCTGCACGCTGCGGGGCGACCAGCCGCTGCCGGTGCATCCGTTCGTCGGCTTCCGCCCGCCGGGCCAGGAACTGGCCGACGGCGACGGACTGTGGCTGACCAACCAGATCTGCGAGTGGCTGGACGTCAGCTCGGACACCGCCGGCTGCACCGTGGAGCTGGCCGTGCCCGGTCACCGCGCGGCGGAGGCCTTCGGTGTCTGACCGCTCACCGCAGCCCGACGTCCCCGAACCGCTCCTGGATCCGCCGCAGCTCCCGCAGCCGGGGCTCGGTCTCCCCGCCGGCCCAGCGACTCACGGTCTTGGCCGACACGCCCAGCTGCCGCGCGGCCGCCTCCCGGCTCATGCCCTCGCGCCGCAGCACATCGGTGATCCAGTCGGCGAACGTCCCACCGGCGGGCGTCGGCTCGGCCGTTTCGGTGACGGTGCGCAGGACGTCGAACTCGACGTAGTCGGGGTAGGTGCGGCAGGAGACCTGGACCGCGCCGTCCGGCCCGGCGGCGTCCAGCATGGCCCGGAACACGGCGTTGGACACCTCGCGGCCGTCCGCCTCGGCCAGCGGCACGTCGGCCGCGCACTGCCGGATGAACTCGCGGATCTCCGGCACCGAGCCCGGCCGCGCGGCGAACACGCGCGTGCGCACCTCGATCGGGAGCACCTCGACCGGTTCCACGCCTGCCGCCTCTCGCCACGGGCCGTCCCCGGATTTTCGCCGACAACGACCGGATTCACCAGTATCGTTGCCGGCGCGGGAGGCGGCCGATGAGCGAGTTGCACGTCCTGTGGATCAACGGCGGGCTCGGCTGCGACGGCGACTCCGTCGCGCTGACCGCCGCCACCCAGCCCAGCATCGAGGAGATCGTGCTCGGCGGGCTGCCCGGCCTGCCCCGGATCGCCATGCACTGGCCGATGCTGTCCTACGACAACGGCGCCGACTTCATGGCGTGGTGGCACCGGGCCGACCGGGGCGAGCTGAACCCGTTCGTGCTGGTCGTCGAGGGTTCGGTGGCCGACGAGACGAACAAGGCCGAGGGCTACTGGACCGGCTTCGGCACCGATCCGAACACCGGCCAGCCGATCACCGCCAGTGAGTGGCTGACCCGGTTGGCCCCCAAGGCCTGGGCCGTGCTGGCCGCCGGCACCTGCGCCGCGTACGGCGGCATCCACGCCATGGCCGGCAACCCGACCGGCGCCATGGGCGTGCCGGATTTCCTTGGCTGGGAGTGGAAGTCCAAGGCCGGCATCCCGATCGTGTGCGTGCCCGGCTGCCCGGTGCAGCCCGACAACCTGTCCGAGACCCTGCTGCACCTGCTCATGCAGTACGGCAGCCCGGAGCCGGCGCTGCCGCTGGACGAGTCGCTGCGGCCGAAGTGGCTGTTCGGCACGACCGTGCACGACGGCTGCGACCGGGCCAGCTACTTCGAGCAGGACGAGTTCGCCGACCAGCACGGCTCGTCGCGCTGCCTGGTGAAACTGGGCTGCTGGGGCCAGGTGGTGCAGTGCAACGTGCCGAAACGGGGCTGGATCAACGGGGTCGGCGGCTGCCCCAACGTGGGCGGCATCTGCATCGGCTGCACGATGCCGGGCTTCCCGGACAAGTTCCAGCCGTTCATGGAACCGCCGGCCGGTGGCGGACGCACGACACATCTGTCCGGCTCGGTGATCCGGGTGCTGCGCTCCATCCGTACCCGATAGCCGCACCGTGGGGGACCGAAGTCCCCCACGGGCTGGTCAGGCGAGAGCCTGGGTCGGCGGCAGCCTGGCCGCGCGCATCGCCGGATACGCCCCGGCGACGGCCCCGGTCAGCGCCGACACGGCAACCCCGCCGACCAGCGCCTCCCACGGCAGGACCGCCGGCCAGCCCTGGGACAGCGCGTAACCCGTGGTCACCAGGATCCCGATCAGCACGCCGACCACGCCGCCGAGCCCGGCCAGCAGCACCGACTCGGTCAGGAACTGGCCGCGGATCTGCCGTTTCGTCGCGCCGAGGGCCCGGCGCAGGCCGATCTCGCGACGGCGCTCCAGCACGGAGATGACCATGGTGTTGGCCACCCCGACCCCGCCGACCAGCAGCGCGACGCCGCCGAGCCCGAGGAACAGGGCGCTGTAGGTGCTCTGCGTCAGCTGCTGCGCCGCCAGCACGTCCGACGGCCGCTGCACGCTGACCTCGTTGGGGGATTTCGGGTTGAGGGTCGCCCCGAGCACCGCCCGCACATCGGTCACCGCGGACTCCTGCGCCGTCAGGTAGACGGTGGTGGGGTGGCCGTCGAAGCCGAGCAGCTGCTGGGCGACGCCCCAGCTGACCAGGGCTGCCCGCTCGATTTCCGGCGCCAGCGGCATCGAGTTCAGCACGCCGGCCACCGTGAACCAGTGCCCGCCAAGGTAGACCTGGGTCGGGTGGGCCGGGTCGACGTGGTCGATGCCCAGCCGTGCGGCGGCGACCGCGCCGAGCACCACCACGGGGAACTTCTCGTTGCCCTGGTTGAGGAACGAGCCGCTGTGCACGGTGCCGCCCAGCACGCCGAGCAGGTCGTCCTTGGCCGCCAGCACGGCCAGGCCGGACGTCTCGGCCAGCTCGATCTTGTCCGACCGGCGCACGGTGGTGTTGTCCACCTTGCCGGTCGCCGACGTCGCGGTGACCGGCCCGATCCGCTTGGCCAGCGCGGCGGCGTTGTCCGGCAGCTTCGCCTTGCCGCCGAACAAACTCTGGCCCGGGCTGGCGGTGAGCAGGTTGGTGCCGAGCGCCGCGAGCTTGTCGTGCAGCGCCTGCTGCGCGGACGCCGGCACCGCGATCACGGCGACCATCGCCGCCACGCCGATCGCGATGCCCATGGCCGACAACACCGCGCGCAGCGGCCGCGTGCGCATCCCGTGCGCGCCAAGCGTGATGACGTCCGGCGGGGCGAGCCGGCGCGACTCCGGCAGCGTCGGGGCGGTCACCGGCAACCCCCGGTGTCCAGCTGGATCCGCCCGTCGAGTACCTCGATCCGGCGCGGCATGCCGGCGGCGATGTCGCGGTCGTGCGTGATCACGACGATCGAGGTGCCGTCCGCGCTCAGATCGGCCAGCAGGCCGAGCACGGCCGCGCCGGTGGCGGTGTCGAGATTGCCGGTCGGCTCGTCGGCCAGCAGGATCGACGGCTCGTTGACCACGGCCCGGGCGATCGCCACCCGCTGCCGCTCGCCGCCGGACAGCTCGTTGGGGAAGTGCTCGGCCCGATGGCCCAGCCGGACCTTCTCCAACGCCGCCAACGCTTTCACCCGGCGTTTGCGCCGCGGCACGCCGGCGTACAGCAGGCCGGTGCACACGTTGTCGACGGCGCTGACGCCCTCGCTGAGGAAGAACTGCTGGAACACGAAGCCGATCCAGGCCGAGCGCAGCGCCGACAGCTTGCGGTCCGGCAGCGTCGCCACGTCGTGGCCGCGGATCTCGATCCGGCCCTGCGTCGGCCGGTCCAGCGTGCCGATCAGCTGCAACAGGGTGGACTTGCCGGAGCCGGACGGGCCGACGATGCCGACCATCTCACCCTCCTCAATGGACAGTGAGACGTCGCGCAACGCCTGCACGCCACCGGGATAGGTGCGGGAGACGTGGTCGGCGGCGAGCACCGGGGTCACGAGGTCGTCACCACCTTGACGCCGGCGGCCAGCCCGCCGCCCGACACCTCGACCTGGCCGCCGGAGAACAGGCCCGTCTTCACCGGCACCAGATGCCGCTGGCCGTTCTGGTCGACCTCGACGGCGTAACCGCCTTCGGCCAACGCGAGCAGGGCGCCGACCGGCACCACCAGCACGTCCTTGTGCACGGCCCGGGTGAAGTGCACGGTCGCCGGCGTGGTGTCCAGCCCGCCGGCCAGGGCCGCGTCGTCCAGCTTCACCGTCACGGTGATCACCGACTTGCCGCTGGGCTGGCCGTTGCCGTCCTTCTCGGCCACGGCGGTGTGCCCGACCTCCAGGACCTTTCCGGTGCCGGTCTTGCCGTTGATCTCGATCGAGACCTGGTCGCCGGCCTTGGCCAGGTTCTGCTTGGCCACGTCCAGCTTGACCTCGACGACCTTGTCGACACCGGTCGTCTTCAACACCGGTCCCGCGGCCGGCCCGCCGAGCGTGCCGGTCACCGCCGACACCCGGATCGGGCCGGCCGCCAGGACGACGTCACCGGGGGAGAAGGTGCCGGTCTGCGGCAGTCCCTGCGCCTTCTGCCACTTCTTCAGCGCCACCGCCGTCGCGGCGGTGAACTTCTTGTCCGGTGCGCCGAATCCGCCGTAGCCCAGCTGCTGGAGATTCGTTTCCAGCACCTCGACGTCCGGGCCGTCGGTGACGCCGGCCGACAGCTCACGGTAGAACGGGAGCGTGCCGTAGAACAGCGGCACCGGGGCCGCGTCCACGCCGTACACGCTCTGGCCCTGGGTGATCGTCGCGCCGGCCGACGGCAGCGAGGTGATGGTGCCGGCCTTGCGCCCGTTCACGTCGGTCTCCGCGCCGTAACCCAAGGTGCCGCCGGCGTCCTCCTGCTCGCTCAGGTCGGCCTTGTTCACGGTGGCGGTGGCGACCGGTGGCGGCGGCGCGACAGGGGTCTGCGCCTCGGAGGAGTTGGCCAGCACCACGACCGAACCGGTGCCCAGCACCACCACCAGCACCGCCGTGCCAACAGCCCACCGGGTCCGATGACCACGCCTGCGATGTGTGCTCTGCTCGCTCATGATCAGTGCGCTTCCATCCCGCACGCCTTCATGGCCGCTTCGACCTTGGCCGGGTCGTCGCCGGGCCCGCCGATCTCCAGCTCACTGTCCGGCCCCGGCTCCTTCATGTGGACGCCGTGGTCGCGCATGCACTGCACTTCCTTGTGCAGATGGTCCTGCGCCGCGGCGTCCATCGGCGGGCCCGCCGCGCCGCCGTTGGGCAGCAACGACTTGCACGCTTCCATGGCGGTCTTGACCTTGGGGTCGTTGGGATCGCCCTTGACCCCGCCCAGCCGGCCGCCGTTGGGATCCGGGTCGGGCATGTCGACCCCGTGGTCCCGCATGCACTTGGCGTACCCGCGGATCTTGTCCAGGTCGAAGCCGTTGTCCTTGCCGCCGCCACCGGCCGGGGCGCTGCTGCTGCTCGTCGGGTTCGACGAGGACAGCGAGGCGACTTTGCCCGCGCTCTCGTTCGTCGCGCAGCCGGCCAGCAGCGCGAGCGCCGCCCCGGCTATGAGGACGGCGGTGGTCCGTTTACGCATGACACTCCTCGGGTGCTGGTTCGAAGGGCCAAGTAGTACCGATCGAGTGATCCGGAACCGATAAGCGAGGACGTTTATCCCGTTCTTATCGGCGCCCGGCTAGCCTGGAAAACGTGCGCGTGCTTGTGGTCGAGGACGAGCGGCTGCTGGCCGACTCGATTGCCGAAGGGCTGCGCCGGTTCGCCATGGCGGTCGATGTCTGTTATGGCGGGGAATGTGCGTTGGAACGGGTCGGTGTGCACGATTACGACGTCGTCGTGCTCGACCGGGATCTGCCCGATGTCTCCGGCGACGAGGTGTGCGCGGCGGTGATCGCCACCGGTGGCGAGGCCAGGGTGCTCATGGTGACCGCCGCCGTCGATGTCGCCGACCGGGTCGCCGGGCTCGGTCTCGGCGCCGACGACTACCTCACGAAACCGTTCGCCTTCAGCGAGTTGGTGGCCCGTGTGCAGGCTCTGGGGCGGCGGGCCCGGCCCGCACTGCCGCCCGTGCTGGAGCGGGACGGTGTGGTGCTGGACCTGCCCCGCCATCAGGCCGTGCGGGACGGTCGTTTCCTGCCTCTGTCGCCGAAGGAATACGCCGTGCTCCAGGTTTTGATGCGGGCGGACGGTGCCGTGGTCAGCGTGGAATCGCTGTTGGAAAAGGCGTGGGACGAGCACGCCGATCCGTTCACCAATGCGGTGCGAATGGCTGTGATGACACTGCGCCGCAAACTCGGCGATCCGCCGCTGATCGAGACCGTGCCCGGCGCGGGTTATCGGTTCGGCGCATGACTGTTCGGGGCAAGCTCACCGCGTTGTACGGCGGCCTTTTCCTGCTGTGCGGGATCGTGTTGCTGGTGATCGTCTATGTGCTGGTGCGCGACGCTTTGCCGGCGCCGACGGAGTTCACCAACCGGCTGGGCGTTCCGCTGCCGGACTCGCAGGTGGCCGCGCCGAGGCCGCCATGGGACTCCGTGGTCATCGACTCGCTCGAGGTGTACCGCTCGGCGACCCTGACCACGCTGCTCGTCCAGTCCGGCGCGGCGCTGTTGATCATGGCTGTGGTGGCCGTCGGACTGGGGTGGCTGGTGGCCCGGCGGGTGCTGCGGCCGCTGCACGACATCACCGCCACCGCACGGCGGCTCGGGGCCGAGGACCTCGGCCGCCGGATCGAACTCAGCGGACCCGACGACGAGCTCAAGGAGCTGGCCGACACCTTCGACGGCATGCTCGACCGGCTGTCCCGGTCCTTCGACAGCCAGCGCCGGTTCGTCGCCAACGCCTCCCACGAGCTGCGCACACCCCTTGCCCTGCAACGGACCCTGATCGACGTGGCGATGCTGTCCGACGACGTGCCGGCCGACATGCGGCTGCTCGGCGCGCGACTGGTCGAGGCCAACGAGCGCACCGAGCGCATCCTGGACGGCCTGCTGGTGCTGGCCCGCAGCGACCGCGGCCTGTCGGCCCGGGAGCCCGTCCGCCTCGATCATCTGGTGGAGACCGTCGCCGGCGGCTTCGCCGGAGTCGAGGTCCGGTCCCGGCCGTGGACCGTGGCCGGCGATCCCGTGTTGTTGGAACGCCTGGTCGTCAACCTGATCGACAACGCCGTCAGCTACAACCGGCCCGGCGGCTGGGTCCGGGTCGAGGTCGGTGACGCCCTGGTCGTGCGCAATTCCGGGCCATTCGTCGATCCTGACACCGTCGAGTCGCTGTTCGAGCCCTTCCGCCGCGGCTCCCACGACCGCACCGGCGAGGCCGGGCACTCCGGCCTCGGCCTGTCCATCGTGCGCTCGGTCGCCGTTGCCCACGGCGGCAGCGCCACCGCCCGAGCCCGGCCGGACGGCGGTCTGGACGTGACTATTCGGCTGCCGTGAGGGGCTTCTCCGGGTCGGCCAGCGCCTCCGGGTCGACGGGGGCGTCTGAGCGGATCATGGCCTTGATCGGGTCGACGACGTCCCAGACGTTGACGTTCATGCCGGCCAGCACGCGGTTGTCCTTGAGCCAGAAGGCGATGAACTCGCGACCGGCAACGTCGCCCCGCAGCACCACGCGGTCGTAGCCGGTGGGATCGCCGACGAACTCCATGCCCAGGTCGTACTGGTCGGTGAAGAAGTAGGGCAGGTCGTCGTGGCTGGCCGTCTCGCCGAGCATGGTGGCCGCGGCGACCGGCGGCTGGCTCAGCGCGTTGGCCCAGTGCTCGACGCGGATGTGCTTGCCCAGCACCGGATGGAAGGCGTTGGCGACGTCGCCGGCGGCGACGATGTCCGGGTCGGTGGTGCGCAGCGCGGCGTCGACGACGATGCCGTTGTCGACGTGCAGACCGGCCCGCTCGGCCAGCTGGGTGTTGGGGGCCGCGCCCACGCCGACCACCACGGCATCGGCGGCGATTTCCGTGCCGTCGGCCAGTTTCACGCCGGTGGCGGCGATCTCGGCGACGTTGGCGTCGAAGCGGAGGTCGACGTCGTGCTGGCGGTGCAGCTCGGCGAACACCGGCGCGACCTCGGGGCCGAGCACCCGCAGCAACGGCAGCGAGGCCGCCTCCAGCAGCGTGACGGCAACGCCGGCCTGCCGGGCCGCGGCGGCAACTTCGAGGCCGATCCAGCCGCCGCCGACCACCACGATGCGGGACGCGGTGCCGAAGGCGTCGCGGAGGGACTCCGAGTCCTCGATCCGGCGCAGGTAGCGCACCCCCGGGGCGTCGGCGCCCGGGATCGGGGGCCGGCGTGGGCTCGCGCCCGTGGCCAGCAGCAGCTTGTCGTACGGCTGGGAACTGCCGTCGGCCAGCTGCACCCGGTGGTCGTCGCGGTCGATGCGGCTGACCCCGATGCCCAGCGCCAGCTCGACGCCGTGCTCGTCGTACCAGGCGGCCGGGTGCACCGTCATGCTGTCCCGGTCGGCCTTGCCGGCGAGATGGTCCTTGGACAGCGGCGGCCGCTCGTACGGCAGGTGCCGCTCGTCGCCGACCAGTGTGAGCCGGCCGTTGTATCCCTTGTCGCGCAGGGCCTCCGCCGCCTTCGCGCCGGCAAGGCCGCCCCCGACGATCACGAACCGCTGCTGCGCCACGCCGCTCGCTCCCTTGGCCGCTAGTTTCGCCAACAAATCTTGGTCTTATCCCCGGTTCCGGTCAACCCTTGCCAGTCGATCGGGTGCCGGACACAGTTGAGGAAACAACCATGGTCGAATTGAGGGCCCGGGATACCATGCCGCCATGGAGCCGCACTGGCTGAACAACGACGAACTCGGCCTGTGGATGCGGCTGCACGGGCTCAGCGAACGCCTGCTGTCCGACGTCGACTCCCAGCTGCGGCGGGACGCCGGGCTCACCCGCTACGAGTACTACGTGCTGGCCATGCTGTCCGAGTCGCCGACCCGGTCCCGGCTGATGAGCGAGCTCGCCCTGGCCACCAACGGATCCCTGTCGCGGCTGTCCCACGCCGCCACCAAGCTGGAGGCCAACGGCTGGCTCACCCGCTCGCACGCCGCCGGCCAGCGCCGGTCCGTCGTGGCCACGCTGACCGACGAGGGCTGGGACAAGATCTGCGAGTCCGCCCCCGGTCACGTCGCGGCGGTGCGGGAGCGGATCTTCGACCACCTGACGCCCGAGCAGGCGAAGACCCTCTACGAGGCGTTGGCTCCGCTGTTCAACGGGACGTGCCCGCGCTAGCCCTCCTTTTTGGCACATGCGGTCCGGATGTGCCTCAGGGAGGCAAGTATGCGCCGCATGTGACATTTGCGCGGCCTCAACTAGCCTTGAAGGCTCAACTGTTGAACGTGCAATGCTTGAGCGCTAAAGTGATGGCATGACGGACTTCAACGCCCAGATCATCGAGGAGTTCCGCGCCAACGAGGGCGTGGTCGGCGGCCACTTCGAGGGCAAGCGGCTGCTGTTGCTGCACCACATCGGCCGCAAGAGCGGCCAGGAGCGGGTCACCCCGCTGGTCGCGGCGCCGGACGGCGACGCCTTCCTGATCTGCGGCTCGATGGGCGGCGCGCCGGCCGACCCGGTGTGGGTGGGCAACATCGAGGCCGGTCCCGGCGAGACCACCATCGAGTACGGCACCGAGACGCTGCGGGCCGCCACCACCGTCATCCGCCCGGACGGCGAGGAATGGCAGCGGGTGTACGGCATCTGGGCCGCTTACTGGCCGGACGCCAAGGAGTACGAGACCCACACCGACCGCAAGTTCCCGATCATCCGCGTGGTCCCCGTGTCCACTGTGGACTGACACAAACCGGTCGCGTCCGGCGGCGGCCACTGCTAGCTTGCGGCCCGTGGACCTGTTCGCCCGTTCATGGGCCGCGCTGCTCAAGGCCGTCGCCGACCTGACCGTCCCCGATTTCGAGCAGCCGTCGGGTTGCGCCGGTTGGCTGGTCCGGGACCTGGTGTGCCACTTGGTGATCGACGCCCAGGACGTGTTGATCACGTTGGCCACGCCCGTCGACGCCGAGCCCACCCGCAACGCCGTGACCTACTGGGAGGTCGTCTCGCCGCCCACCGGCGAGGACCCCCTCGACGCCCTCATCGTCCGCCTGGCCGCCGCCTACGGCGATCCCGCCCTGCTCAAGTTCCACCTCGACGACGTCGGCTCCGCCGCCGGCCGCGCCGCCGCCTTGGCCGACGCCGCTCTCCGCGTCGGCACCCGCGACCAGGTCATCACCGCCGGCGACTACCTCGACGCGTACGTCATCGAGTGGACCCTGCACCACCTCGACCTCGCCGCCCACCTGCCCACGTGGCCCCGCCGCCCGCCGAGTCCCTGGCCCGCGCCCGTGCCATGTTCGAGCAGATCGTCGGCCTCGAGTTCCCCGATTCCTTCTCGGACAAGGACGTCCTCCTCATCGGCACCGGCCGCCGCGCTGTGACCGACACCGACCTGGCCGCCCTTGGGAACGCGGCTTCGAAGCTCCCGCTGCCGCTGGGGTGAGGTCGTGCGCCCGACCGGCTGATTCCTGGCAGGCGGTCGTGTCCGGTGCAGTAGCGTGATCGTTCAGGCTTGTCGCTGATGGGGACGAGGCACGTGGACGACAGCACGAACAACGACTTCGGGGGCCGCGCCCAGTTCGTCGTGCAGGCCCGTGACGTCGGCTCGATCACCTATACGGAACCGGAGCTGCCCAAGGTCAGCCCCCGGCTCGTGCCGGCCCCGGTGGAGTGGTTCACCAACCGGGGCGGAGAGCTGGAGCTGCTGCGGGACGTGGTCCGGCGGGCCGGCGAGCCCCGGCTGCGGCCGTCCGTGGTCGGCCTGCACGGCGTGCCCGGGGTCGGCAAGACCGAGCTGGCGCGCCGGGTCGCGGCGATGGTGAAGGACGACTTCCCGGACGGGGCGCTGTACGCGTCCTTCGCGGCCGACGAGTCGCCGTCCGATGCCGCGGAACGGTTTCTCACCGCGCTGGGCGTGCCGCCGGCCCGGGTGCCGGCCGGCTTCCAGCCACGGGCCGACCTGCTCCGGTCGCTGACCGCCGAACGGCGACTCGTCTTCGTGTTCGACGACGTCACCGATGCCGCGCAGGTGACGTCGCTGCTGCCGAACTCGCCGGCCAGCCTGGTGCTGGCCTTGGCGGTCCGCGCCGACGCGTTGACCGAGCTGCATCTCGACGGTGCGGTCGACATGCCGCTGCGGCCGCTGAGCCCCGCGCACGCCGTCGAGATGCTCGGCGCGATGTGCCAGGACGACCGGGTGGCCGCGGACCCGGCGGCGGCCGACGAGCTGGTCCAGATCTGCGGGCACCTGCCGATGGCGCTGCGGGCCGCCGCCGGCTGGCTGCGGACGAACCGCCGGTGGAGCGTGCGGCGGCTGGTCGACCACCTGGACCGGGCGGACCGGAGTCCGGTGGACGCGGTGTTCGACCTCGTCTACGAGTCGCTGGACGACGACGCGCGCCGGCTCTACCGCCTGCTGGGCGTGATCGTCGGCGGGCACTTCGGGCCCGAGGTGTTGGCCGCCATGGCCGACCGGCCGCTGGACGACGTGCGCGATGCGCTGGACGAGCTCGGTCGGGCGGGGTTGATCGAGGACCGCGGCGACGGCGTGTTCGGGCTGCACCGCCGGCTTCGCGTGCATGCGCTGAGCTTGGCCGACGAACACGATTCGCCCGGCGACCGCCGTGCGGCCCTGCGCCGCGCGGCCGAGTGGTGGCTGGTCGGGGCCTCGGTCGCCGACATAGCCGCCACCGACGCACAGCGGCTGCGGATCGTGCCGCCCGACGACGGGATCATTGCCCTGGCAGCGTCGGTGTCGAAACCGGCGGCGTTGGCCTGGCTGAACCGCGAGCTGACCAACCTGCTCGCCGTCATGAATGCCGCGGCCGACCAGAAGTGGCACGACCTGGTGTGCCGGCTGTTCGAGGCGATGTGGCCGCTGCTCGACGCCCGGCATCCGCTGGCGATCTGGGTGCGGGCGGGGAAGTTGGCCGTCACGTCGGCCCAGGTGAGCGAGAACGCACCGGCCGAGGTGCGGAGCCGGTGCCTGCTGGCCAAGGCCTACCAGGAGCTGCGGCGGTTCTCCGACGCGCATGCGGAGCTCGATCGCGCCCGTGCGTTGGCCCCTTCCTGCGGTGATCGGCTTGTCGCGTCCACCGCGGACTTCACGGGCAATGTCCTGCTGCGGGAATCGCGGTTCGACGAGGCGCTGGCCAGTTTCCGGGTGGCGTTGCACATCAACGAGCAGCTCGGGTTGCCCCGGGCCATCGCGTTGCAGAGCATGTTGGTGGGCCGGGCTTTGACCGGACTTGGCCGTCACGAGGATGCCCTGGCCGCTTTCGACCGGTCACGGTCGATCCTGGCCGACGGCACGGCTCGGTCACTGCTGCCCAAGCTGCACCTGAGCACTGCGAAAACCTTGTCGGCCATGGGAAACCTGGCCGCGGCCGAGCAGATGCTGCTGGCTGCCGTGGACAGTGCCGGCGCGACCGTGCCGGGGGCGGAGGCGCTCGCCGAGCTGAGCACCCTCGCCGCGCGCCGGGGCGACGCCGACGCCGAGCTGGGCTATCGGCGTCGGGCCGTCGAGCTGTACGACAGCATGGGCGTCAGTCCTCGGACCGCGGCTTTTCTGGCCGGGTTGCCCGAAGGCTGAGGGTCCCGGCGTCGACGTGCCACTTCTGTTGTCGGCGCCGGTTGTGCACGTCCCACCAGTACAGCACCGAACCCGCCATCGAGACCGACACGCTGCCCTGCGCCACAACCTCCGTGCCATCCCTCAGCTCAGCCGTGATGTCACCGGATGCGTTGCGGCACACCGCGATTCGCGCACCCGGCCAGCGTCGGAGCAACTCCCGTGGCTCCTGGTTCTCCTCTGACCACACCACTGCGGCCCGTTCCAACAGTCCCGGATCGGCACCATCGTCGCGCGCGACCAGATATCCGCTCGGACGCTCCTCGACGCTCGGCACCACCGGGAACCGTTGCAGTACAAGCTGTTCGCCGTCCTGCTGGGCCTGCACCACGAACGCGTCCGGCTCGCTGATTCGCACTGCCGGCACCGGCACCGGTCGGGCCACCGCGTGCCACGGCGGCTCCGGCAACCGCAGCATCTCGTACATTCGCTGCCGCAGCAGAGCTGCCGCTCGCCCCGGCCGGGAGAAGATCGACTCGGCGATGTCGCCCGCGATGTCCCCTTGTCGGATCGTGTCGTCGAGTTGTTGCCGCAGCGGGCTTTGCCGGTCGAGGCGGGGCAGTCGGTCGAGCAGCCGGCGCATGGGGGAGTGCGGCACCACTTCCGGGCCGCCGTCCGCCGCGATCAGGACCGGCCGCTCGATGCCCACCGCGTAACACGTCAGCGATCCGTGGTCGGACACGACGACGTCCGCCGCCACCAGCGCCGCGCGCCAGCCTTCTTCCGGTGGCACCACGATCATGCCCGCTTCGCTCGCGTGCCGCAGCCACGCCCGCACCTGGAGGGTTCCGTGCCGGCTCCAGACGTTCGGATGCAGCACGAGCGCCACCCGGTAGTGATCGGCCGGCAGCGCCGCCGTGACCTTCGCCGGGAGGTCGGGATCCTTGCCGTACAGGGAGAATCGGCCCCAGGTCGAGCACAGCACGACCAGCCGCCGACCGTCCGCCCCGAACGCCTTCCGGTAGCCCGCCCTTCCCGTTTCGCTCGCCCGGATCCGGTCCATACACGGGTCGCCCGCCACCAGCACCTTCGGCGTCAGTTCCGGCGCCACCGCCCGCACCGTGCCCAGTTGGTCGTCGTGCGCCACCACCAGCGTCTCCGGCACGATTTCGCCTTCGTGCAGCAGGCTTTCGGCCCTCAGCCCCGAGATCGTGCCGTCCGGCGTCGTGCGGTGATACCCCACGCCGTGCGGCAGTCTCATCAGCGGCGCCCGCAGCCGGTGCAGCTCTCCGTTGTCACTCGCCGCCAGCGCCAGGTCGTATTCGCCTCGCACCGCCTCTTCCCACTGCTCGACCAGCGCCCCCTTCGCCGCCAGCTCTTCCGCCAGCGCCCTCGAGAACGCCGATCCTTCATCCACCGCGAACGTGATCGCGATCCGGTGGTCCGCCGCGATCAGCGGCACCACGTCCCACAGCCGGTTGATCCCTGCCGGTGTCCTCGCCACCACCAGCACCCGCCGCTCAGCCGCGACCGTGTCCCACCGGCTCTCGGCTCTCGGCTCTCGGCTCTCGGCTCTCGGCTCTCGGCCCCCGGCCCCCGGCCCCCGGCCCCCGGCCCCCGGCCCCCGGCCCCCGGCCCCCGGCCCCCGGCTTGTCCGATAGTACCGTTTTGTCCCGCTCGCTCCTGGGTGTCAACCGGCTTTTCACCCCTTTGTGCGCGCAGGTCGTCCGTCACTCGATCAGTGTACGAAGACGCCTGGTCAGGCTCTTGTCGTGCCTGTTCCGTTCGAAGTGGTTCCGATGCCGCTGGATGATGTCACCGGCACTCGATACCGCCTCCCGCATCCGATACGTCCGGTTCCGTGTTCAGATTTAGTTGTCCAGTGCGTTCGCACCGACGCTGAACAGACCCGATGCCCGTAACACCTCGTGATGACGCGGACGACAGCCGTCGATCGCGTGGGGAGTCGAGGGGGCGAGCCGTGGCTCGGGTGCGTTCGCGCCGTGCTGTCCTGGTCTGGATCGCGGTGGTCTTGGTCGCGGTCATGACGCTGCCGATGCTGGCCACGCAGGGACTGACCTTCACGTGGTGGCCCGTCGCCGGCACGATGCCGGCGGGTGCGTCGCTCACCGCGCCGGAACAGCAGTCCGGAAAGCCCGGCCAAGCCGGTGACGCCAGATCGTTGACCGCACCGGCGCGAAACCCGGAGAGACCCCCGGGCGCGGTGCCCGACAAACAGCCGCCATTGCCCGCGTCCAATTCGGCGAAATCGGCCCAGCACGTCAAGCCGAAGGTGAGCCAGCATTCCACCGCGCCCGCCAGTGACCCCAAGGCGGTGGAACGGCCGCAGGCCCGCACCGCCACCACCGAGACGTTCGACAACCCGGACGGCTCCCACTCGCTGCGGATCTATGACGCGCCGGTCAACGTCCGCGCGGCGGACGGCAGCTGGCAGCACATCGACCCGACCCTGGTGCCGGCCGGCGACCGGCTCAGGCCGACGGCCGCCCGGACCGAGCTCAGCCTGGCGACCCGGGCCGACGATCCCGCCCTGGTGCGACTGGTGTTCGACGACCGGCACGTCCTGGCCTACGGCCTGGTCGGCGCCGCCCGGAGCAAGGCCAGGACCCAGGACGCGACCGCGACCTACCCGGCCGCGTTCCCGGGCGTCGACCTCGCGTTGGCCGCGAGCGACGCCGGCGTGCGGGAAGACCTGCTGCTGACCACCGCGCAGGCCCCCACGAACTACACCTACTCACTGGCGCTGACCGGCCTGACCCCGCAGCTCGACGCGTTCGGCGCGGTACAGCTGCTCGACGGCACGAAGGTCGTCGCGACCATCCCGGCCGGCACCGCGACGGACGCCAAGCAGGCGACCGGTGCCGTGAAGTACACGCTGACCAAGGCCGGCAGCGGGTGGACCCTCGGACTGAGCCTGGACGCGACCTGGCTGCACGACCCGGCCCGTGCCTTCCCGGTCGACGTCGACCCGACGACCACCCAGCCCAGTGCCGAGGAGGACGACACCTACGTCCAGTCCAACGACGGCCGTGACCACTCGACGTCGCCGAAGCTGGAGACCGGCTACCTCAACGGCGGCATCACCCGGTCGTACCTGCGCTTCGACCCGGCCCGCGACCAGCTGGCCAACAAGTACGTGCTCGCCGCCTCGCTGAACCTGGACGCCTCGTACTCCACCACCTGCTCGCCGCGCGCGGTCAACCTGTTCGAGGTCAGCGGCGGCTGGAGCCGGAACCAGGCGTGGCCCGGCGCCCCGGTGGGGCGCACGCTGGCCACCAGCAGCTTCGCCCACGGCGGCCCGAGCTGCGGCCCCGACTGGGCTGTCTTCCAGCTCGACCCGGACGTCATGACGGCGTGGACCCACGGCACCGCCCTGACCAACGGCTTCGGCCTGCGCGCCGCCGACGAGTCGGACCGCAACGGCATGAACTTCGAGTCGTCGAACGGGCCGAACCAGCAGGACTGGCCGTACCTGACGGTGCGCTACTCCGACGAGGGCGCGGCCTTCCAGGCCACCGACGTGCTACAGCCGGTGAACAACAAGCAGGGCAGTGTCACCGCCGTCATCACCAACCAGGGCTCGACGACGTGGACCGCGAGTAACGGCTGGGACTTCGGCTACATCATCCAGCCGGGCAACTACGTCTCCAACGGCACCGCGATGCCGCACGACGTCGCGCCGGGCCAGTCGGTCACCCTGACCATTCCGCTGTACGCGCTGAGTCCCGGCCGATACCAGGTGTTCCTGACCATGTGGACACCGTCCAAACAGGACTTCTTCGTGGCCTACACGGTCCCGTACGGGGTGTTCGACCTCGACGTCACCAACGTGCCGCCGTCGGTGAACTTCGAGCAGCCGGCGACGCCGGCGACCGTGGCCACGCTCACCCCCACGCTGTACGCCGAGGCCACCGACACCGACCAGTGGCCGAACAAGGGCCTGACCTACAAGTTCCGGCTCTGCGCCGACCAGGCGCTGACCCAGAACTGCGTGGAGTCCCCGTGGGGCGGGCCCACCTGGTCGCCGCCGGCCGGCACCCTGTCGTGGTCCAAGAACTACTACTGGGGCGTCAAGGCGAACGACACCGTCGACCCGAGCCCGGACTGGGTCAAGCTGCAGCTGCGTCCGTCGGTGCCGCAGCCGGAGATCACCTCGCACCTGGCCGGCACGCCCGACACCGTGCACGGCCCGGGCCTTGATCCGGAGACCGGTGACTACTCGCTGGTCGACACCGACACCTCGGTTGCCACCGCCGGCCCCGATCTGACCGTCGGCCGCACCTACAACAGCCTGGATCCCCGTCGGGACAGCGCGTTCGGCATCGGCTGGGCGTCCAGAGTGGACATGAAGCTGGCCAGGGACGACGACGGCTCGGGCAACCTGGTGCTGACCTATCCGACCGGACGGCAGCTGCGCTTCGGCCTGAACCCGGACGGCAGCTACGGCTCGCCGGCGGGCGACAGCACGGTGCTGGTGCACAACACCGGCGGCGGGCTGGCCTACCACACGCTGCGCGACGCCACGGGCGGCCAGTGGCAGTTCGACGCCGCACAGCACCTGGTCACGATCATCGACCCGGCCGGGCTGACGGAGTCGCTGACCTATGACGGCAACGACCACGTCAGCACGATCACCAACACCACCAGCGGCCGGACGCTGACCCTGACCTGGACCGGCAACCACGTCACCGGTGTCGCCACCCAGGCGCCCAAGATCGGTGGCACACCGCTGATCTGGACCTACAAGTACGACGGCGACCAGCTGACCAACGCCTGCGCCCCGGGCAACGCCTGCACCACCTACACCTATCAGGCGGGGTCGCACTACCGGAGCTCGGTGGCCGACGACGCGCCCGCGGCCTACTGGCGGCTGGACGAGCACGACAACACGAGCTTCGCCAGCTCGGTCGCCTGGCACCAGGGCGGCGAGAACGCCGCCGGCCACGGCGTGATCACGGGTGTGCCGGGGGCGATCGCCGGCACCGGCGACACCGCCGCGACCTTCGACGGCGCCAGCTCGTACGTCACGCTGCCGGACAAGCTGGCCACCACCAGCATGTCCATGGCGGCCGAGCTGTGGTTCAAGACCACCGGCAGCGGCGTGCTGATGTCGTTGCAGAACCAGGCTTTCCCGGCCGGCACGCCGACCTCGGCCACGCCGGTGCTGTACGTCGGCACCGACGGCGTCCTGTACGGCGGCTTCCCGATGCGCGACCAGAGCGGCCCCAGGCAGATCGTCACCACGCAGGCGGTCAACGACGGCAAGTGGCACCATGCCGTGCTGTCCTCGGCGATCAACACCCAGACGCTGTACCTGGACGGTCAGCAGGCGGGCTCGCCGATCACCGGCCTGATCGACGCCAAGGCGCAGACCACCGCCGTGCTGGGCGCCGGCCGCGGCCAGGGCTGGCCGGCCACCAACAACGGCAACTTCTACTTCCAGGGCGACATCGACGAGGCGGCGTTCTACCAGCACTCGCTGGGCGCGCTGGCCGCCGCCGAGCACTACGCCGCCGCCCAGGCCGGCGTCGAGCTGACCGGCGTGACGCTGCCGCAGGACGCCACCCGGGTCTACGCCAAGCTGACCTACGACGACATCAACGACCGCGTCGCCAGTCTCGTCGACCACAGCGGTCTCAAGTGGACACTGGACCCACCGAAGATCACCTCGACGCAGAAGACGGACCAGAACAACAACCCCTACTGGGGTGACGTTGTGCGGACCTCGGTGCTGCACGGTCCGCAGACCTACGGCGACTGGACCTACACCTACGACGTGGTCAACGGCGGCCGGCCGATGACCACCTCGCACAACGGCCACGGCACCAGCCTGGAGTACAACACCTCGGGCTTCCTGTCGGCGAAGGTGGACGAGAACGGCACCCGGACCGAGCAGACCACCGACGAGCGCGGCAACGTGCTCAGCCGCAAGACCTGCCGCGCCGCCAACTCCTGCGACACCAGCTACTACACCTACGTCACGCCGGCGAACCCGCTCGACCCCAAGGGGAACAAGCTGGCCAGCAGCTCGGACGCGCGCTCGGCCGGCGCGACCGACACCACGTACCGCACGACCTACGACTACGACGCCGTCGGCCGGCCGACGGTGACGACCAAGCCGGTTCCGGTCGGCCAGACCACCCATCCGACCACCGTCAACGTCTACTCCGACGGCACTCAGCCGACCGCCGACCACATCGGCACGGTGCCGGCCGGTCTGCTGCTGTCGACCACCGGGCCACGGGGCGAGATCACCAGCTACCGATACAACCACAACGGTGACCTGGCCGAGCAGATCTCACCGTCCAAACTGCACACTCAGCGAACCGTCGATGACATCGGCCGCACGGTCACCAACAGCACGCTCAACGACGGCGGGGCGGTGTTCGCCACCACCACCTACACCTACGACGCCCGATCGCAGATCGCCACGACCACCGGTCAGGCGGTGAAGAACCCGGTCACCGGCGTCACGCACACGCCGGTCACCACCTACGGCTACGACGGCGACGGCAACGTCACCTCCTCCACCGTCGGCGACACCGTGGCGACCGACCAGGGCGGCGACGCGCCCCGCATCACCAGCTACGTCTACGACGCGCACGATCGGTTGCAGCAGAAGACCTATCCGGACGGTGGCGTGGAGAAGGTCGGCTACTCGGCGGACAACCTCAGCGTCACCACGACCGACGTGCGTGGCGCCAACTGGACCCGCATCTCCGACGAGCTCGGCCACGAACTGTCCACAGTGGTCAGCGGCGCCGGCGTCGATCCACAGAACCCCAACGCCACCTCGCTGACCACGGAGACCAAGGGCTACGACCCGGGCGGGCGGCTGACGGTCAGCACGGATGCCATGGGCCGCACCACGACGTACGGCTACTGGGGCGACAACCTGCTCGCCACCGTGACGGCGAAGAACTACGACGGCGCGCGTGATCTCGTCCTGGAGCAGCGGACCTACGACCCGGCCGGCAACCTGACCCAGGACGTGACCGCGGGCGGCGTCACCGCCACGACCGCCTACGACGCCGCCGGCTACATCTCCTCGACCACGCTCGACCCGGCCGCGTTGAAGCGAACCACCACCTACACGCGTGACCTCGACGGCAACGCGCTGACCGCGTCGAAGACCGGCGCCGCCGACCCGTCCCGCACCGAGTTCACCGCCTACACCTACGACAACGGCAACCAGGTCGTCCGTGAGGACGACAAGCTCGACGCCAACACGATGCTGTCCACCAGCACCATCCGCGACGAGCGCGAGCTGCCGATGCAGTCCATCGACCGGCGGCAGCTCACCACCAACTACACCTACGACGGCAACGGGCTGCTGGTCGGCACCACCACGCCGGCGGCGGACGTGTGGCAGGCCGGCAAGCTGACGTCGAACGTGCGTGGCGTGACCACCCTGGGGCGCAACACCTTCGGTGAGGTCACGCAGTCAAGGGACGCCTCCGGCGGTGTCACCACGACCGCCCGTGACGGCATGGGCCGCGCCACCGCGGCGATCCTGCCCAACTACACGCCGCCCGGGTCGAGCACGCCGATCACCGCGACGACGGTGACGGAGTACGACCACGCCGGCAACGCCGTCAAGGTCACCGACCCGTTGAAGCGGGTCACGGTGAACACCTACAACCCGTACAACAAGCTGCTCACCAGCACGCTGCCATCGGTCGGCGACACACCGAGCGTGGTGACCAACGCCTACGACCGCGACGGGGAGGTGACGTCGACCACCGACCCCGGCGGCGACCGCACGCAGTTCACGTACGACAACCTCGGCCACCGAAGGACATCCACCGCGGTGGACGACTCCTCCGGACAGACCCTGTACTACACCACGACAACCGGGTACGACGACGCCGGAAACCCGGTCACCGTCACGACACCGCAGAACAACACCACCACGACGGCGTTCGACGCGGCGCACCTGCCGACCAGGGTGACCGACCCGACCAACCGCAGCACCGCCACCAGCTACGACATCGCCGGCCGCAAGGCGACCGTCACCGACCCGACCGGCCTGCTCACCGCCACCAGCTACGACCTGGTCGGCCGGCCGACGCGGATCACGCAGTCGAGCAACGGCACGGAGTTGCGGCACACCACCACCGGCTACGACGCCAACGGCAACGTCGCCGCCGTCACCACCGCGGAGAACCGGCTCACCACCTACGGCTACGACGCGCTGAACCGGGTGGCGCAGCAGACGGAGAAGGTGGACGACACCCACGCCATCACCACGACCACCGGCTACGACGCGCTGGGCAACAAGTCGCACTACGTCGACGGCGACGGGCACGCCACCGAGTACACCTACAACCCTTGGGGCCTACCGGAATCCACCATCGACCCGGCCACGGCCGCGTACCCGAGCCTGGCCGACCGCACCCGCACCACCGTGTACGACGCGGCCGGGCAGACGGCCACCATGTCCGAGCCGGGCGGCGTCGTCCGAACCAACACCTATGACGCGCAGGGCCGGCTCACGCGGCAAACCGGTACCGGCGCCGAAGCGTCCACCGCGGACCGCAAGATCGGCTACGACCTGGCCGGGCGGATCACCACCGTCGGCGGACCGGCCGGCGACACGACGTACACCTACGACGACCGCGGCAATCTGCTCACCTACACCGGACCGGTGACCTCGGGCACGTACACCTACAACGGTGACGGCACCACGGCGACGCGCACCGACGCGGCCGGCACCGCGACCTTCGGCTACGACAACGCGGACCGGCTGGCCTCGGTGACCGACCCGGTGACCGGCCGGACCATGGACTACGGCTACAACAGCGGTGGTCAGCTGGCTTCGATCACCGACCGGGCCGTGGCCAGGACGACCAGCCGCACCATCGGCTACGACCCGCTGGGCCGGCAGACCTCGGACCTGCTGCGGCAGAGTCCGGACGGCGCCGTCTGGACCACCCGGCTCGGCGAGACCTACGGCTACGACCTCGACGACAACCTGACGTCCAGGTCGGACCTCACCGTAGGCAGGTCGGCCAACAACGGGTACGGCTACGACGGCGCGGGACGACTGACGTCCTGGAGCGATCCGACCGGGAAGAACACGGTCTACGGCTGGGACAACGCCGGCAACCGGACCTCGGTCGGCGGCCAGGCCTACACCTACGACGAGCGCAACGAGTTGTTGTCCGGCAACGGGAACACCTACTCGTACACCGCCCGCGGCACGCTGAAGTCCACCAACGCCAACGCGGCCACGTTCGACGCCTTCGACCGCCAGATCACCAGCGGCGCCATGCAGTACTCGTACGACGGCCTGGACCGGGTCGCGGTCCGCAACGGCACGGCGTTCGGCTACGACGGCCTGACCAACAACGAGGTCAGCGACGGCAGCCGGGTCGTCAGCCGGCTGCCCGACGGAACCCCGCTGTCCGACAAGGCGATCGGCGCGACCGGCGGCAAGACCCTGTTCGCCGACCAGCACGGTGACATCGTCGGCCGCTACCTCGGCGGCAGCACCGACGGGTTGCGCGGCTACGACCCGTTCGGCGCGGTCACCTCGTCCAGCGGCGACACCTCCGCGCTCGGCTACCAGGGCGGGTGGACGGACTCCGGCACCGGTCAGGTCGACATGGCGGCGCGCTGGTACTCGCCGGCGTCCGGGCAGTTCACCAGCCGCGACAGCGTGAACGTGCCGCCGAACCCGTCCTGGGCCGGCAACCGGTTCGGCTACGGCAACGCGGACCCGCTCGACGGCAAGGACCCCAGCGGCCATTGTCTCGAGGACCTGTGCATTGGTGAGGCTGCCCTGGCCGTCCTGGCTTACGGCGCGATGGTCAGCGCCGCCGAATGGGTCTACCAGCATCCCCTGCACATCACCATGCCCTGGGACATCCCCCGTGACGTGCCCGGCACCTACGACGGCCCGGTCTCGGTGCCGAGGGACATCGCCATCGAGAACGACGACGATCTGACGTGCCTCGGCAAGTGCTTCCCCGGTCCGGTGACGGTGGACCCGTCGTGCAAGGTCAACTGCAAGCCGGACAACCCGTGCCGGGTCAACTGCAAGCCGCCGAAGAAGCCGGATCCCCCGAAGCCGCCGCGGGACATTGTGAACCTGCTGTTGAAGCTGGCCCGCATGCTCATCGGCCAGACGCTGCTCGACCCGAGGGACGGCACCGACCGGGCCGACCCCGACCCGAACCACGTCACCGACCCGTCCTCGACGGACTGGCAGAACGGCACCAGCACCACCACCGTGCCGACCGACGAGCAGCTCCGGGAGGACGAGGCCGGGGCGGCGCAGGGATTCACGGCCGGCGACGGCCGGCCGAAGTGGTGGCCGGGCGACGAGGACGACCGGGACGACTGCCAGTCGGATCAGTACTACGGCCCGCTGGACCCGTCGGGGCGTGCCACCGGGGCGTCCGCGCACCTGTGCCCCGGCGAGGTCTCCGCGCCCGACCGGAGGGACTGGGGCGGGTACAACCCGCCGGGCTGGCCGACGCCGAACTACCAGGACCCGAACGTCGCGTACCAGCGCTACATGTACGACCGCACCCACCTGCTCGGCCGGAACTTCGGCGGCACCCAGAATCCCGACAACGTGGTGACCGCGTACTGGCGGGTCAACCAGCGCAGCATGTACGACTTCGAGACCAGGGTGAGCGCCAGTCTGGCCGCGGGCGACGAGGTCTACTACCAGATCGTGCCGATCTACCGTCCCGGCCAGACCCGGCCGGTGGCGATCAGCATGCTCGAGGAGACCAAGCGCGGCGACTGCAATGACGTGATCATCCGCAACGACTACGCCGGCAGCACGCTGTCCGGCGGCCTGTGTCCGTGAGCTTTCCTGTGACGAGCAAGGAGAAACGAGAGAACATGGCGACACTGAGACGCGCGGCCGCACTGGCCGTCGGGGTGGCGGTCGGGGCGGGTCTGCTCGCCCAGCCGGCCTTGGCGGCCCCGCCGCAGCCGGCGGCGGTCGCCGGCCCGGTGACCGTGGCCAAGCCGAACAGCCTGGTGCCCAAGGACAAGACGGGCAACCTGGTGCTCTATGTGGACGGTCAGCAGGCCGCACGGGGGGTGGCCGCCGTCGGCGGAACCGTTGCGCTGAGCCGGAACGGCCGGGTCGAGGCCAAGGTGCCGGCCGGCAAGGTGGCCGAACTGGCCAAGCAGCCCGGCGTCGCCGACATCCGTCAGCCGGACCGGGTGGTGCCGATGGGCTCCATCGACCCGGAGGGCGTGCTGGCCTCGACGGCCGACCAGTGGATCAAGGCCGGCTTCACGGGCTCCGGCGTGAAGATCGGCGTCATCGACCCGGACCTGGGCGGGCTGGCCGACGGCCAGTCGGCGGGCACGCTGCCGGCGCAGATGCCGGTCAACTACGGCAACTGCCAGGCCGATGACCCGGCGTCGACCCAGCACGGCCGGTCGGTGGCCGAGGTCGTGCACGCGACCGCGCCGGACGCGCAGCTGTTCGTGGCCTGCGCCGGCACCTCGATGGAGTTCGCCACCGCGGCGAACTGGTTGCAGCAGCAGGGTGTGCAGGTGATCACGGCCGCGATCGGCATGTTCACCTCGGGCCGTGGTGACGGCAACGGCGCCGCGGACAGCCCGGCGGACGTGGTGCGCCGCACCAGTCAGGCCGGCATCCTGTGGTCGGTGGCGGCCGGCAACCAGGCGCAGACGCACTGGACCGGCAAGGCGACCACCAACGCCAGCCGCTTCGTCTCGTTCGACGGTGGATCCGGGGTCACCGACGGCTTCTCGGCCGGCGTCGGCCAGCGGCTGACGATCGGCCTGCGCTGGGACGCCTGGCCCGTCACGAACCAGGAATTCGACCTGTACGTGATGAAGTCGAGCGCACCGCCGACCGGTCCGACGGACCCGAACGTCGTCGCGTACGCGGCCAACAACCAGGCGACGACGCCCGGCGGTGGCGAGCCGACGGCCGAGGTCACCTTCACCGTGCCCAACGACCCGAACCAGGGGCCGAGCCACCAGTACTTCGTGTACCTGAAGAACGTCAACGGGAACCCGGCGACCCGGCTGGACCTGTTCATGAGCGGCGCGTCCGGCGTGTTCCAGTACTACACGGCGGCCGGCAGCATCACCGAGCCCGCGACCTCGCCGTACGCGCTGGCCGTCGGCGCGACCACGCCGACGTCCGGCCAGATCGAGCAGTACAGCGCGCAGGGGCCGACCATCGACGGCCGGATCAAGCCGGACATCGCCGGCTACGACAACGTGAGCACCTCGTACAACCCCAACGGCACCTTCGGCGGCACGTCCGCGGCCTCGGCCGGCGTGGCCGGCGCCGCGGCGCTGGTGAAGTCGGCCGGCCCCGGCCTCGATGCCGCGCAGGTCAAAGCCGAGCTGGTGGCGCGGACGAACCCCAAGCGCAACGACAACCAGTGGGGCAGCGGCCAGCTGGTGCTCGGCCCGCCGCCGACCCAGCCGATCACGAAGGGCGGCTCGCGGTACACCGCGTTGCCGAAGCCGCTCGCCATCGAGGGGCGCGACTACCAGCCGAACGAAGTGGCGACGCTGCCGATCCCGAACGTGCCGTCGGACACCACCGCGGTGGTGTTCAACCTGGCGGTGCGGACGGATCCGTCGGTGGGCCCGAACGTGCCCAGCAGCCTGGACGTCTTCACCGGTGATCCGACGGTTTCGGCCAGCCGGGCGACCACGATCCGGGTCACGCCGACCGGTGGCTGGGTGGACGTCATGGTGGTGGCGCGGGTCGGCACCGACCGGGCGGTCCGGCTCAGGGCCGGTGCCGGCAACGTGTTCGACAATGTGGACCTGCTCGGCTATTTCGGCGCCAACGGCAGTGGTTACGTGTCGGAGCAGCAGCCGGTGCGGGTGCTGGACACGCGGGGCTTCAACAACAGTCCGCGCAAGACGGCGCTGGGCAATGGTGAGGTGTACTCGATTCCGGTTCGCGGCGTCGCGGGCGTGCCGTCCACGGCCAACGCCGTGCTGGTGAACCTGACCGCCTCGGAGTCCAGTGTCGGCACCGCGATGTCGCTGTTCGCCACGGACAACGCCGGCACCACGATCAACGTGAGCGCCAACGAGAAGCGCTCCAACACCTCGATCGTGCCGATCGCGCCGGACGGCACCATCAAGGTGCGCAACGGCGTCGGCATGGTGCAGGCGACCGTGGACGTGATCGGCTCGTTCACCACCGACGCCAATGCGGCGCTGTTCGTGCCGTTGCCGGAGACGACGCGGGTGGTCGACACCGCCACCGGCACCGGCGAGCGCAACGGCACGATCGGCCAGGACGAGACGGTGAACTTCCAGCTCGGTGGGCTGGCCGGGATCAGCAGCACCGCCACCGGTGTGGTGCTGAGGGCCGGCGGCGAGGAGGACAGCCTTGGCACCAGCCTGTCGGTGTTCCCGCAGGAATCGGGCTGGCTCAACGACACCAACGCGACCATGAAGCAGCGCGAGCGGCTGGCGGCGGCGGCGTTCGTGCCGCTCGGCCCGAGTGGCAGGGTCGGCGTGCGCAACGAGCACGGCAACGCGCAGGTCGCGCTGGACGTCGCCGGCTATTTCGTTGGTGGACCGGCGTTCAACGCCGGCAACACCGACTGCGCGGCTCCGGTCAACGAGGCCGGCTACACGTCGGTCTATGACGGTCGGGCCGAGTCCAACCTGATCGGCTGGCGGACACTGGGCGCCAAGGGCCTCACCGACGACGGCTGCACTATGTCCACTTCGGACGGCAGCGCGCCCGGCGCTTCGTGGTACGCCGCACGGACACTGGGCGAGAGCTACACGGTGAAGCTGGACTACAAGCAGGATCAGGAAGGCTTGTCCAGCGACGTCCTGATCGGCTTCGCCGACCCGGCCACGGACGCCACCTCGCCGCTGAAGACCGGGGTCGGAGTCCACATCGGACTCGCCAGCGCGTCCGGCCAGTCCATGACCGGCTCGGTCGTGCCGTTCAGCACGGCGGTCGCCGCCGCCCAGAAGCCGGCCGGGCAGTGGAACAGCTACGAGATCTCGGTGGACTGGCGGACCATCACCGTGCGGCTCAACGGAACCCAGGTCAACCAGTACAGCAGCGACGGCAGCCGGTTCTACGGCCAGTACATCGGCCTGGCCAACGCCGCGCCCGGCGTGCACTTCCGGGACATTCGGGTCAAGCGCAACCAGCCGATCCGGGTCGGGCAGTTCGTCGGCGCCAACAACCGGTGTCTCGACCTGTACAACGGCAGCCCCAACAGCACCGGCACCACCAACGGAATCTCGTTGTGGGACTGCAACACCACCGGCGCCCAGGTGTGGGCGCAGACCGCGGACGGGGCGCTGACCAACGCCTCCAAGTGCCTGACCGCCTTGGACAACGGCACCGCCGCCGGCACCCAGGAGGTGCTCGGGTCGTGCGTCCCGCAGCTCAGCAGCCAGGTGTGGGTGATAAGGGACAACGGCACCATCGTCAACCCGCGTTCCGGCCGGTGCCTCACGCCGGCCTCCACCGCGAACGCCGCCGTGCTGCAACTGCAGGACTGCACGGGTCGCGCCGACCAGGTGTGGCGGGTGCCGGACCAGCACGGCCAGAACGGTGAACTGACCGATCCGGGCGGCAAGTGCCTTGACGTGGACAACGGCGATCCGACACGGGGCATCGTGCAGGAGTGGGACTGCTACCACAACCAGGCGCAGAGCTGGATCGCGCCCGGCGACGGCACGCTGCACGCGGCCGGCAAGTGCCTGACCGTCAACAACGCGGCCACTACCGCCGGCACCGGTGTGGTGCTCTGGAACTGCAGCGCCGGCGACCCCGGCCAGCAATGGGTGCAGCGCCTCGACGGCACCGTGCTCAATCCCAACGCCGGCCGCTGCCTGACCGGGGCGTCCGACACCAACGGCGGCGCGTTCACCATCCAGGACTGCACCGCCGCGGCGCTGCAGCAGTGGCGGATGAGCGCACAGACGCTGTGGACCGGGGCCATCGTCGGCGTCGGCGGCAAGTGCACCGACATCAAAGCCGAGGACCCGGCCAACACCACCGTGTGGCTGTGGGACTGCTTCGGCGCGTCCGGTCAGCAGTGGACCGACCAGGGTGACGGCCGGCTGCTGTCGCTGTCCAACTGCATCGACATCGTCAGCGTCAACAACGGCACCGCCATCGGCGTCACGACCTGTGGGTCGGGCAGCCAGCAGTGGGCGGAGCGGCCGGACGGCGCGATCGTGAACACCTATGCCGGCCGGGTGCTGGACGACCAGTACGGTAGCACTGACAACGGAACGAAGATGCAGATCTGGGACTTCGTGGGCACGCCGCAGCAGCGCTGGGCGATCCCGCTGCGTCCGAGCTGACCGGCGACTCCCCGGGGAAGGGCCGGCCGATCCGGCCGGCCCTTCCCCCGCCGCGAGTCACGTCAGTCGCCGGCCTCCAGCTGCGCACCTGCCGGTTGCGGATCCAGGGGACAAAGCCCGCTTCATCCCCGGGTGCCCAGCCGATAGGCGCGGATCACCGTGGACTCGAAGGCGCAGCTGACCTCGACCATTACGTGACCGTGAAACCGGAGAAGCGGACCAGGCCCATCGTGGTCGTGCTGGCCGCCTCGGCGAACAGGCCGACGTCCTGCGCCGCACCGCCGCCGGGCACGGTGACGCTACCGACGGTCGTCCACGTCGTGCCGTCGTGTGAGCAGGTGCCGGTGTAGGTTGTCGGGCCGGTGCGAGTGAGCCTCAGCTGGCTGGGTGCGGCGAAGCCGGGTGCGATCACGAGCCCGTCCAGTTCGCCGTCGCCGTTGCCGTCGTAGCTGAGCAGGCATCCGTTGCCTGGTGTCAGGGCGAGCGTGAGGTAGCCGGCCGTGCCGTTCGTGGTGAGGTCGTCGCGGATGACGATGCCGGCTCGCGCCCATGGGCCGGTGTTGGCCTGCGCGGTGACCTCGGTCGTGACCGAGCCTCCGACGGCGAGCGTGGCCGGCCGGTAGATCGTGCCGAACTCGTTGATGCCGCCCCACATGTCCGCGCCGCCGGTGTAGATCGCGAACGAGTTGTCCTTCTGCCCGAACACGCTCGTGGTGAAGGTGACGGTTCGGTACGGCGGCTGGACCGGGGCTGGGATGAGCAGCTCGGCATAGCCCGCGTTGGTCAGGGCTGTTGCGCCGTAGCCGAAGCGCGCCGTCGCGGTGATCGGGATGCGGTCCATCGCGGTCTTGACGACGTACCCGGACGGCACGCGCACGGTGAACGCGGTGTGCGCCGAACCCCCAGTGGCAACATCTCCCAGGTTCACCGGGCCGCCGGTGTCGAATCCGTCCGGCGCCGACAGCGAGACCGTCGTCCGCCTGGCCACACCGGCCACGTTGGTGTTGGCGACGGTGACGTCGACCCTGGACCCGGACACGGCCGCGGTCACGCGGGCGAACATCGGGTCGGCCGCGAGCGTCCGCCACACCCGGCTGGCGACCTGGTGCGTGTCGCCGGTCGGCGTGCTCGGATAGGTGTTGCCGCGACGGTTCCACGCGTCGTTGACGGCGAACCAGTCGACAGTCGTGCCGCGTTCCAGGCTGTCGAAGAACAGGGCCCAGCGGTGGCGGTAATGGTCCCCGACAAGGCCCTGCCAGTCCCGGTTGGCGTAGTCGTGCAGGCCGGCGTCGGACACCGCGCGGTTGCCCCACGCGGTGAGGATGTCGCGGGCGTTGTAGTCCAGCAGCGCCGCCTCGGCCGGCGTGCTCGCCGATCGCCGGGCGTGGTCCAGCCAGGTGCCGACCATGAACCGCGCGTCGGTGCCGAGCAGGTTGTCCTGCAACGTGATCAGGTCCAGCCAGTGGTCGGCCAGTGCCCGGAACCGGGTGCGGTCGCCGGCCAGGAACGCCTCGTTGAGCTGGGGCAGCAGGGTGCGGCCCGCGTTGTCCAGGACCTGGCGGGCGACATCGAGCAGGTCGTATCGGTACGTCGCCTCCCGGCGCAGCGACGGATCGGCGGCCAACAGGCGCCGCAGGGCCAACTGGAGTTGGCCGGGATCGTAGGGCAGGACGCCGGTGACGTAGATGTCCGCGCTGGTGGCGGTCAGGCTCGGCTGAGCGTTGAACAGCGAGTCCGGCGCGGTGTCCACGTTGCCGGTGTTGCCGCTCATGCCGTACGCGGTGGCCAGCAGCAGCTGCCAGGCCGCGTCCGCCTCCGGATCTCGCCGGCCGTACCGGCGGGCCGCGTAGTCGCTGATCCACGCCGGCAGGTCGACCGGCTGGCTGCGCCAGAACATGTCGCTGAGGAAGTCGCCGAGCACGGGGTTGGTGTCGTTGCCCTCCGGCGCGAAGTGCACGCCCGCCAGCGCCCCGCGCCTCGGATCGGCCAGCACGGCCGGCAGCTCGGTGTTGATCGCCGGCAGCCGCCCGTACAGCACCACGGTGCCGCCGGCGTTGGAGATCGTTCCCCAGGTCCACGGCGCGCCCCAGAACGCGTCCAGCTTCGTCCACTGTGGATCGACGTCGGCCTGGAGGTCCAGCACGAACACCGTGCTCAGGTCCAGGCCGGCCATCATCTGCTGGCGGGGGTTTCCCGACCAGGCCTGGAGCATCCACAGCGCGCCGGGACTGGCCGCCTGCATGGCCCGCTGCACCGACGCGCCGGCGGCGGCCAGGTCCAGGTCGCCGACCTGGCCGCCCTCCTGGAAGAAGTCGCCGCCGTAGGCTCGCTGCCCGCCGGGGAACAGCCGGTCCTGTTGCCGGTAGAAGTCGTCGGCCAGCTGCCGATAGAGCGGCTCCACCGGGTTGAGCAGCGACGGCCGGACATAGGCGCCCCAGTTGCCCTGCGGGATGACGTCCACGCCGGGGTGGCGCTGGCCGAAGTCGGTCGGCACGAACCCGAGGAAGCCGGGCACGACCGGCGTGACGCCCAGTTCGCGCATCCGCTCGGCGATTCGGTTGCCGAGCTCGGCCCGCCGGCGCATCAGGTCGAGCGGGATGGGCTCGGCGAAGTTGGACATGTTGTCGAACCACCACCACGGCTGGTGCGCGGGCAGCGGGATCCACGAGCGCGCCTGCTGGTCCGAGTACCCGATGTCCAGCAACAGCTGGTAGTAAGCCAATTCGTGGCCGATGTACATGGGGACATGGGTGTAGCCGCTGGCCGCGAAATAGTCGATCTCCTGCTGCCAGCGGTCCCAGTCCCAGTAGGGCGAGGTGTAGCCGAGCCAGCACACGTTGCCCTGCAAGCGAATCCGGTGCGGCGACGAGAGCGTGATCGGCGTCGCCGGGGCGGGGAGCAGTGCCGGCAGATGGTCGAGTCGGTTGTAGTCCCAGGAGATGTGGCCGTTCGCGACGTGCTTGAGCCACCAGTTGAACGCCGCCGCCTGCGCGATCGGGCTGCTGCCGGCCAGCACGACATGCCCGGGCCGGCCGGAGATCTGGAACCGGTCGAGCCCGTTCGCCGCGGCCGGCAGTGTCCGCAGCTCGAACTGGCCGGCCGCCGGGCCGAGATAGCGTGCGATCATCCCGCGCACGCCGCCCGACGCGGCGTGCGCGGGAAGGCCGTTGGCCGGCCAGGCGAGCGCACCGGCGGCGGCGGCCGCGCGCAGGAACGTTCGGCGCCTCATGCGATCGCCAGCGCGAAGACGTGCAGCATGGACAGGCCGGAGCCGCCGGTCGCGACGGGCAGGGTCACGCTCGCCACCTTCTTCGCCGGATCGATGGGGACGGTGGACCGATAGATGTCCGTGGTGACGCGGGCCGGCGCGGTCCC
Source organism: Kutzneria chonburiensis (assembly GCF_028622115.1). Taxonomy (NCBI): domain Bacteria; kingdom Bacillati; phylum Actinomycetota; class Actinomycetes; order Pseudonocardiales; family Pseudonocardiaceae; genus Kutzneria; species Kutzneria chonburiensis. The sequence continues at coordinate 10,024,508 of NZ_CP097263.1, forward strand.
GGCGACGTTGTGGTACGGCATGCTGACGGCGACGGTCGCGTCGGCCGGCGCGAAGGTCCAGTCCGGCGCGCTCAGCGTGAAGGCCTGGGTGCTGCCGTCGGTGTAGGTGATGGTGCCGGTCCCACCGGCCGGCCCGAAGCCCGCGGTGGCAAGGAAACCGAGCGTGCCACCGCTGCCGCTGAGGTTGATGATCTGTCCATTCGCGACGACGTTGTTCGGTTGGCCGGGCGCGGCGGACGGCCAGGTGAAGACGAGGCCACCGCTGCTGACCGTGCCCCCGGCGGCGACTCCGGCGGCGGCCAGTGCCTTGGCGGAGAAGGTCTCGCCGTAGTTGTCGATCGCCGGACCGAGGTTCGGCGGATTCGTGTTGTTGTCGTCGGTGACGCCGACATTGCCGAACGCAGCGGCCAGCGACGGATACGGCACCACGGTCGTCGCGGTCGCCTGGCCGGCGAGCGACTGTCGTCCGCCAAGGGTGCGGTAGGACGTCTGGACGGTGAGCGTCGTGTACGTGGTGCCGGGCGGCTGCGGCGCGGGGATCGCTGTCAGGGTGACCGATTGCGTGTGCCCGGGCAGAATGCTCGGGATCCGCTGTGTCGCCGGCCGCACCGTCCAGCCGGGCGGCGCCGACAGGCCGACCGTGACGTCCGAGATGGCGCTGGATCCGTTGTTCTGGATGCCGATGGTGACCCGCGTGCCGCTGACATCCGGGACGATCGCGACCGACGGCGGTGGCCACGATGCCTTCGAGCGGTGCACACGGTAGAGCGCGACGCCGTGCGCCGGCACGTCCGCGGAGATCGTGCCGGTGGTCTCGGTCGTCTGGTGCGACCACAGGTCGGTCAGCCGGTAGCCGCCGGCATTGCCCGCACTGGTCGAGATGTTCCGCGCGGTCGCGGACTTGTTGAACAACGCGATCGCGGCGTCGCCATTGGCGAGTGGTTTGGCCAGCACGTCCGCGTCGGCGTCGCTGTGCACGATCGTGCCCTGTGCCCCCAACGGGTCCTGGTCCACGGCGAGCACGTCCTGGTTGGACAGCATGGCGATCGTCTGCGGCGACAGCGAGCCGAGATCCGCGGACAGCAGCAGCGGCGACGCCAACTCGGCCCAGAGCGAGAACTGGCTCTGCTGCTCGGTCGGTGTGGTGCCGGCGGTGCCGGCCAGCAGCATGTCCGCGTCGTTCCAGCGACCGGGCCCGGCGTGGGCGGCCAGGCCGGGTGTGTTGTCCTCGCGGTAGTTGGTGAGAATGCTGGACCAGCTGGGCTGGATGTCGTCGCCGAACCGCCACAGGTTCCCGGTGTCGCCGACCCACGACATGATGTCGGTGAAGTTCGGCCCGGTGCAACAGAAGTACGCCGGCGCGGACTCGGAGAACACGATCGGCCGGTGGGTGCTCAGCAGCGCCCGGCTCACCTCGGCATAGACGATCTTCGCCACCTGCGCCGGGCTGTCCCCGGGATACTGGTCGGTCGGCTGGTTGCAGTAGTCCAGCTTGAGGAAGTCCACGCCCCACGAGGCGAACGTGTCGGCGTCCTGCTGGATGTGGCCGTACATGCCGGGGAAGCCGCCGCAGGTGCGGTAGCCGCCGTCCTGGTAGATGCCGAACTTCAGGCCCAGTCGGTGCACCTGGCCGGCCAGCCACCCGATGCCGTGCGGGAAGGTGGCCGGATTCGCTTGCAGGACACCGTCGGCGTCGCGCTGCGACGCCATCCAGCAGTCGTCGACATTGACGTAGTTGTAGCCGTGCCGGGCCAGGCCGGTGGTGACCAGCGCCGTCGCGTTGGACAGGATCGTCTGCTCGGTGATGTCGCAGCGGTAGTGCTGCCAGTCGTTGAAACCCATCGGCGGCGTGAGCGCCAATCCGTTGTAGGACGGCGGTTCGGCTGTCGCCGGCGGCTGGAGGCCCGGCATGAGCACCGACAGCGCGATCGCCACGGCCGACGCCAGACGCCATCGAACGCCGGCCGGCATGCTGCCATTGGCCACTGCTTCCTCCCCAAGTCGAGCGGCGGCGGCGGCGGACCTGTCGAACGCTAGGGATTCTCGTCTTTGGAGACAAGACGCTAACTGCTCGTTCTTGCAATTTTTAGCCGTAAAACAATCATTAACAGTCAACAAGATGGCGTCATATAGGGTGTAACGGACATATCGACGAGTTCCGCTCGCGCATCTTGCCGTACTGGCGGGCCGGGCCATAGCGTCGAGACGCCACGCGATGTGCCCGCCGCCATCGAGTCGTCAACGACGGAGGTTCCCATCGTGCCGCGCGGTGCCGCTCGACTCCTTGTCCTGACAACGACTGTCCTCGCAGTCCTGGCCTCGGTGACCGTCCCGGCGGACGGTGCGGGCACGTCGATCATCACGATCGACGGAACCTCGCCCGGACGCGTCTTCGACGGGGTCGGCGCGCTGTCGGCCGGCGCTTCCTCCCGGCTGCTCGTCGACTACCCGGAACCCGAGCGCGGCCAGATCCTCGACTACCTGTTCACTCCCGGCCATGGCGCGGCTCTCCAGGTCCTGAAGGTGGAGATCGGTGGGGACACCAACTCCACCGACGGCACCGAGCCCAGTCACATGCGCGGCCCCGGCGACCTGAACTGCGATCGTGGCTACGAGTGGTGGCTGATGGAACAGGCCAAGCAGCGCAACCCGAACGTCACACTGTCCGCGCTCGCCTGGGGAACGCCGGGCTGGGTCGGCGGCGGCCAGCAGACCGTGTGGACCGACCGGTTCACCTCGTACCTGTTGTCCTGGCTGGGCTGCGCCGCTCGACATGGACTGCGCATCGACTACCTCGGTGGCTGGAACGAAAAAGGTTTCAACGCCGCCTGGTACGAGAAGTTGCGCGCCGCGCTGGTCCGCAACGGCTACGGCTACATCAAGATCGTCGCCGACGACAGTTTCAACTGGAGTGTCGCGGGCGCGCTGGCCACCGATCCCGCCTTCGCCGCCGCGGTCGATGTGGTTGGCCAGCACTACGTGTGCGGTTATCTCACCGCCTACACCAGCTGTCCCAGTCCTTCGACCGCACAGCAGCTGAACAAACCGTTGTGGGCCAGCGAGCAGGGCTCGCAGCCGTACGACACCGGCGCCGCGCCGCTGGCCCGCGCGCTCAACCGGCAGTACATCGACGGCCGGATTACCGGCGCCGTCAACTGGTCGCTGGAATGGTCGGCCTATCAGGGACTGCCCTTCGCCGGCGACGGGCTGTTGCTGGCCAACGAACCCTGGTCCGGCCACTACACCGTCGGACCCAGCGTGTGGGCGACCGCGCACACCACCCAGTTCACCCAGCCTGGTTGGCGCTACCTGGACAGCGGCAGCACCCGCATCCCCGGCGGCAGCGTGGTCAGCCTCCGCTCACCCGTCAGCGCCGACTGGAGCAGCATCGCGGAAACGCTGGACGCCACCACGCCCCAGCAGGTCACGTTCTCGATTGCGGGCGGCCTGTCCACCGGAGCCGTCCACGTCTGGTCGTCCACTATGGACTCCGCCAGGCCCTCGGACTGGTTCGTCCGCCAGCCGGACATCCGCCCGAACCACGGCGCCTTCACCGTCACCCTGCAACCTGGTCGCGTGTACTCGTTCACCACGACGAACGGTCAGGGCCGAGGAGCAGCGGCCTCGCCGCCCGCCTCCGCCTGGCGACTGCCCTATGTGGACGATTTCGGCCGCTATCCGACGGACGCCACCCCACGGTACTTCTCAGATCTCGGCGGCACTTTCGCCACCGCGCCGTGCACGGGCCGGCCCGGTATGTGCCTGCGGTCCGCCGTGGATCAGCAGCCGGTGCAGTGGAACAACCTGGACAACCACCCGCTGACCGTGATCGGCGACCCGACGAACTGGCACGACTACGACGTCGGTGTGGACGCGCGGCTGGACCAGGCCGGCAGTGTGGACCTCGGCGCCCGGGTGGTCAACGGCGTCTCCGGCTATCACCTCACCGCCGGCAGCGACGGCCACTGGACGCTGACCAGGGTCGCACCGGATGGCGCCGTCAGCACACTGGCCAGTGGCTCCACGGACTTCCCGGTCGGCGCCTGGCACCACGTGTCCCTGCGGGTCCGGCAGATCGAGGTCACCGCCGCCGTCGACGGCCGTCCGCTGGCCACCGTCGGCGACGACGTCGACACCGCCGGACAGGTGTCCCTCGGCGTGTCCAACTACCAGCACGCCGAGTTCGCCAACCTCACCGTCACCCCGGACCTTGGCGTCGCGACCAGGCTGTCCGTCGCCAACATCTCGCCCTCCCCGGTCTACCTGGCCGCGCCAGGGGACCAGACCGTCGTGAGTGCGCAGGTGAGCAATCCCGGTCCGGTACCGGCGACCGCGATCACGCTGGCGCCGCGCGTCCCGTCCGGTTGGACCGTTGTCCAGGTCCAGTCCGGACCGACCACGCTGGCCCCGGGCCAGACCGGCACCTGGCGCTGGCGGATCGGCTCGCCGTCCGATGTCATGCCGGACAGCTACCCCGGCGCAGTGACACTGAACTATCGATCCGGCGGCCAGGTTGGCGCAGGGGCAAGAGATTTGCCGCTCTACGTCGGCATGGTCCCGCAGTCCGCCATGACCGCCACCGCCGACAGCGCGCAGGAGCCCGGCTATGAAGCCAAATCCGCGATCGACGGCGACCGGACCACCATGTGGCATTCCGCATGGTCGCCCTACCAGCCACCTCCGCACGAGCTGACCCAGGACCTCGGCGGCGGATATCAGGTGACCGGCCTGCGGTACGTACCTCGCCAGGACGGCAACCCGAACGGCATAGTCACCTCCTACGCGGTTGAGGTCAGCATGGACGGCACGACCTTCACACCGGTGGCAACCGGAAGTTGGGCGGCCGACGACAGCACCAAGTCCGCCGTCTTCCCCGCCCGGGCCGCCCGGTACGTGCGGCTTCGAGCCCTGGCCGGTGTGAACGGCTACACCGCCGCCGCCGAGATCAACGTTTTCGGGAAACCGAGCCATGGAGAACGGTGAGTACACCGACCACCGGCTGGGGTTCGCAGAGGTCACCGTTCCGCCAGGCGCTCGGTTGGTTCGCGCGGCAGGATGTCAGTGCTGGAGGCGAAGCTGGAGCCAGCAGGAGAGTCGATCGTCGGGGTGGCCGAGCAGGTCGACGCCGAACAGGTCGCAGACACGGCGGAGCCGGTACTTGAGGGTATTGGGATGCACGGTCAGGCTCCGCGCTGCCTCGCCGATGTTGCCGGCGGCGTCCAGCCAAGCGACCACTGACGCCGCATAGTGCGTGCGGCGGGTGCGATCGTGCTTGAGCATCGCTTCGATTCCCGGGTGGCGCAGCGCGGGGTGGCGTGCCAGCTCGTCGGAGAAGTGCATGAGCAGCACCCTGGCGTGGACGTCACCGAGCGCGGTGACCGGCCGACTATCAGGATCGGCGGTGATCACCCGCAGGATGTCGTCCACTTCGGCACGCAACGTGGGCACCTCGGTGGCCGCGGTGGCCGTACGGCTCTGCGCGCAGCGCACGGGCGCATCCAGAGTTCTGTCGAGGGCGGCCACGGCCTGCTCGGCGAGGCGGCGTGCGGTGGCCGGTGGATTGTTGGGCAACAGGATGTACACGGTGCGGTTGATCGTGGCCGTGGCCGCCTCCGCGGACACCGCTGCCCAGTGCCGAGTTGCGGCGGTACTCAGCCATGCGTCCGACTCTCCGTTCGGCGACGCGAGGCCGAGCAGGGTCAGCCGCGGCGGGTCGGGCAGGCCGAGCCGGGCACGCGCCTCGCCGATGGTGACTTCGCCCGTCAGCAGGCCGCGCAGCGCGTTCTCACGGATCCGCCGGTCAAGCTCGGCAGCGCCCCACTGGCGCAGCAGGTGCGTCGCGGCCAGCCGGGCGCCGTCGAGCAGTGCGGCTTCGCCGGCCGCGTCCATCGGCGTGGCGCCTTCGATCGCCCAGATCGTGCCCAATGGCCGTTCGCCGGCACGGATCGCCACGGCCGCGCGCGGCAGTTCGTCCTCGGCCAGGATGGGCAGCCGCACGACTCCAGTGGCCGCCAGGACCTGCCGGTACTGCTCGAAGTGCTCGGGCTGGTCAGGGACGCGGCGATCGAGGATTCCTCGGCGGCGCAGTTCGTCGATGCGCTGCTCGGGGATCGAGGAGTAGGCGAGCACTCGGTTGTCGAGGTCCTCAATGGACACGGAACCGCCGATCACGGCCGCCACGGCGTCGGCAAGGGCGTACAGCTCCTCGCAGGTGCCGCCGACGTTTGGCGATGCCGTCATCCGCACCGACGAAGTGTAGGCGATTTCGCCAACGACGCGCCATTGAGCGAAAACCAGAATTGCAGGACCGCGGGACCGGAAGGAAGCCGGACCGGGGTGAGCACCCTTGCCGTGTTGCCCGACTTCACCGTGCCAGCTGACATCTCGGCCACCAACCGCAACCACATCGGCGACATGAGCCGGCCTCGACGTCCGCGCGGAGTTCCGGCCGGACCGGGCAGCGGCGACAATCAACCTCGGGAAGGAACCATGAGTCACAGGATCTGGCATCGCGTTCTAGCTCTGGTTGTCGGAATGGCCACCGTGCTGTCCACGTCCACGGCCGCCGCGGCGGGTCAGGGCACTGGGAGAAAGCTGGACGAGGCGCTGGAACGGGCCGCGTCGAAGTTCGGTGACATCGGTGCGCAGGCTGTGGTGATCCGCAACGGCCGAGTGATGTGGTCGGGCAACCGTGGCAAGGCGACCATCGACCCGGCGACGCCGGTCACGGACCGCACACTGTTCTCGTACGCCAGCCTCGGCAAGATGTTGTTCGCGACATTCGTGTTGCACCAGGCCGAGAACGGGGTGCTCGACCTCGACAAGCCGATCTCCACCTACATCGGCGACGAGGTGGCGGGTTCACGGGTCGTCACAACCCGGATGTTGCTGACGCACACCGCGGGTTACCCGGACCTGTACGGGGATCCGGCCACGGCGCCGCTGTTCCCGCCCGGCGACCGGTACGACCCCAACCGGCCGTACACGTTCGAGATGCTGAACGCCGGCATCCGCCAACCGGTCGATCCCGGCAGGCGCTTTGAGTACTCCAACACCGGCTACATCATCCTGGGGCACGTCCTGGCCAAGATCTCCGGCGGTGACCGGGCATTGGAGTGTGCCTACCGGGATTTCGTCCGGCGGGCAGGCACTGCGTGGGTGCCGGTGACCGACGACGTCCTCACCATCAAGCGCACACAGGGCGCCTTCAGTCGCTTCGCGCACGGCTATGACCGCCTCGACGACGGGAACCTGGCGGACACCTTCACCCGGTACGGCGCGAAGGGCATCCCGACCGACCTGTACGGCCTGCCGTTCACCGACGGCGCGCTGGCCGGAACCGCGACCGGCCCGGGTCTGGTACTCGACGCGTTGTTCGTCCGCGGCACCATGCTCCGGCCGGACACCGTGCGAATGATGGTCACGCCATCACCGCAGTCACGCCAGAACCCGGATCCGGAGTCCGGCACGTACGGGATGGGCACCTTCCAGACCAAGGCTGCGGGACACACCTGGCAAGGCCACGCCGGCAGCTACGGCGGATTCATGTCGATGGCCGCGACCGACGTCGACCGCGGCATCACGATCGCCGTCGTCGTCAACGAGACGTCGTCGGCAAATCCGGCGACCGTGATCTGGCAGGCGTTGGCCGAGGCCGCTACCCCCGGCGCGGGAGCGGCTGCAACGGGCGGTGGCGGACGTGAGTGACCCGGGCGATCCGTTCACCAAGGCGCTGCGCGGCACCTACAACGAGCTCCACGGCGAAAAGACGGCGGTGTTGGCGGCCATCACTGACCTCGACAAGGCCGATGAGGGCGAAACCGGTCGTTCGAGCGTTGCCGGCTTCGTATTGCTCGACTCGCTGCCGTTCCTGGCGCTGAAACCGAGCGATGCGCCGGAGGCGTTGCTGAGGCGGTTGTTCGAGGTCAGCCACCTGGGCGTACCCGAGATCGCCGAAACAGCGGAAAGGCTGACCACCGTGCTCGAAACGCAAGAAACGCCTGCTCAGGGAGCAGGCGTGGCTTGTGTGGATGCGGTATGTGCCCCCGGTCAGATTCGAACTGACACTGGACGGGTTTTGAATCCGTTGCCTCTGCCGTTGGGCTACGGGGGCCTGTTGCGGAGATGCATGACTCTACGCGACGGGGCGAGGGGGTTCCCGGGCGGGGGTGTCGGGCTGATCACGCGGCTGGGGCGGGTGGTGGGCGCGCACACTGAGTAAACTGCGGTTTCGGTCCACTCGTCAGGGTGGATTCCAGCGATCGCACAGGAGGACCGCGGTGACCCAGCCGGCTGCCGAGGCCCAGACGCAGGCTGCTGCCCCGCAGCGTCGGGTGCTCGTCGCGGAGGACGAGGCGCTGATCCGGCTCGACCTGGTGGAGATGCTCCGCGAGGAGGGCTACCAGGTGGTCGGCGAGGCGGGTGACGGCGAAGAGGCCGTGAAGCTCGCCGGGGATCTGCGACCTGACCTGGTGATTCTTGACGTGAAGATGCCGAAGATGGACGGCATCGAAGCCGCCTCGGTGATCGCCAAGGAGCGGATCGCCCCGGTGGTGATCCTGACGGCGTTCAGCCAGCGGGACCTGGTGGAGCGGGCCCGCGACGCGGGGGCGATGGCGTACCTGGTGAAGCCGTTCGCGAAGCGGGACCTGGTGCCGGCGGTCGAACTGGCGATGAGCCGGTTCTCCGAACTCCAGGCGCTGGAGAACGAGGTGGCCAGCCTCACGGACCGGCTGGAGACCCGCAAGGTGATCGAGCGGGCCAAGGGGCTGCTGATGAGCGCTCAGGGCCTGACCGAGCCGGAGGCGTTCCGCTGGATCCAGCGCACGGCGATGGACCGCCGCACGACGATGAAGGCGGTCGCGGAGGCCGTGGTCGACAGCATCAAGTGACGGTGACGTCCTTGAGCACGGACGTGGGCAACACGCCCCCGTCGGCGGGATAGAGCCGAACGTCGAAGGAGTGGGCCCCGCGGGCGAGGCTGCCGGCGCTGAACACGACGGTGTACCGCCCGCCGAGCCCGACTCCGCCGCTGTCGGTTGGCTGCCCGCAGACGAGCTTGCCGTCGAGCCACACCTCGAACCCGGCGACGCCGGCGACCTCCTTGGAGTACCGGCCGTCGAGGAACACGTCGAGCACGACGCGCCCGCTGTCCTGGCTCTCGTCGACGACGATCCGCGGCAGCTGCACGTCGGCGGGGGCGGCGGGCAGGTCGGCCGGGGCGATGCCGGGCACGGGCGAGGTGTGGTGGATCTCGAGGTAGCTCTCGACGATGGTGGCCTCGCCGCCGGACGACCGCAGCACGTACGGGCTGAGCTGCTCGGGCCCGGCCAGCCCCAACAACGCGGCGGGCATGTCGGCGTAGACGGTGGTGACGGAGCCGGCCGGCACGGGACCGGGCACGGCCTGCACGAGGGGATAGGTGGCGTCGCCGAGCTGCACGGCCAAGCCGCCGACGGTCAAGCCGTCGCCGGCCTTCACGGTGGCGATGTACCGGGCGGAAACGGTGCCCACCAAGGGTTTCCGGGAAATCCCGATGCCGGGGGCGGTCTCGCCGGGGGACAGCGCCCGCAGGGTGGCGGGCACCAGCGACACCTCGCTGACCGCCGGCACGTCCGAGGTCGGCCCGGAGAAGCCGGCGCCGCCGACGAACACCCGGGACTTGAGCCCGGCCGGCCCCTGGAATCCGTACAGCACCGACGCCGACCGCCAGGACGGCACGATGCCGCCGAAGCCGATTTCCCGGCCATCTTGTAAGACGGTAATACCGTCAGCGCGGAATACGACCTCGAACAGATGGGGCACGCCGACCCCGCGCGGCGAAACGGCATCGGTGCGACTGCCGCCGACCCGGGGAACGTCGTCGGCGGCCATCACCCGGGCGCCCTGATCGTCCACGACGATCTGCACGGTTCCCGGCGGCAGCGTCGACCCGACCCGATCGACGGGACCGGGACTGAGATCGACGGTCAGTTGGCCGCCGGGCCCGGCGGCATCGGTCACGACGGCTATTCGGCCCAATTCCCCATTCGAGGCAAGCTCTATGCGCGAACGGGCACGCAACACCGCCTGATCGGCGCCGCATTCCAGCCCGATGACGAGCCCGCCGGCCCCGCTACCTGCGTCGACACAGCCCGGGTAGCCGGACAGGTGCCAGCGCCGAGTCAGCGTCGAGACATCGGAGAAGTCGTCGAACACGCCGGTCAGCGGCTTTTTCCACGAGTTGTCGGGAGTAACCGACGGGCTCCCGGTGGCCGTCGCCGGGTTGGACCGCTTGCCGTAAGCATCCACGGCCCGCACTTCGATCGTGTAGGACACGCCTGTCCGAAGTCCACCGAGCCGGACTTCGGGCTGTATGGTCAGCAATGTGTGGTCCAGTACGCCCCCGTGGCGCCAGGTCACCTCGTACCCCGATGCCCCGGCATCGGTCCAGTCGGCGCGCAGCGCGCCGACTTCTGAAGTCAACCGCAGGTCGGACGGCGTCACCGGTCCGCTGATTGGTTGTGGTACGAGAACGTTACGGTTGGTGAATCGGTCAACCCGCCGGATCTCCGAATTCGGGGCGGGTGGTGTGTTTTGGGGTTGCTGAACCTCACGTAGCACCACACCCGCGCTGACCAGCAGAAGGATGGCTCCCAGCGGCACAAGCAGGCGTTTCGTCGGGACCATTCGGGCATGGTAGGCGGGCCTGTCGGGACGGAGATAGCTCCGTTGCCGAGTTGAAATCGGTATTTACGCTAGAAGCGCTAACGTAAACAGTTGTGGCGTTGTGCGTCGGTATGGCAACGGAGGGTTCTCGCAACGTTGCGGTCTGGTCACGGAAACGTCCGCCGCGATGACTGTGGTGCGCTTCATCGCCTAACTTCCGCGCAACCCCCAAATCAGGCGGGGTCAAGCGGCACGTGCGTATCACACGGTCGCGCAGCTCGGAGAAGGGACGTCACGTGCGTAACCGGACGGTGAAGGCCGCGGTGGTGGTCATGGCCGGCGCTTTGGCGCTGGCAGCCTGCGGCACGAACAAGACCGAGAGCGGCGGAGGCGGCTCCGCCAGCTGCGACACGAGCAAGGGCACGCTCACGATCGGCGTGATCGCCCCGCTGACCGGCAACCTGTCGGCGTTGGGCCTGGGCATCCAGCACTCCGCCGAGCTCGCCGTGGCCGAGGCCAACGACAAGTGCACGGTCAAGGGCTACAAGCTGACCGTGGACCCGGAGGACGACCAGGCGACGCCGCAGGTCGGCGCGCAGGCCGCCACCAAGCTGTCCTCGGACTCCAACGTGGTCGGCGTGGTCGGCACGCTGAACTCCTCGGTGGCCCAGACGGTGCAGCCGATCCTGTCGGGCAAGAAGGTCCCGCAGATCTCGCCGGCCAACACCAACCCGTCCCTGACCAAGGGCACGGACCTGAGCAACCCGAAGCGCCAGTTCCCGAGCTACTTCCGGGTCTGCACCACGGACAACTACCAGGGCCCTGACGCGGCCGACTACCTGGTGAAGAAGGCCGGCAAGAAGAAGATCGCCATCATCCAGGACGGCAAGACCTACGGTGCCGGCCTGGCCGCCGCGTTCTCCGAGCGGGCGACCACCGACGGCGCCACCATCGTCGACAAGGAGCAGGTCGGCGAGAAGGACACCGACTTCTCCGGCGTGCTGACCAAGGTCAAGGCGGCCGCCCCCGACGCCATCTACTACGGCGGCGAGTACCCGGTGGCCGGCCCGCTGTCCAAGCAGGCGCAGGGCCTCGGCCTCAACGTCCCGGTGATGGGCGGCGACGGCATCTTCGACCCGAAGTTCATCGACCTCGGCGGCAAGGAGGGTGACCTGGCCACCTCGGTCGGCGCCCCGACCGAGTCGCTCGACACCGCCAAGGACTTCGTGAAGGCCTACGCGGCCAAGGGTTACAAGGACCCGTACGCGGCGTACGGCGCCTTCTCCTACGACGCGGCCAACGCGATCATCGCCAGCCTGGCCACGACCCTGGGCGACAGCGGCACCTGGGCCGACGGCCAGCGCGACAAGCTGATCAGCAACATCGGCTCGTACAAGGGCAACGGCGCGACCGGCGCGGTGGCGTTCGACCAGTACGGCGACAGCACCAACAAGGTCCTGACGGTGTACCAGGTCACCGGCAAGGAGTGGAAGGCAGTCCAGACGGGTCCGTTCGAGGGCTGACCGCTCTACTGACATGAGCACGGTTTCGGCGGGGGTGGGTGCCTCACAAGGGCCTCGCCCCCGCCGTCTATGGAGGTAGCAGTGGGAACCCTGTTGCAACAGATAGCCAACGGGCTCATCTTCGGCGGTTTGATCGCCATGGTGGCCCTGGGCTACACGATGGTCTACGGGATCATCCAGCTCATCAACTTCGCGCACGGCGAGGTCTTCATGACCGGCGCCTTCGGCGGCCTGTTCACCTACACCTACATCCTGCCCGCCGCGGCCCAGCAGATCTGGTACGTGGCCCTGCCGGCGATGTTGGTCGGCGGCATGATCACCTCGCTGGTGATCGCCCTGCTGATGGAGCGCTTCGCCTATCGGCCGCTGCGCAACGCGCCCCGGCTGGCGCCGCTGATCACGGCACTCGGCGTGTCGGTGCTGCTCCAGGAAGTGGTCCGGATCTGGTACCCGGGCGCGACCTCGGCGATCCCGTTCCCGAGCCTGCTCGACTCGGTGCCGCTGCACCTCGGTCCGATCACCCTCAAGCCGAGCGGCCTGCTGATGCTGGTCGTGTCGCTGGTGCTGACGGTTGTCCTGCAGACTTACGTCAGCCGGTCCCGGATGGGCCGCGCGATGCGGGCCACCGCGCAGGACCCGGACACCGCCCGGCTGATGGGCATCAACCCGGACCGCGTGATCGTGCTGACCTTCGCCATCGGCGCGGTGCTGGCCGGTGTCGGCGGCGTGCTGTACGGCAGCTACATCAACGCCGTGGACAACCTCATCGGCTTCCAGAACGGCTTGTTCGCCTTCGCCGCGGCCGTGCTCGGCGGCATCGGCAGCATCCGCGGCGCGGTCATCGGCGCGTTCATCATCGGCCTGATCAAGAACCTGGCCGACATCTACCTGCCCGGCGGCACCGCGTACGACTACGTGTGGATCTTCATCCTGCTCATCGCGGTGCTGGTGTTCCGGCCGCAGGGTCTGTTCGGCGAGGCGGAAAGGGTGCGGGCATGAAAACGCTGGCTCGACCGCTCATCATCGTCGGCGCGATCGTCATCATCATCGGCGCGCTGCTGCCGTGGGCCACCTTCGTGCTCAACGACGGCGCCTACCCGGACAAGGCGTCGCTGGAGTTCTTCGACGCCCCGTTCGGACTCAGCTCGTTCCGGCTGTACCTGGAGATCCTCGGCCTTGCCGCGCTGGTCTTCGCCTTCGTGCCGCTGCACGACCGGGTCCGCGTGCTCAAGTCCGTCGGCTGGGGCGCGGCCGGCATCGCCGTGATCAACACGCTGTTCATCATCGGCGACGGCGGCGGCCTCGGCGCCGTCACGGCGGCCGACGGCCACTCGGCGTTCGGCGGCCTGGCCGCGGTCGTCGGCGCGGCACTGGTGCTGGTCGGCGTCTACCAGCTGCCGAAGCAGCGGCTGGCGGTGATCAAGCCGAGGCTGCCGTTCTGGGCCGAGTGGCTGGTCCTGGTGGTGGCGTTCGTGGCGATGCTGTTCCTGATCACCGAGACGCTCACCGCAGGCGGCCACAGCGGCGTGTCCGACCCGTACATCGGCCCGCTGTTCCTGTCCTACCTCTGCGCGGCCGGCGCGCTGCTCGGCGTGCTGTACGCCTTCGGCGTCACCAAGTGGATCTCGGACCTGTCCGAGCGCCACCGCATCTTCAGCATCGTCGTGCTGGTGCTGTGCGCGGTGGCCGTGCCGCTCACCTCGGTCGGCAACGACTACTGGATGACCATCACCGCCAACATCGGTGTGTACGCGGCGACGGCCATCGGCCTGAACATCGTGGTCGGCCTGGCCGGCCTGCTCGACCTCGGCTACGTCGCGTTCATGGGCATCGGCGCGTTCGTCGCGGCCAACCTGTCCGGCGCGGTCGCCGCCGAGTTCGGCATCCGGCTGCCGTTCCTGCTCGCCGCGATCATCGCCGGCATCGTGGCCGGCCTGTTCGGCGCGGTCGTCGGCTCGCCGACGCTGCGGGTCCGCGGCGACTACCTGGCCATCGTCACGCTGGCCTTCGGTGAGATCTTCGTCCGGGTCTCGCAGAACAACATCGGCGGCCTGACCGGCGGCTCCAACGCCATCCCGAACATCCCGGACCTGACCCTGTTCGGGGCCGCGTTCAACGACCCGCTCACCATCGGCGGCATCCAGCTGCCCGGCGGTGTCCTGTACTACTTCCTGATCGTGCTGCTGGTCGCGCTGGTGATGTTCGTCTTCGGCAACCTGAAGAACAGCCGCATCGGCCGGGCCTGGATCGCCATCCGCGAGGACGAGGACGTGGCCCGCGCGATGGGCGTGAAGACCGGGAAGCTCAAGATCCTGGCCTTCATGACCGGCGCCACGACTGCCGGCCTGGCCGGCGCGGTGTTCGCGCACAAGCTGGCCACCGCCTCGTACGACAGCTTCCAGTTCAACTGGTCGGTCACGCTGCTGGCCGCGGTCATCCTCGGCGGCATGGGCACGATCCCCGGCGCGGTGCTCGGAGCCGCGCTGCTGACCGTGCTGCCGGAGGAGCTGCGCCAGTTCCAGAACTACCGGCTGCTGGTCTTCGGCCTGGCGCTGGTCGTGATCATGCGGTTCCGGCCGCAGGGCCTGATCGCCGACCGGCACCGTCGGGCCGAGCTGGCCGACGAGGACGTGACCGGCGAGTCACTGGACGACACGGCGATCAAGGGTTCGGTCGCGGTCGCGGGAGTCAAGGAGGCCGGCGCATGAGCACCCCGGTGTTGCAGGCACGGGACGTGTCCATGATCTTCGGCGGCCTGGCCGCGCTGCGGAACGTGTCCCTCAGCCTGGACGAGGGCAAGATCCACGGCTTGATCGGGCCGAACGGCGCCGGCAAGACGACCTTCTTCAACTGCCTGACCGGCCTGTACACGCCGACCACCGGGCAGGTGCTGCTCAAGGGCGCCGTGCTGCCCGGCGACCCGGCGGCGGTCACCGACGCCGGCGTGGCCCGGACGTTCCAGAACATCCGGCTGTTCCCCAGCATGACCGTGCTGGAGAACGTGTTGCTGGGCCGGCACGTGCGGATGAAGCAGGGTCCGCTGTCGTCGCTGTTCCACGGGCCGGCGTTCCGCCGCGGCGAGGCCGCCGCGCGGGACCGGGCCCGTGAGCTGCTGGCCTTCGTCGGACTGAGCCGGGTCGAGGACGAGCTGTCCCGCAACCTGCCCTACGGCGACCAGCGGCGGCTGGAGATCGCCCGCGCGCTGGCCACCGATCCGGCGGTGCTGCTGCTGGACGAGCCGACCGCCGGCATGAACCCGCAGGAGACCGAGGCGGCCCGCCAGCTGATCTTCCGGATCCGCGACACGGGCGTGTCGGTCGTGGTCATCGAGCACGACACGAAGTTCATCTTCACGTTGTGCGACCGGGTTTCCGTGCTGGTGCAGGGCGAGCTGCTGATCGAGGGCACGCCGGACGAGGTGCGCGGCGACCCCCGCGTCGTCGAGGCGTACCTGGGCAAGCCGCCCGAGGAAGTCGAGGCCGAGCTGCAGGCCGTGCAGGAGGGAGACACGCCGTGAGTGAGTCGACCGCGGCGCCTTCGGCGACCGCCACCACCCACACCCGTCCGCTGCTGGAGGTCCGTGGCCTCTCGGTGGCGTACGGAGCGATCGAGGCCATCCGGGACATCAACTTCTCGGTGCAGGCCGGGCAGATCGTCAGCCTCATCGGTGCCAACGGCGCCGGCAAGACCACCACGCTGCGCACGATTTCCGGGCTGCTGCGGCCCAAGCGCGGCGAGATCACGTTCGAGGGCCGGCCGATCCACACCCAGCCGGCGCACGCCATCCTGGGCATGGGCGTGGCCCACTGCCCGGAGGGACGGCGGCTCTTCCCGCGGATGACCGTGGAGGAGAACCTGCTGCTGGGCGCGTACACCCGGTCCGACGACGGGGTGTCCGAGGACATGGAGCGGGTGTACGAGCTGTTCCCGGTGCTCGGTGAGCGCCGGGGCAACAAGGCCGGCCTGTTCTCCGGCGGCGAGCAGCAGATGCTGGCCATCGGCCGGGCGATGATGTCCCGGCCGCGGCTGCTGATGCTGGACGAGCCGTCGATGGGCCTGTCGCCGATCATGACCCAGCGCATCTTCGACACCATCCGCAACCTGCGCGACCTGGGCACCACGGTGCTGCTGGTCGAGCAGAACGCGCTGGCCGCGCTGGCCCAGTCCGACTACGCCTACGTGGTCGACCTCGGCCACACCACGCTGGAGGGCACCGGCCACGAACTCCTGGCCGACCAGCGAGTCCGCGACGCCTACCTCGGCGAAAGCTGACTTCTCACCCCCGCGAGTCCCGCCCACAGTCACACCGAATGTGTGAAACCGATTCATCAATTCGGTGTGACGCTGGGCGGGACTCGCGGGGGTTTCGCGCCGGTTTTGGCGCGGATGGCGCAGGTGAGGCGGGCGGTGCAGATCCGCTTGCCGGCCTCGTCGGTGATCACGATCTCGAACGAGGACATGGTCTTGCCGACGTGCAGCGGAGTGGCGACGCCGGTGACCAGGCCGGCCACCGCGCCCCGGTGGTGCGTGCACGACAGCTCGACGCCCATGGCGATCAGCCCGTGGTCGGCGGCGTGCATGGCGGCGGCGATGGAACCAAGGGTCTCGGCCAGCACGGCATTGGCGCCGCCGTGCAGCAGCCCGTACGGCTGGCGGTTGCCGGCCACCGGCATGGTGCCGACCAGCCGGTCACGGTCCCATTCGGTGATCTCGATACCCATCTTGGCCGGCAGCTGCTCGGGCAGCGCCGCGAGCTCCTCCGAGCGGGCCCGCGCGGTCTCGGTCACCGCCACCTCCACGTCTTGTCGGACCCTCACCCTAGACTCGGCCCCGTGAACCAGGCCGCAGCCCACACCGACAACCGTCTCCTGCTGCTCGACGGCCACTCGCTGGCCTACCGGGCGTTCTTCGCGCTGCCCGCGGAGAACTTCAAGACGACCACCGGGCAGACCACCAACGCGGTCTACGGCTTCACCTCGATGCTGATCAATCTGCTGCGCGACGAGAAGCCGACGCACCTGGCGGTGGCCTTCGACGTCTCGCGCAAGACCTTCCGCACGGAGCACTACTCCGAGTACAAGGCCAACCGGTCGGCCACCCCGGACGAGTTCCGCGGCCAGGTCAGCCTGGTCCAGGACGTGCTCGGCGCGCTGGGCATCCCGGTGCTGGAGAAGGACAACTTCGAGGCCGACGACATCATCGCCACGCTGACCACGCAGGCCTCGGCCGACGGTTTCGAGGTGCTCATCTGCACCGGCGACCGCGACGCCCTCCAGCTGGTCACCGACAAGGTGACGGTGCTCTACCCGCGCAAGGGCGTCTCCGACCTGACCCGGTTCACGCCCGACGCCGTGCAGGAGAAGTACAACCTGACGCCGCAGCAGTATCCGGACTTCGCGGCGCTGCGCGGCGACCCGTCGGACAACCTGCCCGGCATCCCCGGCGTCGGCGAGAAGACCGCGGCCAAGTGGATCCGCGAGTTCGGCTCGCTCGGCGACCTGGTCGACCGGGTGGACGAGGTCAAGGGCAAGACCGGCGACGCGCTGCGGGCCAACCTGTCCAACGTGTTGCTCAACCGGCAGCTCACCGAGTTGGTCAAGGACGTCGAGATCCCGCTGGCGCCGGCCGACCTGGCGGTGCGGCCGTGGGACCGGGACCGCGTGCACCGGCTGTTCGACGACCTGGAGTTCCGGGTGCTGCGCGACCGGCTGTTCGCCACGTTGAGCAGCGCCGAGCCGGAGGCCGACGAGGGCTTCGAGGTGACCGGCGGCGCGATCCCGTCCGGCGAGCTGGCGGCGTGGCTGGACAAGCACGCCCGCACCGGCGCGCGCGTCGGCCTGGCGTTCAAGGGGACCTGGGGCAGCGGAACCGGCGACATCGAGGGCATCGCGCTGGCCACCGCGGCCGGCGAGGGCGGCTATCTCGACGCCACCGCGCTGACCGAGTCGGACGAGAAAGCCCTCGCGGCCTGGCTGGCCGACGCGAAGGTGGCCAAGGCCGGGCACGACTTCAAGGGCCCCGTGCATGCCCTGCGGGCCCGCGGCTGGGACCCGAAGGGCTGGACCAGCGACACTGCCCTGGCGGCGTACCTGGTGCGGCCGGGGCAGCGCTCGTTCGAGCTGGACGACCTCGTGCTGCGCTACCTCAAGCGTGAGCTGCGGGCCGAGGAAGGCATCGACGACGGGCAGCTGTCGCTGCTGGCCGACGAGTCCGCCGACCTGGAGGCCGCGGCCAGGACGCAGATCGTCAAGGCGAAGGCCGTGGCCGAGCTGGCCGACGCGCTGGACACCGCGCTGGAGTCGATCGGCAGCCGACGGCTGCTGGACGAGCTGGAGCTGCCGCTGCTGGGCGTGCTCGGGGAGCTCGAGCAGGCCGGCATCTGCGTCGACGTCGAGCACCTCACCGAGCTGGAGGCGCACTTCGCCGGCCGGGTGAAGCAGGCCGCGCAGGACGCGTACTCGGTGATCGGCAAGGAGATCAACCTCGGCTCGCCCAAGCAGTTGCAGGTCGTGCTGTTCGAGGACCTCAACATGCCGAAGACCAAGCGCACCAAGACCGGTTACACCACCGACGCCGAGGCGTTGCAGACGCTGTACGAGACCACCGAGCACCCGTTCCTGGCCCACCTGCTGGAGCACCGGGACGCGTCCCGGCTCAAGACCACTGTGGACGGTCTGCTCAAGTCGGTGGCCGACGACGGCCGCATCCACACCACGTTCAACCAGATGATCGCGGCCACCGGGCGGCTGTCCTCGACCGACCCCAACCTCCAGAACATCCCGGTGCGCACCGAGGAGGGCCGCCGGATCCGGCAGTCGTTCGTGGTCGGCTCGGGCTACGCCGAGCTGATGACCGCCGACTACAGCCAGATCGAGATGCGGATCATGGCGACCCTGTCCAAGGACGAGGGCTTGATCGAGGCCTTCAACACCGGCGAGGACCTGCACACCTACGTGGCCGCGCAGGCCTTCTCGCTGCCGATCGAGGAGGTCACCGGCGAGCTGCGGCGGCGGGTCAAGGCCATGACCTACGGCCTGGCCTACGGTCTGTCGGCGTTCGGCCTTGCCTCGCAGCTGCGGATCTCCACCGAGGAGGCCCGCGCGCAGATGGAGGCCTACTTCGCCCGGTTCGGCGGCGTGCGCGACTACCTCCAGGCCATCGTGGTCAAGGCGCGGGCCGACGGCTACACCGAGACCATCCTCGGCCGCCGGCGCTACCTGCCCGACCTCAACAGCGACAACCGCCAGCGCCGCGAGATGGCCGAGCGGATGGCCCTCAACGCCCCCATCCAGGGCAGCGCCGCCGACATCATCAAGGTGGCCATGCTCGGCGTGCACAAGGCCTTGCAGGAGGCCGGCCTGCGCAGCCGGGTGCTGCTCCAGGTGCACGACGAACTCGTGCTGGAGCTGGCCGAGGGCGAGCACGAGCAGGTCGAGGCCCTGGTCCGGGACAACATGGGCAACGCCTACCAGCTTGCCGTTCCGCTGGAGGTCTCGGTGGGCTACGGCCGTTCGTGGGACGAGGCCGCCCACTAGCTCTCCACGATTTCCCTTACGGTGTCCAGTGTCCGGCGCAGGTCGGGCACTGGCACCGAGCCGAGGGCCAGCCGCAACGCCTGCGGCACAACGGGAGTGGTCGCGAACTGCTCGGCCGTGGCGACGGAGATCCGGTGCCGGGCCAGGGCCGCGGCGACGTGGTCGGCCCGGCCGGGCAGCGGCAGCCAGAGGAAGTACGACGCCGGGTGGCTGACGAACGGCAGCCCGGCGAAGACGTCACGGGCGATCGCCTGCCGCATATGGGCATCCGTGCGTTTGTGGGCCTCCAACCGGTCCACGGTGCCGTCCTCCAGCCACCGCCGGATCAGGGCGACGTTGAGCGCCGGGGTGTTCCAGGTGGTGGCGCGGATGACCCGTTCGATCGGCTTGGGTTCGGGCGCGACGACGTAGCCGACGCGCAGCCCGGTGGCCACGCTCTTCGAGAGGCTGGAGACGTAGACCGTGCGCTCCGGGGCCAGCGCGGCCAGCGGCGGGGGAGCGTCCTCGACGAGGTAGGCGTAGGCGCCGTCCTCGATGATCAGCAGCCCGTGCCGGCGAGCCGTTGCCACCAAACGTTTCCGTGCCGTCAGCGACATGACCGTGCCGAGCGGGTTGTGCAGCGTCGGCATCGTGTAGACCGCGCGGACCGGCCGTCGGCGGCACAGCTTGTCGAGGTTGGTCGTGGCCACCAACTCCAGGCCCAAAGTGTGGGCCAGCACCTTGAAACCGGTGTACGTCAACGGATCCACGGCCACCACGTCCCCGCGTTGCAGGGTGGCCATGGCCGTCGCGGCGAGGCCGTGCTGTGCGCCGCTGACGATCAGCACGTTCGCGGCGTCCACGGTCAGGCCGCGACGTTCCAGATGCTTGGCGACTGCGGTGCGGGCCTCGATCCGGCCGGCGTGCGGTTGGTAGTGCAGCAACGACTCGAGCTCGCCCGCTGCCAGCTCTCGCAACGCGTTGCGCAGCAGGTCGGCCTGGCCGGGGATGGCCGGGTAGTTGAACTGGAGGTCGACGGCGTCGGCCGCCACCGCCTGTTCGTCGATGCCTTGCCCGGCAAGCAAAGCCGTGTCCCGCACGAAGGTGCCGCGGCCCGGCTCGCCCGTCACCAGGCCCATCGCCTCCAGCTCCGCGTACACGCGCGTCGCCGTGACCAGCGCGATTCCTTCCCGCGCGGCCAGTTCCCGGTGCGTCGGCAGCCGCGTCCCCACCGGCCAGCGGCCCGCGCGCAGCTGCGCCGCGAGACCGTCCACCACGCCCTTGTACCGGGGAGTCCGCACCGGCCGATTGTATCCATGACAATTCTTCGACTGTCATGAAAACCGGCCCTAGCCTGGGCCAATGCACATCGCGATCCTGACCTTCGACGGCTACAACGAGCTCGACTCGTTCATCGCGCTCGGCATCCTCAACCGCGTCGACCGGCCCGACTGGCGGATCTCCATCGCCAGCCCAACACCGACCGTGCGCTCCATGAACGGCATCCTCGTCGAGGCCACCGCCACCCTCCAGGACGCCTGCGCCGCCGACGCCGTGATCGTCGGCAGCGGCGCCAAGACCCGTGAGGTCGTCGAGGACCCGGCGATCATGTCCGTGCTGCGCGGCCTCGACCCGTCCCGGCAGCTGCTGGCCGCCCAGTGCTCCGGCACCCTCGTGCTGGCCAAGCTCGGGCTGCTCGACGGCGTGCCGGCCTGCACCGACGTCCGCACCAAGCCATGGGTCGTCGCCGCCGGCGTCGACGTGCTCAACCAGCCGTTCTTCGCCAACGGCACCGTGGCCACCGCCGGCGGCTGCCTCGCCTCGCACTACCTGGCCACCTGGCTTATCACCCGTCTCGACGGCCCAGCAGCCGCCGAGCGGGCGCTCCGCTATGTCGCGCCGGTCGGCGAGCAGGACGAGTACATCGAGCGGGCCCTGCGCAACGTCAGCGCTCCGACACCCCTCGTACGAGCATGATCACGGATTCACGGACCTCGCGCTGACTGCGGTGCGGCTGGAACACCTGCCAGTCGAGGGCGACGACCAGCAACGTGCCGAACAGGGCGGCCGACGCGGTGCCGACCGGCACGTCGGGCGGTAAAGCGCCGACGTCGGCCCGGCGCTGCACGACCTGCTTCACGATGGCGACGATGTCGTCCCGCAGCAGGCTCAACGTGCCGTGCCACTGCCCCGGAGTCCGCCACATCTCGCTGACCAGCAGCTGGGCGAAGGCGGGGTACTCGGCGAAGAAGCCGAGCGCCCCGTCGACCAGCGACTCCAGGGCCGAGCCGGTGTCGTCGACGTCCTCGGCGACCCGCAGCCGCGCGGCCAGCAGCTCGACGCCGTGCCGGAGCAGCGCGTCGACCAGACCGTCCTTGCTGCCGAAGTTGTAGTAGACGGTCCCCTTGGCCACGCCCGCCTCGGCGGCGATCTCGTCGACGGTCACGCCGGCCGCCCCGCGCTCGCCGACCAGGCGCAGCGCGGCGTCGAACAGCTTCTGCTTCGTCGCCGAGGTACGGGCGGGCCGGGGCTTCACAGCACGAGCTCCGGCTTGAGGCGTGAGGGCGTCCACACCCTCTGCTTGTACGCGGCCAACACCGACAGCGCCAGCCCCACCACCAGATACCCGCCGATCACGGCAATGTCCGTGCCGAGGCTGGACAGCGCGCCGCCGTAGAGCAGATGGCGCAGCCCGTCGACCACGTAACCCAGCGGCAGCGCGATGTGCAGCGGCTGGAGCGGCGCGGGAATGGTCTGCCACGGGAACGTGCCGCCGGCGGTGGTCAGCTGCAACACCAGCAGCACCAGGCCGAGGAACTTGCCCACGGCGCCGAGCAGAGCGTTGAGGCCGTGCAGCATGGCGGTGAACGCGAAGCCGGTCAACACCAGGAAACCCAAGGTGCCCAACGGATCCGACGGGTGCACGCCGACCAGGGTGGTCACGACGGCGAACAGCAGGACCACCTGGAGGAAGCTGAGCAGCGCGGCCGGCAGCCAGCCGCCCAGCGCCACGATGCCCGGCCGCTGCTTGGCCGCCAGCGCCCGCCGGGACAGCGGCCGCAGCAGCAGGAACAGCACGAACGCGCCGATCCACGTGGCCAGGCCGAGGAAGAACGGGGCGAGACCGGCGCCGTAGGTGTCGGCGGTGGCCTGGCCGACCGCCTGCACGGTGACCGGGTCGCCGATGGTGTTGGCCGTGGCCGACGGGTCGTTCGGGTCGGGGATCTTGCCGGCGCCCGCGTTCAGCCCGTCCCGCAGCTGCGCGCTGCCGTCGGCCAGCTGCTTGGTGCCGGACGCCAGCTGCGACGCCCCGCTGGACAGCTTGTCGGCGCCGTCGGTCGCGGTCTTCAGGCCGTCACGGAGCTGCGTCGCGCCACTGTCGGCCTGCGCGATGCCGGACGCCAGCTGCGGCGACGCCGCCGCGAGCTGCGACGCGCCGTCGGCCACCTGCCGTGAGCCGGCGGACAGCTGCTGGAGCTTGCCGTTCACGGTCTGGATCTGACCGTTGGCGTCGTTCAGCGGCTTGCGGGCGTTGTCCAGCACGGCCAACACCTGGCTGACCTGGTCGGCGCTCAAACCGGCGGCCTGGAGCCGGGCCTGGATGTCCGAGCGGACGCCGTCCAGGTTGTTGTTGAAGGTCTGCGCGGCCGTGGCGATGGTCGAGCCGCCGGCCGCCACCTGGGCGTTGCCGTCGGCGACCTGCTTGGCCCCGTCGGCCAGCTGCTGGGTCTTGCTCGGCAGGCTGGCCGTGTTGCTCTTGAGCAGATCCAGGCCGGTGACCAGCTGGTTCGACCCGTCCAGCAGCTTGTGCTCGCCGGTGGCGAGGTCGGCGCTGCCGGTGGCCAGCTGCTGCGCGCCGTCATTGGCCTTGGCCGCGCCGTCGGCCAGCTTGGACGCGCCGTCGGCCGCTTGCAGCGTGCTGCTGCGGATCGTCGCGTAGCCGGTGAGCAGCTGGTCCGCCGCGGTCGTGCCGACCTTCTTGGCCACCGCCGCCCGTACCGCGTCGACGACCTTGTCGGCGATGGTGCGGGCCAGATAGTTGTTGGAGTCGTTGGTGGTCAGCTGGAGCACGCCCTGGCGCGGCTTGTTCTGCACGGGCGAGGTGAGCGCCTGCGAGAAGTCGGCCGGCAGCGTCAGCGCGAACGTGTACTTGTTGTCCCGCACGCCATCCGCGGCATCGGTGGCGCTGACCCGGTGCCACTCGAACTTCGGGTTGGTCAGCAGCTCGTCGGCCACCTCGTTGCCGGCGTTGAGCTGCTTGCCGTTGACCTCCGCGCCCTTGTCGTCCACGACCAGCGCGACCGGCAGCGACTTGAGGTTGTTGTAAGGGTCCCAGTTCGCGTACAGGTACATCGCGCCGTACAACAGCGGCACGAGAACCAGTGCGACGACAGCGATCTTGGGCAGCTTGCCCGCCGTGATGCGGCGAAGCTCGGTCGCCGCCAACCGGATGGGGCTCACTGGTGGTCCTCCTGAACCTGCGTAAATGCCAACGTCTCCGGCTGTTCGCGGTCACCGATGCGGGCCGCGGTCACGTCCAGCAGCCGCGCCGAGGTCTCGCTGCACAGCACCACCACGGCCAGGCCCTGCTCGGCCGCCTTGGCGGCGGTGTTCCACCAGGTGTGTGGACCGGCGCCGTGCCGATCGGGCAGCACGAGCACCAGCGCCTCGATGCCCGGGCGCTGCGCGGCGACCTCGACCAGCAGCCGGGTGCGGACCTCCGCCGGCACCGACTCGAAGCGGGCGCTCGCGTGCTCACGGGCGTCGTGCGCGAGCAGCCAGTCCGACACGGCCTTGCGGTTGGCCGGCTGCTTCGCGAAGGCCAGCTCCTCGGCCATGACCGTGCCCAGCGTCAGGGCCTCCTCGGGGGAGGACACGTCCGGCGCGTCCACGATGGCCACGCGCTGGCGCAGGCCGGCGTCGTCGACCTTGCCGTCCAGCTCGACGGTGCCGACGCTCGGCTTCATCCGGCCGCCCACCGCGAGCGCGAAGGCCGTGTGGCCGGTGCCGGGTTCCCCGGCGACGAGGGCGAGTTCGCCCGTCCGCACGCGCAGCGAGGTCGGCTGGAGCAGGGGGCCGTGGGCCCCGTCGATGCCGACGCTCTGGACGTGGATCTCCACCGAGCCTCCTTGAACTGACTGGTCAGTTCAAATAGTGCGGCAACCCGGTGCGCGAGGCAAGCCAGGGCGACGTGATCTCGACCCTATGAGCGATCAGCGCATCCCGCCCGCCGGGCGCACCTCCCACTGGGTCCACAGCGGCCGGTAGCCCTGCCGCGGCCAGAACACCGACGACAGCGGGTTCGGCGGGTTGTAGTGCAGGAAGTAGCCGGACGTCCGATGGCCGGCGAAGTGATTGTGCACGACCGCCATCAGCTGCTGGCCGATTCCGGCGCCCCTTGCCCCCGGGAGCACCGAAAGACAGTTCACATAGCCCCACAGGCCGATCGGCAGCTGGCGGCGGGTCCGCGCGGTCGGCGTGTTGGCCACGATCGCCGTCTCGGCCAGGCCGATGACCATGCCGTCCCGCTCGGCCACCCACACGTCGTCGGTCATCCCGAGCCGGCCGGCCAGCGAGGCCCGGCGGGTCCGCTCGGCCTCGGCCCGGAGCAGCGCCGCGCCGACGTTGGCCGAGTAGCGGACCTCGGCCATGGCCAGTTCCACGACGGCGTCCTCGTCGGAGGCCAGCGCCGGCCTGATGTTCACGGTCAGCGACGGCGCCCGGACCGTGGTCGGCTTGCGCACCGCCGTGACCGTGAGCGGCTGGAGGCCGTGATCGAGGAACACCCGGGCGCACTCCACGTCCCGGCTCGGCCAGATCACCGTGGCCGCCGTGTCCGGCCCGCGGTCGTTGACCCGGTCCAGCCAGTGCCGGAAGGCCCGCAGCACGGCGTCCATGCCGGCCGCGCCGGTGTGCCCGACCACCGGCTGGAGCTCGTAGGTGTCGGCCGCCGACCACAGCCAGGACGGCATGCCCGGCTCCGTCCGCTGGTGCGTGACGACCGCCGCCACCCGCGTGCCGTCCGGCAGCGCGGCGTTGACCGCCTCGCCCGGCTCCGGCGACGGCGCGGGCGGCAGCAGCCGGTCCAGCCGGGCGAACCGCTCCTCCTGCGCGGTCAGCAGGGCGTCGATCGTCACGGGCGTCGGCAGCGGAAGATCGCCGTGCCCGGGAACAGCCGTCCGCGCAGTGGGCTCCACTGGCCCCACTCCGGGTGGTCGGCGCCCGGCCACTCCGGCTCGACCAGGTCCTCCAGCAGCAGGCCGGCCGCCGCGATCTGCCGCACGTAGTCGCCGAGGGTGCGGTGATGCTCCACGTACGTGGCCGCGCCGGCCGCGTCCACCTCCAGATACGGCGTGCGGTCGAAGTAGGACTGCACGACGGTCAGGCCCATCGGGCCCGGGTCGTCGGGGAAGATCCAGCGCATCGGGTGCGTCACCGAGAACACCCACGGGCCGCCCGGCCGCAGCACGCGGGCCACTTCTTTGAACACGGCGCCGGCGTCGGCCACGAAGGGCACGCCGCCGAACGCCGAGCAGGCCGCGTCGAAGCTCTCGTCGGCGAAGGGCAGCTGGTCGGCGCTGGCCCGGACCAGCGCCGGGTGCAGGCCCGTGGCCTCGTTGCCGGCCACCGCGTGGCGCAGCATGCCCGCCGAGATGTCGAAGCTGACCGCGCGAGCGCCCTGGGCCGCCAGCCACCGGCCGCAGGAGGCCGCCCCGCAGCCCACCTCCAGCACGTTTTGTCCGGTCACGTCGCCGAGGTAGCCGGCGTCGGCCTCGCGGATGCCCTCCGGGCACCACATGAAGTCGGCGTCGCCGAGGAAGGTCCCGTGCTCGGCCTGGTAGTCGTCGGCATCAGCGTCCCACCAGGCAATACTCGCCGTCCGGGACTCCGCGCCGCCGACCTCGCGCTTGGCCGCGCCCGCCGTGCCGAGCTGATCCTCGGCGCCGGCGTAGCGTTCCTGCGTGCTCACACTGCTCCTTCTGGGGACCGGGTTTGCCCGGCCGTCACGGGCGCGCGTACGATATGGGCCGCGTAGTAGGTTCCGCGCTGCCCAGAACTTTGGACTCAGAGCTTCTTGACCACGGCCTGGAGTTTCGGTGGCGCACGCAGCGACTGCAGCACGACAACTTCAGGCCCACTAAACCCAATCCGTACCGGAGCAACCCACCTAATGTCCACCGACACCACCATTGTCCCGGCTTCGACCACCCCGAAGCAGCAGATCGCGGTCAACGATATCGGCACCGAGGAGGACTTCCTCGCCGCTATCGACAAGACGATCAAGTACTTCAACGACGGCGACATCGTCGAGGGCACGATCGTCAAGGTCGACCGGGACGAGGTCCTGCTCGACATCGGCTACAAGACCGAGGGCGTCATCCCCTCGCGCGAGCTGTCGATCAAGCACGACGTCGACCCCAACGAGGTCGTCAAGGTCGGCGACGAGGTCGAGGCCCTGGTCCTCCAGAAGGAGGACAAGGAAGGGCGACTGATCCTCTCCAAGAAGCGCGCCCAGTACGAGCGCGCCTGGGGCACCATCGAGGCCCTCAAGGAGAAGGACGAGCCGGTCAAGGGCACCGTCATCGAGGTGGTCAAGGGTGGCTTGATCCTGGACATCGGCCTCCGCGGCTTCCTGCCCGCGTCGCTGGTCGAGATGCGCCGGGTCCGCGACCTGCTGCCGTACGTCGGGCGCGAGCTCGAGGCCAAGATCATCGAGCTGGACAAGAACCGCAACAACGTGGTCCTGTCCCGCCGTGCCTGGCTGGAGCAGACCCAGTCCGAGGTCCGCAGCGAGTTCCTCAACCAGCTGCAGAAGGGCCAGGTCCGCAAGGGCGTCGTGTCCTCGATCGTCAACTTCGGCGCCTTCGTCGACCTTGGCGGCGTTGACGGCCTGGTGCACGTGTCCGAGCTGTCCTGGAAGCACATCGACCACCCGTCCGAGGTCGTCGAGGTCGGCCAGGAGGTCACCGTCGAGGTGCTGGACGTCGACATGGAGCGCGAGCGCGTCTCCCTGTCGCTGAAGGCCACCCAGGAAGACCCGTGGCGCCAGTTCGCCCGGACCCACGCCATCGGCCAGATCGTGCCCGGCAAGGTCACCAAGCTGGTTCCGTTCGGCGCGTTCGTGCGGGTCGACGAGGGCATCGAGGGCCTGGTCCACATCTCCGAGCTGGCCGAGCGCCACGTGGAGATCCCGGAGCAGGTCGTCCAGGTCAACGACGACGTCATGGTCAAGGTCATCGACATCGACCTGGACCGTCGCCGGATCTCGCTGTCGCTGAAGCAGGCGAACGAGGGCTTCACCACGGAGACCGAGTTCGACCCGACCCAGTACGGCATGGCCGCCGAGTACGACTCCGAGGGGAACTACATCTACCCCGAGGGCTTCGACCCGGAGACCCAGGACTGGCAGGAAGGCTTCGACAAGCAGCGCGAGGAGTGGGAGCGGCAGTACGCCGAGGCCCACACCCGCTACGAGGCCCACATGAAGCAGATCGCCAAGGCCGCCGAGGCCGACGCCGAGGCGCAGGGGGAGACCAACTACTCCTCCGGCTCCACCGAGGCGCCGGCTCAGGGTGGCGGCTCCCTCGCCAGCGACGAGCAGCTCGCCGCCCTCCGCGAGAAGCTGTCCGGCGGTCAGTGAGTACCAGCCGCTGAGTAGCTAGACGAGAAGAAGCCCCGCTCCCCGAGCGGGGGCTTCTTCATGCAGGGAAGGACGCCTTACCTGCGTCCAATGCAGGTAAGGCGTCCTTCCCTGCATCAGGGGTGATGGTT
The DNA here is from genome assembly GCF_028622115.1 of Kutzneria chonburiensis. Lineage (NCBI taxonomy): Bacteria > Bacillati > Actinomycetota > Actinomycetes > Pseudonocardiales > Pseudonocardiaceae > Kutzneria > Kutzneria chonburiensis. The sequence goes on from NZ_CP097263.1 coordinate 10,052,964, forward strand.
GGATGGACCCATGCTGCAGATCGGGTTGACCGGAGGCATCGGCGCGGGCAAGTCCACGGTGGCCCGGCGGCTGGCCGAGCTGGGGGCGACGGTCGTGGACTCGGACAAGATCGCCCGCGAGGTGGTGGAGCCGGGAACCGACGGCCTGGCGGAGATCGTGGCGGCGTTCGGGGGAGAGGTGCTGGCCGAGGACGGCAGCCTGAACCGGCCGGCGCTGGCGGCGAAGGTGTTCGGCCACGACGAGAACCGGGCCCGGCTCAACTCGATCGTGCACCCCAGGGTCCGCGACCGCGCGGTGGAGCTGACGAGCAAAGCCCCAGCTGACGGCATCGTGGTGCAGGACATCCCGCTGCTCGTGGAGAACGGCATGGCGCCGGCCTTTCACCTGGTCGTGGTGGTGGACGCGGACGTGGAGCTGCGGGTGCGCCGACTGACCACCAGCAGGGGCATGGACGAAAAGGACGTGCGGGCACGAATCGCGGCGCAGGCGTCGGCGGAGCAGCGGCGCGAGGCGGCGGACGTGTGGCTGGACAACAGCGGCACCGAGGACGAGACGCGGGCGGCGGTGGACGAGCTGTGGCATGAGCGGCTGCTGCCGTTCGAACGAAACGTCCGCGAGGGCACGTACCCGGAACGCGGCGGCCCGAAGATCGTGGAGTACGACGAGGAGTGGCCGCGAGACGCCCGTCAGCTGATCGCCCGGCTGAAGCTGGCGGCGGGGGACAAGGCGCTGCGGCTCGACCACATCGGCTCGACCTCGGTGCCGGGCCTGGCGGCCAAGGACGTGATCGACCTCCAGCTGACGGTTGCCGGCCTGGACGACGCCGACGCGCTGGCGGAAACCCTTGGCCGGGCCGGGTTTCCGGTGCTGCCGGCGTTCACCCGGGACACTCCCAAGGCGACGGACCCCGACCCGGAGCACTGGCGCAAGCGCACCCACTCCAGCGCCGATCCCGGCCGCTGGGCCAATCTGCACCTGCGTGCGGTCGGCTCCCCGGGCTGGCGCTACGCCCTGCTGTTCCCGGCCTGGCTGCGGGCCGACGACGCGGCCCGGGCCGACTACGAAGCGATGAAACGTGAGATGGCCACACGTTTTGCCGACATCCCGTCCTACGGCGACGGCAAGGAACCCTGGTTCGCCCAGGCCGACGCCCGCGCCGAGGCGTGGGCCGCTGCCACCGGCTGGACCCCACCCCTCTAACCCGCCCTTCTTTCGCTACCTGAGTGGCTCACTTGGCTTCTGGGGCCAAGTGAGCCACTCAGGTGCCGACGGGGAGGGGAAGCTGGTCCCCGCCTTGTGGAGCCGCAGGCGTGGCCGGGCGGGGAACGACCACTGCGACTTCGCCCGGGACGCGCTACCGGACGAGGAAGTCCTTACAGGGGCGGCCAGACGTCGAAGATGTCCAGGTGGTTCAGCCACGCGTTGAGGTCGTGGCGGAAGTGGCTCATCTCCTCGAGCGTGCGGTGCACGGTGCGCAGCGCCAGATCGGCGTCACCGGGGCGCAGCACGCGGCCGGCGACGGCGGCGGCGAACTCCTCGGAGCGCACGATGCGGGCGGTGGTGCCACCGGGCACGGCCAGGCCGAGCAGCAGATCGGTGGTCCGCCACGACCGGCTGTCCCGCTGCACCCGCACCGCGGTCAGCGTGCTCGGCGTCGGACGGCCATGCCGGGAGCGGGAGCGCAGGTGGGTCAGGCGCAGGCCCAGATCGGGCAGCAGCCAGGTGACCTCGCACTCGGCGAACGGGTCCTCGGGGGTCGGACATTCCATCCGAAGTCCCCACCGTTCCACCACGCATGTCGTCAGGTGTCGCGTGCCCCCGGACGAGTAGCTGCGAACCCCGGTGAAGGTGTCGACGGTGTCGACCAGCTGCGGAGTGATGACCGTTCCCACGCGACCCGAGGGTAGCCCTAGGTGTTCGCCCGGTGACCGTCCGGGTCGATTCGTTACATCACGCATTGTGGCCGTTTGGATACCGAATGGGTTGCGAGCGTGCTCGTCAGTCGAACGGCTCTTGACCGCGGTTTCCGTCATCGGCTAATGCCCCAGGCGAGTTCCACGCCCTCGGCGGCCAGCCACCGCTGGATGTCGTAACCGTGCGCGGCGATCCCCGCCACCGCACGGTAGGTGACCTCCAGAGCCAGTTGGGCGTCCTGGGCGCTGAGCACGCCCAGGCGCACCGCGGTCATCAGCTCGTCGGTGTCCAGCACCTCGACCTCGCGGCCGGTCCGCACCAGCAGATCGAGATAGAGGTCGACGGTCCGCCACACGCTCTCGTCCGGCTGCACGTGGACGATGTCGACGTAGAAGTCGAAGTCCCGCTCGTGCCCGGGCCACCAGCTCTGCCTGGTGACCCGCAGGCCGAACGCCGGCAGCAGCCACGACTCGAAGTGCTTGAGCTTGGGGTGCCCGACCACGGCCCGCGACATGTAGAGGCCGTGCTCGGTGCGCCGGTACTCGTCGACCGTGCGCACCTGGCGCTTGGGGTCCGTGTTGGTCATCGCGTCCAGGTCGAACAGCTCGACCTTGGGCGGATGGACATGGGCCTCGCCCCGGACCTGGGTCGGCAAGTGGACGGTCATGCCGACATCGTCTGACCTGCGCGGCGTCACTGCCATCCTCCGGCAGGGTCATATTCCGACCGCTGCCGGGTGGTGGCGTTGCGTCAGCTCGTGATGGAAGTGCCGACGCTGCTCACGGTGAGCAGCGGGCCCACGCTGCCGGCGCAGCCCTGGCCCGAGGTCGGCAGGAACATCGCGGCGGTCTCGTTCGGCGGGTAGACCCGCAGGCCGCGGACGTCGACCGGCTTGCACTGGTCGGCCGGGAACGGGCCGGCGTTGACGATGACCAGGCCGGCGTTGGTGCTCCCGCCGGGACGCAGCGTGATCGTCGGGCCTTGGTTGCCGCTGCGGTTGGCCGGCAGGCCGACCTGCTGGCCGCTGTCGCCGGTGACGTAGGAGACGCCGGGGAAGCCCTGCAGCGTGCAGCTGTGCTGGCTGATATTCGTGAACTGGAGCGAGGTGTACGTCTTCTGCATGGCGTGGTCGGAGTCGTGCCCGAACGACAGTTTCAGCTCGCTCGACTTGCAGTTCGACGGATTGTTGGACGCCGCGGGCTGCGCCCCATTGTTGCCCGTTTGCCCACCGCCCGTACCGGCGTCGGTTCCGCCGCCGGAGGCCTGCGCGGAGGTCGTCGGCGGCGGGCTGCTGGTGGCGGTGTTACCGCTGGTGATGGGGGTGATCGTGCCCGAGATCTGGGCGCCGCCGCAGGCGCTCAGCATGAAGGCTCCGGCGACGCAGGCCACTCCGACAGCAATGGTGGAACGCATGATGTACTCCCCGACTTTCGGTGGCCGGCGGAATTGTGGATCCGAATCGCCTGCCGTGGTTGTTCCGATGCTTAGAGGATGTGTGCGCGGCCGTTTGGTTGACGTGGTGTGATGTGGATTACAGCCAGTGAACCCGCGTCGATCCGGCCGCGTTGCAGGTCGGCCGAGCCGCTGCGCCGCGAAACTGTCAGGGGTGCGTCCTACTCTGGGAGGCGTGGCAGATGCACCTGTGCTTGCGTCCTCGGAGTTCCGACCGGTCAGCGACATCCCGCGCGCCGACGGGCGGTTCAGGGTGGTCGCCGACTACCAGCCGTCGGGCGACCAGCCGCAGGCGATCATGGAGCTGGAACAGCGGCTGCGGCGCAACGAGCCGGACGTCGTGCTGCTGGGCGCGACCGGCACCGGCAAGTCGGCGACGACGGCGTGGCTGGTGGAGAAGCTCCAGCGGCCGACGCTGGTGATGGCGCCGAACAAGACCCTGGCGGCGCAGCTGGCCAACGAGCTGAAGGGGTTCTTCCCCGACAACGCGGTCGAGTACTTCGTCAGCTACTACGACTACTACCAGCCCGAGGCGTACATCCCGCAGACCGACACCTACATCGAGAAGGACTCCTCGATCAACGAGGACGTGGAACGGCTGCGGCACTCGGCGACGATGAGCCTGCTGACCCGGCGTGACACGATCGTGGTGGCCTCGGTGTCGTGCATCTACGGTCTCGGCACGCCGCAGTCCTATCTGGACCGCTCGGTGCAGCTGAAGGTCGGCGGCGAGGTCGAGCGCGACCTGTTCCTGCGCGCCCTGGTCGACGTGCAGTACACCCGCAACGACATCGCCTTCGCCCGCGGCACCTTCCGGGTGCGCGGCGACACCGTGGAGATCATCCCGGCCTACGAGGAGCTGGCCGTGCGGGTCGAGTTCTTCGGTGACGAGATCGACCGGCTCTACTACCTGCACCCGCTGACCGGCGATGTGGTGCGCGAAGTGGACGAGCTGCGCATCTTCCCGGCGACGCACTACGTGGCCGGCCCGGAGCGGATGGAGAAGGCCATCGCCGGCATCGAGGCCGAGCTGGCCGAGTCGCTGGCCAAGATGGAGAAGCAGGGCAAGCTGCTGGAGGCGCAGCGGCTGCGCATGCGCACCACGTACGACATCGAGATGATGCGCCAGGTCGGCTTCTGCTCCGGCATCGAGAACTACTCGCGGCACATCGACGGCCGCGGCGCCGGCACCGCGCCGGCCACGCTGATCGACTACTTCCCGGACGACTTCCTGCTGGTGATCGACGAGTCGCACGTGACCGTGCCGCAGATCGGCGGCATGTACGAGGGCGACGCGTCCCGCAAGCGCAACCTGGTCGAGCACGGCTTCCGGCTGCCCAGCGCATTGGACAACCGGCCGCTGACCTGGGAGGAGTTCCAGGACCGGATCGGGCAGACGCTGTACCTGTCGGCGACGCCCGGCCCGTACGAGATGGGTCAGGCCGGCGGCGAGTTCGTCGAGCAGGTGATCCGGCCGACCGGCCTGATCGACCCGGAGGTCGTGATCAAGCCGACCGAGGGGCAGATCGACGACCTGGTGCACGAGGTGCGGCTGCGGGCCGAGCGCGACGAGCGGGTGCTGGTCACCACGCTGACCAAGAAGATGTCCGAGGACCTCACCGACTACCTGCTGGAGCTGGGCATTCGGGTGCGGTACCTGCACTCCGAGGTGGACACGCTGCGCAGGGTCGAGCTGTTGCGGCAGCTGCGGCTGGGCGACTACGACGTGCTGGTCGGCATCAACCTGCTGCGGGAGGGCCTCGACCTGCCCGAGGTGTCCCTGGTGGCCATCCTCGACGCCGACAAGGAGGGCTTCCTGCGGTCGGGGACGTCGTTGATCCAGACCATCGGCCGGGCCGCCCGTAACGTGTCGGGCGAGGTGCACATGTACGCCGACAAGATCACCGACTCGATGCGGTACGCCATCGACGAGACGAACCGCCGTCGGGCCAAGCAGATCGCGTACAACACCGAGAACGGCATCGATCCCCAGCCGCTGCGCAAGAAGATCGCCGACATCCTGGACAAGGTGTACGCCGAGGCCGAGGACACCGACGAGGTCAAGGTCGGCGGCTCCGGCCGCAACGCCTCCCGTGGCAAGCGGGCCACCGGCACCGAGGGCGGCAAGGCCGTGTCGTCCGGTGTGTTGGTCGAGCGGGACGTGAAGAACATGCCCCGGGCCGAGCTGGCCGATCTCGTGCAGCAGCTCACTGACCAGATGATGGCCGCCGCGCGGGATCTCCAGTTCGAGCTGGCCGGCCGGATCCGCGACGAGATCGCCGACCTGAAGAAGGAGCTGCGCGGCATGGACGCCGCCGGCCTGAAGTAGCGGGGTTCCCCGGGTTTCGGCCCTGTCCGAAACTCGGGGCGCTCGCCGCCGTTCGTGGCTAGTGTCGACCCCATCCAGTTATCGGAAGGGGAGACCGATGCGTGCAGCAGTAAGGATTGTGGCGGCTTTGGCCGTTGTCGGCGGTCTGACGTCGGCCGGCGCGAGCGCCGCGTTCGCCGCCTCGGCGACCGAGTACGGCAGCGCCGGGCCCGACGCTTCGGCCACGGAGTACGGCGTCGTGCACAGCGACGCCACCGCCATCGAGTACGGCTTGTTGGCGAACTGACCGGTCAGGGGTGGGCGGCCGGGCCGCCCACCTCGTACCGTGTGGCATGGATCTGGACGCGGTGATCGCCCACTGCCTGGCCAAGCTCGGGGCCGAGGAGACCTATCCGTGGGGTGACGGCGAGCTGGTCGCCAAGGTCGGCGGCAAGGCGTTCGCGTTCATCGGCATGGACAGCGGGACCGTCGGCGTGAAATGCGGGGCGACCGCCGATGAGGCCGACGTCTGGCGGCAGCGGTATCCCGAGCACATCGTGATGAGCGCCTACATCGGCCGCTACGGCTGGAACAAGGTCACGCTCGCCGGCCTGCCGGCCGACGAGATGCGGGAACTGTTGGACCGGTCGTACGAGGAGATCGTGGCCAAGCTGCCTAAGTCGAAGCGACCCTAGGTGGATTACACCAATGCCGTGGCCGCGCACTCGGGCGAGCCGCTTCTGTACGTGGGCAGCGACTTTCCGCGAACGGATCTCAAACTGGCCGAGTGATCGAAGCTCAACCGCGGTGGACAAAGTGTTGGGCCACAAGGTGTTCACCGCGCGGGGCGGCAGCCGGCGGGACCACCACAACGCCGGTCAGTCGGCGACGACGCGGGTGCCGGTGAGCCAGTCGTGCAAGGCGCGGCGCTGCGGGTGGACGAGCGCGAGGCCGATGCTGACGGGCACGATGACGTAGACGCAAGCCAGGCAGAAGCAGGCGGTCTGCTCGGTGCCGAGGTGCATCCACAGCCGGCTGAGGCCGAGGTGGGCCAGGAACCACGGGCTGAGCTTGATGGTGGTGCGCAGGGCGAGCTGGATCGGGGTGGCGCGGGAGCCGTCGGCGCGGACGACGCGGAGGCCGACGCGGCGTTTGCCGAGGCTGCCCTGGCGGCGGCTGGTCTCGGTGAGCACGAGGTAGATGCCGACGGGCACAAGACCGAGCGTGAGGGTGAAGAGGTCGGCGGAGAGTTCGCTGGAGGCGCTCCAATTCGGCTCGAGGCCTAACGCCCGCAGCCCGATGGCGACGCCGCCGAGTAGCAACAGCCAAGCCAGCGCCACGAGACAGTCCACCAGGCAGGCCTCGGTACGGGCCCTCGACCCGGCCCGTGGCTGGACGTGACGCGGCAACTGCTCACCCCCGACCGAACTGCTTCAGCCGACAACAAGATCATTAGATCACGTCGTCGACCGGCCCGGGCTCGTCGAGCCGATGGTATCGGCGAGAACCGGTTCCGAGGTCAGCCCGCAAAAGGCCCAACCTGCGCGGCCGAACGGCCGTCGGTCAGGGGATTTGTCGCGTCCAGGTCGGTCGGCTGAGGCGGCGGAGAAGAACAAGACTGTTTCTCGACGACATCGGCACGCATCCTCGACGGCACCGCATCACCGAGTCACGGGGGAAACGCGTGGGCAACGCCGAGCTGGCTGCCGAACAAGACCATCTGACCGCCCTGTACGCGATGGTCGACGCCCGGCGGGAACGGGCGGCACACGGGATGAAGGCCGGCGACGAGGAGGCGAAGGCGTTCTGGGGCGAGGAACTGGGCCGCCTGGCGGCGGTGGAGGACGGACTCTGCTTCGGTCGGCTGGACATGCGTGACGGCCGACGGATCTACGTCGGACGGCTTGGCCTGTTCCGGGACGGTCAAGACGAACCGCTGCTGGTGGACTGGCGAGCGGCGGCGGCGCGGCCGTTCTACACGGCGACCATGGCGAAAGCGGACGGCGTGCGAAGGCGGCGGCGCATCACGACCCGGGGCCGGACGGTCACCGCAGTGGACGACGAACTGCTGGACCGGGACGCCGCGAGCGACAGCGAGCTGGTCGGGGAGGCGGCGTTGATGGCGGCGCTGACGGCGGACCGAACCGGCCGGATGCACGACATCGTGACCACGCTGCAAGCCGAGCAGGACGCGATCGTCCGGGACGACTACGCCGGCGTGCTGGTGGTGCAAGGCGGCCCGGGCACGGGCAAGACAGCGGTGGCGCTGCACCGGCTGGCCTACCTGCTCTACACCCGCGCCCACCTGCGTACCCGAGGTGTCCTGGTCATCGGCCCGAGCCGGGTCTTCCTGGACTACATCGGACAGGTGCTGCCGGGCCTGGGGGAGCAGGCGGTGGTGACGGCGACGATTGCTGGCCTGTACCCGGGAGTTCAGGTCAACGGCACGGGGCCGGCCGAGGACAAAGGCCGGGCCGACATGGCCGACAAGATCGCGGCGGTGGTGCGCTCACGGGTACGCGTTCCCGAGGAGTCGCTGAAGGTGCACTTCGAACAGCAGGTGCTGAGGCTGGAATCCGACGACTGCCGCCGGGCCGTGGCGGCCGCCCGCCGCACGGGACTGCCGCACAACCAAGCGAGGCTGGTCTGCCACCAGCACGTGGTCGAACTGCTCGCGCAAGGCCTGGTCAACGGCATGGAGAACGTGGTGCTGACCGAGACCGGCGAAAGCCTGGACGGCGGCAGCGCCGACGGACGGCTCAGCGCAGCCGACCTGAGGGCGTTGGCGGCGGCCGGTGTCGTGCTCGATCCGGACCAGGACGACGGCCCGCGCCGCCTGGCCGACGAGATCGACCCGGCGCAGCTCCGCGCCGCGCTGCTGGCCGATCCCGGTGTCGCCGAAGTACTCGATGACCTGTGGCCAGCTTTGACCGCAGCAGAGGTGGTGGCCGAGATGCTCCCGGCCGGTGAATGGACGGCGGCGGACATTCCGTTGCTGGACGAGGCATCGGCGCTGATCGGCGAGTTCGACGGCACGACGTACGGGCACGTGGTGGTGGACGAGGCGCAGGAACTGTCGGCGATGGCCTGGCGGATGCTGATGCGCCGCTGTCCCACCAAGTCGATGACGGTCGTCGGCGACCTCGCCCAGACCAGCGACCTGGCCGGCGCAGTGTCCTGGGGCGACATGCTCCGGCCGCACGTGAGCGATCGCTGGCGGTTGGCCGAGCTCACCGTCAACTACCGCACCCCGACGGAGATCATGGACGCCGCCGCCGACCTGTTCGCCGCACACCACGCGGACCGGCGGCCGCCACGCTCCGTCCGCTCGGCCGGCGAAGAGCCCTGGCGTCTGGAGTGCCGCCCGGCCGAGCTGCTTGACGTCGTCGCCGGCCTTGCCGCCCAACACACGCGCGGGCAGCTGGCGATCATCGCCAAGGCGCACCACCGCGAGATCACGGCGGCGTTGTCACTCCCAACGCCGGCCGATGTGACCGCACCGGTCGTGGTGCTGACGCCCGGCGAGGCCAAGGGACTGGAGTTCGACGCCGTGCTGATCGTCGACCCGGCCGGCATCCTCGCCGGTCCGCTGGGCCACAACGACCTGTACGTCGCGATGACCCGTGCCACCCAGCAGCTGGGCATCGTCCACCCGGGACCGCCGCCGGCCGAGCTGGCCCGCATCCACCAGATTCGAATGTCACATGCGCGCCATACTTGCCTCCCTGCGGCACGTCCGGACCGCATGTGACAACGCGGGGGAGATTAGCGGCGGGCGCGGTAGCGGAGCATGAGGAAGCTGTCGTCGGTGAGCACGGATTCCAGGTCCAGCTCGCGGGGCGACGCCGGCTGCGGCCCGACGGCGATGCGGCTGGCGTCGCCGCCGGCCAGCAGCGGTGAGACGGTGAGGCAGAGCTGGTCGACCAGACCGGCCTCGATGAGCCCACCGAACAGGTGCGGCCCGCCCTCGCAGCTGACCCGGCGCAGGCCCCGCTTGTCGAGCTCGGCCAGCGCCACCGACAGGTCCACGTCGTCGTCACCGGTCACGACGACATCGGCACCGGCGTCGGACAACTCCCGCAGACGGGAGGACGGGGCGGCAGCGCAGGTGAGGACGATGGTCGGGGCGACGGTCTCGGTGATCAGCGCCGAGTCGGGGGCGACGGTGGCCCGCCGGGTGACCACGGCAATGGGTGGCACGGGGCTGAGCCCGAGCCGGGCCCGGACGGCCGCCCGCACCTCGCCGGACTTCACGCCGGCGTAGCCCTCGATGGCGGCGGTGCCGGCCCCGACCAGCACCACGTCGGCCAGGGTGCGGCCGAGCATGAAGACCTTCTTGTCGGCCGGCCCGGACAGGCCGTGCGACTTGCCGCCGACGGTGACGGCGCCGTCGGGGCTGGAGACGAAGTTCACCTGCACCCACGGCCGCGTCAGCGAGGACGGATAGTCGTAGAGCCGCTCGAGCTCGGTGTCGTCGATGTCACGGGCCTGGGGCAGGAGCATGCGCACGGGTCAATCCCAACACGACACTACGATTCGCACATGACCACCCCGCGCCTGATCGACCGTCATCCCACGATCAGCGGGGACGAGATCGTCGCGGCGATGGTGCCGCCGCCGCGCTTCTCCGAGGTCGGCTTCGCCACCTACATTCCGAACCCGGACGAGCCCAGCCAGGCCGAGGCCGTGCTGAAGGGCCAGGCGTTCGCGGCCCGCGTGACCAGGGACAACCGGTCGAAGTCCTGGGTGAAGAGCCTGTTCGCGGCCAAGGAGCCGACGGCCAAGCGAGGCCTGTACCTGGACGGCGGCTTCGGCGTCGGCAAGACGCACCTGCTGGCCTCGCTGTGGCACGAGGTCCCCGGTCCGAAGGCGTACGGCACGTTCGTCGAGCTCACGCACCTGGTCGGGGCGCTCGGCTTCGTCGAGGCGGTCAAGCGCCTGTCGGAGCACCGGCTGCTGGCCATCGACGAGTTCGAGCTGGACGACCCGGGCGACACGACCCTGGTCACGCGCCTGCTCCAGGAGCTGACCGAAGCCGGCACCTTCGTCGCGGCCACCTCGAACACGCTGCCGGAGAAGCTGGGCGAGGGCCGGTTCGCGGCCGACGACTTCCTGCGCGAGATCCGCAGCGTGTCGGCCCGGTTCGACGTCGTACGAGTTGACGGCCCCGACTACCGGCACCGCGGCCTGCCCGACGCGCCGGAGCCGATGACCGACGAGCAGCTGGTCGCCAGCGCCGAGGCCACTCCCGGCGCCACCCTCGACGACTTCGATGCCCTGTGCGCGCATCTGGCCAAGCTGCACCCGTCCCGCTACGGCCGGCTGGTGTCGGACGTGACCGCCGTGCACCTGCGCAACGTCCACGCCGCCCCGGACCAGGACGTCGCCTTGAGGCTCGTGGCCTTTGCCGACCGCCTGTACGACCGCGCCGTGCCGGTGGCCGTGTCCGGGCTGCCGCTGTCGGAGCTGTTCACCGACGAGATGCTGCACGGCGGCTACCGCAAGAAGTACCTGCGGGCGGTGTCCCGGCTGATCGCCCTCAGCCGTGAGGCAGGCGTCGGGGTTGACCTCGAAGTCGCGGCCCTCGATGCCGCGGCCGTGCTTGCTGAAGTGCTCCAGCCCGACCTCGATGAACAGGCCCTGCGCGGTCAGCGCCACCGGCCCGTCCTCGGCGTTGAGCCGGCCGACGGCGCTGGTGTAGATCTTGCGGCCGAGGCGGCCGTCCACCTGGGCCTGGATGTGCAGCACGGAGCCGACCGGCACGGGCCGGCGGAAGTCGGTCTCGAGCCGGCCGGTGACGGCCGGGATGTGGGTGAGCATGCCCAGCATGCCGAGCACCTCGTCGAACGCGCAGGCCAGCAGGCCACCGTGGGCCAGGCCGGGCGCGCCCTGGTGGTGCTCGGTGACGTGGAACCGGCCGTGCACGGTCAGCCCCTCGCCGGCCCGGGCCCGCATGTGCAGCCCGCTCTCGATGTCGCCGCAGGCGAAGCACTGCGAGTAGTGCACGGGCAGCTCGACGCCGGGCGCGGGCGCGTCGGGGTGCCGCGGCGGCAGCGTCGCGCCCTCCGGCAGCTCAACCTTGTTCACGACACAACTTCCTTCATGGGCTCAGTATCAGCCGCTGCTCCATGCCGGCGATCATCAGGTCCAGTCCGAACTCGAACTGGGTGTCGCCGCCGACGGTCTGGCGCAGTGCGGCCGTGTGCTGGACGAGCGTGGGATACCGCTCGGCCGGCAGGCCGGTCATTATCTGCCGCACCTTCTCGCGCCGCTCGGGATCGGAGTTCTCCTCCAGCAGGCGCACTTCCAGCGTGGTGACGCCGACGACGAAGCCGAGCAGCGTGGTGTACGCGCGGGCGGCGTTCTCGGCGCTGAAACCGGCCTCGGCCAGCGCCCGCAGCAGCGACTCGGCCGACTCGGCGGACTCGTGCCCGGCCAGCGGGCGCTGCTGAAGCAGGGACGTCAGGCACGGGTGCTCGAGGATCTGGCCGCGCAACCGCCGGCAGATCGTGCGGACCTGGTGCTGCCAGCCGCCGTACGCGGTGGTCAGCGCGGCCGCCCCCAACGCGTGGTCGCGCACCGCGTCGAGCAGCTCGTCCTTGCCCCGAAAGTAGGTGTACAGCGTCATCGGCGCGACCCCGAGCTCCTTGGCCAGCGCGCGCAGGCTGAACGCCTCGACGCCGACCTGGTCGAGCAGGGCCAGCGCGGCGGCGACGACGAGCTCCGCGCTCAGTGTGTTGCGGGGCACCCGCGTCCGGGCTTTCGTCTCCATGCCGTACACTGTACCGTACGCTGTACGGAACGGCGACGAAGGAGTCAGACGGTGCGTGCGGTGCAGGTGAGCGAGTTCGGTGGGCCCGAGGTCCTCAAGGTGGTGGAGCTGCCGAAGCCGGTGCCGGCCGAGGGGCAGCTGCTGGTCAAGGTGGATCGGGCCGGCATCAACTACGCCGACACCCACCAGGCCGAGAACTCCTACCTGTCGCAGCAGAAGCTGCCGTTCATCCCGGGTGGCGAGATCGTCGGCCACACCGAGGACGGCCGCCGCGTGGTGGCGCTGAGCGCCGGCGGCGGCTACGCCGAGTACGCCCTCACCCATGAGAGCCTGGCCTTCGAGGTACCGGACGGCGTCTCCGACGCGGCGGCGCTGGCGCTGATCGTGCAGGGCACGACCGCCTGGCACCTGCTGCGCACCTCGTCGCACATGCAGGTCGGCGAGTCCGTCGTGGTGATCTCCGCCGCTGGCGGCGTCGGCACGCTGGCCGTGCAGCTGGCCAAGCTGTGGGGCGCCGGCCGCGTCATCGGAACTGCCTCTTCGGACGGCAAAAGGGCTTGGCCGTCGACCTCGGCGCCGACGTGGCGATCGACGCCGACCCGGCCGACACGCTGGCCGAGCGCCTGATCGAGGCCAACGGCGGCAAGCGCGTGGACATCGTGCTGGAGATGACCGGCGCCGGTGTCTTCGACGCCTCGCTGAGCGCGCTGGACTCCTTCGGCCGCCTCGTCGCCTACGGCGCGGCCTCCCGCACCACCGGCTCCCCGGTGGCCCCGAACAAGCTGATGGCGCACTCCAAGTCGGTCATCGGCTTCTGGCTCCAGGACTGCTTCCGCCGGCCGGGCATGATGAGCGACGCCATGAACGAGCTGTTCGGCCTGGTCGCCACCAACAAGCTCAAGCCGCTGCTCGGCGGCGACTACGCGCTGACCGACGTGGCCCAGGCGCACATCGACATCCGTTCCCGCAAGACCGTCGGCAAGCTGGTGCTCGACCCCGGCAAGTAACTGATTACGCGTTATCGGGCCCGCTAGGTCACGATGTCCCCCATGGGGTTCCTCGAGGCCGGCGGGCTCGCGTATCAGCTCTCCGACGGCCGGCAGCTGTTCAGTGACGTCACCTTCCGGGTGTCGCAGGGCCAGGTGGCCGCGATCGTCGGGGAGAACGGCGCCGGCAAGACCACGCTGCTGCGCATCCTGTCCGGCGAGCTGACGCCGGCCGACGGCGGTGTGGTCGTGCAGGGCGGACTGGGCGTGATGCCGCAGTTCATCGGGTCGGTGCGGGACGAGTCGACCGTCCGCGACCTGCTGCTCGCCGTGGCCACGCCGGCGCTGCGGGCCGCGGCCAACGAGCTCGACGAGGTCGAGCTGCTGCTGATGGAGGTCGACGACGAGCCGACCCAGATGCGCTACGCCGACGCGCTGGCCACGTGGGGTGAGCTCGGCGGTTACGACCTCGAGGTGCTGTGGGACGTGGTCACCGTGGCCGCGCTGGGCATCCCCTACGACCGGGCCCGGTTCCGCGGCGTGCGCACGATGTCCGGCGGCGAGCAGAAACGGCTCGTGCTGGAGGCGTTGCTGCGCGGCAGCGACCAGGTGCTGATGCTCGACGAGCCGGACAACTACCTCGACGTGCCGGGCAAGCGCTGGCTGGAGGAACGGCTGCGCGAGACCAACAAGGCCGTGCTGCTGGTCAGCCACGACCGCGAGCTGCTGGCCAACGCGGCCACGCACATCGTCGCGCTGGAGGCCCACACGACCTGGGTGCACGGCGGCGGTTTCGGCACCTGGCACGAGGCCCGGACCGCGCGCTGGACGCGTGTCGCCGAGCTGCACAAGCGTTGGGACGAGGAGCATCAGCGGCTCATCGATCTCGTACGCGAACTGCGGCAGCAGGCCGCGATCAGCCCGGACATGGCGTCGCGCTACCGGGCCATGCAGACCCGGCTGCGCAAGTACGAGGAGAGCCCGCGCCCGCCCGAGCGGCCGGTGACGCACGAGGTCAAGCCGCGGCTGCGCGGTTCGCGCACCGGCGTCCGCGCGATCACGTGCGAGCGGCTGGAGCTGACCGGCCTGATGAAGCCGTTCGATCTCGAGGTGTTCTTCGGCGACCGGGTGGCGGTGTTGGGCTCCAACGGTTCCGGCAAGAGCCACTTCCTGCGGCTGTTGGACCAAGGTGCTAAAGGAAGTCAGGAGGTCGCGCACACCGGCTCGTGCCGGCTGGGCGCTCGCGTCGTGCCGGGATTGTTCGCGCAGACCCATGAACATCCCGAGTGGATCGGCCGCACGCTGGTGGATGTGTTGTGGCACGGGGAAAACGGCCGCAAGGGGCTGGAGCGCGGCGCGGCCATGTCGGTGCTGAGCCGGTACGGCCTCGCGGCCAGCGGTGACCAGCGGTTCGAGACGCTGTCGGGCGGGCAGCAGGCGCGCTTCCAGATCCTGCTGCTGGAACTGTCCGGCGCCACCCTGCTGTTGCTGGACGAGCCGACCGACAACCTCGACCTCACCTCGGCCGAGGCGTTGCAGGACGCGCTGGAGGAGTTCACCGGAACCGTGGTCGCGGTGACCCACGATCGCTGGTTCTCCAAGTCGTTTGACCGGTTCCTGCTGTTCGGTTCCACCGGAATAGTTCACGAAGTACCGGAACCCGTGTGGGATGAGGGCCGAGTGGCTCGGGCCAGGTGACTTTCGTTCACAAGAATCGGTCAGGAAAGAATTGTTCACACTCATGGTCTGGACGTCCCGTGGTGCGACCCCCTAGGTTCGCCTGATCCCTGACGACGTGACGACTGTTTGGTGGACGATCGTGACCAAGGCGTGGACCGCCACCCGTCGAGTGTCCGTCCTGTTGGCGGCCGCGCTGGTCGCGACCGCCTGCGGCAGCGGCGGCGGCAGCAGCGACACCGTGATCGGCAAGGCCTCGACGGGGCATCTGACCATCGCCATCGCCGAGGACCAGCCGGGCAGCAGCCTCAAGGGGCTCAACGGGGACTACACCGGGTTCGACATCGACGTGGCCCAGTTCGTGGCCAAGGAACTGGGCGTCGACCCGTCCGGCATCACCTGGCGGTCGACGGTCAGCGCCGACCGGGAGACCGTGCTGGAGAACGGATCGGCCGACATGGTGGTGGAGACGTACTCCATCACCGACAAGCGCAAGAAGGTGATCTCCTTCGCCGGCCCGTACTTCGTGGCCGGGCAGGACCTGCTGGTGCGGCTCAACGACGGCGACTCGATCACCGGGCCGGAGTCGCTCAACGGCAAGCGGCTGTGCTCGGTCGCCGGCACCACCTCGGCCCAGGAGGTCAAGGACAAGTTCGCGCAGCAGACGAAGCTGGTGGAGTACGCGCACTTCTCCGAATGCATCACCGCGCTGCTGGCCCGCATCGTCGATGCCGTCACCACCGACGACCTCATCCTGGCCGGCTACGCCTCGCAGAACCCGGAGCTGCTTCGCGTGGTGGGCAAGACCTTCACGCAGGAGCGCTACGGCGTCGGCGTGCGCAAGGGCGACACCGCCTCGGTGTCCAAGATCGACGACGCCATCACCAAGATGATCAGCACCGGCGCCTGGAACTCCTCGCTCCAGCACAACTTCGGCGGCACCGGCTACAAGATCCCCTCCCCACCCGAGATCACCGAACGCTGACCATTCGACGCTTGGAAGGGGCCTTCCTCCACTCCGAGTGGAGGAAGGCCCCCTTCCAAGCGTGAATCAGTGGATCTGGGGCCAGTGGTAGGTGACGGCGGCGCCGGCGGGGAGGGTGGCGGTGAAGGAGTGGGTGCCGTAGACGACGGTGAAGGTCTGCGTGGTGGTGCCGGTGTTGAGGGCCACCAGTGACGTGGACCGGTCCGGGTTGGTGAAGGCGACGGTGGTCAGCGGCGCGCCCGCCCGCGAGGTGGTGTCGACGGTGCTGGCGATGTGCGTGGCGCCGGTCGGCACGAACTTGGAGAAGTGCTCGATGTCGCGGTACTGGTCGTTGTAGGTCACGGCCTTGGTCGCCGAGTTGACCGTGATGGTGCCGTTGCAGCTGCCGCAACCGCCCAGGTGCGGCCCGTGGTTCTCGTCCAGCGCGATGTTCCAGTCGATGGAGCTGCGGCCCCAGTTCTGCATCACGCCGATGAGCGTGGAGGAGTCGCCGCCCTCGCACTCGGTCATGAAGATGTCCTTGCCGGGAAACGCTGCCTTGAGCCCGGTCTGCGCGGTCGGGTCGCCGTAGTAGCAGTGGTAGGCGGTGCCGGCGATCCAGCGGTAGGCGTCGGTGGCCAGCAGGTCGTACGGGTAGTTGGGCTCCGGGTCCTCGTTGGCGCGCTGGTGCGAGGAGATGTCGCCGGGGTGCTCGGACCAGTTGTGGTCGAAGGCCAGGATCTTGGTGTGCAGACCGGCGTTGCGGATGGCCGGGCCGAGCGCCTCGATGACCTTGGCCTCCTGCTCCCAGTTCAGGTCGGTGCCGGGATAGTTCTTGCGCTCCAACGCCTGCGGCTCGTTCTGCACGGTGATGTAGTCCACCGGCACGCCGGCCCGCTGGTAGGCCTGGACGAACTTGACGAGGTACAGGGCATAGGCCCGGTAGATCTTCGGGTCGTCGATCAGCTTGCCGTCGATCATCGAGCCGCCGGTCTTCATCCAGCCCGGCATGCTCCACGGGCTGGCCACGACCTGGATGTGCGGGTTGAGCTTGAGCGCCTGGCGCAGCAGCGGCAGGATCTGCTCCTGGTCGTGGGCGATGGAGAACTGCCGCATCTGATAGTCGGTCTGGCCGGCCGGCAGGTCGTCGTAGCTGTAGTCCTGGCCGACGGCGAAGTCCGAGGCCCCGATCGGCTGCCGCAGGAAGTTGATGCCCGCGCCCGTTTTCGGGTCGAACAGGTTGCGCATGACCGTATCCCGGTTCTCCGGCGTGAGGCCGTAGAGCACGTGCGCCGAGGAGTCGGTGATGGCCGCGCCGAAGCCGGACACCTGCTGGTATCTCACGTTCGGGTCCACGTGCACGGTCACGGGCGTCTTGGTCACGGTGTCGTTGAGCGGAAGCTGAACATCCGTCGGGGTTTCGACGCCGGGCGTGGTCAGCCACTCGTGCACGGTCGTGGGGTTGGCGGCTGTGGCGGCCACGCTTGTCGCTGGCAGGACCGTCGCGGCGGCCGCGACGGCGAGGGTCAACAGCACTCGGGTGCGCATGGCGCGAGACAACACCGTTACTTTGTTTTAGACAAGAATTAACTCTTATCCCAACGCCTGCATCACAGGTGTGAACAGCCGCGACCGGTCGCCGGGCAGATCCTGGCCGTGCACCATGCACGTGGTCTCGAACCACGGCGTGATGCCGTGCGCGGTGGCCCACTCGGCCAACTCGGGGTGCTCGGTGTCCAGTCGCACGTCACCGTCCACAGTGGACGCCACGGCGGCGATCAGGTCGGCCGCGTCGGACAGGTCGGCGGCCAGCACGGGGCCGATCACCACCAGGTCGCCGTCCCGCCACGAGCCGGCGTAGCCGGTGATCACGCCGGCGCTCTCCAGCACCCGCATGTGCCCGGCGAAGCGGAGGTATCCGGTCAGCAGCTCACCCCGGTCCACGCCGGTCACCTCGGCGTCGAGCGCCCGTACGGCGTCGAGGTCGGCGTAGGTGAACGGCCGGGTTCGACCGGTGCCGGGACGGGAGCAGGCGAAGCGGCCGCGGTGGGTGTGCACGGGACCGGTCACGCGGAAGCCGAGTTTCTCGTACAGCGGCACGCCCTCGGCGGTGGCGTGCAGCGCGACGGTGTCGGCCCGGGCGGTGTCCATCGCGTGCCGCATCAGCAGTCGGCCCAGCCCCCGGCGGTTCCACCGGCTGGCCACCAGCATCATGCCGATCCAGGCCAGCCGCGGACCGAACCGGCTCAGGATCACCGAGCCGGCAAGGTCCTGTTGTTCGCGCAGGCCGAAGCCTTCGCCGACGGTGAGCAGGAACGACCACTTCCGTCGGGCGCGCGGCCACCGCCGGTCGGCGGCGAGATCCAGACACGCGGCCAGGTCGTCGATGCCCAGCCGCGCGATTGACGCCGTGTCCATGCGGTCAACGTCTCATGACGTGGGTCACATGCGGTACGGCATTTTACCTACCTATAACGTTGGCGATCGCGTCCACGCCGCGGTCGATCTCCTCGCGGGTGATGACCAGCGGCGGGGCGATGCGCAGCGTGGTGTCGTGCGTTTCCTTGCACAGCACGCCCCGCTGGGCCAGCGCCTCCGACGCCACCCGGCCGGCCGGGCCGCCGGGCGCGATCTCCACGCCGGCCCACAGGCCACGCCCGCGGACCTCGGCCACACCGCGGCCGATCAGCTCGCCCAGCCGCCCGTGCAGATAGCCGCCGAGCTCGCGGGAGCGCTGCTGGAACTCGCCGGTGGCCAGCAGCTTGACCACGGCGCGGCCGACCGCGCAGGCCAGCGGGTTGCCGCCGAAGGTCGAGCCGTGCTCGCCGGGACGCAGCACGCCCAGCACGTCGCCGCGGCCAACCACCGCCGACACCGGCATGATGCCGCCGCCCAGGGCCTTGCCCAGCGTGTACAGGTCGGCGCGCACGCCCTCGTGGTCCAGCGCCAGCAGCTCGCCGGTGCGGGCCAGGCCGGACTGGATCTCGTCGGCGATCATCAGCACGTTGTTGTCGTCGCACAGCTTGCGGATGCCGGCCAGGTAGCCGGCGGGCGGCACGACCACGCCGGCCTCGCCCTGGATCGGCTCGATCAGCACGGCCGCGGTGTGCTCGGTGATCGCGTCGCGCATCGCGTCCAGGTCGCCGTACTTGACCACGGTGAAGCCCGGGGTGAACGGGCCGAAGTCGGCCCGGGCCACGTCGTCGGTGGAGAACGACACGATGGTGGTGGTGCGGCCGTGGAAGTTGGAGCCGGCCACCACGATCTGCGCGGTGCCGGCCGGCAGGCCCTTGACCTGGTACGCCCACTTGCGGGCCACCTTGATCGCCGACTCGACCGCCTCGGCGCCGGAGTTCATCGGCAGCACCAGGTCGGTGCCGGTGAGCTCGGCCAGCTCGCGGCAGAACAGGCCGAACTGGTCGTGGTGGAAGGCCCGGCTGGTCAGCGTGACCCGGGACAGCTGCTCGACGGCCGCGGCGACCAGCGCCGGGTGCCGGTGCCCGAAGTTCAGGGCCGAGTAGCCGGACAGGAAGTCCAGGTACCTCTTGCCGTCGACATCGGTCACCCAGGCGCCGTCGCCCTCGGCGATGACGACCGGCAGCGGGTGGTAGTTGTGCGTGCTCCACCGCTCGTCGAGGTCGACGTAACCGGCGGCCGTGGTGGGGGTGTCGATGGTGGCGGTCATGTAGTAAGGCTAGATGGCCCCTGGCGGTGATTTCATCCGGTCTACGTTGCGTTTGACACCTGTTTGTTGCGCTGTTCGAGAATCTGACGGCGATTCGTTGCATGCAGGCTGTGTTGCGCAATATGCAACATCGGTTGCACGCCTTGCCGACCGGCGATGGTCTAGGCCACAGTGGCGGCACGCCGCCGTTGCTTCGCCGAAAGGGGCGTGTGGTGCCTGATCTGGATCGTCGGCGGTTCCTGGGAGTGCTCGGGGCCGGGGTCGGAGGAGCGGTTCTGATGAGCAGTGGCGTGGCCGAGGCCGGCCCGGTGTTCGGCCAGGTCGACAGCACGGCCGCCGCGACCCGGCCGTTGTTCATCGGCACGTACACCGACGGCACGGGGGCCGGCAAGGGCATCGGCGTCGG
The DNA here is from genome assembly GCF_028622115.1 of Kutzneria chonburiensis. NCBI lineage: Bacteria > Bacillati > Actinomycetota > Actinomycetes > Pseudonocardiales > Pseudonocardiaceae > Kutzneria > Kutzneria chonburiensis. The sequence continues at coordinate 10,073,129 of NZ_CP097263.1, forward strand.
CACGTGGGACGCCGCCAGCGGCCAGCTCACCGCCAAGTCCGTGGTCACCGTGGCCAATCCGTCGTTCCTCGCGCTCGCCCCGTCGCAGCGCTTCCTCTACGCCGTCGACGAGCAGGCCGGCGGCAAGGTCACCGCGCTGTCGGTGTCCAACGGCGGCCTGAAGGTCCTCAACAGCCAGTCCAGCAAGGGCGATGGCCCGACGCACCTGTGCGTCACGCCGGACGGCAAGCACGTGCTGGCGGCCAACTACGACTCCGGCAGCGTCGTCGTGCTGCCGGTGAAGTCCGACGGCAGCCTCGGCGCGGCCACGGATCTGGCCCAGCACACCGGTTCCGGGCCCGACCCGGACCGGCAGGAGGGGCCCCACGCGCACCAGGTGCTTCCGGACTGCACCGGCGCGTACGTGCACTCGGTCGACCTCGGCACCGACACCGTGTACGCCTACACGGTGTCCGGCGCCGGCAAGCTCAAGCTGGTGCACCAGGCCAAGGTGCCGGCCGGGCAGGGCCCGCGGCACCTGGTGTTCCACCCCAACGGCCGGTACGTCTACATCGCCAATGAGCTCGGCAACTCGGTGATCGTGGCGGCCTACGACCCGGCCACCGGCGTGCTCACCCCGGGCAAGCCGCAGACCACGCTGACCGCCCCGCCCAAGGCCGGCGTGCGCAACTACCCCGGCGAGATCATCATTTCGGCCGACGGCCGGTTCGTGTACCTGTCCAACCGCGGCGCCGACAACGCGGCCGTCTTCGCCGTCGGCGACAGCGGAGCATCGCTCAAGTTGCTGGCCAACACGCCCGTCGGCAAGAACCCCCGGCACATCGGCCTCGACCCGACCGGCTCGTTCCTGTTCTCGTCCAACCAGGACTCGGCCACCGTCACCAGCTACCGCGTGGACAAAAGCACCGGCCTGCTCACCGCGACCGGCGCGCCGCTGAAGTCGCCGATGCCGGTGATGACCCTGCCGCTCTGACACCCCCTCTTACCGCCACATGCGCTTCTCATGTGTCACCAGATGACACATGAGAAGCGCATGTGGCTTTTCGGTTCCGCCGGCGCGCACCTGCGGCTGTGCCTGCCCGTCCAGGGGCCTGCCCCTCTAGGGTTGGCCCATGCCGGAGATGTTGACCGTCGACCTGCATCCCGTGTTCCGCAGCGACCGGGACATCGACGCCGCCGTGCGTACCGCGGTCTTCCGCGCGGCCCGGGAGCGGATCAAGGTTGTGGAGATCATCCACGGCAAGGGCGCCGGCAAGCTCCGCAAGCGCGTGCTGGCCATGCTGAACCAGCCGCAGATCCGCAAGCTCTACCGGCGCCTCGAGTTCGACCCGGCCAACGACGGCCGGGTCCTCGTCCACTTCTGACCCGGTCTCAGAGGCTGTGGGCGACGATGTCGCCCTGGTTGGTGGTGGCGTGGATGTCGAGCTCGACGGTGCCGTTGTTGGTCAGCGCGTTGCTGATCCGGCCGAGGGTGGTGCCGGCGTCCAGCCGCGCCGACACGCCGGCTGCGGCGCCGATCGAGATGCCGCCCGCCTGGGTACGCAGCACCACCGTGCCGCCAACCGCCTCGGCGACCCGGATGTCACCGCGTGCGGTGCTGATCTCGGCCGGACCGGCCAGCCGACCGACCGCCACGTCGCCGTCCACCGCGGTCAGCCGCAGGCCGGCGGCCTCGTCGATGTGGATCTGGCTGTAGGCGCCGTCGAAGTCGACCTCGCCGAGGCGGCCCGTGGTGTGCAGCTCGGCGCTGCCGGCCGTGGCCCGCACCCTGGAGTCGGCCGGCAGATGCACCGTGACCTCCAGGGAACCGGTCGGGCCGAAGTACTGACCCTTGGCATCGGCGTGGATGCGCAGGACCCCGTCGGCGTACTCCACCGTGGTCTGCTGCGCGGCTTTGACGTCACGGGGCCGGGTGGCGTCGGCCGGCTGCACGTCGACCGTCGTGTCGGCCCGGTCGGCGGCGACGAACCGCACGCGGCCGGCCGGGATCTCCAGGACGGTGGTGATCGGGGCGGGGGTGGCGAAGGTGGGCATCTCGGGCTCCTGACCAGTGGTGTTCCCTGCTGACGGAAACCACCTTCGCCGGCCCCGCTGACAGCGAACCGCCGCCGGCCTGACACCACCCCTGACACCCCGCCGTGCTGCCACATGCGCTTCCTATGTGTCACCAGATGACACATAGGAAGCGCATGTGGCTCAGCGGACCACGTCGTAGATGAGCTTCTGGATGCCGTTGCCGTAGGACTGGCTGTCGACCAGCTTGAGGCCCTGCTTGTCCTTGTCGGTCGCGCTGAACAGGCGCTTGCCCGCGCCGAGCAGAACCGGGAAGACCAGCAGGTGGTAGCGGTCGATCAGGCCGGCGTCGGACAGGTTGCGGTTGAGCGTCGCGCTGCCGTGCACGATCACCGGGCCGCCGTCGGTCTCCTTGAGCGCGGCCACGTCGTCCAGCGACCGCAGGATGGTCGTGTCGCCCCAGTTGTCGACCAGGTCCTGGTCCTTCAGCGTCGTGGACACGACGTACTTCGGCATCGCGTTGTAGCCCGGGAACTCGTCGGTCATGCCCGGCCACACCGGCGCGAACGCCTGGTAGCTGACCCGCCCGAGCAACATCGCCGCGGCTTCCTCCTGCTCACGGCCCTTGAGCTCGTAGGCCGCGGGGTCGAACTCGATGCCCTGGAACGTCCAGCCCGCGTTGCGGTAGCCGTCCTCGCCGCCCGGGGCCTCGACGACGCCGTCCAGCGAGACGAACGCGGTGGTGATCAGGGTGCGCATGGGGTGCTCCTCGGTTGGGCCGTACCTGCATTCAACCCTGCGTCGAACGGCACCCGCCGATATCGACACGCGGGTTTCAGAAGGCGGTGGCGACCCGGTCGGCGCGTTCCCGCCGGGACAGGGCCCGCAGCACGGGCAGCTGGCCCCGCTTGGCGACGGCGATGCGGGCCAGGGTGGTGACGGCGGCATCGACGACGTCCGGGTCGAACTCCGGCGTGGGCACGCCGAGGCTCACGGCGAGGTCGTCGGTGTGCACGACGAGCTCGATGATCCGGGTGGTCAGGCACTGGTCGAGCGGCAGCACCCAGCGGTTGAACATCAGCACGAGCCGGTCCCCGGCCAGGCCTTCGAGCCGAGCGGCGACGGTCCGCACGGTGTCGTCGTACCGGTCGGCGAGCTCGGCGGCGGACCGGCCGGCCTGCTCCTCGCCGAGCACCCGGATGCGGGTGTTGTTCTCGGAGTGGACATCGACCTCGCCGCCGTGCTGCGCGTAGTAGTGGACGGCGTCCATCACCGGGGCGTCGGCGGGCACGGGGACGTCGAGGAAGCGGGTGACGTTGGCCTGCCCGGCGAGGTGCCCGGCCAGCCCGGAGACGCGGAACTCGGCCAGCGCCGACGGCTTGGTCCACGACTCGGCGAGTTCGGGGGAGCGGAGCAGCACGCCGGCCGTGCGGGCGGCGGAGAGGAAGGCCGAGATCACTTGAGCAGCTCCTCCAGCCGCGCGGCGACCTGGCGGTAGCGGGCCACCGGCACGAGGTGCACGCCGTCGAACGCGCCGGTCTCGCGGATCTTGAGCACCTGCTCGCACGTCGACTCGACGCCGGCCATCCGGTCGCCCTCGAGCCGGTCGACCAGGTCGGCCGGGATGTCGATGTCGGGGATGGCGGAGGCCAGCCGGCGGGCGTGGTCGGCGCTGGCGATGACCATCACGCCGGCGTAGACCGGCATGTCGACGGGGTTGGCCTCGCGCCACCGCAGCAGGGCGTCCAGCGAGAAGCTGACCTGCACGAACATGAAGTCGGCGGCCCGCTTCCACGACGGCAGCGGCCGCAGCCCGGCGGCCGTGCCGACCCGGAACGGGGCGACCCCGGCGAACGCCTTGTCCTCGGACAGCGACCGCACCTCGTCGATCATCGACCGCACCGTGAGCTGCCCGGTCCGGCTGCCGGTGGCCGGCTTGTCGCCGTAGACGAACAGGAACTCCTCGACCCCGTACGCGGCCGCGGTCAGCAGGTCACGGCGGAAGCCGAGCATGTTGCGGTCCCGCGAGTTCAGGCAGGCGATGCTGCGCCCGCCCATGGCCTGCACCTCGTGCGCGACGGCCACACTGGACACGGTGGCCCGGCCGATGTGGTTGTCCGGGATGAGGAAGCGGTTGGCCACCTTGGACAGGGTGCCGATCTGGTGTCGTACGTGCATCAGATCGGGCTTGGTCGGCGGCTCGATCTCGCAGACGACCTGGAACGGGCGCGAAGTCATGGGTCAGAACCTAGCGGCAAGCCTCCGCAACACGGTCGGGGACAGGCGGCTCAGCGCCCGCGCGGCCTTCGCCTCGACGGTCACCGGCACGACGGCTCGCCGCTGCCGCACGGCCCGTACGATCTCGGCGGCGACCCGCTCCGGCGGGAAGTTGCGCCGCCGGTACGCCTTCGTGCTGGCTTCCTGCCGCTGTGCCTGCTCGGCGGCGGTGAGTCCGGAGAACGTGGTGGTGCCGGCGATGTTCGTGTTCACGATGCCCGGGCAGATCGTCGACACGCCGATGCCGGCCGGGGCCAGCTCGGCCCGCAGGCAGTCGGACAGCATGAACACGGCGGCCTTGGACGTCGAGTAGATGCCGAGGATCTTGGACGGCAGGTAGGCGGCGGCCGAGGCGACGTTGACGATGTGGCCGCCCTCGCCGTTGGCGACCATCAGCTCGCCGAACGCCTTGCAGCCGTGGATGACGCCCCACAGGTTGACGTCGAGCACGCGCTGCCACTCCTCGGTGGTGGCGTCCAGCAGCGCGCCGGCATGTCCGATGCCGGCGTTGTTGACCACCACGTCCGGGACGCCGTGCGCGGCGGCGACATCGGCGGCGAACTTGGCGACGGCACCCTCGTCGGCCACATTCACCTGGTACGCATGGGCTTTCCCGCCGGCCAGCGCGACGGTCTCGGCCGCGGTGTCGTGGTTGAGGTCGCAGACCACGACTTCCGCGCCCTGCTTGGCGAAGGCCAGCGCGGTGGCCCGGCCGATGCCGCTGCCGCCGCCGGTGATCACCACCAGCTGGTCGGCGAACGGCGGCCGGTGCCGGCCGACCTCGGCCCGGCGCAGGCTTCGTGCCGCTTCCGCGCCGTCGACGTGCCGGATGAACTCCGTGGCCATACGGGCGACGACCTCCGGATGCGTGATCGGCACCCAGTGGCTGGCGGGAACCGTGCGGCGCCACAGTTTCGGGGCCCACTGCTGGAGGTTCTCGGTCAGCGCCGCCGTCACGTACCGGTCGCGCGTGGGGTGGATGACCTGCACCGGCACGGTCGTGCGGCGTTCCCGTGGCTGGCGCATCACCGGCCGGAAGTTGGCTTTGTACAAGGACATTCCGTTGATGCCGTCCTTGGTGACGGTCGGCGCGGGATGCCCCGGCCGGCGCGGCACGCCGTCGACCACGTTCAGCAGACGGCCCCAGTTGCGGCCCAGCCACAGCCGCCAGGCCAGCGTCGGCAGCACCGGCAGGTGGAAGAAGCCGATGTACCAGGAGTGCAGCAGCTGCCTTGCCTTTTTCAGGCTGGGGCGGCGCAGCCCGTGGGCCACGTGGTCAAGGCAGGGCCCGGAGATCGAGGTGTACGAGGCGATCCGGTCGGCGTTGGCCGGCTCGGTGACCGCCTCCCAGGCCTGGATCGAGCCCCAGTCGTGCGCGACGACGTGCACCGGCCGGTCCGGGCTGACCGCGTCGGCCACCGCCATCAGATCGTTGCCGAGGTGGTGGAGGCGATAACCCTCTATTGTGGACGGTTTGGTGGTCTTGCCCGAGCCGCGGGTGTCGTAGCTGACCACGTGGAAGTCCTCGACCAGGCGGGCGGTGACGTCCTGCCACATCAGGTGCGAGTCGGGGTAGCCGTGCACCAGCAGTACCGTCGGCTTCGCCGGGTCGCCGTGCTCGTAGACGGCCAGCCGCACGCCGTCGGAGGCCACTGTCCTGCTCTTCATCGCTCCTCCAGCACCAAGCGCTCGCCGTCGGTGCGCTCCACGCACACCAGGATGTCGTTGCCGTCGACCGTGCGTTGCCGGCAGGTGCCGCAGAAGCCTTGCTGGCACGAGTAGGGCACGCCGGGTCGGAAGTCCCTCAGCACGGCCAGCGCCGACCGGTCCGCCGGCACGTCGAGCACCGGGCCGTTCCGTCCTATTTGGACTTCGAACGGCTTGCCGTCGACGATCGGCGGCGGGCCGAACCGCTCATAGTGCAGGCGCGTTGCCGGGCAGTCACGGAAGCCTCTCTTGACGGCGTCCAGCATGCCCGCCGGTCCGCAGACGTAGACCGCGCCGCCTTCCGGGGCGTGCTCGAGGAGCTCGTCCCGGCCGGGGTTGATGGTGAGATTGCCTTGTGGCAGCTCGTCTTCGAACGGCAGCGACCGTCCCTTGTAGACCAGTCGCCAGTCGAGGCCGAGCCGGTTGGCCATCCTCACCATCGGCAGGATCGGCGTGATGCCGATGCCGCCGGCCACGAACAACATCTTTCCCTGGGCCACGAAGGGAAAGGCGTTGCGCGGGCCGTGCACGGTGACCGTGGTGCCAGGGCGTAGCTCGTGCACCTCGGCCGAGCCGGGGCCGATCAGCTTGGCCGCGATCCGGTACGTGAGGTCGCCCGGGTCGCCGCACAGCGAGTACTGCCGGCGCAGTCCCGACGGCAGGTGCAGATCCAGGTGCGCGCCGGGATGCCAGGCCGGCAGGTCGTCACCGGCCAGCCTGATGCTCACGACATCGTCTGCGACCTGTTTCCGTTCGGTGACAACGAGATTCAGTGGTCGTTCGAGGCTTTGCACCTGTTTGCCGCTGCGGCCCCAGTACGGCAGCGACCTTGTATAGAGGTCCGTGAACCTGGTCAGGCCGCGGATGAAGGGGTCGTGCGGCATCAGTGCGCTGCCTGGGCGGCCGGTGACTGGGCCAGGTAGGCCACCGCCTGGGCCGTCGAGCCCTCCTGCGTCGGGTAGTAGCTCGGCTTGAAGTAGCGGGACATCGACTTCGCTGTGCGCCACGGTCCCGGCATCAGTCCTTTTCGGACCGCCCGCCGATAGTCCCGCAGCCGGGGCTTCGTGCCGCGGGGCAGCTCCGGATCGTTGGCCAGCAGGAACTTCGCGCCCTTCACCCACATGATCCACAGCGTCGGGCCGGCGATCACCATCGCCCGGGCTCGGCGCAGGTAGCGCCCGTCGAAGTGTCGCATCACGTCAAAGGCGACGCAGCGGTGTTCCACCTCTTCCGCCCCGTGCCAGCGCAGCAGATCCAGCATCGTCGGGTTCGCCTCGGCCCGGTCAAGCCCCGGCGAGTTGAGGATCCAGTCGCCAAGGAACGCCGTCACGTGCTCGATCGCCGCCACCATGGCCAGCCGCTCGATCAGGTACTCCTGGCGGCCCCGCACCGTCAGCGTCGGCCTCTCCCCGAGGATCCGCTTGAAGATCCAGGACACCTCGTCCACGAACGGCTGCGGGTCCAGGCCGTTGGCCGGCAGGTGGTCCAGCACCCCTTGGTGGGCCTCCGCGTGCACCGCCTCCTGGCCGATGAAGCCCCTGACATCCTCGGCCAGCCGGTCGTCCGTGATCATCGGCAGGGCCTGCTGGAACACCTCGCAGAACCACCGCTCGCCTTCCGGGAGCAGCAGGTGCAGCACGTTCAGCACGTGCGTCGCGAACGGTTCCCTCGGCACCCAGTGCATCGGCAGCGCCGACCAGTCGAACCGCACGTCACGGGGTTGCAGCAGCAGCTTGTCGGGCTCCGTCATCGCCGACCTCCCGAGTACCTGTTACTTGAGGTAACAGTAAACCGGTCGGCCCATGGTGGCAACCCTCACCCGGGTGATGGCCCCTCCCGATGCGAACGGGAGAGGCCCTCGGCTCAGCGACAGGTCCCGACGAAGTCGTCCCTGATGTACACCCCCGAGCGGCCGCCCCAGAGATTCCCGCGATCCCACAGCCGCCCGTCCAGCGGCCCCGTCGTCCAGTCCGTGATCGTGAACCCCTGCCCCGCGTTCACCTCTCCGTACGTCGTGCTGTTCACGTCCGGCGCCGCGTGGTACCGCACGTTGTTCGCGATCACGCACTCGTACGACGCCGGCGCCGCACTCGCCGCCGGCGCGAGCACCGTCAGCATCCCGGCCGCCGCCAGCACCCCCGCGCCGATCCGAACCGTCCTGGAGTCTCGCAACAACTTCTTTCCTCCCTGTGGTGGGTCGCCCTCGACCCTAGGACCGCCGAATGGAGGAAACATTGAATCCGTGATCCGCGATTGTCAGTTGCTTGGCGCGGCCGGACTGCCGAGTCGGTCGACGAGTGCGTGCAGGTCGGGAAGGTCCGGTGCGATCTTCTTCCGGCGGGCGTAGGCCTCGGCGGAATCGACGGCCATCGCGAGCAAGGTCAGCAGCGCCGAATCCGGGTTGTCGGCCGCTTCGGGCGGCACGGCGGCCTGGATCATGAGCAGTGATCGGGAAGCGTTGAAGCGTCCGGTCCGTACGCCGACGAAGTCGGGGGCGATCCAATCCCCGGGTAGCTGGAACACGACGTTGACATTGAGCGGAGAGCTGACGCCGCTGGCGGCGAGCATTACCTGGCGGGTGAGGTGCCTGGCGGCCCTGTGAGACGGCCCGCCGGACGCGGTGCTGTCGACGATGATGCCGATGCTGAGGGCCTGGGTCGCGTTCATCGACACGCGCTCAGGCCGGGCGGCGGTAGGCGCCGTACCACTGGTTGGCGGCGAGTTCGCGAGCGACGGTCGGGTCCTGGTCGGGGTGGCCGGCGAGGGCCTGCTGGGTGATGACCCGAAGACCGCCGTAGACGATGACCTGGCTGGCGGTGGCGGGGTCGATGTCGGGGGCGGTCTCGCCGGCGGCCTGGGCCTGCTCGATCCAGTGCTGGGAAAGACGCTGGAACGGGATGAGGCGGTCCTCCCAGAGCTGGCCGATCTTGGCGTCGTGGCCGGCGACCTCCAGCACGGCGCGGAGGATGTGGGCCTGGCGGCGGTAGTGGCGGATGACGCCGAGCAGGGCCTCGGTGAGGCGGTCGAGGGCGTCGGGCTGGGCGGGGGTCCAACGCTGCATGAGGTCGAAAGAGCCGTCCTTGAGGGCGGCGGTGAGCGGCGCAAGGAGAGCGTTCTTCTCCTTGAAGTACAGGTAAAGCGTGGAGCGGGCGACGCCGGCCTCGGCGGCGACCCGCTGGGTGGAGAGCGCGGCGAAAGACACGCCCCCGGCCAACAACCGCTCGGTGGCGGCGAGCACGGCCGACTCGATCGCGGCGGCCCGGTCGGCGGCGGCCTGGTCGACGGTCATACGGACATCGTAGGGCGGACGTCGGTGCTCAACGGAGCCGTGATCGGTCGGCGCGATGTTAGGGTCCAAGCTGTCGGACGCTGCGTCCGAAAGGGACTTAAAGGGAGTAAACGGGCATGGTGGCGTACGTGTTGATCCCAGGGGCCTGGCACGGGGGCTGGGCCTGGGCGCCGGTCGCGCAGCGGCTGCGGGCGGCCGGGCACCAAGCGGTCACGGTGACGCTGCCCGGCCTCGGCGACGGGGACGACCCGAGCGGCCACCGCCTGTCCGACGCCGCCGACCACATCGTCGAAACGGTGCTGGACCGCGGACTGACGGACGTGGTGCTGGTCGGCCACAGCTGGGCCGGCTACCCGATCAACGGCGCGGCGGCCCGCCTGACCGGTCGGCTGGCCGGCATCGTCTACTACGGCGCGCATGCCCCGGTGGTGGGCCGGTCCATGATCGACGACAACCCGGCCGAATCCGCCGCCCTGCTGCGCAGCCTGATCGCTGCCTCGCCGAACGGGGCGATCGAGCCCACGCTCCAGTTCGTCGAGGGCATCTTCATGCAGGGCGAGGCGCCCGAAGTGCAGCGGCTGACCGCCGATCTGCTCACGCCGATGCCCGGCGGCTACTTCCAGGACCCGGCCGAGGGAGTGGACGTGAGGACGCTCGGCGTCCCGCTGCACTACCTGCTCGGCGACGACGATCAGGCGCTGCCGTACCCGGGTGGGGTGTTCGCCGAACGCCTCGGTCGCACGCCGGTCGCGGTGCCCGGCACGCACGAGGGCATGCTCACCCATCCCAACGAGATCGCCAAGGCGATTCTTGCCGTGAGCTGACGGGTGGCCGCCGTGGCGGCCACCCGTCATTGCGGATCAGACGGCGGGGATCACCGAACTGCCGTACGCCGCAAGGGTTTTGTCGCGGTCGTCGTGCATCAGGTACAGCGAGAACTGGTCGACGCCGAGGGATTTGAGCTCCTGCAACCGTTCCACGTGCGCCGACTCGGGACCGACGAGGCAGAAGCGGTCCACAATGGAGTCGGGCACGAAATCGGTGGAGGGGTTGCCGGCCTTGCCGTGGTGCGCGTAGTCGTAGCCCTCACGGCCCTTGATGTAGTCGGTGAGGGCCTTGGGCACACCGCCACCCTCGCCGTAGCGGGCGACGAGGTCGGCGACGTGGTTGCCGACCATGCCGCCGAACCAGCGGAGCTGATCCCGTTGGTGCGCAAGGTCGGAGCCCACGTAGGCCGGGGCGGCAACGCAGATCTTCACCGCGGCCGGGTCGCGCCCGGCGGCGGAGGCGGCCTCGCGGACGGAACCGATGGTCCAGCGGGCGATGTCGGGATCGGCGGTCTGGAGGATGAAACCGTCGGCCTGCTCGCCGACCATCTTCAACGCGCGCGGACCATAGGCCGCCATCCACATCTCGAGCTTGCCGTCACGAACCCACGGAATCCGCACGGGAACGCCATGGTGCTGCACCTCGCGCCCCTCGGCGAGATCCTTGATCACGTGCATGGCCTCGCTCAACGTGGCCAGGGAAGCGGGTTTCTGGCCGATGACCCGCCGGGCGGAGTCGCCGCGTCCGATGCCGCAGACGGTGCGGTTGCCGAACATGTCGTTGAGGGTGGCGAACAGCGACGCCGTCACCGACCAGTCGCGAGTGCTGGGGTTGGTGACCATGGGGCCGACGACGAGCGCGGAGGTCGCGGCCAGGATCTGGGAGTAGATGACAAAAGGCTCCTGCCACAGCACGACCGAGTCGAACGTCCAGCCGTAGCGGAAGCCGCCGTCCTCCGCCGCCTTCATCATCTCGACGACGGCGCGGGCCGGCGGATCGGTCTGGAGCACAACGCCGAAGTCCATTGCCGGGCCTCTCAGTTCAGGTACTGGTTCAGTTCGCGGGACAGGAAGCGGCCGTGCCCCTTGGCGCCGTGCCAGCCGTCACGGTCGAGGACAACCCGGCCCCGCGACAGCACGGTGTCGACACGGCCGGTGATCTCCAATCCCTCGTACGCCGAATAGTCCACGTTCATGTGGTGCGTGCTGGCGGACAGGGTCTGGGTGGCCTTCGGGTCGTACACCACGATGTCGGCGTCCGAACCCGGTGCGATGACACCCTTGCGCGGATAGAGGCCGAACATCCGGGCCGGCGTGGTGGAGGTGACCTCGACCCAGCGCTGCAAGGTCAGCTCGCCGCCGACCACGCCCTGGTAGATCAGGTCCATCCGGTGCTCGACGCCGGGCATCCCGTTGGGAATCTTGGAGAAGTCGCCGCGTCCCAGCTCCTTCTGCTCCACGAAGCAGAACGGGCAGTGGTCGGTCGACACCACGGACAGGTCGTTGGTCCGCAGCCCCTGCCACAACGCGCCCTGGTGCGACTTCTCCCGCAGCGGCGGGGAAGCGACGAACTTGGCGCCCTCGAAATCCGGTCGGGCCAGGTCCTCGATGGACAGGAACAGATACTGCGGGCACGTCTCGGCGAAGACGTTCTGGCCGTCGTTCCGGGCGACGGCAACGGCTTCCAGCGCCTGCGCCGCCGAAAGGTGCACGATGTAGAGCGGCGCGCCGGTCACCTTGGCCAGCTGGATGGCCCGATGGGTGGCCTCGCCCTCCAGCTCCGGCGGCCGGGTCAGCCCGTGCTGCACGGGATCGGTCCGCCCGGCGGCGATCGCCTGCGCCACCAGCTGGTCGATGGCGATGCCGTTCTCGGCGTGCATCATGATGGTGCCGCCGTTGGCCCGGGCCCGTTGCATGGCAAGGAGAATCTCGCCGTCGGTGGAGTAGAACACGCCGGGATAGGCCATGAACATCTTGAACGTGTTCACGCCCGCGTCCACGCAGGCGTCCATCTCCTTGAGGGTGCCGTCGTTGACGTCCGACACGATCATGTGGAAGCCGTAGTCGATCGCGCAGTTGCCGCCGGCCTTCTCGTGCCACTTGTCCAAAGTGGACAGAAGCGAGGTTCCCTTGGCCTGCACGGCGAAGTCCACGATGGTGGTGGTGCCGCCCCAGGCGGCCGCGGTCGTGCCGGTCTCGAAGGTGTCAGCCGAAAAGGTCCCGCCGAACGGCATCTCCATGTGCGTGTGCCCGTCGATGCCGCCGGGCAGCACGTACTTGCCGGTCGCGTCGATCACCGTGTCGGCGTTGCCGGGCCAGGAATCCGGCGCGACCACGGCGGTGACCCGCTCGCCGTCGACCACGACATCGGCCGCCACCGAGCCGGTCGAGCTGAGCACGGTGCCGCCCTTGATCAGAATGCTCACGGCTTCACCAGCGATTCGTAGCTGTCCGGGCGGCGGTCGCGGTAGAACGCCCACAGGTCGCGGACCTCGGCCAGCAGCCCCATGTCCAGGTCGCGGACGACGATCTCCTCCTCGGTGTCCGACGCGGCCTCGCCGATCAGCTGCCCGCGCGGGTCGGCGAAGTAGGTCTGGCCGTAGAAGTCGTTGTCGCCCAACGGTTCCACGCCGACCCGGTTGATCGTGCCGACGAAGTACTCGTTGGCCACCGCGGCGGCCGGCTGCTCAAGCCGCCACAGGTACTCGGACAGGCCGCGGCTGGTGGCCGACGGGTTGAACACGATCTTCGCGCCGGCCAGGCCCAGCGCCCGCCAGCCCTCCGGGAAGTGCCGCTCGTAGCAGATGTAGACGCCGATCCGGCCGACCGCGGTGTCGAAGACCGGGTAGCCCATGTTGCCGGGCCGGAAGTAGAACTTCTCCCAGAAGCCCTTGACCTGCGGGATGTGGTTCTTGCGGTGCTTGCCCAGGTACTTGCCGTCGGCGTCGATCACCGCCGCGGTGTTGTAGTAGACGCCGGGCTGCTCCTGCTCGTACATGGGCGCGATCAGCACGACCCCGTGCTGCTTGGCCACCTCGCACAGCAGCTGGGTGGTCGGCCCGTCCGGGATCTGCTCGGTGTAGGAGTAGTAGTCGGCGTCCTGCACCTGGCAGAAGTAGGGGCCGTAGAACAACTCCTGGAGGCAGATGACCTGCGCGCCCTGCGAGGCCGCGGTCGAGATGGCGGCCACCGCGTTGGCGATCATCGATTCCTTGTCCCCGGTCCAGCGTTGCTGGACGAGACCGGCCCGGACGATCTGTGACACGTTCTGTCTCCTTCAGTCAGTCGTGGCAACGGTGACTGCCGGCGCGGCCGATGTTCTCGGCGCCAGCACCAGGTACAGCACGAAGGCGGCGACCAGACCGGCCACCCAGCTGTAGTCGTAGAGGGGCTTGAGGAACGGGATCATGCCGTCGGCCGGGAACGGCCCGGTGCCGGGCGCGGAGTAGGCGCCGCCGACCGCGATGACCGCGCCGACCACGGTGGCCACCAGCGCCCGCCAGTTCCAGCCGCCGGTGAACCAGTACTTCCCGTTCTCCAGATAGAGATCCGGCAGCGACAGCGTGGTCTTGTCGACCAGCCAGTAGCCGGCGATCAGCACGCCGGCCACCGCGGCCAGCACGCCGCCGTAGAAGCCGAGCCAGGTGAAGATGTAGATGTGCGGGTCGGAGATCAGCCGCCACGGCTGGATCAGCACGCCGAGGATGCCGGTGATCAGGCCGCCGGTGGCGAAGGTGATGCGCTTGGGCACCGCGTTGGAGAAGTCGTAGGACGGGGACACCACGTTGGCCGCGAGGTTGGCCGACACGGTGGCCAGCACCAGCGCGACCAGCGCCACGATCACCAGCGCCGGGCTGTCGAAGTGCGCCGCCAGCTGCGCCGGGTCCCAGATCGCCTCGCCGTACAGGGACACCGCGCCGGAGGTGGTCAGGATGGCTACGATGGCGATGAACGACATGGTGGTGGGCAGGCCAAGGATCTGGCCCCAGAACTGCTTGCGCTGGCTGCCGCCGAAGCGGGTGAAGTCCGGCATGTTCAGCGACAGCGTCGACCAGAAGGCGATCATCGCCATCAGCGAGGGCGCGAACACCGCCCAGAAGCCCGAGCCCCAGCCCAGCTTGGACGGCTCGGACAGGATCGGGCCGAAGCCGCCCGCCTTGACCAGCACGTACACCAGCAGGATGAGGAAGCCGACCGAGACCAGCGGCGCGGTCCAGTTCTCGAACCGCCGGATGGCGTCCATGCCGCGCCAGATGATCAGCATCTGCACGACCCAGAACGCCGCGAAGGACAGCCACAGCGTCCACGGCTGGCCGCCGATCGCCGCCGCATTGGTCCAGCCGCCGCCGAACAGCTTGCCGACGATCACGTACAGCGCCTCGCCGCCGACCCAGGTCTGGATGCCGAACCAGCCGCAGGCGATGAACGCCCGCAGCAGCGCCGGCAGGTTGGCTCCGCGCACGCCGTAGAAGGCGCGGGCGAACACCGGGAACGGGATGCCGTACTTGGTGCCGGCGTGGCTGTTGAGCAGCATCGGCACCAGCACGATCAGGTTGCCGAGGGTGATCGTCAGGAAGGCCTGCACCCAGTCCATGCCCAGCGCGATCAGCGAGGCGGCCAGGGTGTAGCTGGGGATGTTGTGGGCCATGCCCATCCACAGCGCGAAGAAGTTGTACGTGGTCCAGGTGCGCTTGCCCAGCGGCACCGGGGCCAGCTCGGCATTGTGGAACCTGCTTGCGGCGACGGCGGTGTCGTCCGCGAGCTCGACACGTCCGTCGGACTGGGTGACCGGGACCGGGGAGTGGGCCATGGCTGCTCCTGACGTCACCTGAGCAAGAAGTCAGTATCGTGGGCGGCGGCTGCGGGAAAGGGCAGTGTCACACTGTCCATGGTTGGCCGCCACCGCGCACACAGTGTTCAGTTCGGAACCGTACTGCCCGTTCGGGCGTCTCTTGATCGTGATTTCGCGACGGGCGCTGCTCATCGGCGGCGGGGTGGGGACGGCGGCGGCGGCCGCCGCGGCAGTGGTGGAGCGCACCCGGGTGCGTCGGCTGCTCGGGTGGACCGGGCCGGACGGGGTGGTGCCGGACGTGAAGCCGGTCACGGTCTCCGTGACGCAGCATCAGTCTGTTGCACGGGGATGTGCGGTCGATGTCGTCACGATGAACGCCGTCGCCGGATACGAGGTGTGCGTGGTCCTGCACGGCCGGGGCAACAACGCCCGGGGCATGATCAACCTCGGGCTGCCGCGGTTCCTGGCGGCCGCCAAGGCCCGGTTCACGGTGGTGGCGGTCGACGGCGGAGACTCCTACTGGGTACCGCGGTCGCCGGCCGATGATCCGCAGAAGATGTTGCGCGAAGAGTTGCCCGGATGGCTGCGGTCGGCCGGCCTCTCGGAGCCCCGAGCCGTCCTCGGCATTTCCATGGGCGGCTTCGGCGGGCTCGTCTACGCCCGCCAGGCCGGCATCCCGGCTGCCGTGCTCAGTCCGGCGCTGTTCCGATCATGGGACGACGCCCGCACCGTCGGGGCGTTCGCCGATGAGGCGCAGTGGGCCTCTTTCGAGCCTTTGCGCCATCCCTTGCCGCCCCATTTCGGCGTGTGGTGCGGCGAGGAGGACCCGTTCTACGACGCGGCACGGGATCTCGCCCCGCACGCCCAGATGGCGGCCTTCGATCATGGCGAGCATACGGACGGCTACTGGCGCCGAGTCCTGCCCAACGCCCTGGCCTACCTGGGGGCAGTCCTGTGAGGCAGGACGCGCCCCCTGGTCGCGTCCTGCCGCCGGACAATCGCCCCAGTGCGACGTCCGCCGTGGTGAACACCCCTCGGGCTCACCGTTGTTCATTCCGGTGGACGTCTCAGTCAGCCTCGCAGCCGGGGTGCCCGGTGTCAACACGCTGCGTTTCTTGACATGCGCATTCCGTGTTCAATACCGTGAACAGTGAACTGTGGGGAGCAGCTGGGGGAAAGGCCTGGGGGATTGGCATGGCCGAGTCCGTTGCCGAGAAGATCAACGCCCTGATCGGCGAGCGCTGGCGGCACCTGCCGAAGCCGCCGGGCAATGCGGCGATCGCCCGGGAGATCAGGCGGGACACGGGGCTGTCGATCTCGACGGGCTACCTGTGGATGCTGCGCACCGGGCAACGCGGCAACCCGACCGGGGACCGGCTGCAAGCCCTGGCCAAGTTCTTCGGCCGCCCGCCGGCCTACTTCTTCGACCACGAGGTGACCAGCGAGGACATGGAGCTGGCGGCCTGCCTGCGCCAACACGGTGTGCGGATGATCGCGCTGCGCGCCGAAGGGCTGTCGGAGCAGAGCCAACGGGCCATCCTCGAGCTGGTGGAGCGGGCCCGGCAGCTCGAGAAGCTCGACGACGCCGATGACTGACTCCGCTGTGCGGGCACGGTTCCACCGCTGCCCGCCGGTGCCGACCGATGAGGCGGACCCCGTGAGAAGACAGCGTCGGCTGCGGGCCATCGCCGCCCGGTACGCGACGGCCGGCCCGTTCTCCGTTGACGCCCTGTGCCGGGTGATCTCGGCCCAACGCGGCCGCCCGCTGCACGTGCACCCGCTCAACGTGCCGCCGTCGGCCGGGCTCAACGCCTGCGGCATGTGGATCGCCACCGACGTGGCCGACCACGTCTTCGTCGAGCACCGGACCAGCCGGTTCCACCAGGAGCACATCATCCTGCACGAGATCGGCCACATGCTGTGCGATCACGTGACGGAGGACCTGCCGTCGGCGCTGACCGACGCCCTGCGCGCGGGCGAGGTCGACACCGGGCTGGTGCGCCAGGTGCTGGCCCGTACCAGCTACACGACCGGCCAGGAGCAGGACGCCGAGCTGGTGGCCAGCCTGATCCTGGAGCGGGTGGCCCGACGGCACGCCCGCGCGCTCGACGACGCGGACAGCCGGCTCGGCACGATTCTGGGGATCAACGACGGTGACTGACCTGATTCAGACGGTCCTGCTCTACGTGTGCTGGATCGTGGTGATCGTGCGGGTCACGGCGCTGCGCTCACGCAACCAGCGGCCGCTGTGGTTCGCGCTGCTGATGTTGGCGCTGGGCATCACCATGCTGCAGAAGGACACCAACGCCTTCATTCGCGGCATCACCGGCGACGCGAACTTCCAGTACCTCGTCTCCAGCGTCATGGCCGTCGGAGTCGCGGCCACGCTGCTGACCTTCGCCGCCCGCGCGGCCGAAGTGTGGATCTCCCCGTGGCTGCGCTGGATCTCCTGCGGCATAACGGTATTCGTGATGATCACGTCCTATGTGGTCTTCACGGCCGGCGGCGGCCAGGCCCGGCCGCACTTCTTCCCGGTGCCCGGCACACTGTCCATTCTGGATCTGTACTGGGTCGTCTACCTTGTGTACCAAGGCATTGCCACGGTGGCCACGCTGGTGTTGCTGATCAAAGCCTTCGGCCGGGTCCGGTCTTGGCTGGTCCGCACGCCGGTGCTGCTGCTGATCATCGGCTCGGTCGGCTTCACCGTGTTCATCGGCAGCCGTTTCGTGGCGGTGTTCGGCGGCGTCGAATCGGCCGTCGCGTTCGGCACGTACGTCTCGTCCCCGCACACCATCGGCGTCTCGCTGGGCTGCTCGATCGCCGCCTTCGTGCCGCTGGTGCTGGGCTGGTCGGCCTGGCGCAACGCCAATGCCCTGTACCCGCTGTGGAAATCCCTCGTCACGGCCGTGCCGCACATCGCCCTGTACCCGCCGCGCGCCCGCCTCGTCGACGCGCTTTTACCGCAGAACAGTCAACTCCGCCTGCACCGCCGCCTGGTCGAGATCCGGGACGGCATGCTGATCATGAACGACTGGGTGCAGCCGGCCGACCTCGCCCAGATCGAGGTCTTCGTCTCCGACGTGCCGCCGGACCTGATGACGCCGATCACCACCGCTTGCTGGCTCAAGGTCGCCATCGCCGTGCACGCCGCCGGTGTGCCCATGGCGACCGACCCGCTCGACCTCGTCCGCGAAGGCGGCACCGACGGCGAGTCCGAGCTGAACTGGCTCCGTTCCGTGGCCGCGGTGTGGACCGACGCCCGCACCGACCGTTTCGCCACCACCGTCAGCGAGACCCGCCTGGCCGCCCACCGCCCGTGAGCCTCTGTCTTGGCACATGCGGTCCGGATGTGCCTCTGGGAGGCAAGTATGACGCGCATGTGACATTCGAATGTGTGCGCGGGGGTCAGGTGGAGAGGTCCATGGCCAGCAGGGCGACGTAGAGGGACAGCATGGACTCGGGATCCTCAAGGGAGACACCGAGAACGGTCTCGATGCGGGACAGCTGCTGGTAGTAGGCGGTGCGGGACATGTGCGCGGCGGCGGCCGCGGCGGACTTGTTGCCGCCGTGCTCGCAGAAGACGCGGAGCAGGTCGACGAGACGGCTGCCCTGGGCGGTGTCGCGGGCGAGCAGCGGCCCGAGTTCCCGTGCGGCGAAGGCGGACAGGCGCTCGTCCTCACGGAGCAGGTGCAGCAGACCGCGCAGGCGAACGTCGTCGAGGCGGTGGTAGCTGCGGGCACCGGGGGAGCGCAGGGCGGCGTTGGCCACGTGGGCGGCCTCGATCATGCTGCGACGGCCGTCGGGGATGGAGCGCACGGTGGTGCCGACGCCGACGACCACGGGGATCGCCGTGGGAGAACTCCTGATCTGGGAAGCAAGTCGCCGCAGTGAAGCGTCCACATTGGACTGGGGTGGCAGCGAGATCAGGGCCCGTACGGAAATGTCGTCGACGCCGCCGACCAGTGCCGGGATCTTGGTCCGACGGGCGGCGGAGGCGGTGGCCTCGGCCAGGTCGCGCAAGGCCTCCTGGGTGGCCGACGGCGTGGTCTCGGGGCGGATGGCCATGCCGATGAGTTGCCGTCCCTCCAACGGAACCCCGAGCGCGCCGGCCCGCGTGGCGAGATCGACCGGCGGCGCGCCGGTGGCCAGCAGCTCGGTCAACAGCGTGCGATGGGTGTGCCGCTCCAGGCTCTCCCGGTCCCGCGCGACGAGCCGGTTCACGGCCAGCGCGGACGCGGCCCGCTCGGCCACCACGACCAGCCGGTGCACCGGCTCGTCCGGGCTGACCAGCACCAACCGGCCCCAGTCGTTGCCACGGGCGCCGACGATCGTCACGAGCCAGCCGGCGCCCGGGTGGTAGGCGGTGCGCTCGGCCACGGTGACCGCGCGTGACCGCTCGGCCCAGCCGGCCAGCAGCTCGGCCACCTCGCCGCCGGCCGGGTCGTAGGCCAGCACGTCGTGACCGAGGGTCTCCAGCACCACCGGCGCGCCGGTCATCCGCGCCACCTCGCGCAGCACCTCGGACGGCTCGGCCCCGGACACCGTCAGCGCCGTGAAGGTCTCGTGCACCTGCTCGGCCGCCCGCAGCTCGGCCAGCTGGGCGTCCACGATCATCGCCACCACCGCCTCGGTGATGGCCACGAACCGGACCTCCTGGGCCAGCGTGATCACGGGCAGTGATCGCCGCTCGGCCGCCTCCAGCAGCGCCGCCGGCAGCGCGTCGGTCCAGCGTCGGACCAGCTCGAACACCACACCGCTGGCCCCGGCGTCGGCCAGGCCGTCGATGTAGGCGGTGAGCTCGGCCGGGTCGTCACGCAGCGCGATGCCGGTGGTCAGCACCAGCTCGCCGCCACGCAGCAGCGGCCCGATGTCGGCCACCTCGGCCACGTGCACCCAGCGCACCCGGCCGTCCAGCCCGGCCGAGCCGGCGGCCAGCCGGGGCCGGCCGCGCCGGATCAGCGGCATGGTCAGCACGTCCGACACGGACGGGAACACCGAGCTCTTGGCCAGCTTGGACACAGTGTCAGTCTAGGGCCGGTAACCCGCTACAGGTTGTCCATTACCGCGACGACCCGCCGAGGCCCACACTCGCTTGCGGGTCCGGTCCACCGTCGGGAGGAAGCAGATGTCGACGCACGCGGAACTGCTGGCCAGGCACAAGGCAGTGCTGCCGGACTGGCTCGCGTTGTACTACGACGAGCCGATCGAGATCGTGCGCGGGCAGGGCCGCCGGGTCACCGACGCCGAAGGCGTCGAGTACCTGGACTTCTTCGCCGGCATCCTGACCAACGCGGTCGGCTACGACATCGCCGAGATCTCCGACGCCGTGCGGGCGCAGCTCGACGGCGGCATCGTGCACACCTCCACGCTGTACCTGATCCGGCAGCAGATCGAGCTGGCCGAGAAGATCGCCAAGCTGTCCGGCATCCCGGACGCCAAGGTGTTCTTCACCAACTCGGGCACCGAGGCCAACGAGACGGCGATGATGCTGGCCACCCAGTACCGCCGCAGCAACCAGGTGCTGGCCCTGCGCAACTCCTACCACGGCCGTGGCTTCGGCACGATCGCCGTCACCGGCAACCGCGGCTGGTCGGCGTCCTCGCTGAGCCCGGTCAACGTCAGCTACGTGCACGGCGGCAACCGGAATCGCGGGCCGTTCAAGGACTTCAGCGACGCCGACTACATCAAGGCCTGTGTTGCCGACCTCCGCGAGGTGCTGAACACGGCCACCGCGGGCGACGTGGCCTGCATGATCGCCGAGCCGATCCAGGGCGTCGGCGGCTTCACCACCCCGCCCGACGGATTGTTCAAGGCGTTCAAGGAAGTTCTCGACGAGACCGGCATCCTGCTGATCTCCGACGAGGTGCAGACCGGCTGGGGCCGCACCGGCGAGCACTTCTGGGGCATCCAGGCGCACGAGGTCGTGCCGGACCTGATGACCTTCGCCAAGGGCCTCGGCAACGGCTTCGCCATCGGCGGCGTGATCGCCCGCGGCGACGTGATGGACAGCCTGTCGGCCAACTCGATCTCCACCTTCGGCGGCAACCCGATCTCCACCGCGGCGGCCAACGCGACCCTGGACTACGTGCTGGAGCACGACCTTCAGGCCAACGCCCTGAAGCTGGGCAACAAGCTGATGAACGGCCTGCGCCACATCGGCGACGAGAATCCGGTGATCGGCGACGTGCGCGGCAAGGGCCTGATGATCGGCGTCGAGCTGGTCGAGCCGGGCGGTGACACGCCGAGCGCGCGGGCGGCCGTGAAGATGATGGAGGAGACCCGCAAGCGCGGCCTGCTGATCGGCAAGGGCGGCCTGAACGGCAACGTGCTGCGGCTGGCGCCGCCGATGACGCTGACCGAGCCGGAAGCCGATGAGGCGCTGGAGATCCTGGCCGAGTCGATCGCTGAGACGAATTCCTGGGCGACCAACGAGGAGCTCACCCGATGACCACGCACTGGATCGACGGCAAGCCGTGGACCGGCACGGCCGAGCGGCGCGGCGACGTCTACGACCCGGCAACGGGTTCCGTGGCGTCCACTGTGGACTTCGCGTCGGTCGACGTGGTCGACGAGGCCGTTGCGGCGGCCTCGAGGGCGTGGCAGAGCTGGCGCGAGGTCTCGCTGGCCGCGCGGTCGACGGTGCTGTTCAAGTTCCGGGAACTGTTGGTGGCCAACAAGACCGAGCTGGCCGCGCTGATCACCGCCGAGCACGGCAAGGTGCTGTCCGACGCCGCCGGCGAGGTGCAGCGGGCCATCGAGAACGTCGAGTACGCGTGCGGCATCCCGCAGCTGCTCAAGGGCGGGTTCAGCGAGAACGCCTCGACGCGCGTGGACGTGTACTCCATCCAGCAGTCGCTCGGCGTGGTCGGCGTGATCTCGCCGTTCAACTTCCCGGCCATGGTGCCGCTGTGGTTCGTGCCCAACGCGATCGCCTGCGGCAACACGGTTGTGCTCAAGCCGAGCGAGAAGGATCCGTCGGCGGCGGTGTTCATCGCCGAGCTGTGGGCGCGGGCCGGGCTGCCGGCCGGCGTGCTCAACGTGGTGCACGGCGACAAGGTCGCCGTCGACCGGCTGCTGGAACACCGTGACGTCAAGGCGATCTCGTTCGTCGGCTCCACGCCGATCGCCCGCTACGTCTACGAGACCGGCACCGCCGCCGGCAAGCGCGTGCAGGCGTTGGGCGGGGCCAAGAACCACATGGTGGTGCTGCCGGACGCCGACCTCGACCTGGCCGCCGACGCCGCCGTGAACGCGGGCTTCGGCTCGGCCGGCGAGCGCTGCATGGCCGTTTCCGTTGTGGTGGCAGTGGATCCGATCGGTGACGAGCTGGTCGCCAAGATCGCCGAGCGACTTCCGGGGTTGTCGGTCGGTGACGGGCGCAAGCCCGACAGCGAGATGGGTCCGCTGGTCACCGGCGCCCACCGGGACAAGGTCACGTCCTATGTGGACGCCGGCCTGAGCGAGGGCGCCCGGCTCGTCGTCGACGGCCGTCAGCACACGATCGACGGCGACTCGGCCGGCTTCTGGCTCGGGCCGACGCTGTTCGACAACGTCGAGCCGGACATGACGATCTATCGGGACGAGATCTTCGGCCCGGTGCTGTCGGTGCTGCGGCGGCCCTCGTACGACGATGCCGTGGACGTGGTCAACGCCAACCCGTACGGCAACGGCGTCGCCATCTTCACCAACGACGGCGGGGCCGCGCGGCGGTTCCAGCACGAGGTCGAGGTGGGCATGGTCGGCGTCAACGTGCCGATCCCGGTGCCGGTGGCCTACTACTCGTTCGGCGGCTGGAAGCAATCGCTGTTCGGCGACTCGCACGCCTATGGTCCCGAGGGCGTGCACTTCTACACCCGGTCCAAGGTCGTCACCAGCCGCTGGCTCGACCCGTCGCACGGCGGCATCAACCTGGGCTTCCCTCAGAACTCCTGACGGACCGCCAACTTTTTCGCCCCTGCGCGGCGTACCCGTTGACCGGGTGCGCCGCGTAGCTCTATGGTCCCCTCCACTACCGGAAAGAAAGTTTCCTAACTGAACAACGTCACCACCAACCGCCGCCGCCCCTGCACTCCCGGAGGTTGATGTGAAGCGGTACCTTGCCCCGCTGCTCGCGGTCGCCGTCGCGGCGACCGCCGGTGTCGCGCTGTCCACCGCCGGCTCGGCGTCGGCGGCGTCGGCACCGAGGCTCGACCAGAAGACGATCTACATGATGGACGACATCACCGCCGTGTTCGAGCAGTCCAAGAACGCGCCGCAGTACTCGAACATCGAGAACGACAACGACGGCTGCGGCTGGACCGCGGGCTGGATCGGCTTCTGCACCGAGACCGGCGACATGCTCGACCTGGTCAAGAAGTACAACGTGGCCAACCCCGACAACGTGCTGAAGAAGTACACCGCCACGTTGCAGAAGCTGGCCGACGACCAGGACGACAGCACCGCGCCGCTGGGCTCGAAGTTCTCGTCCGACTGGAAGACCGCGGCCAAGGACCCGGTCTTCGTGCAGACCCAGCTCAAGGTCGGGCACGACGACTACCTGACCCCGGCGCTGACCATGGCCGGCCAGATCGGCGTCAAGACCAACCTCGGCGTGGAGAACCTGTTCGACACCGCGCTGATGATGGGCCCGGCCAGCACCGACTGCGACGGCATGCCGAACATCGTCAAGGAGACGACCAAGGCGCTCGGCGGCACGCCGGCGACCGGCGTCAGCGAGGCGGCGTTCTTCAAGCAGTACAACACGATCCGCATCAAGCACATGAAGAACCCGTGCACCCCGGGCCGGCAGAACGACTGGCCCGACGCGGTCGGCCGGGCCCAGGCCCTGCAGAAGCTGTGGGACACCGGCCACACCAGCCTGGCCCCGTCTATCACCATCGCCGGCGGCTTCGACATCACCATCTCCAACCCGCACGACTGAGCAACGCTTGGAAGGGCCCCTTCCTGACGTCCAACGTCAGAAAGGGTCCCTTCACGTTTGGAACGGACCATTCCTCTACTCGGAGTTTGGGAATGGTCCGTTCACCGCGTTCGGGGCTTGACGGCACGCTTCGGTAAGTCGTAGCTTACGGTTCGTGGCGACTTACCGAACCGACGGGCTCGGCGCGCTCGGGGATCCGATGCGCCGGGCCGTGTTCGAGCTGGTCGCCGCCGGGCCGAAGGCGGTCGGCGAGCTCGCCCGCGAGCTGCCGATCAGCCGGCCGGCCGTGTCCCAACACCTCAAGGTGCTCAAGGAGGCGGGGCTGGTGGTCGACGACGCGGTCGGCACCAGGCGCGTCTACCGGGTCGACCCGAGCGGGGTCGCGGCCCTGCGGGCCTACCTGGACGTGGTGTGGGACCGAGCACTGGCCGCCTTCGCGGCGGCCGTCGAGAACACACCTGAGGAGCCGTCATGAGCGTGGTCAAGACAGTCACCGTCAAGGCCGGTCAACCGCACGCGTTCAAGGTCTTCACCGCCGGGTTCGCCACCTGGTGGCCGTCATCGCACCACATCGGCAAGGCCGACATGGCCGAGGCGATCATGGAGCAGCGCGACGGCGGCCGCTGGTACGAGCGCGGCGTGGACGGCAGTGAATGCGACTGGGGCACCGTGCTGGTCTACGACCCGCCCAACCGTGTGGTGCTCAGCTGGCACCTCAACGGCGAATGGGCCTACGACCCCGATCCGGCCAAGGCCAGCGAGGTCGAGGTGCGGTTCATCGCCGAAGGCCCGGACGTGACGCGGGTCGAACTGGAGCACCGGCACTTCGAGCGGCACGGCGGCAACTGGGAGGCCGTGGCCCGCGGCGTCGACACCGAGAACGGCTGGGCGGGGCTGCTGCGGGGGTACGCCGATATCGCGGCGGCGTGACCAGGGGCGGGCCGGATAGGGTCATCGCTCGTGACTGCTGAACTGTCCTTTCCCCGCCAGCAAGCCCGCACCCAGCGCTTCTCGTTGGGTGTGCCCAGGGCGTTCACCGTCGCACCGGACGGATCCCGGGTGCTGTTCCTCCGCTCCGCGTCGGGCACCGACCGTCGCACCGGCCTGTGGAGCCTGGACGTCGAGACGGGGCAGGAGGCCCCGCTGTTCGACCCCTTCTCCGACAGCGAGGAGCTGTCGCCCGAGGAGCGGGCCCGCCGTGAGCGCAGCCGCGAGTCGGCCGCCGGTGTCGTCGGCTACGCCACCGACTCGGCGCTGACCGTGGCGGCGTTCGCGCTGTCCGGCAAGGTGCACGTGACCGACCTGGCCGCCGGCACCACGGCCGAGCTGGCCACGCCCGGGCCGGTGATCGATCCCCGGCCCGACCCCACCGGCCGCCACGTCGCGTACGCCGTGGTGGCCGGCGAGCTGCGGGTCGTCGGCGTGGACGGCACCGGTGACCGGGCGCTGGCCGAGCCCGACGGCGACGAGGTGACGTGGGGCGTCGCCGAGTTCATCGCCGCCGAGGAGATGGACCGGTTCCGGGGCTACTGGTGGGCGCCGGACGGCGAGCGGTTGCTGGCCGCTCGCGTGGACAACTCGCCCGTGCAGCGCTGGCACATCGCCGACCCGGCCAACCCCGGCACGGTGCCGGCCGAGATCGCCTACCCGGCCGCCGGCACCGACAACGCCGACGTCAGCCTGGCCGTGCTCGGCCTCGACGGCTCGCGGGTCGACGTGCAGTGGGACCGGGCCGCGTTCCCGTACCTGGCCACCGCGCACTGGTCGGCCGGCGGCGCGCCGCTGCTGCTCGTGCAGTCGCGTGACCAGCGGACGCAGCGGATTCTCACCGTGGACCCGGACACCGGTTCGACGGCCGTGCTGCACGAGGAGAGCGACCCTCAGTGGGTCGACATCATGCCCGGCGTGCCGGCGTGGACCCGCGACGGCCGCCTGGTCCGGATCGCCGCCGTGGACGGTGCTTGGCGCCTCGTCGTGGGCGATGACGTGCTGACTCCCGTCGGCTTGCAAGTACGCTCCGTGACTTCAGTGACGAATGAAGACGTACTGGTCCGGGCGTCCGAGGGCGACCCCACGCAGATCCACACCTATCGGGTCCGCAAGGACGGCGTCGAACGGTTGTCCGTTGCCGACGGCGTGCATGCCGTCGTGCGGGGCGGCGAGGTCACCGTGCGGCTCAGCACCGGTCTTGGCTTCTTCGGCACCGTCACCGAGATCTTCCGTGGTTCCGACCGCGTTGGCTCGGTGAAGTCGCTCGCCGCCACACCGTCCATCACGCCCAACGTTCAGATGTTGGAGCTGGGGGAGCGCGGCCTTCGCGGCGCCCTGCTGCTACCCACCGGTTACGCCGACGGGCCGCTGCCCGTGCTGCTCGACCCGTACGGCGGGCCGCATGCGCAGCGTGTCGTTCAGACGCGGAACGCTTTCACCGCTTCGCAGTGGCTCGCCGACCAGGGCTTCGCCGTGCTCGTCGTGGACGGCCGGGGCACTCCCGGCCGTGGTCCCGGGTGGGAGCGGGCCATCCACCTCGACTTCGCCGGCGCCACCCTCGACGACCAGGTCGACGCCTTGCACGCCGCCGCCGCCCAGTTCCCCTTCTTGGACCTTTCTCGCGTCGCCATCCGGGGTTGGTCTTACGGCGGCTACCTCTCGGCGTTGGCGGTCCTGCGCCGCCCCGACGTCTTCCGGGCCGGCATCGCCGGCGCTCCCGTCACCGATTGGCGGCTCTACGACACCCACTACACCGAGCGCTACCTGGGCAACCCCTTGGAGCGGCCCGAGGTGTACGACGCCAATTCCCTCATCGACGACGCCCCCAAGCTCAGCCAGGACCTGATGATCATCCACGGCCTGGCCGACGACAACGTCGTCGCCGCCCACACCCTGCGCCTCAGCTCCGCCCTGTTGGCCGCCGGCCGTCCGCACACCGTGCTGCCCCTGTCCGGCGTCACCCACATGACCCCCCAGGAGCAGGTAGCCGAGAACCTCCTGCTGCTCCAGGTCGACTTCTTGAAGCGCTCCCTCGGCTGACGTTTCTGCCACCTGCGCTTCCTATGTGGCGTCTGACGCCACATAGGAAGCGCGTGTGGCGAACCAACGTCTCACTGTGGCTGGCCGACCTCGTAGTGGCCATCGTCCGATTTCACGGTGATCAGAACACTCTTGTGCGCGCCGTCCACGGTCACCTGGCAGGTGAAGGCGAGGCCCAGATGCACCGGTTGGTTCGAGGGGCAGTGCACGTCATAGGCCTTGAGTTTGTAGTCGTTGTTCAGGACATCTGAGATACCGATCTCCATCTTGCCTTCGTCGAAGATCTTGATCGGCGACGGCGTCCTGCCGATCAAGGGGGCCGGCGTGGCGGGTGCGGTGTGGTCACGAACAAGGACAACAGTGATGATCACTATGCAGCCGGCGATGACCATGGCGCAGATCGACACGATTGCGGCGACGGCGCTGGACGGCCGGGGCGGAGTGGACACAGCACATCAGTCTGGCGAGGACCGGCCTGCGTTACGTTCACCTGGGCGACCTGCCACATGAGCTTCCTGCTTGCATTTGGGCGGCAAGTAGGAAGCTCATGTGGCAGCCGGCTGGCACCAGAGGGTGAGGTCGCTGGACGTGGCGACGGCGAGGGTGCGGCCGGATGGGGAGAAGCCGGCGGCGCGCAGCTCGGAGTGGTCGGCGTGAAAGATGTGCCACCAGGTCTGACCGGGCGGCCCGGCGCAGTGGCCGCCGTCGGCTGACAGTAGAACGCGCTCGTGGGGCCACTCGGGAGCGACGACATCCAGGCACCAGCCGTCAGGCGTTGTCCGGTGCAGGCCGCCGCCGAAGAGGCCGGCGATGGAGACGAGAGTGCCGGCGAGGGGCCCGAGCCCGGTCAGGTCGGTCTCGGTCTCGGGGTCGGGATCCCGGTCGCGAGCGATCTTCTCGCCGGTCACGGCGTCGAACAGGCCATGGCCGGCACTGGAGACGACCATGACCAGATCCCGGCCGTCGTCCGGATGAACGGCGAAGCCGATGCCCAACAGGCCGCCGACGGGGTGGCTGGCAAGCGGTTGCCAGGGCGGCGGAGCCGGTTGCACCGGCGCGGCCAGGAAGCGGTCGCGCAGTTCCCGCTGGTGGTCCGTGAGCACGGAT
Organism: Kutzneria chonburiensis; assembly: GCF_028622115.1. Classification (NCBI taxonomy): domain Bacteria; kingdom Bacillati; phylum Actinomycetota; class Actinomycetes; order Pseudonocardiales; family Pseudonocardiaceae; genus Kutzneria; species Kutzneria chonburiensis. The sequence goes on from NZ_CP097263.1 coordinate 10,101,091, forward strand.
CAGTGTGGCAGCTGGGCGACGGCGCGGCGCATGCCGGATAGCCAGCGGTCGACGTCGTCGGCCTTGCGCTGCACGAACTTGGCCACCTCGGGGTGGGGCAGGATGTGGAACTTCTCGGCGGCGAGGCCCTCGACGACGATGCCGGCGACGTCGGCAGGCTCGAGGATGTCGCCGAAGGCGGCGACGGCGAGGGCGGCGGTCTCGCCCTGCTCGATGCCCGGCATGAGCATGTCGGTCCGTACGCCCATGGGGCACAGGACGCTGACGCCGATGCCCTGGTCACCGTAGGTGGCGGAGAGCCACTCGGCGAAGGCGACGGCGGCGTGCTTGGACACGGAGTACGGGGCGTCGCCGGGGGACATGAGCAGCCCGGCGGCGGAGGCGGTGTTGAGGAAGTAGCCCCGGCCGCGCGAAAGCATGGACGGCAGGGCGGCGTTGGCGGCGTGCACGTGGGCCATCAGGTTGACGTTGAGGTTCGTCGCCCAGTCGGCGGGTGAGGCGTCCATGCCCCGGCCGAAGGCGACGCCGGCGTTGGAGCAGAACAGGTCGACGGGGCCGAACTGCTCGGCGGCGGTCACCAGGGAAGCCACGGCGTCGAAGTCGGTGACGTCGGCGGCGACGCCGACGGCCGGCACGTCCAGCGAAGCGGCGACGGACGAGGCGGCGGCGCCGTCGATGTCGGAGACGACGATGCCGGCGGCGCCCTCGGCGGCGAACCGGCGGGCCAACGCGGCCCCGATCCCCCGGCCGGCCCCGGTCACCACGACCACGCTGTCGCGCACCTGCATGCCGAATACCTCCTCGTAGTGCCTGCGTACCGACTGGTCGGTATTGTAGCGTGGGGGCCACCCGACCACAGGAGCGACGAAGATGTCAGGTCTGACCGGCAAGACCGCGCTGATCACCGGCGCGTCCCGCGGCATCGGCAAGGCGATCGCCTTCGCGCTGGCCGCGCAGGGTGCGAACGTGGTGCTCTCCTCACGCAAGCAGGAGGCCCTCGACCACGTCGCCGAGGAGCTCAAGGCGGCCCAGCCGGGGGCCAAGGTGCTGGCCAAGGCCGCTCACGTCGGTGACCAGGAGCAGGCCCAGGCCTGTGTGGACGCCGCGGTGGCGGAGTTCGGCGGCATCGAGATCCTGGTCAACAACGCCGGCACGAACCCCTACTTCGGCCCCATGGTCGACCTGGACATCCCGCGCGCGGAGAAGACCGTGCAGGTCAACCAGATGTCGATCGTGCTGTGGACCGGCCTGGTCTGGAAGGCGGCGATGTCCGCGTCCGGCGGCTCGATCATCAACATCGCCTCGATCGGCGGCCTGGCCCCGGAGATCGGCATCGGCTACTACAACGCGACCAAGGCGGCGGTCATCCACCTGACCCGCCAGTTCGCCATGGAGCTGGCCCCCACCACCCGGGTGAACGCGATCGCCCCCGGCGTGGTGCGCACCCACCTGGCCCGCGGCCTGTGGGAGAACAACGAGGAGCACCTGAACAAGGCGCTGCCGCTCGGCCGCATCGGCGAGCCGGAGGACATCGCGAAGGCGGCGGTCTTCCTGGCCGGCGACGACTCGTCCTGGATGACCGGCCAGACGCTGGTCATCGACGGCGGCGCGACGATCCGTCCGATGGTGGTGTGAGCATGAGTCGTTGGGGCATCACGCTGCCGCTGGTCGGGATTCCGCTGCCGCAGCAGCGGGACCTGGTCAAGTCGCTGCCGGACCTGGGCTACACCGATGTCTGGTCGGCCGAGACGGCCGGCACGGACGCGTTCACGCCGCTGGCGCTGGCCGCCGAGTGGGCGCCGTCGCTGCGCCTGGGCACGGCCATCGCCCCGGTCTACACCCGCGGCCCCGGCCTGCTGGCCATGCAGGCGGCGACGATCGCCGAGCTGGCCCCGGGCCGGTTCGCGCTGGGCATCGGGTCGAGCTCGCCGGTGATCGTGCAGGGCTGGAACGCCCGCGAGTTCACCGAGCCGTTCGCGCACGTCCGCGACACGCTCCGGTTCCTCCAGAAGGCGCTGGCCGGCGAGAAGGTCGACGGCGACTTCGGCTCGTTCCAGATCAGCCGGTTCAAGCTGGAGCGGGTGCCGGAGCAGGCCCCGCAGGTGATGCTGGCGGCGCTGCGCCCCGGCATGCTGCGGCTGGCGGCCAAGGAGGCCGACGGCGCGATCACCAACTGGCTGGCCCCGGCCGACGTGCCCAAGGTGCGGGCGGAGTTGGGCGCCGACAAGGAACTCGTGGCCCGGGTCTTCGTCTGCCCGACGGAAGATGTTGCGGCGGCAAGGGCTTTCGGCCGGATGCTGATCAGCAGCTACCTGACCGTGCCGGCCTACGCGGCGTTCCACGACTGGCTGGGCCGCGGCGAGGACCTGGCCGAGATGCGCCGGCTGTGGGCGGCCGGCGACCGCAAGGGCGCCAACGCGGCCATCCCGGACCACGTGGTCGACGACCTGGTCGTGCATGGCAGCCTTGACCGCTGCCGCGAGCGCGTGCAGGAGTACGTCGAGCAGGGCCTGGACACGCCCGCGATCATGGTGTTGCCGACCGGGGCGGACCAGTTCGACGTGGTCAGGGCCCTGGGCCGGCAGTGATTTCTCACGGCGGGAGGTAGTGGTGACGAAGGCTTCGCAGGGGCGCGGCGAGCTGACCCCGATGGAGGGCCGCATCCTGCGCGCGGCGGTGAAGCTGTTCGCGGAGAAGGGCTTCGACGCCACCACGGTGCAGGAGGTGGTGGCCTACGCCGAGGTGACCAAGGGCGCGCTCTACCACTACTTCGACTCCAAGGACGACCTGCTCTACGAGATCTACCACTCGCTGATCGGGCTGCAGACCGCGGAGCTGGACCGGATCATCGCCGAGGGCCGGGACGGGCACGAGACCGTGCGGGCGATCATGGTCAACCTGGTCGTGACGACCGCGGAGCGCATCGACGAGACGGCCGTGTTCGTGCGGGAGATGCACAAGCTGGACTCGGAGCGGATGGCCGCCTTCCGGGCCGACCGCCGCCGCTACCAGCGCACGTTCCGGGACGTGATCGCCAAGGCGCAGGCGGCCGGCGAGTTCAGCTCGGTGACGCCGGCCGACACGGCCGTGCTGATCGCGCTGGGCGTGGTGAACCAATTGCCGACCTGGTATCGGCCGGACGGACCCAAGTCCCCCGAGCAACTGGGTGCCGAGATCGCCGATTTCGTGCTGGCGGCGCTGCGGAACTAGAACCGACACCGAAATCCGGGCGTATTCGGGGTGGGCATACCATCATTTGCCCATGACGGCTTTGGACACCCCGATCGTCCGTGTCGTGGTCGCCGATGACCGCGTCCCGGTCAGATCCGGCCTGGACACCGCCCTCGGGCACTTACCCGGCGTCGCCGTGGTCGGCACGGCGACGCACCATGCCCAGGTGCCTCCGCTACTGGACCGGCACCGACCGGAAGTGCTGCTACTGGGGCTGTCCCTGCCCGGCGGCGACGCGGTCGAGCTGACCCGTGCGGTCCGCGCCGAGCACCCGGCGACCGCGGTCATCGTGATCGCGGTGCTGCCCGCGACCAACGAGCAGGTGCTGCCGGCGTTGCAGGCCGGCGCGGCCGGCTGGCTGCCGCCGACGGCCGACCGCGACACCGTGATCCGCGCGCTGCGGGCCGTGGTGGCCGGCGGCGGCCCGGCGCCGCGCCGCCCGATCGGGCGAGATCATCGCGGCGAGCTGACCGCCCGCGAGGCCGATGTGCTGCGGCTGGTCGCCGCGGGCTTGACCAACGCCGAGATCGCGCGCAGGCTCAGTGTCAGCGAGGCGACCGTGAAGACGCACCTCAACCACGCCTACACCAAGGTCGGCCTGCAGAACCGGGCCGAGGCCGTCGAGTACGCGAAGCGGCACGGACTGGGCCCCGGGTGACGGCGTGGGTCAACATACCCACGCCCCATGGTCAATTCCGGTCCTGTCGGCCTTCGCCCGCCGCCCGCGATACTTCCATGGCGTGAACGGGGGATTTCCACGGGGGGATGACCCAGGGGAGGGGAATCCTGTGCAGGTACCGAAGTTCGGCATAGTCGCATGACGCGGAGGGGCTCCCGGGCGACCGGGAGCCCCTCGCTCGTTGCCGGAGTGGGTCAGCTTCCTCTCACCGGCTCAGTCCGACGCCGCGCGGGTCGAAATCCCTTGACACCGTTCAGAAACCGACCGCGGGCAGCGGGGAGCGCTGACCGGCGAAGCCGGTGGTGGCGGGCGGCACGGCCGGGCAGTGGGTGCCCTTGGCCGGCAGCTTGCCGGAGATCAGGTACTGGTCGGTCGCGGCGACGACGCACGGGCTCTTGAAGTACTGGCCGTGGCCCCAGCCGTCATAGGTCAGCAGTGTGGAGTTGCGAATCTGGCTGGCCGCGCCGACGGACCACGCGTACGGCGTGGCCGGATCGTGCTTGCCACCGATGATCAGCAGCGGCGGCGTGCCGTGAACCTGGTACGGGTGCTGGGGATTGGCCACCTTGTCGACGCCGAGACAGCCGGTCATCGCGCCCCAGCCGATGCCGGACAGGCGCAGCGTCGGCGCGACAGCGTTGCTGATGCGCCGCTGGAGGGCGACGGAGGCGGCGTTGGGCAGGTCGAACTTCCAGTCGGCGCAGAAGGCGAACGGGAAGTACACATACGCCGTGGTGTCGGCCTTGGGGCCGAACGCGGTGGTGCTGTCGGCCAACGCCTTGAGGTCCTGGGCCAGGTACTTCCAGTCCGGTCCGTACAGGTAGCCGACCGGCAGGCCGGACAGCTCGTCGGCGGTCATCGGCTTCTGGGTGTTGGGATCGATCAGCTTGCCGGCCTGCGCCTTGGCGTAGAGCTGGTTGAACAGCAGGTTGACGTCCTGCCCGTGCAGGGCGCAGGTGGCGTCGCGGTCACACCACTTCACGAACTCCTGGAAGGCGTCCTCGTCGGTCTGCGCCTCGGTGACGGTGAAGCCGGTGGTGCGCTGGCTGTGGTCCATGTTGCTGTCCAGGGCCAACGCGCGCACGTGGTCGGGGAACATCTCGGCGTACTGCTGGCCCATCAGCGTGCCGTACGAGACGCCGTAGTAGGTCAGCTTCTTCTCGCCCAGCGCGGCCCGGATCGCGTCGATGTCCTTGACCACGCTGATGTCGTCAACGTGGTCGATCAACGGCCCGCTGAGCTTGCGGCAGTCGTCCATGAGCGTCTTGCGGTACGCGACCGCGGCGGCGTAGCCCTTGGGCGTGTCCGGCGGGTCGGTCGGCGCCTGCTGGAGCACGGACAGGTCGCACTTGATGGCATCGTGCGGGTTCACGCCGCGCGGGTCGAAACCGATGATGTCGAAGCGGCTCATCAGCTCCGGCGAGAACATGGTCGGGTTGTAGATCAGCGACAGCACGCCGGAGCCGCCGGGACCGCCCGGGTCGAACACCAGCGAGCCGATGCGCTTGCTCGGGTCGGTCGCCTTGCGGCGGGCCAGGGCCAGCGAGAACGTGCCGTCCTTGGGGTTGTCCCAGTTGATCGGCAGGACCAGCGTGCCGCAGTCGACGGTGGCGTCCTGTTCGCACGGCGCCCAGGTGATCGTCCGGGCCGGCTGCTCCGGCGCCGCGGTCGCGGGCACGGCGGTGGCGGCCAGGGCGAGCGCCACCGCCGGCAGCGCGAGCGCTGCTCGTAACTTGTTCACTTGTGAATCCCCTCAGTAGTGCTGGCAACACCCACTGATACCAGGGGAACCGAAGCAGTCAAGGGATTCGGGGGTTACCCCCACGAACCCCTTGACGGTTAACGGCTTTCGCTAGGCCTTGACGCGGTCGCCCTTCGGGTCGAACAGCGGATCCCTTGTCACCACACCGTTCACCCATTCGCCGAACAACTCCACCGAAAGGGCGGCGCCGATCGGCGTTGTCGCCGGCAGGTAGGCGAAGGCGATGGGCTTGTCGACGGTGTAGCCGAATCCGCCGGTGGTGACCCGGCCGACGATCTCGTCGCCGATGCGCACCGGCTCGCCGCCCAGCGGCACCGCGTGCTGCTCGTCCAGCGTCAGGCAGCGCAGCCGGCGGGTGATGCCGCGCTCCTTGGCCTGGAGCAACGCATCCCGTCCCAGGAACGGCTTGTCCTTCTTGACGGCGAAGCCCAGCCCGGCCTCGTAAGGGTTGTGGTCCGGCGTGAGGTCGGAACCCCAGAGCCGGTAACCCTTCTCCAGCCGCATGCTGTCGATCGCCTTGTACCCGCCGGCGATCAGCCCGAAGTCCTGGCCGTACTCCCACAGCGTCGCCCACAGCCCGGCGCCGTACTCGGCCGAGGCGTACAGCTCCCAGCCCAGCTCGCCGACGAAGGTCACCCGCTGCGCCACCAGCGGCACGTCGCCGACCGTGATCTGCTGCGCCGTCATGTACGGGAACGACTCGTTGTCCAGGCCGGCCGGCGTCAGCTGGGCCAGGATCTCGCGGGAATTCGGTCCCCACAAAGCGAAACACGTGTACTGGCCGGTGACGTCGGCGATGCGCACCGAGCCGTCCCGCGGTGCGTGCTGGCGCAGCCAGGCCAGGTCACGCGAGCCGTAGGCCGTGCCGGTGACGATCCGGAAGAGGTCCTCTTCCAGTCGGGCCACGGTGAAGTCGCACTCGATGCCGCCGCGGGTGTTCAGCGCCTGGGTGTAGGTGACGCTGCCGACCTCGCGGTCGACATCGTTGGCGCACAACCAACTCAGCAGCTCGGCCGCGCCCGGCCCGGACACCTCGATCTTGGCGAACGAGGTCTCGTCGAACAGCCCGGCGGCCGCGCGGGTGCCGCGGTGCTCGGCCACGATCGCCGGCGACCAGCCCATGCCGGCCCAGCCGCGCGGCTGCATGAAGTCGTCGCCGGCGTACATGTTGTTCTGGTAGTAGTCGACCCGCTCCCAGCCCGACTTCTCGCTGAAATGGGCCTGCTGCTGGGCGTGCCAGGCGTAGGCCGGCGACATCCGCAGCGGCCGGCCGGCCGAGCGCTGCCGGTGCGGGAACGGGATGTCGTAGTACGTCTCGTAGTTCTCGGTGACCCGGGCCAGCGTGTACGAGGGCGACCGGTACTGCCGGCCGAACCGGCGAATGTCCATATGGGACACATCCAGCTGGGCCTCGCCGGCCACGATCCACTCGGCCATCACCTTGCCGATGCCGCCGGCCCCGGCGATGCCGTGCGCACAGAAACCCGCGGCCACGAAGAAGCCGGCGACCTCGGTCTCGCCGAGGCAGAACTCGTTGTCCGGGGTGAACGCCTCCGGCCCGTTGATCAGCTTGCGGATGCCCAGATCGGCCATCACCGGCACGCGCATCGCCGCGTTCTCGCTGATCTCGGCGAACCGCTCCCAGTCGGCGGCCAGCAGCTTTCCGTTGAAGTCACTCGGAATCCGGTCCAGCCCGGTCTTGTCCAGCGACCAGGCCCGCGAGTCACGCTCGTAACCGCCCATCAGCAGCCCGTCGACCTCCTCGCGCCAGTACACGAGGTTGTCCGGGTCGCGCAGCGTCGGCAGGTGCGTGCCGTCCCGCTCGCGCACCGGCTCGGTGACCACGTACTGGTGCGACATCGGGATGATCGGGATCCGCACGCCGGCCAGCCGGCCGATCTCGGCCGCGTACATGCCGCCGCAGTTGACGACGATCTCCGCCTCGACATCGCCCTTGTCGGTGCGGACCCTGCTCACCCGGCCGCGTTCGACGTCGATGCCGGTGACGCGGGTGTGCTGGTGGATCCGCACGCCGCCGGCGCGGGCCCCGGCGGCCAGCGAGTAGGCCAGCTGCGAGGGGTCCACATAGCCGTCGGTCGGCAGGTAGGAGCCGCCGAGCACGCCCTTGGTGTCCATCAGCGGGAACAGTTCCCTGGCCTGCTCGGCGCTGATCTCCTCCAGCGGCACGCCGAACGCCCGGGCCCAGCCGATCTGCCGGCGCACCTCGGCCATCCGGTCCGGCGTGCAGGCCAGCCGGATGCCGCCGCACTGCACCCAGCCGGGCGGATGTTCACCGGCCTGCAACTCGGCGTACAGCTGGGCGGAGTGCTGGTTCATCCTGGTCAGCGTCGGATCGGCGCGCAGCTGGCCGACCAGCCCGGCCGAGTGGAAGGTCGAGCCGCTGGTCAGCTCGTCGCGGTCGAGCACGATCACGTCGCGTTCGCCCAGCTGGGCGAGGTGGTACGCGACACTGGCGCCGCCCACCCCGCCACCGATGATGACGATCCTTGCCCGGTCGGGGAGTGCCCTGTCAGCTGCCACGACCCTCTTGTTACCGCATCGGGTTGACGCTGGCCAGCCGCGGACCGACACTTGCTGATCACGTTCGTCCGAGGACGGGAGGCGCGGCCGGTGGTGCTGGACGAGATCGTCTCCCAGGTGCCCGAGTTCGCCGGGCCGGTCGAGCTGACCGTGATCAAGGGCGGGCTCAGCCACCGGGTCGTGCGGGTCGACGCCGGCGGGGGACGGTTCGTGCTGCGGGTGCTCGACCTGGCCGTCACCGAGGCGGGCCTCGGCGTGACCATGGAGCAGGAGATCGCCAACACCGTGCAGGCCGCCGAGACCGGCGCCGGGCCCCGGGTGCTGCGGGTGCTGCCCGACGCGCACGCCCTGGTGCTGGAGTACGTGGACGGCCGGACGCTGTCGGCCGCGGACGTGCCGTCGCATCTGGACGGGATCGCCGACGCCTGCCGGCGGCTGCACTCCGGACGCCCGTTCGGCAACAGCTTCGACATATTCGAGAAACTGGCCGAGTTCCTCACGCTGTGCGAGCGGCACGGGCTGGGGCTGCCCGACGGCTACGCCGAGCAGTTGCCGTTGGTGGCCCGGATCCGCGAGGCGCTGGCCGCGCGGCCGCTGCCGGCCGTGCCGTGCCACAACGACCTGCTGGCCGAGAACTTCATCGCCGACGGCGACCGGGTGCGTATCGTCGACTACCAGCTGTCCGGGCAGAACGACCCGTGCTTCGAGCTGGGCGACATCGCCGCCGAGGCGCTGCTGGACGTGACCGGCGTGACCCGGCTGGCCCTTGCCTACTTCGGTTCGGACCTGAATGATCGGCTTCTCGCCAGGACCCGGTTGTACCTGACGATGTCCAATGTGACCTGGACCCTGTGGTTCACGGTCCACAGTGGACTGCTCGGTGGCAGAGCTGATGTCTCGGCTGCCGCCGACTTCGACTACGCGGCCGAGGCGGCCGCGAAGTGGGGGCGGGCGCTGAGCGATCTCGGCGATCCCGGGTTGGGAGAGTTGCTGGACACCGTGCGGAGGTAGCCGTGAGCGAGCAGGTCGACGACCACATCGACGATGACGCGACAACACTGGCAAGACTGGGCTACCGGCAGGAGTTGCGCCGGACGTGGAGCGGCTTCTCCAACTTCGCCATCTCCTTCTCCATCATCTCCATCCTGTCCGGCTGCTTCACCACGTTCGGGCAGGCGTGGAACAACGGTGGGCCGGTGGCGATCAGCTGGGGCTGGCCGGTCATCTCGGCGTTCATCCTGATCATCGGGCTGTGCATGTCCGAGCTGGTGTCGGCCTTCCCCACGGCCGGCGGGATCTACTGGTGGGCCTCGAAACTGGGCAAGCCGGTGCACGGCTGGTTCACCGGCTGGCTCAACCTGGTCGGGCTGGTCGCCGTGACCGCCTCGGTCGACTACGGCTGCGCCACCTTCATCTCGTTCTTCCTGTCCCTTGTGGACTCCGGCTGGGAGGGCACGCTCACCCAGATCTTCCTGATCTTCGTGGTCGTGCTGGTGCTGCACGCGCTGATCAACATCTTCGGCAGCCACCTGGTCGCCATGCTGAACAACGTGTCCGTGTACTGGCACGTCGTCGGTGTCGTCGCCGTGGTGGCCATCCTGGCCTTCGCGCCGGTGCACCACCAGAGCTTCGCGTTCGTGTTCACCGAGCGGATCAACAACTCCGGCTTCGCCGACGGCACCTACTGGTTCTACGTGCTGCCACTGGGTTTCCTGCTCACCCAGTACACCATCACCGGCTTCGACGCGTGCGCGCACATCTCCGAGGAGACCAAGGGCGCCGCCCGCACGGCCGCCCGTGGCATCTGGCAGTCCATTCTGTACTCGGCCATCGGCGGCTGGGTCCTGCTGCTGGCCTTCCTGTTCGCCGCCACCAACGTCGACGAGATCAACAAGCAGGCCGGTTTCGTCGGCTCGATCATCACGACGGCGCTGAACTCCAACCTGGCCATCGTGGTCATCGGCATCTCGGCCATCGGGCAATTCTTCTGCGGCATGAGCTGCGTGACCAGCACCTCGCGGATGAGCTACGCCTTCAGCCGTGACGGTGCCGTGCCCGGGCACCGACTGTGGTCGAAGCTGAACGCCAACCGCGTGCCGGTGAACGCCGTGATCGGCTCCTGCGTGGCCGGCTTGGTGCTGACGCTCCCCGCCCTGTACAAGAGCTCCGCCGGCGTGCCCACCGCTTTCTACGCCGTCGTCTCGGTGGCGGTGATCGGCCTCTACCTGGCCTTCCTCATCCCCATCGCCCTGCGCCTGCGAGCCGGCGACTCCTTCGTGCCCGGCCCGTGGACCCTGGGCCGCAACTACAAGTGGATGTGCTGGACCGCCATCATCGAGATCGTCATCATCTCGGTCTACTTCATCCTGCCCACCGTCCCCGCCGGCGTCCCCGGCGCCGCCGACTTCAGCTGGACCGCCGTCAACTACGCCCCGCTGGCCGTCGGCGGCCTGGTGCTGCTCATCGCCATCTGGTGGTTCGCCTCGGCCCGCAAGTGGTTCACCGGCCCCAAACACACCATCGAGATCTAGCCCGTTCGGTCGGAGGGTCCCGGGCAACCATCCGGGGCCCTCCGACGTTGTCGGTGCATGGGAGTCCCGGAAATCAGCCGACCGCCAGCCACGCCGGAGTTCGTGCCTGATCGCCGTGTCGGGCGGCAGCCGGATGTCGAGGACGCGTCGTACGGCCTGATCGTCGTCCAGCGGTGGAACGTGCGCGAGCCGCGGGAGCGCACGGCGCGCTGGCGGATCGCGGTGGCCGTCGACATCCTGCTGCACTCGTTCGTGACGTTCATCGTGTTCGGCAGCTACCTGGTCGGCCACCCGGATCCGCCGTTGTGGGGGGTGCTCCTGGCGCTGCCGGGCAGCTACCTGGCGGTGTCCTTCGTGCACCGGGTGTTTTTGCAGTGGTGGTGGCGGGCCACGCTCGGCAAGCTGCTGCTGGGCGTGGTCCTGGTGCGCAGCGACACCCGCGAGCGGCCGCCGCTGCGGCGCCTGGCCGGGGTTTGGCTGCTCTCCTTGGTGCTCACGTTCGCTCAGCTGTTGGACGGGCTGTGAGCGGCAGGTAGACCCGGTCGACTATCTCCACCAGCACGTCGTCGCCGACGGGGCGCAGGCCGTGGGACGCGTATTCGTTGCGTAGCAACGTGACGGCGACCGTGGCGACGCGCGGGTGGAGGGACTCGGGTGCGGCCTGGCCGCGGTCGACCGCCCGCTGCAAGATCGTCAGCCACATCGACGCGCCGCCGTCGCCGACCAATTCCAGCAGTTGGGGGAGCAGGTCCGGATCCTCGGCGGTGGCGGCCAGCAGGCCGCGGATGACGTCGGCCTTGGGCGTGCCGACGTCGGCGTTCATCTGCCGCAGCACGGTGAGCACGTCGGTGCGCAGGTCGCCGGTGTCGGGCGGGCCGAGCCGGGTCTCCACGAGCAGCTTGTACGCGGCGACGCCGAGCGCGGCGCGGTTGGGCCAGCGGCGGTAGATGGCGTTCTTGTTGGTGCCGGCGCGCTGCGCCACCCGGTCCATCGTCAGGCCCGCGTAGCCGGACTCGGTCAGCTCGTCCGCCGCGGCGCGCAGGATCGCCTGCTCCAGCACCGCCCCGCGCCGCCTCACCTGCGCCATGGTCCGGACCGTACCTTAATCGGTTGATAGGGTACTGCTTGTACCCTACGGTTCGGCTCATGCGAGCCAAGGGCATCACCTATGACACCGGTTTCCTGGCCGGCGGCACCAGCACCCACGAGCCCTTCGATGAGGACGCCGTCCGGCGTGATCTGCTGACGATCCGCGACGACCTGCACTGCACCGCCGTGCGGCTGACCGGCGGGGATGTCTCGCGGCTGGACATGGCAGCCACCTATGCCGCGTCTTTGGGCCTCGAAGTGTGGTTTTCGCCGTTCACCAACGACCGCACCCAGGACCAGCTGCTGGCCGTGTTGGCCGATTGCGCCGACCGGGCCGAGCGCTTACGGCTTGCCGGCGCGGAAGTCGTGCTGCTCACCGGGGCGGAGCTGAGCATGTTCACCGTCGGTTTCCTGCCCGGCGACACCTTGGAGGAACGCCTGGCCGTGCTGGCCGACCCAGCCGAGCTTCGCGCCGCGATCCCCGCGATTCCTCTGCGGCTCAACACATTCCTGGCCCGGGCCGTGACACTCGTACGGTCGCGGTTCGGAGGGCCCGTCAGCTACGCCGCCATCCCGTCCTTCGAGGGCGTCGACTGGACCCCGTTCGACTTCATCTCCGTCGACCTCTACCGCTCCGCCCAGGTCGCCGACATCTTCCCCGACGCCGTGAAGTCCCTTGTGGCACAAGGCAAGCCCGTCGCCATCACCGAGTTCGGCTCGGCCACCTTCCTCGGCGCCCCTGACCGCGGCGCCCATGCCAGCTCGATCGTCGTGCGCGAGGGCGTCGTCGCCGTCGGCCTCGACGGCCCGTACTCCCGTGACGAGGACGGCCAGGCCGCCCACATCGTCGAGCTGCTGGACCTGTTCGACGATGCCGGCGTCGACACCACGTTCGTCCACACCTTCGCCAACTTCCACCTGCCGGGCCACCTGGACCACGCAAGTTACGGCGTGGTGAAAGTGATCGACAACGGGTGGACACCCAAGGCCGCCTTCGCGGCACTGGCCCGCCGCTATCGGTAGCTCGGAACGTCGGCGGTGCGGGGGATCAGGAACGGAATGCTGGTGACGCACAGGATTCCGGCCACCACGATCGCCGTGCGGAGGCTGGTGACGGTGGCGAGCGCGCCACCGGCGGCGATGAAGAACGGCTGGGTGAGGCGGCCGCCGACAGACCAACCAGCGAGGACACGGGACATCATGTCCTCGCGGGTGATGGCCATGCGATGTGCGGCGAAGGCCGGGTTGAACACGCCGGCGCACAGCAGTAGGCCGAAGGACACTGTGCTCAACAGGACGAGGCCGCCGAAACCTTGTCCGGCGAGCGGAATCGTCAGCAGCCAAGGGGTTCTGGCGATGCCGGCGCCGATGAGCACCCGGCGGATGCCGAACCGGCGGACCAGTCGCGGCGAGAGTCTGGCCCCGAGCACGCCACCCAGGCACGGCAGGCCGACCACCAGGCCGTACTGCCATGGCGTGAAATGGAGGACGTTCAGCATCAGCACGGTCTCCAGCGGTACTACCATGAGTATCGCCGAGCCGAACAGCAAAGCGTTGGCGAACAACAACCTCAGCGCCCGATCGCCCAGCAGGTAGCGCCAGCCGGCGACGATCTCCTTGCCGCTCTTGGCCGTTCGGGCTGGTGGTGGCGCTTCCGGCTGCCACGCGAGTCACGCTCTCGGGCTGGAGAGTTCCGTCCTCGGGCCTGCCCACCCAACGTGACCACGCTGGAAGTGGCCCGAGGGCGGAACTCGCCGAGGTGCCCGAGAGCGTGACTCGCGGGGGTCGCCGCCCGGTTTTCCGTTGGTACCAACGACCTCAGGTGCGCGCCGCTGGCCGCTTGGAACGTCACCAGGGCCGCCGTCTGGATCACGCTTACCGCGTACAGCTGCGCCATCGTCACCACGTGCAGCGCCGTCGTCACCGCCACGCTCGTCAGCGCCGCGAACCTGACGATGTCCGCCGCCACCATCACCGGCCGCTTCCGTCGGAACTCCACCGCCGCCCCCGACGGCACCGCGATCAGTGCCCCGGCCAGCGCCGACACCGCCGCCAGCAGCGACACCTCCGCCGGCGATGCGTGCAATATCAACACCGCCACCAGCGGCAGCGCCCCATACCCGATCGCACTACCCGCGTCGCTCGTCGCTGACGCCCACCACAGCCGCCGAAACCCCGCCCCCAGATCCACCCGCCCGACCCTAGCGGTGGGCAGATGGGGCGATGTTGAAGTCGTCAAGCGTCCGCCGCGATAGTTGACGCCGGAAATAAACCCCGGTTACCGTGAGTTTGCCCTGATCAGCGTGGATCGGGAGAAAAGAGACTGCCCATGTCCAGTCGTCTCACCGCGGTTGCCGCGGCGGTCGTCGCCGTTGCTGTTCTGCTGCCGGGCGCGAGTCCGGCGTACGCCAAGACCGGCTTCGCGGCGCCGGCCATGGGCTGGAGCAGCTGGAGCGTGGAGGCCTCGACGCGGGCCACGTACGGGACCAGCTGGCTGACCGAATCCCATGTCGAGGGGGCCGCGGACGCGGTGGCGTCCAAGCTGAAGTCGGCCGGCTACCGGTACATCAACATCGACTCCGGCTGGAACGCCGACCTGTCGTTCAACGGGCACACCGACGGCAACGGCATTCCGGACCCCGACCCGACCCGCTTCCCCGACGGCATCGCCGGCGTGGCCAACTACGTGCACAACGAGGGGCTGCTGCTCGGGCTGTACACGACCGTGGGGCTGGACAAGGGCGTCTACGACAAGAACGCGCCGATCGTCGGGACCGGTTGCCACACCCAGGACATCGCCCAGCAGCCGCTCACCGCCACCAACGGCTGGGGCAGCTCGTGGAAGATCAATTACGGCAACTCGTGCGCCCGGGCCTACCTCAACTCCGTGGCGAGCAAGTTCGCCTCGTGGGGCGTCGACCTGATCAAGGTGGACGGCATCACGGCCGACAACGTCGCCGATGTGCAGGCGTGGTCGCGGGCCATCGACCAGACCGGGCGCAGCATCTGGCTCACCGCCAGCGCGTGGCCCGTGCCGCAGTCCATCGAGTCGCAATTGTCCAGCTACGCCAACGATGTTCGGATCGACACCGACGTCGAGTGCTACTGCGCCACGTTGTCCACGTGGACCAGTTCCGTCAGCGCTCGCTGGAACGACCTGCCCAACTGGCTCGGCGGTCTCGGTTCGGGCTACTTCCCCGACCTGGACTCCATGCCCATTTCCAACAACTCCGGCAGCGCCATCCAGGACGGCATCAGCAGCACCGAGCGCCAGAGCGTGATGACCTTCTGGTCCATGGCCTCCGCGCCGCTCTACGTGGGCGGCGACGTCTACTTCCTCGACAGCGGAGCCGTTTCCATTCTCACCAACCCCGAAGTTGTTGCCGTCGACCAATCCGCCCGGTTCCCCACCCGAATCACCGGCGGCACCTTGCAGAAGTGGCGCAAGCAGCTGCCCGACGGCAGTTGGGCCGTCGCCGTCTACAACCTCGGGTCCTCCAGCGCCAACATCACCGTCAACTGGAGCGACCTCGGCATCAGCGGCAGCCACCCGGTTCGCGACCTGGTGTCCCGGACGGATCTCGGTTCCTTCAGCGGAAGCTGGACCGCCACCGCCATTCCCGCCCACGGCTCCAAGCTGATCAAGGTGGGGTAGTGGGTGCGAGGCGGCCCGGGAGGCGTTGACCACGCGGCGCGGGCGCACAACTGGCCACGCGGGGCGACGGATCCGGGATGGCTGCGGCGGAAATGAGCAGCCCCCGACTTCCATTCTACTCGGTGAAGCTGGGAAACGGGTTCGACGCGATCTTGAGGGACGCTGCCGACCGGTGTTCTCATGTTGATCTGGTTGGATTGATTCGGGGGTGCTCCGCGCGGCCGGCTGAGGTGAAGGGCGCTGCCGGACGGAAAGCGTTGTCCAGCAAAGGAAAAGGGGCCTGCCCTGGCGTTGGCAGGCCCCTCGTCTCAGGGGTGTCGACCCGACAGCGTCACCTCAGTTGAGGGTCCACTGCTGGTTGGCCCCACCGGCGCAGGTCCAGATCTGCAGCGGGGTGCCGTCGGCCGAACTCTGGTTGGTGGCGTCGAGGCACTTGCCGGAGCCGGTGTTCACGAGCTCCTTCTGCGCGTTGAGGGTCCACTGCTGCGCGCCGGTGCCGTTGCAGTCGTACAGCTGGACCTTGGCGCCGTTGGCGGTGCTGGCTCCGGACACGTCGAGGCACTTGCCCAGCGCCTGGAAGGAGTTGCCCGAGTGGTTCCAGGTCTGCGCGGCGGTGCCGTTGCAGGTGTAGATCTGGACCTGGGTGCCATTCGCCGAGTTGGCGCCGGCGACGTCGACGCACTTGCCGCCGATGCCGGTGATGGTGCCGCCGGTGGGCGGCGGCGGGGGCGGGGTGGTGCCGCCGGTGATCTTCTGGAAGATCCGGGAGTACGCGTAGCCGGTGGCCCGGTCGTAGTCCTGCAACTCCCAGAACGACAGCTCCTGCACGCCGTTCTGGGCGGCGAAGGTCTCCAAGGTCTGCGCATCGGTCTGGCTGAACTGCGCGCCGTCGTCGTTGCGGCCGGCGATGGGGGTCAAGCCCATCTTGTTGTACGCCGCGGCGGTGGAGATGCCGTAAAGGCTGGAGATCTGGTTGGCGGCGTTGCGCGCGGCCGACAAGGCGTCGTTGATGACGGGCTGGCCGTCGTAGAAGTCCATCACCATCAGGTTGATGACGGAGATCTTGACGCCCTTGGCCTTGGCGTCGTTGAGCACGGTGAACTGGTCGCTCTCGAGGCCGTCGGTGCCGACCGCGAGCGTGTAGTCGACCTGCACGGCCGGGTTCTGCGCCTGCAAGGCGGCCAGTGCCTGGTTGCGGCGGGAGATCGAAGCGGTGTCCTTGATGACACTGCCCTCGATGTCGAAGTCGAGCCGGGGAGTGCCGTACTGGTTGACCACGTTGGCGTACGCGGCGGTGAGGCTCGAGACGTTGGTGCACGTCTGGGCCAGCTCGCCGCCCTCAGCCCCGCCGAAGGACGGGATCACGTTGCCGCCGGCGTTCTGCAACGCGGTGATCTGCGACTTGAACGAGCCGACGCCGGTGCCGTTGGCCTCCCACACGGGCGTGCAGCCGGACTGCGGAGTGAGGAACGCCAGCGTGTAGAACTTGTCGCCGGTCGAGTTCATGTCCGACGCCATCTGGCCGGCGTCGGCATCGGTGATCTGTAGATAAGGCGCCGAGTAGTGGGCCGGGAAAGCGCCGCCCGCGGCCGGGGCCGCCGTCGCGGCGGGCTGGACAACCAGCATGGCCGCGGTTGCCGCCACCGGCAGCGCGGCCGCCAACACCGCTCTTGTCGTGGTGATGCGCATGGTCGATCTCCTACGGGTATCGCACGGCCGGAATCGTGCAGGCAGGGGTGAAGATCCGGCATTTCACGAAATCGACCCTCCGCAGCGGCGGGGAGCGGTCTGGACCAATTTCGTGAGGTATTCATACCCTCCGAACGGGCACCGATCAATAGTGCATTCGGAGGTAAAACCGCAGCTCAGGGCCGGTTTTGGGAATGCTGGAACCGGCCCGGCCCGTCGCGGGCGGAACGCGCGACGGGTCGGGCCGGAGAATTCGGACGATCAGGGCGTCAGTTCAACGTCCATTGCTGGTTGGCCCCGCCGGCGCAGGTCCAGATCTGCAATGGAGTGCCGTCGGCCGAACTCTGGTTGGTGGCGTCGAGGCATTTGCCGGACCCGGTGTTCACGAGTTCGTGCTGTCCGTTCTGGGTCCATTGCTGAGCCCCGGACCCATTGCAGTCGTACAACTGGACCTTGGCCCCGTTGGTCGTGCTGGCGCCGGAGACGTCGAGGCACTTGCCGAGGGCCTGGAAGGTGTTGCCGGAGTGGTTCCAGGTCTGCGCGGCGGTGCCGTTGCAGGTGTAGATCTGGACCTGGGTGCCGTTGGCGGAGTTGGCGCCGGCGACGTCGACGCACTTGCCGCCGATGCCGGTGATGGTGCCACCGGTCGGCGGCGGGGTGGTGCCGCCGCCCTGCGTCCCGGTCCAGGTGAAGGTGGCGCTGGTGGCCGCCGGCACCGAGTACGTGAAGGACTCGTTGCCCCAGTTGACCCGCACGCTCTGCGCGCTGCCACTCGGGTTGTAGGCCACCAAAGCCTTGGAGCCGTCCGGGTTGATCCACGCGACGTTGCGCACGGCGCCGTCGTTGGAGGCGATGCGGGTCGCACCCGGCTTGACGAACTTGGTCAGCTGGCCCATGTCGTAGTACTCGATGTTGTAGTCGACCTGGCCGCGCCGGCTGTCGTTCTGGTGCACCGTGATCAGGCCGGTGCAGGTGTTGCAGCCGCCGTTGTTCGGGCCCTGCGTCTCGTTGACCGCGAGGCTCCACTTCACCACGCTACGGTCCCAGTTGCGGGTGTAGTCGATGATGTTGTTCATGTCCTCGTTCTGCTGATTGCCGATCCAGTTGCCGCCGGAGTGCTCGGTCTCGTACATGTTCATCGACGGGTACTGGTTGTGCACCGTGCTCTGCTCGGCCACGTTGCCGCCGTAACCGTGCCAGGCCACGCCGCCGAAGTTGGCGTCGTTGCGGATCGACGCGTCGTTGACCGTCTGCGCGGCGTAGTTGTCGTAGGTGTCCCAGTTCCAGTCCAGGGCGAGCACCTTGGTCGACAGTCCGGCGTTGTGCAGCGCCGGCAGCAGGTTGCTCTTGGCGAACGTGGCCAGCCCGGAGGCGTTCCAGTTCATGCCGGGGTAGTTGCCGCCGACGGTCGGCTCGTTCTGCTCGCTGACGTAGTCGACCGGGATGCCCTGGGCCGCGTAGCCCTGGATGTACTTGACGAAGTAGTTGGCGTAGGCCTGGTAGTACTGCGCCTGGAGCCAGCCCTGGATGTAGGAGTTGTTGTCCTTCATCCACGGCGGCGCGGTCCACGGCGAGCCCATCACCTTGAGCTGCGGGTTGAGCTGCTTGGCCTGCTTGGTCAACGGGATGACGTCGACCATGTCGTGCGACAGGGTGAAGTTGTTCAGGTTCGGGTCGGCCCCGCCGTCGTCGTAGGTGTAGCTGTAGCGGGCCAGGTCGGACGCGCCCATGGGGTTGCGCAGGAAGTCCAGCCCGATGCCGTTGACCGGATCGAACAGCTTCTGCATGGTGGCGGTGCGGGTGGCCGCGGACAGCGCGCCGCTGGAGTTCATCAGGTACGCGGCGGTGTCGGTGAACGACGCGCCCGCGCCCTCGAACTGCTGGTACCGGGTGTTCTCGTCGACCGTGATGGTCTGCTGGCCGGTCCCGGTGCCGGCGGTGAAGTTGATCGGCGTCTGCTGTTGCAGGCCACGGGTGACGTTGCGGCCGGCGGAGTCATTGGTGGAGGTCAGCCAGATGTTCACGGACTCGTTGGCCGCGTTCGCGGCCGGGGCCGCCAGCATTCCGGCCACGAGCAACAAGGGCACGACGAGCAGCGTTGGTCGCACGGCAGCAGCACCTCGGTTCGACAGGTTCGCAGGGGTCCGTCGGTGTGTGAGGCTCGATGGCGGTGCGCGCGTCACACCTTATTTCGGGTCATGATTTAAGTAGCGAACTCTTGATGCGTCAAGGGCCAGAAGTGCCAGCGCTCACACCTGTCCGGGTGGCGGGCTTCCACCTCGCGTACTCGGTGTGGTTGACTGTGCGCGGTCGCATTCTGTGTTCGTGTCATATCCACGCTCGCGGAAGAAGTCGCGGGCGGTGGTCCTCCTCGCAGGGAACCGGGTGAAGTCCCCCGTCCGCGATCAGACCCGTAGCGTCGTGGTTGCGGCGACACGTAGTACCTGTTTGAGGAGATAGATCAAGTGGCTGAGGGCACCGTCAAGTGGTTCAACTCGGAGAAGGGCTTCGGCTTCATCGCCCCTTCCGATGGTGGCGCTGACGTTTTCGTGCACTACTCGGAGATCCAGGGCAACGGCTTCCGTACCCTGGAGGAGAACCAGAAGGTCTCGTTCGAGGTCGGGCAGGGTCAGAAGGGCCCGCAGGCCATGGGCGTGCGCGCGATCTGAGATCGGCTGACCGTGATCGGCTGACTGAGTTCGGCTGAGCGAGGCCCGTCACCCTGGGTGGCGGGCCTTTCGTTTCGTTTCGGTTGTTTCATAACCGGGCGCGTCATTGTGCGACAAATGGACGCGCCCGTTCGACCGAATCCCTTCAACGCCTGCTACCGCGCAGATCGTGTTCGATCGCCGCGGCGGCCGTGCGCAGATGCGGCAGCAGTTCGTCGCGGATGCTTTCCGAACTGCCCCGACTGGCGTGGGCCGACACGTTCACCGCGGCCACCACCTTGCCGTCCGGGTCGTGGATGGGCACCGCGATCGACCGCAGCCCCTCCTCCAGCTCCTGGTCGACCAGGGCCCAGCCGTGCTCGCGGGCCTGCTCGAGCAGCACACGCAGCAGACGCCGCTCCACCGTGGTGTACCGGGTCAGCGCCCGCAGGTCGGCCCGCTCGAAGTAGTTGTCCAACCACTCGTCGGACTGTGCGGCCAACAGAACCCGGCCCATCGAGGTGGCATAGGCCGGGAACCGGGTGCCGACCGCGATGGTCACGGTCATGATCCGCTTCGTCGGCACGCGGGCCACGTACACCACGTCCTCGCCGTCCAGCACCGACACCGAACTGGACTCGTGCACCTGCGACACCAGGGTTTCCAGGTGCGGCTGGGCCACCTCGGGCAACCCCATGCTGGACAGGTAGGCGTAGCCCAGCTCCAGGATCCGCGGCCGCAGCGCGAACAGACGGCCGTCGGTGCGCATGTAGCCCAGCTCGACCAGGGTGTGCAGGAACCGGCGGGCGGCGGCCCGGGTGAGGCCGGTGGCTCGGGCCACGTCGCTCAACGTCAGCTCGGCGTGCTCGGCGTCGAAGGCACGGATCACCGCCAGACCCCGCTCAAGGGACTGGACGAAGGCGGTGCCGCGCGCCACCTCGGTGACCTCGACGGCCACGGGCGGCGCCTGGACGTCGGGCGCGGGTATCTCGTTCATGGTGTGTCCAGCGTAGACAGCACCCGGTCGGCGATCCGGAAGGCCCGGT
Source organism: Kutzneria chonburiensis (assembly GCF_028622115.1). Taxonomy (NCBI): domain Bacteria; kingdom Bacillati; phylum Actinomycetota; class Actinomycetes; order Pseudonocardiales; family Pseudonocardiaceae; genus Kutzneria; species Kutzneria chonburiensis. Next base: position 10,121,962 of record NZ_CP097263.1, read on the forward strand.
TGGCCGTCGGCACGCCGGCGTACACCGCGACCTGGAGCAGCACCTCCTTGATCTCCTCGACGGTCATCCCGTTGCGCAGCGCGGCCCGCACGTGCATGGCCAGCTCGTCCTCGTGCTGCAATGTGGCCAGCATGGCCAGGGTGATCGCGCTGCGGGTGCGGCGATCCAGGCCGGGACGGGTCCAGACGTCGCCCCACGCGTAGCGGCTGATGAAGTCCTGGAAGTCGGCGGTGAACGGCGTGGTGGCGGCCTGCGCGCGGTCCACGTGTGCGTCGCCGAGGACCTGGCGGCGCACCGAGGTGAAGTGCTCCACCAGCAACGAAGTCACCGCATCGGGTGATTCCAGCGGCGCGATGTGTGCGCCCGGCACCACCTTCAGCCGTGCGCCGGGGACGGCGTCGGCGATGGCCTGGCTGTGCTCAACCGGCGTGGCCCGGTCCTCGTCGCCGGCCAGCACCAGCGTCGGGGCGGTAATGGACGGCAGCTGGGCGCGCAGGTCCAGCGTGGCCAGTGCCTCGCAGCACTCCGCGTAGCCCTCGTCGTCGACCGACGACATCATGTCCACCAGCCATGCACGGTCGGTGTAGTCGGCGGTCACCCAGCGATCGGTCACCTGCGGGGCAATCGACCCCGTTCCGTTGGCCCGTACGGCTTCCGCCCGCTGTCGCCACGCGTCCGGCGTGCCGAAGTACGCCGTCGTGCAGCACACCGCCAGCCGGTCGACACGGTCGGGGGCGTTGGCGGCCAACCACAAGCCGACCATGCCGCCCAGCGACAGCCCGAGATAGTGGGCCCGTTCGACGCCGGCCTCGTCCAGCAGTCGCAGCACCCGCTCGCCGAGCCCGTCGACCGTGTCCAGCCCCGGCTCCGCCGCTGCGTCACCGTGCCCGGGATGGTCGATCAGCAGCAGGCGCAGGGACTTGCCCAGCGCGGGCAGCTGCTCACGCCACATCCGTGCGTCAGTGCCGAGCGAGTTGCCCACGACCAGCACCGGCCCCTCGGGCGCGCCGGCCCAGCGGTAGTCCGTCACGCGTCCCTCACAGCTCGAAGAAGACGGTTTCCCCATCGCCCTGCAACCGGAGGTCGAACCGCAGCTCGTCGCCGTCCGGCCGGGCGATCAGAGTGTGCCGCAGCTCGGCCGGCACGGCTTGCAGGACCGGGTCGGCGGCGTTGGCCTGCTCCTCGTCCGGCCAGTAGATGCGGGTCACCAGCCGTTGCAGCAGGCCGCGGGCCAGTACGGTGACGTCGATGTGCGGGGCCTCGGTGCCACCGTCCGGGGTGGGCAGCGGGCCGGGTTTGACCGTGCGCAGCCAGAACTCGCCCTGCGCGGACGTGGCCGACCGGCCGAAGCCGCGGAAGCCCTCGTCCACCGCGCCGCGCGGGTCGTCGGGGTGGTCGAAGCGGCCGGTGGCGCTGGCCTGCCAGGTCTCGATCATGGCGTCGGGCACCGGATCGCCGGCCCCGTCGTAGACCGTGCCGCGGATGACCACCGCGCCGGGCGTGCCCTCGGCCACCACCTCGGGACCGTCGGGCCAGGGCAGTCCGTCGGGCAGCGCGAAGAACGGGCCGACCGTCTGCGAGGGTGTGGTCACAGGCCCACCTCGCTGGCGCTCGGCGGGTCTGCGACCCAGGTCGCTGTGCTGAATGGTGCCCTCGCAAGCTCGGTCACTGATCGTCCTCCTCGTCCTCGAACACGCTGGCGTCGCTGCCGCGCAGCACGATGTCGAACTTGTACGACAGGGCCCACTCCGGCTGCGTGGTCTCCAGGTCGAAGCGGGAGATCATGCGCTGCCGGGCCTTCTCGTCCCGCACCGAGTTGTAGATCGGGTCGAACGGGAACAGCGGATCGCCCGGGAAGTACATCTGGGTGATCAGCCGCTGGGTGAAGGCCCGGCCGAACAGCGAGAAGTGGATGTGGGCCGGCCGCCAGGCGTTGTCGTGGTTGCGCCACGGATAGGCCCCGGGCTTGATCGTCACGAACCGGTAGTTGCCCTGCGCGTCGGTGACGGTGCGCCCGACGCCGCTGAAGTTGGGGTCCAGCGGGGCGTCGTGGCGGTCCCGGTCGTGCGCGTACCGGCCGGCCGAATTGGCCTGCCACACCTCGACCAACGTGTTGGGCAGCGGCCGGTTGTTGGCGTCCAGCACCTGCCCGCTGACGATGATCCGCTCGCCCAGCGGGGCCGCGAGGTGCTGGCGGGTCAGGTCGTGGTCGAGTTCGCCGACCCGGTCCGGGCCCAGCAGCGGGCCGGTGACCTCGGTCAGGTGCTGCGGGATCAGCTGCAACGGTCGGTGCGGGGCGCGCAGCACGCTGGACCGGTAGGGCTCGCTGGAGTTGGGCGGGTGCGACTCGCCGTCCGGCGTGTAGTGCGGAAGTTTCACCGGCTTCTCCTTCACGCTTCCAGGACGACGGCCAGGCCCTGGCCGACGCCGATGCAGATGGCGGCCAGCCCCCAGCCGCCACCGCGGCGGTGCAGCTCCCAGGCCAGCGAGCCCAGGATGCGCGCGCCGGAGCAGCCGAGCGGGTGCCCGATGGCGATGGCGCCGCCGTTGACGTTGACGATGGCCGGGTCGAGTTCGGGCCACAGCGACAGGCAGGCCAGCGACTGCGCGGCGAACGCCTCGTTGAGCTCGACCACGCTCAGGTCGGACCAGCCGATGCCGGCCCGGGCCAGCGCCCGGTTGGCCGCCTCGACCGGGCCGATGCCGAAGAACTGCGGCTCGACGCCGTGCGCGGCGCGGGCGGCGATGCGGGCCAGCGGCCGGCCGCCGAACGAGTCGATGCCGGCCTGGTCGGCGATGACCAGCGCGGCCGCGCCGTCGTTGAGCGGGGAGGCGTTGCCGCCGGTGATGGTGCCGTCCGGGCGGAACGCCGGCCGGAGCTTGGCCAGCTTCTCCACCGAGGTGTCCGGCCGGATGTTCTCGTCCCGCTCGAGCTCGGCCCCCGGCACCTGGACGATCTCGTCGGCGAAGACGCCCTTTTCCCAGGCGGCCGCGGCTTTGTGGTGGCTGGCCGCGGCGAACACGTCCTGCTCCTCGCGGCCGATGCCGTACTTCTCGGCCAGCTGCTCGGTGGCCTCGCCCAGGCTGACCGTCCACTGCTCGGGCATGGCAGGGTTGACCATGCGCCAGCCCAGCGTGGTCGAGTGCAGCGTCTCGTGGGCGCGGTCGAAGGCGTGATCGGGCTTGGGCAGCACCCACGGCGCCCTGGTCATCGACTCCACGCCGCCGGCGACCACGATGGACGCGTCGCCGACCGCGACGGCCCGGGACGCCCCGATCACGGCCTCCATGCCGGAGCCGCACAGCCGGTTCACGGTGCTGCCGGGCACCAACACCGGCAGCCCGGCCAGCAGCGTCGCCATCCGGGCCACGTCGCGGTTGTCCTCGCCGGCCCCGTTGGCGTCGCCGAGCACCACGTCGTCGATGCGGGCCGGGTCGAGGCCGGGGGTGCGGGCCAGCAGGGACTTCAGCGTGCCGGCGGCCAGGTCGTCCGGGCGGACCTTGGCCAGCCCGCCGGCGTACTTGCCGATGGGGGTGCGGACCGCGTCCGCGATGAACACGTCGGTGATCATGATGCCGCCTTCAAGGCCCGCAGCACGGACAGCTCCTCCTCGGTCGGCGTCGCCGACCGGCTCAGGTCGGGGGAGACGCCGAGGTCCCACCCGGTCGCGGCCTTCACGTCGGCCAGCTCGACGCCCGGGTGCAGGTGCGTGAGCACGAACTCGCACGTGTCCGGATCCGGTTGCAGCACACCGAGATCGGTGATGATCCGGCGTGGGCCGCCGCCGCGCAGGCCGAGCGCCTCACGCTCGCCGGGGCCCCGGCCGAAGCCGAAGGAGGTGACGAAGTCGACCCGGTCCACGAAGGCCCGCGGGCTCTGCCGCACCACCACGATGACCTCCTTGCAGGAGGCCGCGATCTCCGGCGCGCCACCGGCGCCGGGCAGCCGCACCTTGGGGTTGTGGTAGTCGCCGCCGATGACGGTGGTGTTGATGTTGCCGTACTTGTCGATCTGGGCCGCGCCCAGGAAGCCGACGTCGATCCGGCCCGGCTGGAGCCAGTAGTTGAACACCTCGGGCACGCCGATCACCGCGTCCGCGGTCTCGGCCAGGATGCCGTCGCCGATGGACAGCGGCAGCCGGTCCGGTTTGGCCCCCAGCGTGCCGGATTCGTACACCAGCACCAGGTTGGGGGCGTTGGTGCGGCGGGCCAGGTTGGCGGCGGTGCTCGGCAGGCCGATGCCCACGAAGCAGACGACGCCGTCATTGAGCGCCCGCGCCGCGGCGACGGTCATCATCTCGTCGGCGGTGTAGTTCACGCCGCCTCCTTCGTCGGCGGCGAGAACAGTTCCTGTGTTGGATGGTTCGCTCGCAAGCTCGCTCACTTCAGGTCCTCCAGCCAGCGCGTGAACTCGTCCCGGTCCCGGCTGATCGCGTCCCATTCCTGGTAGAAGTCGTTGTCCCGCACCGAATAGCCGGCGGCGTAGGACGGGTGCGCGCCGCCCGGCACCGCGGCCACATGGCCGACGGCCCAGGACGGCAGCACGACCGCGCCGGGCACCGGCTCCAGCTCGTCGACGATCTCCTCCACCGTGACCAGCGAGCGCTCGGCGGCCAGCACCGCCTCCTTCTGCACGCCGGTGATGCCCCACAGCTGCACGTTGCCCTGGCGGTCGGCGCGCTGCGCGTGGATGACCGCCGAGTCCAGTTTCAGCGCAGGCACCGCGGTCAGCACCTCGCCGGTGAACGGGCAGGTGATCGGCTTGATGTTCTCGGTCTGGGCCGGCAGATCGGTGCCGGTGTAGCCGCGCAGCACCGCGAACGGCAGGCCCGAGGCCCCGGCGACGTAGCGGTTGGCCATGCCGGCGTGACTGTGCTCCTCCAGCTCCAGCGGGGCCGGCCACTCGTGCTGCACGGCGTCGCGGAAGCGGTGCAGCGAGCCGACGCCCGGGTTGCCGCCCCAGGAGAACACCAGCTTGCGGGCGCAGCCGGCCCCGATGAGCTGGTCGTAGATGACGTCCGGGGTCATTCTGACCAGCGTGAGGCCGCGGATCCGCTGCCGGATCACCTCGTGCCCGGCGGCGAACGGGATGAGGTGCGTGAAGCCCTCGAACGCCACCGTGTCGCCGTCGTGGACGACCGCCGCCACCCCCTCCGCGAGGGTCCCGATCCGAGCCATCTGCCGTCCTCCGGTGATCCGGTCAACCGTGCCTGGTGTTCGTATTGCGCACGCTCGTTCTCTGACCGAACATACTGCGGCTCGGTGGGCCCGTCAATGTGAGGTGTCGGTTCCACCTGTTCGGGGGCCGGCGGTGCGATAGGTTCAGTGGCGATGTCACCGATCGTCACTGTCTCGCTGGCCGCGTTCGACATGCTCTGGGAAGAGCTCCGGCTGGGCGCGCTGCCCTATCCGTTCCAGGTCCCCAGCTACGGGGAGACGTACGAGGAGCGGTCGCGCATCCGGGCCGCCGTGCACGCCGACATGGAACAACGCGGCGTGACCGAGCGTGGGCGGGTGGCGCAGCCGATCGCGGCGGCGCTGGCGCTGGTGGCGCGGCCGCACATCCAACTGGACACCATCTCCACTGTGGACGTGCAGACGACGCAGGCGTCGATGCTGCGCGCGGCCGCGGCGGCGCGGGGGCGTGACGCGGTGCTGATGGTCCAGGAAGGACAGATGGTCCGGCTGGAGTGGACCCGGGACACGGCGCTGGCGGCGAGCATCGTGGGTCTGCTGCCGCCGACGAAAGCCGGGCCGGGGCAGGAGATCTCGCTGCCGGCGAGCCTGGTCGGCAGTGCCGGCGACGGCCGGCCGGCGATGCCGTCGATGGCCGTGACGCGGCGGACCGCGGAGTCGGCGTCCAAGGATCAGCAGAAGGCGCTGGCCACCATGTTGGAGCCGGAAGTGCTGCGGCTCGGGCAGATCGGCGTCGGTCTGTACGACGAGCGCGGGCGGGTCCGTCGCCTGCCCGGCATGAGCTGGTTCGACAACGCCGCCGGGCGGTATTACAGCGTCGTCGCGCGCGGCCGGGACGGCCAGGACTGGGCGACCGTGTCCCCGGGCGATGCCTCGCGCATGGTCTACCGCCTCGGCGAGATGATCCGCACCGCCCGCTGATTTTCTTGCTACGTGAGTGGCTCATTTGCGTTCGTGCGCCAACTGAGCCACTCACGTGCGGACTTTTCGGTCACGTGAGTGGCTCAATTGGGCGTGGGGGCCAAGTGAGCCACTCAGGTGGAGGAAACGACGGGTGGGCGGGTGGCTGGCGGGGGTTGCCCGCTTCCACACGCACCCTTGACACCTGTCAGCCGGTTTGGTGAGCTCTGGCGAGTCGTGTTCGATTCCGTTCGGTCATGAGCGGAGTCGTGCCGCTTTCACACCGGGGTGGAAGGAAGCCGACGTATGAGGAATCGCGCCCTGACCACGGCGTTAGCCGCCCTGCTGGCGATCGGCGGCCTGACCGCCGTCGCGCCGCAGGCGGTCGCCGACGCGCCGACCGCCAAGCCGCCGCTGGGCTGGAGCAGCTGGAGCTTCGTCCGCAAGAACCCGACGGCCGCGATCATCGAGGCGCAGGCCAAGGCCATGAAGGACAGCGGACTGGCCAAGCTCGGCTATCAGTACGTCAACATCGACGACTTCTGGTACCAGTGCCCGGGCGCGCAGGGTCCGAACGTCGACCAGTACGGCCGCTGGGTGATCGACGGGACCAAGTTCCCGGCGCAGGGGGCGAAGAGCGGCATCCAGGTCACCGCCGACTACGTGCACTCGCTCGGCCTGAAGTTCGGCCTCTACATGACGCCCGGCATCTCGAAGCAGGCCGTCGAGCAGAACAGCGCGATCGAGGGCACGCCGTATCACGCACGGGACATCGCGACCTCCTTCAACGAAGCCAACTACAACTGCGGCGGCATGGTCGGCATCGACTTCACCAAGCCCGGCGCGCAGGCGTTCATCGACGGCTGGGCCAAGCAGTTCACGTCCTGGGGCATCGACTACCTGAAGCTGGACGGGGTCGGCTCGCAGGACCCGCAGGACGTTGAGGCGTGGTCGAAGGCGTTGGCCAGCAGCGGTCGCAAGGTGCACCTGGAGCTGTCCAACAGCCTGGACATCAACAGCGCCAAGACGTGGCAGGACTACGCCGACGGCTGGCGGACCGGCGGCGACGTGGAGTGCTACTGCGGGCCCAACGACTCGAGCTATCCGCTGACCACGTGGGCCTCGGTGGCCTCCCGTTTCGACCAGGTCGCGGCGTGGGCCGGGATCGGCGGACCCAAGGGCTTCAACGACTACGACTCGCTGGAGATCGGCAACGGCGCCAACGACGGCCTCACCCTGGACGAGCGCAAGACGCAGGCGAGTCTGTGGTCGCTGGCGTCCTCGCCGCTGTTCCTCGGCACGGATCTCACGCATCTCGACACGACGGATCTTTCCTTGCTGCGCAACGCCGATGTGCTGGCGGTGGACCAGGATGCCATTGACGCCAAGCGCATCTCCGGCGATGCCGACACGCAGGTGTTCGCCAAGACGGAGCGCAACGGCGACGTGATCGTCGGCCTGTTCAACACGGCCAATGCGCCGCGGGCCGTGTCGACGACCGCGGCGGCGCTGGGCCTGCCCAAGGCGGTCGACTACTCGTTGCAGGATCTGTGGAGCCACGACAAGACCGAGTCGACCGGCACGATCTCGACCGACGTGCCGGCGCATGGCGTTGCCCTGTACCGGGTTCGGGCCCTGCACCACGCCGATCTGCTGGCCAGGCCGAACACCTCGGTGTCGCTGACGTGGGACGCGGCCGGGGCCGATCCCCTCAAGCGGACCGGTGTTCTCGAGTTCGTTGACAACGGCTCGACCCCGGTGACCACCGTTTCCCTTGCCCTGAAGGCATCTTCCGGCGCCACCGTGACGCCGGCGACGCCGGCGTCACGGTCGGTGGTGTGGCCGGGGAGAAGGTGCGGATCCCGTTCACGGTGACGATCGCCGCCTCGGACAAGCTGTTCACCACGTCCACGGTCAACGCCACCGCCGATTTCCGTTACGTGCTGGGCGGTTCCGCCACGCTGGCCGCGGCCGACTCGACGACCGTCAACCATCCGGTCACCGGTCCGTACAAGACGTTCGCCTCCACGACCGCCCAGTTCAGCCAGGACGGCGACCGGCTCGGCATCCAGGCCCAGGGCGCGGACCTGTGGGGCAGCGTCAACGAGTACGGCGCGATGTACCTGCCGGGCAAGGAACATGACGGTTCCACGACCATCGTGCGAATCGACTCCCAGGACGACAGCAACGTCTGGGCCAAGGCCGGCATCATGGTGCGCAACGACATCGGCAACGCCAATGCCGGCGCCGGACACGTGATCCTGGCCGAGACGCCCGGTAACGGCTTCCTGCTCGACTGGGACAGCGACGGCGACGGGCTGCTCGACCAGCAGGCTTCCGTGGCCAGCGCGGTCTACCCGGCGTGGCTGAAGCTGACCCGCACCGGCACGACGTTCTCCGGCTACTACTCGACCGACGGCAGCAACTGGATCCTGGTCGGCGCCGGGAATGTGCCGTCGGCCACCGCGACCCAGGACGTCGGCATCTACGCCATCTCGCACGCGCCGCGGACCACGGCCGAGGTGGACTTCAGCGGTTTCAGCACCACCTAGCGCCGTTGCCACATGCGCTTCTCACTTGCGCCCAGCTGCCAAGTGGGAAGCGCATGTGGCATTTCTGGTGACGTTCGGCGGCGGGGTCTGACATGCTCCGGGCATGTCCACACTCCCGGCGGCGTCCAGCATGGACGTCTTCCACGACCCGATCCGCGCTCAGTTCGACGTGTTCCTCGACGAGCACCGCCGCGATCTCACCGCCTGCCTCGACGGGCTGACCGAGGAGCAGGCCCGCCGCTGCATGGTGTCGTCCAGGACGACGTTGCTCGGCCTGGTCAAGCACGCGACCTTCGTCGAGAAGGTCTGGTTCGACGAGGGCATCAGCGGCCGGTCCCGGGCCGAGATCGGGATTCCGGCGACGCCGGACGAGTCCTTCGCGCTCAACGACTCCGACACCATCGCCGGCGTCCAGCAGGCGCACCGTGAGGCCTGCGAGGCGTCGCGTATCGCGACCGCGCCCCTGGGCCTGGACGACCTGTTGCACGGCAACCGCCGCGGCCCGCTGCCGCTGCGCTGGGTCTACCTGCACATGCTGCGCGAACTGGCCCAGCACTGCGGCCACGCCGACATCCTGCGCGAGCAGATCCTGGCCGACTAGTCGGGGATGCGGGCCGCGCCCCATTCCGACCACTCGCGGGTCATCTCCATCATCCGGCGGCCCCACTCCATCACGATGACGCCGTAGCGGGCCAGGTCGGTGTCACCGTGCCCGTCCCAGTCGATGCTGGCGGTCAGGGCGTCGAGACGGGCCAGATCGGCCAGCGTCCGCTCCCGGACCGCCAGCATGAACTCCTTGGCCTGCGCGCGATCCACCGCGCCGAGCAGGAACACCCGCAGCAGGGTCTCGCTGCGCTGGTGCTCCTCCGGCGTGACCTCGACCAGCCAGTGCCGCAGCTCGGCCAGGCCGGCCTCGGTCGGCGCGTACTCCCGCCGGCCGCGCGGGCCCTCCGCCGTCACGGCGATCAGCCCGGCCTCGGCCAGCTTGGCCAGCTCGGCGTAGACCTGGCTCTTGGTCGCCGGCCAGACCTGGTGCAGGGACTTCTCGAAGATCTGCATCAGGTCGTAGCCGCTGGCCGGCCGCTCGCGCAGTAGGCCGATCAGGGCATGCCGCAGGCTCATTGCCGCAGCCTATTCCACGACTGACCGGTTAGGGGAGCAGTGTCGGCGGCCGACCGTCCTAACTTGGACCGTAGGTTCTAGACAGTCCGAAGTTGGACGGTCTAACTTCGGACTGTCAGCGAAACCGGAACACGAAGGAGTGCCATCATGGGTAGGACCACCTGGGGGCTGCTGTCCGCCGCCGTCGTCGCGGCCGGGCTCGTCGCCACGCCCGCGGTCGCGTCGGCCGCGCCGGCGGGCGGCGGGGTGATGATCCAGAACGGCGCGTTCAACGATCAGGTGCTGTGCGCCAGCCCCACCAACCAGTCGACCTGGCTGCAGAGCAAGGGCGCCGCGGCCGGCAACTCGTACTGCCAGTGGATGCAGATCGGCGGCGACGACCGGTTCGGTCTGATCAACCTGGGCAAGTTGCAGGTGATGGCCTGTAGCGGCGGCGACGTGCAGCCGATCGTGATGGAGCCGTCGAACTCGTCGCCGCTGGGCGGCAACGCAGAGCTGTTCTCCTGGGGCGGCTGGGAGGACTGGGGCTACCGGGCGCTGCAGTGCTTCTACGACAGCGGGCAGAATGTGGATGCCAAGTCGCCCAACGGTGACACGCCGCGGACCGACCCGGTCCGGGCCCGCGGCTGGCGGCACGGCTACCAGCGTGAGCTGACCTGGAACGAGGTGCCCGCGAACTAGCGGAAACCCGGCCCGTACCTGCACGGCTTAATGCATCACGTGAAAGATGTCGTCGGCCGTTCGGTCTAAACCGGTCGGTGAGAGCGCTTCCAAGTGGAGCATTGCCGGAGGGTGCCAGGACGGACACACTCTGTGGAGTGGCTGGTCGTGGTCACGTGGCGGCGGGCCACGACCAGCCACCCCTTCAGTCCCGGGCCACCGGGATCTGGAGCTCGGTGACCCACCCCTGCTGGTCGACGCCCGGCGGGCAGTGCAGGTACACCTCACGGGCGTACTGCCCACCCCGATACCCGTTGTCGGACAACCACTGGGCCAGCTCGTTCATCGTGGTCCCGCACTCCGACATCGGACCGTGGTGCACGGCGGTCGCGGCCTCCGGAAGGCCGGGCAGGGACGTCACCTCGAGTTCCGAGTCGCCCTCGATCTCGCCGGAGACCTGCACGGCGGCGTGCACCAGCACACCGTCCGGAACGTCCTCGTAGTACGCGATACCGGGACCCCAGGTCCCCAACCCCGACCGGGCCAGTGCGGCCTCCACACGGGCGTACAGCGGCTGGATCACCGGCCCGATGTCCTCCGGCTCGTAGCTGGCGGCGAGCGCGGTCAGCTCGGCCACCCGGACCGGCGGCACCTTCTTGAGCACGACGTCGACCGACGGCATCTTGCCCTCCCTTTCGATGCTGCGGAGACGTGCCTGCACCTGGGCCAGCCGGGCGTTGTCGGCGGCCACCTGGGCGGCCAGCTCGGCCCGCCGCAGCCGCAGCATGCCGTGCAGCTGCTCGGCGGTGACGGCCTCGTCGAGCATCTCGGCCACCTGGTGCAGCGTGAAGCCGAGCTTGCGCAGCGCGACGATCCGGTTGAGCCGGGGCAGCTGGTCGGCGGCGTACCACCGGTAGCCGGTGGCGTGGTCGACCCGGGCCGGCGGCAGCAGACCGATGCCGTCGTAGTGCCGCAACATGCGGACCGACACGAGCCCGAGGCGGGCGAAGTCTCCGATGCTGAACATGATGCGGTCCGGTCTACGGGCTCACACGGTGTCAGGGTCAAGCGCATCGAACCGCGGCGGCCGCTTCTCCAGGTGGCTCAGCACACCTTCACGGAAATCGGCCGTGCCGAAGGAAGCCAGCATCAGCTCGACGGCCTCCCGGCGGGAACTGTCCAAATCGGACTCCTGGGCGGCCAGCACCTGCCCCTTGATGATCGCCATGGACTGCGGCGAGCAGTTCTCGGCCAGGTCCCTGGCGTAGGCCAGCGCGGCGGGTAGGACCTCGTTCACCGGCAGCACGTGGTCGACGAGACCGATCCGGCCGGCCTCGTCGCCGAGCAGGATTCGGCTGGACAGCAACAGGTCCATGGCCCGGCTGGCCCCGACCAGCCGCGGCAGCTGCCAGGCGATGCCGTGCTCGGCGATCAGCCCGCGGCGCGAGAAGGCGGTGGTGAACTTGGCGTCGTCGGCGGCGAACCGGACGTCGCAATACAGGGCGATGACCAAACCGATGCCGGCCGCCGGGCCGTTGATCGCGGCGATCACCGGCTTGCGCACCGACAGCGCGTAGCTGATCGGCTTGCCGCTGGGATGGATGTCGGCCTCGGTGATCTTCGAGGGATCGACCGCGCCCAGCGCGGTCAGGTCGGCCCCGGCGCAGAAGCCGCGGCCGGCGCCGGTGACGACGATCGCCCGGACGGTCGGATCCTCGTCGGCGGCGGCCAGCGCGCCGAAGAACTGCTCCTCCATCGCCGGGGTCCACGCGTTCAGCTTCTCCGGCCGGTTCAGCGTGAGCAGCCGCACCCCGTCGGAGTCCTCCACCAGCACGACATCGGTCATCGCCCGATCCTACAAAGGAATCGGGCGATGACCGAGGAAACTCAGTACTGCTGCTGCGGGCGCTGGCCGACGTACTGCGCGCTGCCGAAGCCCAGGATCGGGATGCCGATCGGGGCCAGCAGGAAGACCATGAAGAAGCCGAACGCGCCGCCCTTGCCGAAGTTACGGGCAACGTCCAGCGAGACGATGATGTGGATGATGATGTTGACCAGCGGGATGATGTACAGGATCAGCCACCAGCCGGGACGGCCGGCCACCTTCAGCACCAGGTACAGGTTGTAGATCGGGATGATCGCGCCCCAGCCGGGACGGCCGGCCTTCTCGAAGACCTTCCAGTACGCCGCGATCTCGAAGATGACGACGGCGAGGTAGACGAGGCCGAGGACGATGGAGACGGCCGGGCTCATGCTGGTGTTCACTGTTGCTCCGGGAATGGAAGGCTCCGACAGCGGGCGATTCCCGCCGTCGGAGCACTGTCCCAGCCGGACGTGACCGCTGTCGCCGGAGTTTCCGATCCGTGACCTGATGGGTAATTAGCCGGCCGGCACCAGCAGGGCCAGCGACTCGGCCACGCAGCCCGGCTTCGCCTCGCCCTCGATCTCCACCGTGATGAGCACCGTCACCTGTAGGCCCATCTTGTTCTCGGCGATGTCGGCCAGCTGGCCGTGGGCCCGGATCCGCTTGCCCACCCGAACTGGTTGTGGGAAGCGAACTTTGTTGAGCCCGTAGTTGACGGCCATGGACAGCCCGCCGACCTTCCACAGCTGCCCGGAGAACTTGGCCAGCATGCTCAGCGTCAGGTAGCCGTGCGCCACCGGGCCGCCGAACGGGCCCTTGGCCGCCCTGTCCAGATCCACGTGGATCCACTGGTGGTCCTCGGTGGCGTCGGCGAACAGGTTGACCTGTTCCTGCGTCACCAGGTGCCATTCGGTGACGCCGAGCTGCTCACCCTTGGCCGCCTTGACCTCGTCGAGGTTCGCGAACGTGCGCATACCTTGGCTTCTCCTCAGGCCGGCAGGTCGACGAAGGACGCCAAGGCGTCGCGGTGCCGCTCGGGAGTGCCCAGCGCGAGCTCGGAGCTCTTGGCGCGGCCCAGGTACAGGTGCACCGGGTGCTCCCACGTCATGCCGATGCCGCCGTGCAGCTGAAGAGCTTCCTCCGCCGCGTGCACGGCCAGCTCCGAGCAGTACGACGCCGCCACCGCGACGGCGATGTCCACATCGGACCCGGTGGCCAGCGCGTCGGCTGCGGCGCGGGAGACGGCGACCGCCCCGGACACCGACGCCCACAGGTCGGCCAGCCGGTGCCGCAGCGCCTGGAACGAGCCGATCGGCCGCCCGAACTGGTGCCGCGTGGCGACGTACTCGGTGGTCGCGTCCAGGCACCACTGGGCAACGCCCAGCTGCTCGGCCGCCAGCAGACCCGCGCCGGTGGTCAATGCCGTGCGCAAAGCCGCGGCCGCGTCGCCGGAAAGCTTGCGCGACTCGACGTCGGCGAGCTCCAGCGTGGCGATGCGGCGGGTCAGGTCCAGCGGCGTGATCGGCGTGACGGTGACGCCGGCCGACGCCGTCTGGACGACGTGCAGCTCCGGCCCGTCGGCGCCGATCGCCGGCACCACAACGACATCGGCGACCTCGAGGTCGGCGACGCTGCCGACCCGGCCGGTCAGCTTGCCGTCGACGACCTTGACGGCCGACGGGAACGCGGCGTTCGGGGCGGTGGTCAGCGACACCGCCAGCGCGCCGATCCGTTGCCCCGCGGCCAGTTCCGCCACCGTCTCGGTGTCGCCCGCGGCCAGCAGCGCGGTCGTGGCCAGCACGGCGCTGCCCAGGAACGGGGTCGGCGTCACCGCGCGGCCCAGCTCCTCCAGCACCACGGCGACCTCACGGGCCGACGCGCCGGCGCCGCCCAGGTCCTCCGGCACGAGCAGGCCGGCCAGGCCCATCTCGGCCGCCAGGGTCCGCCACAGCTCCAGGTCGTAGGGCTTGTCGGTCTCCACGCGGGCCAGCACCGAGGTCCACGGCGAGCGGTCGGTCAGCAGGTCCCGGACCGACGCCCGCAGGTCGTTCTCGACCTCGCCATAGAGAAGGTCACTCATCGGGGCAGGTCCTTCCACGGGATGTCGACGTCGCCGCGCGGCTCCTTGGGCAGCTGGAGAATGCGGTCGGCGATGATGTTGCGCAGGATCTCCGAGGTGCCGCCCTCGATCGAGTTGCCCTTCATCCGCAGGTAGCGGAAGCCGGCGTCGCGGCTGGCCCAGTCGGCGTCCGTGGGACGGCGCATCGTCCAGTCCTTGTAGGACAGGCCTTCCTCGCCGTGCAGCTCGACGTCGAGGCCGGTGATGGCCTGGTTGAGCGTGGCGAAGGTGAGCTTGGCGGCCGAGCCCTCCGGGCCGGGCTGGCCGGCGGCCAGGCCCTGGCGCAGGCGCTCCGCGGTCAGCCGCAGCGCCTCGGCGTCCACCCACAGCCGCAGCAGCCGGTCGTGCAGGCCGGGGGTGCGCAGCTCGGGCCGTTCGCGCCAGGTCTTGGTGACCGCGCCGATCAGCCCGTCCTCACGCTCGGCGGCGTGCGCGCCGATGGTGACGCGCTCGTTCATCAGCGTGGTGGTGGCGACCTTCCAGCCCTCGCCGACCGCACCCAGCCGGTACGCGTCCGGGACGCGAACCCCGGACAGGAACACCTCGTTGAACTCGGCCTCGCCGGTGATCTGGCGCAGCGGCCGGACCTCGACCCCGGGGTCGGTCATGTCGCACAGGAAGTAGCTCAGGCCCTGGTGCTTGGGCAGCGACGGGTCGGTGCGGGCGACCAGGATGCCCCAGCGGGCCACGTGGCCCATGGTCGTCCACACCTTCTGGCCGTCGACGATCCACTCGTCGCCGTCACGCACGGCGCGGGTGGCCAGCGTGGCGAGGTCCGAGCCCGCGCCCGGCTCGCTGAACAGCTGGCACCACACCTCTTCGCCGGTGTACAGCGGGCGCAGGAAGCGCTGCCGCTGCTCGTCGGTGCCGAACTTGAGGATGGTCGGCGCGGCCATGCCGTAGCCGATCACCGGCGCGGCCGGGTTGGGCTGCGGGGCGTTCGCGGCCAGGAAGGCCTCGTCCACCGCCTGCTGGGCCGACCGGGACGCGCCGAGGCCGCCGAGGCCGACCGGGAAGTGCACCCAGGCCAGGCCGGCGTCGAAGCGCGCGCCCAGCCACTCGACGGCGTCCGCGCCCTCGGTGGGGTGGTCGGCCAGGAACTGCTCGACCTGGGCCTTGAGATCAGTCACGGGGGCCTCCGGCCACGTAGATGACCTGGCCCGACACGAAGCCCGCGCCGTCGCTGACCAGGAAGGAGACGGTGTGCGCGATGTCCTCGGGCACGCCGACCCGGTTCACCGGGATCTGCTGCGCGGCCATCGTCTTGAAGTCCTCGAAGCCGACGCCGAGGCGCTCCGCGGTGGCCGCCGTCATGTCGGTGGCGATGAAGCCCGGCGCGATGGCGTTGGCCGTCACGTTGAACTTGCCCAGCTCGATGGCCAGCGTCTTGGTGAAGCCCTGCAGGCCGGCCTTGGCCGCCGAGTAGTTCACCTGGCCGCGGTTGCCCAGCGCCGAGGTGCTGGACAGGTTGACGATGCGGCCCCACCTGGCCTCGGTCATGTGCTTCTGCACGGCCTTGGTCATCAGGAACGAGCCGCGCAGGTGCACGTTGATGACCGTGTCCCAGTCGCCCTCGGACATCTTGAAGATCAGGTTGTCCTTGGTCACGCCGGCGTTGTTCACCAGGACCGTCGGCGCGCCCAGCTCGGCGGCCACCCGGTCCACCGCCGCCTGCACCTGGTCGGCGTCGCTGACGTCCGCGCCAACCCCGATCGCCCGGCCGCCGGCCTCGACGATGGCGTCCACGGTCTGCTTGGTCGCGGCTTCGTCCAGGTCGAGCACCGCGACCGCGAAGCCGTCGGCGGCCAGCCGCACCGCCGTGGCGGCGCCGATTCCCCGGGCTGCTCCGGTCACGATCGCGACCCGTTGGCTCGTCTCCGGCACGTGCTCCTCCTTGAGCTGGACGGCGCTGTTTGCCGCGAGCATACCGACCAGGCGGTATGTCGACCAGTAGAGGCAGGTCACGCTGCCCTGGCGACCGTGTAAGACGTCTGACGCTGATGGGTCTTACACGGCCAGAGCAGCCAGCAGGGCGCGGGCGGTGGCGTCGTTCTGCCGGAAGGCGGGGGCGTTGGTGCGGGGACGGGCGAAAGCCGCGACGGCGCGCTCGGTGGAGTAGTGGCCGAGGCCGTAGCGGCGGGGATGGGGCCGGCCGGCGGGGGTGATCATGCGGCCGTCGGGGGCGATGCGGAGCAGGCCCGTCGGGAACGAGTCGGTACCGTCGACCAGGATCTCCTCGACGCCGTCCAGGGCGCGGAGCAGGGCGGAACCGCTGGTCCGAACGGACGTGGCCGGCTGGTAGGCCTCGACGAGGGCGGTGGCGGCGACGGAGCCCGAACCCCCGGCGGCGCGGAAGACGCCGTCGGCGGCCTCGACGCGCAGGTCGGCGCCGAGGAAGCGCACGATGCCGGCGTCGTGCAGGGCGAGCAGCTGGCGGAGGCGGTCGTCGGGCGGACCGGAAGCCATGAAGCTGAAGAAGCCGCGCCACCAGCCGTCGAGGTCGCGGACCTGGGAGGCGGGGCGCAGCGACTTCAGCCGCTGGAGCTGGCCGTAGCAGCTGAGCAGCCCGAAGAACGCGCCGAGGTCGGCGCTGAACCGGTCGTCGGTGCGCCGGGCGATGTCGGCGGCGATGTGCTCGCGCAGCTGGCCTTCGGTGACCGTCCGCCCAAGCAGGGGACGGTCGAGGGCCTCGAAGTCGATACGGTCGTCGGCCGACGGCACGGCCCGCCGGATCAGCGAGTCGAGGGTGGGACTGCCCCACGGCAGCGGGGCGTACCAGCGGTCGAAGTCGGTCCAGTCCATGCGGACGCGCGTGGGATGGCCGTTGAACAGCTCGTGGTAGTACGCCCAGGCGATCTCCTTGGCCAGCAGCGGCCACACGTCGGCGCGGAAGTCGCTGCCGGCCGGGAAGGCGTCGACGACCTCGGGCGTGAAGAAGCGGGGGAGCGGCGGCCGGTCGGCGAGCAGCCGGTAGTTGGTCTTGGAGTGGTACGGCACGCCACGCCGGGAACCCACGTGCAGCACGGGTTCCCGGCCGGACGGCTCATAGTGCAGCACGCCGGGGGACTGCTCGGTGAACCGGCCGCCGCGGCCCTCGGTCAGCAGCACCATCAGGTCGATGAACGACAGCCCGAATCCGCGCATGACAACGTGTTCACCGGGGCGCAGCCCGGAAACATCGGTGTCCGCGGCATATTGCGGCGGAAGGTAGCGCAAGTCGTTGTCGGCGGCGTACTTCGCCAACTCCTGGTGCGCCGGCAGCGGATCGGAGTCCAGGTGCCCGAGCGTGATCACGACCAGGTCGGCGACCAGCGTCTCGCCGTCGGCCAGCGGCACGAGCTGCCGGCCGTCGGGGCCGTCGGAGACGGTGAGCGCGGTCGTCGGGTGCACGGTGACCGTGACGGTGTCGGGCAGTTGCTTGACGACGGTGTCGAAAACCCATTCCAGGTAACGACTCTGAAGCTGCCGGGTGGGAAAGCTGTTGCCCCGCAGGGCTCGGACCTGTTCCGTCAGCACGGAATCGTCCAGGCCGCCGGCCCGCACCTGCTCGGCCCATTCGTACAGCGAGGGGCCCGGGCGGATCGGGCCCTCGCAGACCACGCTGTCGTCGGTGAACATCGTGACGTCCTCGGCCATGGAGTTCATGCGCAGCAGCGGCGACTGCGCATGACGCCATACCCGGCCGGCCCCCGGCGGATGCGGGTCGACCAGGTGGATGTCCAGCGCCTGCGGGAACTCCGGCAGGTTGGCGGCTATCCGTTCGAGCAGACCCGTGGCCCGCGGCCCGGCCCCGACGAACACCAGCGTGGTCACGAAATCCAGGGTAGCCACCGCCGCGGACCCGTCCCAGCTGCTGGGAAGTCCGCCGCCGTACGGGGAATTCCGCTGCACTGAGTCGGTGAAGTTCGTCTACACCAAGCCGTCCGACCCGGCGGCGGAGCCGTTGTTCCGCGAGCTGGAGTACGAGTACACGACGAGATACGGCCGTAACGTGGAGCTGTCCAGTTATCCGAACGAGGAGTTCGAGGAGGCCGACGGCGGCGCGTTCCTGCTGCTGTACGACGGCGATGACGCTATCGCCGGTGGCGCGTTTCGCCGCTACGACGGCAACACCGCCGAACTCAAGCGGATCTGGACGCACTCCGAGCACCGCAGGCGCGGCCTCGGCCGGCTGGTCGTCGACGAGCTGGAGCGGGAGGCCGCCCGGCGCGGCTACACGCGGGTCTATCTGACCACCGGACCGCGCCAGCCCGAGGCGCGCGGGTTGTACCTGCGCGCCGGCTACCGGCCGCTGTTCGATGTCGACGCCGACCCGGCGACGCTGGGCGGTCCGCTCCCGTTCGAGAAGAGTTTGTGAGGAATCCTCACCCCGTCGGCACGGTGGCGCTCTCCACCGACACGGGGTCGCGGCGCGCCGGGATGACCAGCGGGCGACGCTTGGCCGTGGCCCGCAGCACGTGCTGACCGGCCACCAGCAGCATGCGCGCCTCGGCGAACTCCAGGTGCCAGGCGTGGTCGACGGCGGCGCGCAGCAGGCTCGGCGCGTCGCCGAGGTCGGTGGTCTCGCCGTAGGCGCAGGCGGCCAGGGCCGAGGACAGGCCGGGACACACCCGGTCCGGCTCCGGCTGCGCGCTGAGCAGTTCGGTCAGGGTGGCGTCCACCGCGCTACGCAGGCCCGCGACCGGATCGAGGGATCGAGCTGGGAATGCCGTCACGGCAACCAATGGTAGTCCCGCCTTTCAAGTGCTGCCGTTGGTCGAGCGGTACTCCGTGGCCCGGTCGAGAAAACGCAACAGTTCGACCGGGAACGGCAGCACCAGCGTCGAGTTCTTCTCGGCGGCCACCTCGACCACCGTCTCCAGCAGGCGCAGCTGGAGTGCGGCCGGGGTGTCGGCCATGGTCGAGGCGGCCTGGGCCAGCTTGTGCGACGCCTGGAGCTCGCCGTCGGCGGAGATGACGCGGGCCCGCCGCTCCCGCTCGGCCTCGGCCTGCCGGGACATCGACCGCTTCATGGCCTCCGGCAGGGCGACGTCCTTGATCTCCACCCGGTCGATGTGCACGCCCCAGCCCAGCGCGGGGCTGTCGATCATCAGCTCCAGCCCCTGGTTGAGCTGCTCGCGGTTGGACAGCAGGTCGTCCAGCTCGCTCTTGCCGATGATCGAGCGCAGCGAGGTCTGCGCCACCTGCGACACCGCGAACTGGTAGTCCTGCACCTCGACGACGGCCTTGACCGGGTCGACGACGGCGAAGTAGACGACGGCGTCCACCCGGACGGTGACGTTGTCCCGGGTGATGCCGTCCTGCGCCGGCACCGGCATGCAGATGATCTGCACGCTGACCTTGTTCATCCGGTCCACGACCGGCACCAGCATGGTCAGGCCCGGGCCGCGCGGGGCGTCGCGCACCCGGCCCAGCCGGAACACCACGCCCCGCTCGTACTGCTTCACGACCCGCGCGCTGCCGGCCAGCCCGACGATGCCGATGCCGAGCAGGCTGAGCAGCACATCAAGGACGACGCCCATCAGATTTTCAGGCTACGCCCGGACATCGATTCAGAGTCCCTTGACGAATTCCACCAGCGCCGCGTTGACCTCATCCGGACGCTCCTGTTGCGTCCAGTGGCCGCAGCCCTCCAGGTCCAGGATGCCGCGCAGGTTGGGGGCGATCGACGGCAGCTGCTCGAGGAAGCCGGGGGCGCCGAAGGTGCGGACGATGTCCTTGGTGCCGGTGATGTAGAAGGACGGCGGCGTGATCTTGGCGTCGGCCCAGGCCGCGGTCAGCTCCCAGTTGCGGTCGATGTTGCGGTACCAGTTCAGGCCGCCGGTGAAGCCGTTGCGCTCGTACTGCTCGGCGAACGCGTCGATGTCGGCCTCGGTCAGCCAGGACGGCAGCGCCTCGGGCGTCGGCATCGCGTCGAGGAAGCCCTTCGCGCCCTCCGGCACGACCGGCGCGGCACCCGCGCCGTCGCCGGAGGCGGCGACCAGGAAGCGGCGGAAGGTGTCCTTGAGGTCGGCG
Organism: Kutzneria chonburiensis; assembly: GCF_028622115.1. Classification (NCBI taxonomy): domain Bacteria; kingdom Bacillati; phylum Actinomycetota; class Actinomycetes; order Pseudonocardiales; family Pseudonocardiaceae; genus Kutzneria; species Kutzneria chonburiensis. Next base: position 10,142,390 of record NZ_CP097263.1, read on the forward strand.
CCCAGCTCGGCGTCGGCGACGCCCGGCTCCTGAAAATAGATTTGATAAAAGCCTTGCCCGAAGCGCTGTTCCAGCAGGCCCAGCGGCTTGGCCGGGGCCCGGCGGGGCGGCGGCACGCTCAGGCCGGCGACGCCGCGGATGATGTCCGGCCGCAGCAGGGCCGTGTGCCAGGCGACCGGCGCGCCCCAGTCGTGCCCGATGACCACGGCCTCCTGCTCGCCGAGCGCGTGGATCAGACCGATGACGTCGCCGACCAGGTGCAGGATCGAGTAGTCGTCGACCGATTCGGGGCGGTCGGTGCCGGCGTAGCCGCGCTGGTCCGGGGCGACGACGTGGAAGCCGGCGTCGGCCAGCGGCTGGAACTGGTGCCGCCAGGAGTACCAGCTCTCCGGGAAGCCGTGCAGCAGCAGGACCAGCGGGCCCTGTCCCTGCTCGGCGATGTGCATCTGGATGCCGTTGACGGTGAGTTCGCGATGGTTGACCACCCGGCCAGTATGCCGGGGGTTGCGGAACTGGGGCGTCTCGGGTTGCATATGAGTTCTATTACGCAACCCAGCCTCGGAGGGTCACCGATGTCGGTCACCGTGGAACGTCGTGAGCACCTGATGCTGATCGGGCTGGACCGGGCGGCCAAACGCAACTCGTTCACCACCGACATGCTGGCCGAGCTGGCCGCGGCCTACGGAGAGCTGGAGCGCGACCCGGACGCGTGGGTCGGCGTGCTGTTCGCGCACGGCGACCACTTCACCGCCGGCCTCGACCTCGCCCAGGTCGCGCCCACCCTGACCGGCGGCGGGCTGCCGCTGGCCGAGGGCTCCGTCGACCCGTGGGGCGTGTCCGGTCCCGTGCGCACCAAGCCCGTCGTCGCCGCCGCGCAGGGCTGGTGCCTGACCCTGGGCATCGAGCTGCTGCTCGCCTCCGACGTACGGGTGGCCGCCGAAGGCACGCGGTTCGCGCAGATCGAGATCCAGCGCGGCATCTACCCGTTCGGCGGGGCGACCGTGCGGATGCCGCAGGTCGCCGGCTGGGGCAACGCCATGCGGTGGCTGCTCACCGGGGACGAGTTCGACGCCGCCGAGGCGTACCGGATCGGCCTCGTGCAGGAGGTTGTGCCGCTCGGCCAGCAGGTCGACCGGGCCATCGAGCTCGCCGGCCGGATCGCCGCCCAGGCCCCGCTCGGCGTCCGGGCGACCTTGGCCTCCGCCCGTGCTTCCCTCGACGACCCGTCCGGCGCTTTGTCCCGGCTCGCCGACGACCTTCAGCCGCTGTTGGCCAGCGCCGACGCCGCCGAGGGCGTGCGGTCCTTCGTCGAGCGACGCTCGGCTGTTTTCACAGGGAAGTAGCGTCCAGGCTCGGCGTGGCCGGATCCACCTGCTTCGGCCGGCGCTCGCGGAACACCCAGCCGCCCAGGATGCCCGCGAGGAAGCCGAACAGGTGGCCCTGCCAGCTCACGCCCGGCGTGCCCGGCACGATCACCGAGAACTGGTAGGCGAAGGACAGCGCCATCACCAGGCCGATCACGATGTCGATGCCGTGCCGGTCGAACAGGCCGCGGACCATGATGTAGCCGAAGTAGCCGAACACCACGCCGCTCGCGCCCGCCGTCACCGTGCCCGGCGCCGAGGTCAGCCAGGCGCCGAGGCCGCTCACCACGATGATCACGAGCGTCACGCTGATGAACTTGCGCACCCCGCGGAACGCCGCCAGGAAGCCGAAGATGAACAGCGGGCCCGAGTTGCCCTCGATGTGGTCCCAGCCGTAGTGCAGGAACGGGGCCGTGAACACCTCCGGCAGCGACAGCGGATTCCAGGCCTGCACGCCGAACGAGTAGCTCAGCTGGTAGCCCAGCAGCGCGTTGACCACCTGGATCCCCCAGATCGCCGCCAGCGCCGTCACCATCACCCAGAACGCCCGCCGCGCCTCGGCCAGTACCGCCTCGGCGCTCATCTGCTCGGCCACGGCCGGAGAATAGCCCGGTTCCTGCCGGTTCGTGGGGCGGTTTCGTGGTTCGGCACGAGCCACGGCTCCGCGCTTGCCGGTCGCGTCGGCCGGGGATCGGCTCGAGTTTTAGGCCGGACATCGCAATTGTGTTCCTCTTCTCGTCACCTGCGTAAACGGGTGGTATTCCCAGCTCATGACGACCGGTGAAACCGTCGAACTTCGTTGCCGGCCGGTTGACGCGCTGCTAGCCTCCGATTGCGGTTCACGAAATGCGATCATGCTGGCCCGCGCCGGGGGAACGGGCGACGCGTGTTTCCGTGTGGAATTCGGCCATGGCCTCGAGGCGCCCGCCGCGGTGTTGACCGCCGGCGCTGGATTACTGCTCGGTGGGGTGGCGCCGGCCGCCCGGTCGGCGAATCAGTGCACATTCACCGACGGTGAATGGACCCGCTGCATTCAGGTCACGGTGAGTATGCCGGCGGCGCCGGCCGTGGGCGCGACGGCGCCGATCACCGTAGCGATCAACAGCCAGGTGGACCTGGCGGCGGCTGCCACCTCAGGGGCAACGACCCGAACTTCCGGTCGGTCGTGGTGCACGAGCTCGGGCACGCGGTGATGGACGAGGCGTACAAGGACAATTTCCCCGCCGCGCCGAACTGCTTCCCGACGCACTTCATCCAGGCCGTCTCCTCCGCCGGCTGCGCCTGGACCGAGGGATTCGCCGACTGGTACCAGGCCGCGGTGTACGCCGATCCCGAATACGCCGGCGACGGATTCACCGTCGGCCTGGAAGGGCCGACCTGGGGCACGCCGGACTGGGATAATGGCGACGCCGTCGAGGGCCGGGTGGCCGGCGCGATGAACGACATCGCCGATTCCGCGGCCGAACCGTATTGGGACAATTACGGTGAGGGTGCGCCGGGGCATCTGTGGGACACGTTCCTCAACCATCGGTCCGCCACCTTCCACGATTTCTGGAACCAGCGGGGAACCGACAATTTCGACGTGTCCGACGGGCCGCTGGGCAGCCTGTTTCAGAACACCATCGACTACGGCTTCCGCAATCCGCTCGCCGACAACCAGTCGCTGACCCGGCCGGATCCGCTGACCCCGCACAACTACCATTTCACGACCACGACCGTGTTCTGGCCGGTGGTGGCGCTGCGGCCACCGGCCGGGGCCGACTACGACCTGTTCCTGTACGGCGATCGCCCGCAGACCCAGCTGCTGGCGGCGAGCCAGCTCGGCGCCGGCACGACCGACTTCGTCGCCGTCGACTCCAACCGCCGGCCGTTGGGCGACTACTACCCGCAGGTGCGAGCGATCAGCGGGCACGGGCCGTACCAGATCGAGCTCGCTCAGGGCGCCAGTCAGCTGCCGGCCGCGTCGAGCGCCACGATTCCCATGGGCGCCAACGATGTCGTGGCCGTGCGGGACGTCTGCGGTGTGACGGCGGGCTCGACCGTGACGCTGACCGTGACCCCGTCGGATCCCGGCCAGGACGCCGAGCTGTTCCTGATGGGCTCCGATCCGGCCCAGCCCAGCACGTTCGTGCAGCCGCGGTCGGCCAGCGTCGCGCAGGCCGCCGGCGCGGGGCCGGGCCAGCCGGAGTCGTTGACCTACACCGCGACCTCGGCCGGTTGCTTCGGTGCCGTGGTCGTGAACAAGGGCGGGGTCGGCACATACACCCTGACCCGATCCTGACCGATGTCCGGGGCCGCTTCGGCGGCCCCGGACCCTTGGGGTGCAACCGAGCCATGAGTTCACACCGTCCCCGCCCTGTGCGCAGACGTGTTGTCCCGGTGCTGGTCGCGGCGGTGCTGGCCGCCGGCTGCCAGGGGCCGTCGGCTGATCCGCCGTCCGGCGGGCTCGCGTTGCGGGTGGAGCAACTTCCCGGCGGGCCCCTGCCGGCCGGGGAGATCTCCCTGCCTCGATATGTCTTGTACGCCGACGGCACGCTGATCGCGGCCGACGGCACGGAGGGCGGGCTCCCGGTCGCGAAGACGTACCACCTCACCGCGGCGGCGTTCCGACGCATGTACGACCGGGCGGCGTCGGCCGGATTGGCCGAGGCGCATGACTACGACCGGCAAGCTCCGGACGCGCCGACGCTGGTCATCACGTTGGTCACCAGCACCGGTCGATCCCGAACCCGCGTCACCGCGCCGGATCCGGAGGCTTCGGGGGCGGCCGGTGACGCCGTCCGGGCAGTGGCCTTCAGCCCCACCAACCTCACAGCCTCGGACCTGACCGGCACGCCCAGCCGCTACGCCCCCACCCAGGTCGCGGTGAACTCCGCTTACGCCACAGCCGGCACCACCGCCCCGGCGTGGCCGCTCGACGCCCTCGGCATCGGCGCGTCCGTTAACGGGGGCCACTGCGTCGACTACCCGGTCTCCAAGGTCGACGACCTCGCCCGCCACCGCCCGGCCGACGGCCGGTGGAGCAACGGTGGCGCCACCTACCAGGTGTTCTTCCGACCGCTGCTGCCCGACGAGGGCGACTGCGCAACCCTCAACTGATCCAAGGACTTCCGACGGCGGCTCGCTCCGCGCTGCCACCGGGCGGCAGGCGGAGGACGTCGATCAGGGTCGGGTCCTCGTCGACGGAGTGGTGCAGGTGCCCGATCTTGCCGGTGGCGGGGTCGGCGGCGGAGGCGCCGATGAGCTGCCACAGGCCGTCATCCGCCTCATGGCTGACGTACAGCACGGGCTCGCGGTGTTCGAAGACCTCGCCGGTCTGGATGCAGTTGGTGCGTAGCAGCCAGTGCCGCATCCACCACGCCCGGCGATCACGCTCCATGACGTGATCGGCGACCCACCACATGAACGGCAGATCTTCATGGGCGCGGGCCTCGGTTGCGGTCAGGTCGGGACCGCCCTGCGGGACGTCCTCGAACGGCTCGTCGATCAGCGAGAAGGCATGGCCGCCCTCATGCTCGAAGACGACGGCGTGGATGGTGCCGCCGCCGGGGTTGCCGGCGCCGATACCCACGGACAGCCGGCCGACATGCGGATCCGATCCGGTCGTCCAACCGATCGCGTACGAAGCCAGTTCTCCGCCCGGCCCGACGAATTCGCCGAAGGCCCGCCGGTCCATGCCGGTCGCGGTGCTCGTGGGCACCTCGACCAGCTTCCCCTCCACCACCTGGATGTCCACGCGCGCAGGGTAGTCGGTCACGCGCGCAGCTTGGTCGGTTTCACGACAACGGCGGCGGCGAACAGGGCGGCGAACTTCTCGGGGGTGTCGAACAACGCGCCGATGCGCTCGGTGTACTTGGCCAGGTACGCCGGATGTCGGTCGGCGGTCGGCTGGTCGTGGACCTGGACGGCGGTGCCCTCGATGCTGACGACGTTGCGCCCGATGTCGGTGACGTCGAGGGCGAGACTGACCCGGGCGTTGGCGGCGATGTTGCGCAACTTCGCGGTGCCGGGCCGGCTGTAGAGCAGGAAGGTGCCGTCCTCGCGGAGCAGGTACCACACCGGCACGCTGGTCGGCTGCCCGTCCGGACGGACGGTGGTCAGCCAGGCGATCAGGTTGTGCCGCAGCCGGGCGTCGACCCGCTCCCGGTCGACGGGGGCCAGGTGTGCCGTGAGTTCCATGGCACCGACACTATGCGCGGGGTCTGACAATTCCCGGCGGCAACAGGAGGACCGGTGGACCGTGTGGCTGAGCTCGTCGCCCAGTTCGAGGCGACGCCGGACGGCGAGGACGACGGGCACACCAAGGTCGAGATCATCCTTGAGCTCGAGGACCTCCTGGACGACCCACGCGCGCTGACCCTGTTCGCGACGGTGATCGCCGATCCGGCCGAGTACGACCTGGCCCGCATCGAGTGCATCAAGATCCTTCAGCTGCAACCGCCGACCGGATCCGACGACCGGCGTCGCATCGGCCGGATCATCGCCGCGGTCCTCGATCCCGAAGACGACTACCTGGTACGCCAGTACGCCGCCATGTCGCTCGGCCCCTACGCACAAGACCCGGCCGTGTTCGACGCGATCTCCGTCGCCGTCAACGACGACGACATCGACGTCCGGCACAACGCGCTGGAATCGGTGAGCGAAGCCGGGCCGGACGACCGCACGAGGGCGCTGCTCCAGCAGTTGACCGACGACCAGGAGCTGGGCAGCGCCGCGAAACGAGTCCTGGAGGAGTGGCGCTGATCAGCCGGCCAGGACCTCCGCGGCGGCCTGGCCGGTGACGCGGGTGGCCCCGTGCGTGGCGAGGTGGAACGCACCGCGGACGGGCCCGTCGGGCAGGCCCATCTCGACCACCCCGGCATCGGGCCGAGCGGCGAGGATACGGTCGAGGGCGGAGGTCATCCACGGGTGCCGATGAGCGTCCCGAACGACCAGCACGAGCGGACGACCGGCGGCGGGGTCGAGGGCGATCTCGGCCAGCCGGGAGGAATCGGCCGGCGTGAAGGTCGCCACGGACGTTGCCGGCATCAGGACGGACAACGGCGCGCCGAGACCCCACGGCGTGGAGCGGTCGACGGCCTGGTTCATCTCGGGCCGGAACTCGACCACGTGCGGCGCGGACCCCAACGGCAGGGAACGCTCACCCGGGGCAACGGTGACGCGAATGGCCCGCCGAGCGGCCTCCAGACCAAGAACGGGATCGCTGGCGGAATCGTCGGACACGGTCCCGGTCCAGGAAGCGAGAGACGCGACGCGACCGGCAGCCTCGCGAAGGCGGGACTCGGCCAGCGACCCGGACACGACGGCGTCGACCAGGGCATCCCGCAGGGCAGCCGCGGTCTCCTCGTCACACAGCCCGCCGCCCACGCACAACGCGTCGGCCCCGGCAGCGATGGCCAGCACAGCAGCGCCGGTGAGGCCCCAACGGTCGGAGACGGCCTTCATCTCCAACGCGTCGGTGACCAGAAGTCCGTCGAACCCCAGCTCGGTACGCAGCAGGTCGACGAGAATTCGCCGCGACAGCGTCGCCGGGAACTCCGTGTCGTAGGCCGGCACCATGAGATGCCCGCACATCACGGACTTCACGCCGGCCTCGAAAGCGGCCCGGAACGGCGGCAGCGCGACCTCGGCCATCTCCGCGGCCGAAGCGGGGATCTCGGGCAGCGCGAGGTGGGAGTCCACGCTGGTGTCGCCGTGCCCCGGGAAGTGCTTGACGCACGCGGCGACGCCGGCCGCCTGCAAGCCCCGGATCCACGCGGCGGTCTGCCGGGCGACCAGCGCGGGGTCGGCCCCGAAGGACCGCACGCCGATGACCGGGTTGTCGGGATTGGAGTTGACGTCCCCGCTGGGCGCGTAGTTCAGGTTGACGCCGACCGCCGCCAGGTCCCGCCCGAGGCCACGGGCCAGTTCGGCGGTGAGCTTCTCGTCGTCGATGACGCCGAGCGCGAGGTTGCCGGGGCGGGTGCTGCCGGTGGCGGCCTCCAGCCGCGTGACGTCGCCGGCCTCCTCGTCGATGGCGACGAGCACCTCGGGCCGGTGTTCGCGCAGCGACGCGGTCAACGCGGCGACCTGCTCGGCCGAGGTGATGTTGCGGGAGAACAGGACGACCCCGCCCAGGCCCTCGTCCAGCCGGCGGCGCAGCCAGTCCGGCGGCGTCGTGCCCTCGAAACCGGGCTGGAGCACGGCATCGGCCAGGCCGAGCAGTTCCGGGCTGCGCGCGATGGTCACCGGTCGCCACCTTCTCCATTGGACTAGACCAATAATCGGCCAGACTTCCATAGTGAGACTGGCCCGTCAACAACACGACTGCCCACGCCCCGTAGCCTGGGCCGGTGATCAGAACGGCCCTGCGCGGGTGCGCACTGCTGCTAGCTGCCCTCGTCATCGCCGGGTGCGGCGAAGCCGGCGTGCCGGAATCGGCGCTGCCACCGATCACCGCGAGCATGCAGGACATGAAGAGCACGAGCCCGTCGGCCACCACGACGACCACGACCACGACCACCGCCGCCACGCCGACCTGCCCCGCGCCGGGCACGGACTTCGACTGCGACCTGCGCCAGCGCATCCAGAAGGCGCAGCAGTACGTCACCACCCGCCCCGGCACGACCGGCATCGTGCTGCGCGACCGGCAGACCGGGCAGGTGTGGCGCAACGACAAGGCCGGCGACCTGGTCTGGACCGCGTCGACGATCAAGCTGGCCATGACGGTCAACCTGTTCCTACGGGACAAAGCCGGCCAGATCACGCTGACCACGGACGACCGCAACCTGATCCAGCGGATGCTCAACAGCTCCGACGACAAGGCCGCCGACTCGCTGTGGTTCAAGTACGCCGGCGCCGACCACATGGCCTTCAACAACGCCTTTCCCGACTACGGCATGAAGACGATCCAGCCGCAGAAGGGCTTCAGCAACTTCTACCCCTACTGGGGCTTCCAGAAGTGCGCGCCGGACGACCTCGACGCACTGATCAACTACGTGCTGACCAAGGCGCCGGCCGACACCCGCGACTACATCGTCAACCAGCTGCGCGCGGTCGCCCCCAACCAGCAGTGGGGCGTGTGGGCGGCCGGACCGGCGGCGCAGCCCGGCAACAAGGACGGCTGGTCGGAGGAGCAGGGCGGCTGGGTGATGAACTCGGTCGGCTTCGTCGGCCCCGGCGCCAGGTACACGCTGGCCATCATGAACAGCCTGAACGGCCAGGGCGGCTACGACCAGGGCCAGGAGACCGACAGCCAGGTTGCCAAGATCCTGTTCGGCGGCCGCTTCTGACGGTCCGTGCTAACTATGGCTCGACTCCCACCACGCGGCGTACACGGGGTGGTCGTGCACCAGGGTCTGGTAGCGCTTGACCACCTTGGCGTGCACCAGATCGGCCAGCCCGGCCACCGCGGAGGTCGGCCGCCACACCAGCTGCATGGTGCGCTGCAACGGGTTTCCCACCAGCGGCCGCAACACCATGCCCGGCACCGTCACGGCCGACGGGTAGAACGCGGCGATGGCGTGTCCACATCGGACCATCATGGCCGCGGTGGCCATGTCCGCGCCGCGGTGGCGGCAGCGCGGCGTGAAACCGGCTTCCTCGCAGGCCAGCCGTAACGACGTGGTCAGCCCGGACAGCTTCTCGTTGGGCAGCACCCAGTCCTCGTCGGCTAGGTCGGACAGCCGCAGCGCCATCCGGTCGGCCAGCCGGTGCGAGGCCGACAGACCGATGTAGGCGGTCTCGTTGACCAGGTTGCGGGTGCGCAGCCCGTCCGGCGGCTGGATCGGCACGGACGGCTGCTGCGCGTACACCGCGATGTCGAAGTCGGACGCCTGCAACACCTCGTTCAACGTCTCCGGCGTGTGCGCGAGCTGCGTCACCTGCTCCCGGTCGGGCAGCAACTCGCGGACGGCGCCGGCCAGCATCGGGGTGATCGGACCGAGCGGCCCGCACACCCGGATGGCGGCCGGCGGCTCGTCGCGCACCGCGAGCACCCGTGTGCTCTCCACCAGGTCGTCGAACTGGGCCAGCACGTCACGGGCCCGGGCCACCACGTGCTGGCCCAGGTCGGTGAGCGCGACCCCGCTGGGCGTGCGCCGGAACAGCGCCCCGCCGAGCTCCTGCTCGATCCGCTGCACCTGCGCGGTCAGGCCGGACTGGGCGATCCGCAGCTGCGCCGCGGCCCGGCTGATGCTGCCGGCGTCGGCCACCGACTGGATCACCTGGAGATGTCGCAACTCGACCTGCATCGTCTGCTCCTCAGTCGGAAGGGCCACCCAGACACACGGCGATCAGGACCAGCCCGCTCAGGCACAGCACCACGCTGGTGCCGGCGGTGATCCGCATCGCGTGCAGATACGCGGAGGTGGCGGCCTCCGTCAGTTCAGGCCGGCCGGCGGCGCGGGCGACCGACAGCGCCGCCTGCGCCGAGCCGAGAGCCTGGCGCGCCAGGTCGTCCGGCAGCCCGACCAGTGCCGGCCGCAGCTCCGACCGGTACCACGCGCTCAGGATCGTGCTGCCGACGGCGATGCCGAGCGTGCCGCCGAGCTGGCGCAGCCCGGACGTGACGGCCGAGCCGGCGCCGCTGCGTTCGGCCGGCAGGTTGTCCATGGCCGCGCTGGTCGCGGGAACCACGACCAGGCCCATGGCCAGACCCTGCACCAGCATCATGAAACCGAACAGGACAACCGGTGTGGACGCGTCGAACACGAGATAGCACGCGAGCGTCGCAACGGCGACGATCATCCCGATCGACGCCACCCGGCGCACCGAGAAGCGCCGCACCAGGGCCGGCGCCCACAGGTTGCCGGTGAGGATGCCGACCGCGGTGGGCGCGATCGCCAGCCCCGCGCCGAGCGGGCTCAGTCCCAGGATGTCCTGGAGATAGAACGAGGCGTAGAACAGCTGCCCGGTGATGCCGAAGAACGCCACCGTCAACACCAGGCCGCCGCCGGCGAACCGCCGCCGCAGGAACAGCCGGACGTCGAAACTCGGTGCGCTGGAACGACTTTGCTGCACGGCGAACACCGCCAGCAGGGCCAGCCCGGCCATCAGCGGCACCAGCACCGACGGCGAGTCCCAGCCGACGTCCCCGCCGATCTGGATCACGCCGTACACCACGCCCAGCAGGCCGCCGAACGACAGCGCCAACCCCGGCCGGTCCAGCGGCCGCCGCTGCGCCACGTGCAACCGCGGCACCCACAAACCGATACCCACCAGACAAATCGCCGTCACCGGCACGTTGAGCAGGAACACCGAGCCCCACCAGAATCGGCTCAGCAGCAGTCCGCCGACGATCGGTCCGATGGCCAGGCCGACCGCGGCCGCCGAAGCCCAGATCGCCACGGCCTTAGGACGCTGCGCCGGCTCCGAGATCCGCAGCGCCACCGACAGCGTGGCCGGTGTGATCAAGGCCGCACCGACGCCCATCGCGCCCCGGGCGAGCACGAGTTCCAGCGGTGTGGCGGAAAACGCCGCGATCGATGACGTGACCATGAACACCACGAGCCCGGTGGACAGCGCCCGGCGCGGCCCGAACCGGTCGGCCAGCGCGCCGCCGGCGAACATCGCCGCCGCGTACACCACGGTGTACGCGCTGATCGCCCAGGCCAGCTCGCCGGTGCCGGCCCCGAGGCCGAGTACCGGGTCGGCCAGGGTCTTCACGGCCAGGTTGAGCACCGAGCTGTCCATCGCCGACACCGTCTGCGCGAGCACGGCGACGCCCAGCACGGCCGCCCAGATCCTGGGCCGCACAACGGGATCGTCGGCGACGGTCACGACACCGGGGCCAGCGCCGCGCGCCCGGCGACGAACACCGTGGCCTGCTCGGCCACCCGGCGACCCAGGTGCTCGGCGGTGGCCAGATCGGACGCGTGCACGTCCTCCGGCCGCGTGCCCAGCAGCGACTGGGCCGCCGCGCCGCTGTGGAAGCCGAGGCGGTTCTGGTCGTGCTCGCTGCCCCGCACGGTGTTCCACCCGGACTTCAGGCCGAGGTTCACCCAGGTCATCCCGTGCTGCGCGGCCAGCGTCTGGAAGTAGCCCAGCGTCGAGGCCTTGTCGCCGTACTTGTCGCCGGAGTTGGTGAAGCCGCCGGCCAGCTTGTCCAGCCAGGTCTGCCGCAGGAAGCGCCGGGACGTGGCCTCGGCGAAGGCGTGGAACGCGGCCGACGCGGTGCCCATGTAGGTCGGCGCGCCGAACACGATGGCGTGCGCGGCGTCCAGCGCCGCCCAGCCCGCTTCGTCGATCGTGTCCACGCTGACCAGCGTCGATTCGCAGCCGCTCACGGAAGCGGCCCCGGCGTGCACGGCGCCCGCAAATCTCGCGGTATGTCCCGTGCCGCCGTGGTAGGCCACCGCAACGTGTACGGAAATTGCCACGATCGACTCCGATCATGTGAAGAATATGCGCCGGCATGGCGTGCGGACTGCCATGTTAGCGAGGCTCCGCAAGGTCAACCATAGGCCGTCTGCCTGCGTGAAACGTTCATCCCTTGACACTTGACGAACGGGCCCGCCCGCTCATAGCAGAGCATCTTCAAAGTCTCATCAGAGTTCAGCTAAGCGGTCATCGGAACAATCTCTGGCGGCGGCATAACTGCGAAGTTATCGCGATCTGTTAGTTGTCCCGGCTTCGATTGCGCCCCAATCATTCACACCATCGCCGAAGAAGTTTGAACAGGAGGTGCGCACCGTGGCCGATCCCGGGAAGGCGTTCCGCACCCGGCGCCTGTCGCGCGCCGGGGACGGCCGGTACCTGTTCGTGCCGCTGGACCACAGCGTGTCGGACGGACCTGTGGTGCCCAACGAGGACTGGGACGAGCTGATCCACTCCGTGGTGCTCGGCGGGGCCGACGCCATCATCGTCCACAAGGGACGGTTGCGGGCCATCGACCCGACGCTGCTCGACGACTGCGCGCTGGTCGTGCACCTGTCCGCCGGCACGTCGCACGCCGCCGACCAGCACGCCAAGGTGCTCGTCGGGGACGTCGAGGACGCGCTGCGGCTGGGGGCCGACGCGGTCAGCGTGCACGTCAACGTCGGCTCCGACACCGAGGCCCGGCAGCTGGCCGACCTGGGCGCGGTGGCCAGCCAGTGCCAGGAGTGGAACGTGCCGCTGATCGCGATGGCCTACGCCCGCGGCACGCGCATGGCCAACTCGTTCGATCCCACCGTGCTCTCGCACGTCGTCAACATCGCCGCCGACCTCGGCGCCGACATCGTCAAGACGTCGATGGCCCTGCCGGTCGAGCGGATGGCCGAGGTCACCGCCAGCTGCCCGATCCCGGTACTGGTGGCCGGCGGCCCGGCCGCCGACGCCGACCCCGACGGCGCCGGCCTCGTCGACTACGCCCGGTCCGCGCTGGCCGCCGGCTGCGCCGGCCTCGCCGTCGGCCGCCGCGTCTTCACCTCCCCGACCCCCGCTCCCTGATGAACAAGCTCGCCGCCGTGCTGCACCCCGCCCAGGCCGCCGCCCGACTCTTGGAGACCGCGTGAAATTCGCTTGGATCGACCTGCGCACCGTTCCGCAGCCGCAGCTGGAGGCCGTGGTCGCGGCCGCGGTGCACACCCGGATCGCCGGCGTGGTCTCGGACGACCCGGCGCTGCTGGCCACGCTGCCGCCGACGCTGCAGAAAGTGGTGCTGGGCCCGGAAAGCGGTGGTGACCTGGTCACCACGATCGTCGACGACGGCGACCAGCTCGACCGGCTGATCGCCGCCGGCCACACCGGCGTGGTCTTCGTCCAGGTCAGTGACGACCGCACGCTCAACCTGGCCTGCACGGCGGCGGCCCGGCTGCCGTGGACGATCGTCAGCTTCACCGACCCGACGAAGATCCCGCTGGAGATCGTGATCGCCGCGGCCGACCGGTCCGACGGCAAGCTGGTCTGCGTGGTCGGCGACATCGAGGAAGCCACCATCGTGCTGGACGTCCTCGAACACGGCTCGGACGGCCTGCTGCTCGCGCCGCGTGACGCCAACGAGGTGTTCCAGCTGGCCCGCCTGCTGGAAGCGGGCAGCAACGACCTGGCGCTGTCCACCCTGACCGTGGACCGGATCGACCACGTCGGCCTCGGCGACCGCGTGTGCGTCGACACCTGCTCGCACTTCGAGCAGGACGAGGGCATCCTGGTCGGCTCCTACTCGTCCGGCTTCATCCTCTGCGTCAGCGAGACGCATCCCTTGCCGTACATGCCGACCCGGCCGTTCCGGGTCAACGCCGGCGCGCTGCACTCGTACGTGCTCGGCCCGGACAACCGCACCAACTACCTGTCCGAGCTGCACTCCGGCAGCACCGTGCTGGCGGTCAACACCGAGGGCCGCACCCGCCGGGTCGTGGTCGGCCGCGCGAAGCTGGAATCCCGGCCGCTGCTCCAGATCACGGCGCACTCGGGCGACGGCGTCGAGGTGAGCCTGACCGTGCAGGACGACTGGCACGTGCGGGTGCTCGGCCCGGGCCCGAAGGTCCGCAACGTCACCGAGTTGCAGCAGGGCGACGAGCTGCTGGGCTACATCGCCACCGACAAGCGCCACGTCGGCATCCCGATCGGCGAGTTCTGCAAGGAGAGCTGATGGAGCTCGTCGCAGATCTGCTGTCCCAACATCCCGACGACCTGCCCTACCTCATCGCCGATCACGTTGTCACGCACGGAGAACTGCGTGAAGCGGTACGGCAGGAGGCGGCACTGTTCTCCTCGGCCGGGGTGCGCGAGGGCAGCACCGTGGCGTTGCAGATCCCACCCAGCTTCACCCAGATCGAAGTGCTGCTGGCGTTGTGGCAGCTCGGCGCGCAGGTGATGCTGGTCGACCATCGGCTCAAGCCGGCCGAGGTCGAGCAGCTGCGGGCGCTGTGCCGGCCGCAGCACGTGGTCCGGGCCGGCGCGGCCGGCTGGTCCCGGCTCAGCTTCCGGTCGCGCCACGAGCTCGTGACGGAGAAGCGCGCCGACGGCCTGCCGGCGAGCACCGACCACCGGCTGATCCAGTTCAGCTCCGGCTCCACCGGGCGGCCCAAGGTGGTCGGCCGCACCGAGGCGTCGATCACCGCCGAGATCCGCCGGTTCAACCAGCTCACCGGCATGCCGGCGCTGGGGGAGCGGGTGCTGCTGCTCAGTTCCACGGCGCACAGCTTCGGCCTGATCGCCGGGCTGCTGCACTCGCTGTACGCCGGTGTCGGCGTGGTGTTCGCGGCCAAGGTCGCCGCCAACGACATCCTTCGGGCCGCGGACGAGCACGAGGTCAGTGCGATCTTCGGGGTGCCGTTCCACTACGAACTCCTTGCCACCGCGGAGAATCCGCCGCTGCTGCCGTCGCTGCGGTGCGCGGTCTCCGGCGGCGAGCTGATGCCGCCGGCGGTGGCCGAGCGATTCCACGACGTGTACGGGGTTCGCGTCGGGGAGTCCTACGGCACCACCGAAACCGGTGTGATCGCCATGGACATCAGCGGGCGGCTGCGCCCGACGGTCGGCCCGGCCACCCCGGGCATCCTGCTGCGCATCCGTGACGGTGAGGTCGATGTGCAGCTGCCGACCACGCCGTACCTCACCGCGGACGGCCAGGACCGCTACGTCGACGGCTGGCTGCGCACCCGGGACCGGGGCGAGCTGACCGTGGACGGCACGGTCCGGCTGCTCGGCCGCGGTGACTCGCTGGTGGTCATCGGCGGTCTCAAGGTCGACCTGACCGAGATCGAGGACGTGCTGACCAAGCACGGCTCGGTGGCCGAAGCCGTGCTGGTGCACGGCGAAGTCATCGAGGCTTACGTGTCCACGGTGGACGTTTCGCTGGCGGCCGAGGATCTCGTCCGCTGGTGTGCCGACCACCTGGCCGACTACAAGGTGCCGAAGCTGGTGCGGGTGCTGCCCCGGCTGCCGAGGACCCCCAACGGCAAGCTCATTCGCGACCGCGGCTCGCTGCGGGCGGCGGCGCTGGTCGCCGGCCTGCCCGATCCGGCCCGATCTGCCTGAGAGGAAAGACAACCATGACCGCGTCCACAGTGGACGACGCACGCGTGCGGGAGTTCGTGCTGAGCACGCTGGCCGGCGAGATGAACGTGCCGATCGACCGGGACAGGATCACCGACGACAGCCCGATCGGCACCAGCGGCATCGACCTGGAGTCGCTCAGCCTGGTCGAGCTGACGCTGCGGCTGGAGCGCGAGTTCGAGGTGAAGATCCCGGACACCGACATCGAGGCCATCGGCGCCATGACGCTGGGGCAGCTGGCCGCCGACATCGTGCGGCGCAAGGCCGTCCAATGACCGAGCAGGACGTCCGCGAGCTGCTGGCCGACCCGCGGATCTTCCCGGACCTGCCGGCCGACCTGCCGGCCGACGCCGAGCTGGTGATCGACTCGATGGCCCTGGTGTGGCTGCTGCACCAGGTGAAGGCCCGCTTCGGGGTGGACGCCGATCCGGACGACGACGAGCTGGACGAGTTCACCTCGGTCGCCCGCATCACGGCATACCTGAACCGGGCCCCGAGGAAGGTCGAGACGGCATGACGGGCGGGGTCGTCGTCACCGGGTACGGTGTGTTCACGGCGTTCGGCTGGGGCGAGAAGGCGTTGCGGGACGGGGTGTTCACCGGCGCGCAGGTGTTCGCGCCGGCGCGCCGGTTCGACCCGACGCCGTTCCGGACGCCGATGACCGCCGCCGCGGCCGGCGACCCCGACCTGGTCGAGGTGCTCGGCGGCTGCGCCGACGACGCCGTGGACATGGCCGGCCTGCCGCCCGGCACCACGGTGGCGACACTGCTCGGCTCGGCCGGCGACTGGAAGTCGGTGACCCGGTTCTCGCGGGGCCTCGAGTTCTCGCCGGGGGCCGGCGTTCCCGGTGTGCTGGCCGGGATGGTGGCCGACCGGATCGGTTTCGACGGGCCACGGCTGGCGTTCACCAACGCCTGCGTGGCCTCGGCCTCCGCCCTGATCCACGGCTGGCGGTTGATCACCGCCGGCCGGCAGGAGGTGGCGCTGTGCGCCGGGGCGTACCTGGTCGAGGAGGAGAACATGGCCAAGTTCGACTCCGGCCGGGCGTTGTCCAAGGACGGCGCGATCCGACCGTTCTCCTTGGACCGCAGCGGTTTGCTGCTGGGTGACGGCGCGGCCGCGATCGTGCTGGAGTCCGAGGAGCACGCTCGGGGCCGCGGTGCTCAGGTGCTGGCCCGGATGACCGGCGTCGGCGTCGCCTCGGACGCCTTCCACATCGCCAAACCTCATCCCGAGGGCCGTGGCATCAACTCTGCCATCTCCCAGGCGTTTCGCCGCGCCGGAGTGTCCGGTGTGGACTATGTCAACGCCCACGGCACGGGCACCCCGGCTAATGACGGCGCGGAGACCAACGGTCTGCGCGCGGGGGTCGGCACAGACACCCCGATCAGCTCGACGAAGAGCACCACCGGGCACATGCTGGAGGCAGCCGGCGCGGTGGAGTTCGTGGTGTCGCTGCTGGCCTTGCTCGACGGCGTGATCCCGCCAACCGCCGGATATCGGGTTCCGGACCCGGCCTGCGACCTCGACTACGTGACCGAGGGCCCGCGCCGGGTTCCGCTGCAACGGGTTTTGTCCCTGAACGCCGCGTTCGGCGGCATGAACACCGCGATCCTGTTGGAGCAGCCGTGATCGCCGTCGCCAGTGCGGAACTGTCCGGGGCGCTGGAGCCGGTGCCCGGCTTCATCGAGTCCAACTTCAGTCCGCTCGTGTACCACGCGGCGGCGCAATGCCTGCACGGCCGGGAGTTCGACGGCTCCCGGCTGGCGGTCGTGGTGTGCAGCCTCATCGGCGATGCCTCCACGACCGGTCTGGCCAGCAAGCTGCTGGTCGAAGGCCAGGTGCACAACGCCATTCTGTTCATGCAGGCCACCGCCAACGCCGTGCTGGGCTACCTCAGCCGCGAGTTCGACCTGACCGGCCCGCTCCTCAGCATGTCCACAGTGGACGACGATCCGCTGGACACCGCCGAGCTGCTGCTGGCTGATCCTGAGCTGGACGCCGTGCTGCTGCTCACCGTCGAGCTGGCCGCCGACGAGCGCGCCGCGGCCGTGTACCGGCTGCTCGGCCGTACCCCACCGACCACCGACGGGGCGTCCGCGCTCCTGCTGGAAAGGGAACCGCAGTGATTTCCAAGGAAGAACGCGCCCGGATCGCGGCGGACACCGAGCTCGGCGCGGGCAACGTGCTGCACCGGATCAAGGAGTACGGCCGGCCGCTGGACGAGCCGGTGCTGTGGACCGACGGCACCTGGCAGGCCCCCGACGGGAGCCGCCCGACCGTGCTCACCCTCGGCCGGCTGTACGAGATCGTGGAGACCTACGCCGGTTTCTACGCCAGCAAGGGCATCAAGCCGCGGGACGTGGTCGGCGTGCTCACCGCGTCCAGCACCGAGTTCGCGATCAACTTCATGGCGGTCAACTCGCTGGGCGCGATCCCGTCCTTCACCAATGCCAAGCTGCGCCCGGAAATCGCCCGTGAGTACATCCGGCGACAGGGTGCCTCCGGCGCGGTCACCGACGCCGAGCGGCACGAAACCCTGGCGGGCGGTGAGCTGGGCTTCGTGATCACGTCGTCGGATGTCCGGCCGGAGCACCGGGATCACCTGCCGGCCACCGGTTGGCCGTACCGGCACGACAAGACCGACCCGATCATCATCTCGCACTCCTCCGGCACCACCGGCATGCCCAAGGCCGTGCCGCACACCCACGAAACCCTGCTCTACGCCCAGTTGCACCGGCTCAAGCTGTCGGTCGGCGGCTCGATGGGCCGGCTGCTGGTCGCGTTGCCGGGCAACCACAACGCCGCCATGTCGGTGATGATGTTCGGGCTGCTGCTGGGCTCGCCGGTGATGCTGCTGTCCAGCCAGCGCGGCGACGACGTTCTCGATGCCGTGCAGGAGTTCAAGCCCACCACGGTGTTCGGCTTCTCCGGCACGTACGCGCAGATGGCAACGGCCGATCTGTCCAAATGGGACACTTCAAGCATCGAGGCCTACTACAACACCGGCGACGCCGCCCACGAGGCGCACATCCGGGTGCTGGTCGGCCTGGGCAGCCACGAGGAGATCGGCCGCGACCTCAAGCCGCACCGGGTCCCCGGCTCGGTGTTCACCGACGGCCTCGGCTCGTCCGAGACCGGCTATTCCATCTTCCACAATGGACACCGGCCGGGCAGCACGTCCTTCGGCCGCTGCATCGGCAAGCCGATGAGCTTCGCCAAGGCCGCCGTGCTGTCCGAGGACGGCCGCCCGCTGCCGCCCGGCGAGGTCGGCCGGCTCGGCGTCAAGTCGCCGACGCTGACTCCCGGCTACTGGAACGACTCCATCACCTGGCACCGGCTGCGGCTGGGCGGCTACTGGCTCACCGGCGACCTGTCGTACCAGGACGCGGAGGGCAACTTCTACCACCTGGACCGGGCGCCCGACGCCATCCGCACCCGTGACGGCATCGTGTTCAGCACCCGTACCGAGGAACTGCTGCTGGCCAACCGGCCGGAGCTGGTCGACTGCACGGTCACCGCGATCGTCGAGGACGGCGTGCAGGCCGACTGGGACGGCGACGGCATCGGCGACGCGTACGTGTTGTTGCAGTTCGCGGGGGCCGAGGACCCGGCCGAGGACCTGACCACGTGGGTCAACGATGTGCTGGCGCAGCACGGGTTTCCCCCTGTCACCCGGGCGCTGCGGATGGACTACACGGACGTCTCGGTCGGCGTGACCGGTAAGGTGCTCAAGCGCGTGATGCGTGAACGGGCCAAGGAGCTCGTCGCGCGCGCCGAGGGGAAGTGACGTGACGGCGCCGATGGAGGTGTACCGGCTGTGGTGGCTGCACGACGCCCGCTGGTACCAGGGCGTGGCCAGCCGCTACGGCCAGGAAGCCGCCAACGAGATCAACGCCGAGGCCATGCGTTTCGTGGCCACCCGCGTGGGAAAGCAGGTCGCGCGGGCGCACGGTGAGCCGATCGCCGACGCGGATTCGGCGACCTTGGCCAAGCTGTACGAGCGCTGCGCCGACATCATGTTCCCGAACGAGCTGCGGGACGGCGGCGTGACGGCGCTCGACGACGAGCTGCTGGAGCTGACCATGCGGCAGAACTTCGCCGTGGTCATGGTCCGGATGGCCGGCTCGCTGGACGGATACCGGTGCCCGTGCACCGAGATCCACGCCGGCTGGTCGGACGGGCTCGGCGTGACGCTGACCGAGAACAGGGCGACGGGCTGCCTGCGGCACGGGGATCCCGCGTGCCGCCTGCTGATGCGCGTCGGAGGAGAAGCTGATCATGCGGGTGTTGCTGGCCGGTGCGACCGGGGTGATCGGGCGGGAGCTGCTTCCTTTGTTACGCAAGGCCGGTCACCACGTGACCGCCCTTGCGCGCGGTGCGTCCCACGACGTGGACGCGGATGCCGTGGTCGCCGCGGACCTGTTGGACGGGCCCGGCTTGACGGCTGCCGTCGTCGAGGCGCGACCGGAAGTCGTTGTGCACCAGGTCACTGCATTGCGGCCGGTCAGCGGCGACACCCGCTGGGAAGTCTTCGGACGGACCGCGCACGTGCGCCGCGTCGGCACGGCCAACCTGGTCGACGCGGCCCGTGCCGCCGGCGCACGGCGGATCGTGGCGCAGAGCATCGCTTTCGCCACCGCGCCGGTCGGCGATCCCGTGTTGGACGAGAATGCGCCACTGTACGTCAATGCACCCGATGCCACCTGGGCGCTGACCGTGCAAGCCGTTGCGGCGCTGGAAGACACGGTGCTCGGGGCTGGTGACCTGTCGCCGATCGTGTTGCGGTACGGCAGTTTGTACGGGCAGTACACCCTGTACGACGCGAGCGGAGCCATCGGGCAGGCCGTGCACCTCGGTCGGCTGCCGCTGGTCGGCGACGGGGCCGGGCTGACGTCGTTCGTGACCGTACGAGACGCGGCCCTGGCCACCGTGCTGGCCGTCGACCACCCCACCACCGGCGTGTTCAACATCGTCGACGACCGGCCGGCGGCGGCGCGCGACTGGCTGCCCGGCTACGCCGACCTGCTCGGCGCGCCGGAACCCAAGCGGATCCCGGTCGACCTGGGGGAGCGGCTGCTCGGCTGGTACGGGGCGTACCAGCAGACCCGCCAGCGCGGCGCGTCCAACGCCAAAGCCCGCCTCGAGCTTGCCTGGAGGCCCACCGTGCCAACCTGGGCCGACGGTCTCTGCCAAGCCCTGCCGGAGGTTGCACGGTGAGGATCTGCATCATCGGCGCCGGTCCGCGCGGCACATCTGTGCTGGAACGGATCATCGCCAACCGCGACGCGCCCGTCGAGGTGCATCTGATCGACCCCTTCCCGCCGGGGGCGGGCAGTGTGTGGCGGATCAGCCAGTCCGACACGCTGCTGATGAACACGGTCGCGTCCCAGGTCAGCCTGTACACGGACGACAGCGTGGAGCTGGCCGGCCCGATCGTGCCGGGGCCGTCGCTGTACGAGTGGGCCCGTTCGGTCACCGGTGACCAGCCGGCGCACGTCCGCGACGAGATCGCCGCGCTGGGGCCGGACACGTACCCGAGCCGGGCGTTGTACGGCTACTACCTGGAGTGGGTGTTCACCCAGTTGCTCGCGGCGGCCGGCGACGTGTCCGTGACGGTGCACCGCGGCACCGCCGTCGCCGTCGACGACCAGCCCGACGGCCGGCAGACCGTTCGGCTCAAGAACGGGTCCACAGTGGACGACGCCGACGCCGTGGTGCTGGCGCTGGGGCACGGTCCGGTGGTGCTCACCGACGAGGAGACCCGGCTGCGGGACTTCGCCGCCGAGCGCGGGCTGACCTACATCGCACCGAGCAACCCGGCCGACCTGGACCTGTCCCGGATCGAGCCGGGGGAGAAGGTTGCGCTGCGCGGGCTGGGCCTGAACTTCTTCGACTACCTGGCCCTGTTCACCGAGGGCCGCGGCGGCCGCTACGAGCGCACCGACGACGGGCTGGTCTACCGCCCGTCCGGCCTGGAGCCGGCCATGTACGCCGGCTCGCGGCGCGGCGTCCCGCACCACGCCCGCGGTGAGAACCAGAAGGGCCCGGTCGGCCGGCACACGCCGGTTTTCCTGACGCCGCAGGTCATCGAGCGGTTGCGGCGGTCCGGTCGGGTCCGGTTCATGCGCGACGTGTGGCCGTTGATCGACAAGGAGGCCCGTGCCGTCTACTACGCGACGCTGCTGGCCGACCGGCTCGGTCCCGACCAGGTCGCGGAGTTCGCCAAGCTGTACCAGGAAGTCCTGGTTGCCGACGGCGATGACGGCGAGCTGCTGGCCCGGTTCGGCGTGGCCGAGACGGAACGGTGGAGCTGGGAGCGGATCGCCAAGCCGTACGGCGAGAAGGCGTTCGCCGACCAGGCCGACTACCAGCGCTGGCTGCTCGGCTACCTGCGCTCCGACGCGCGCGAGGCCAAGCGCGGCAACGTGTCCAGCCCGTTGAAAGCCGCACTCGACACGCTGCGCGATCTGCGCAACGAGATTCGCATGGTCGTCGACCACGGCGGCATCACCGGCGGCTCCTATCGGGACGAGCTGGCCCGCTGGTACACCCCGTTCAACGCCTTCCTGTCCATCGGCCCGCCGCTGCGCCGCATCGAGGAGATGACCGCGCTGCTGGAGGCCGACGTGCTGCGCGTGCTCGGGCCCGGCGTCCGGGTGTCGCTCGGCGAGACCTTCCTGGTCGACGCCACGTCCGTGCCGGCCCCGCCGATCGCCGTCACCACGCTCATCGAGGCCCGCATCCCCGACGTGGATCTCAACCGCAGCGCCAATCCGCTGCTGCGGTACCTCAAGGCCACCGGCCAGTGCCGGCCGTTCCACATTCCGGACGAGGGCGCGGAGTCGTTCGAGAGCGGCGGTGTCGCCGTCACCGCGCGGCCGTACCACGTGATCGACGCCGCCGACCGGCCGCATCCCGCCCGGTTCGCCTACGGCGTGCCCACCGAGTACGTTCACTGGGTGACCGCCGCCGGCATCCGCCCGGGCGTCGGCTCGGTGACGCTGGAGGACTCCGACGCCATCGCGCGGGCCGCGCTGGCCGTGCGGACCGTGCCGCTGGCGGACGTTGGGAGGCTGGCGTGACCGGTGCCGACTCCGGGCTGCTGGCCCCGACCTGGGCCGGCACGCCGGTGGCCGGGGAGACCGACGACGAGGCGTGGCTGCGGGCCATGGTCGACGTCGAGGCGGCGCTGGCCCGGGCCCAGGCCCGACTCGGCATCGTGCCCGACAGCGCGGCCAAGGCCATCTCCGCGGTGTCGTCGTCGCAGCTCGACGTCGTCCAGCTGGCCGCCGACTCCCGTGGGGCCGCCAACCCCGTCGTCGCCTTCGTGCCGGCGCTGATGAAGCTGGTGCCGCCGGAGGTCGCCGAGTACGTGCACCGGGGCTCCACCAGCCAGGACATTCTGGACAGCGCGGCCATGCTGGTCGTGCAGCGGGTTCGGTCGCTGGTGCTGGCCGACCTCCGGCGCTGTGCCGACGCGCTGGCCCGGCTGGCCGTCGACCACCGCTCGACCTTGATCGCTGGGCGGACCCTGACGCAGCACGCGGTGCCCACGACGTTCGGGCTGAAGGCCGCCGGCTGGTTGACGCTCGTGCTGGACGCGATCGAGCGGCTCGAGGCGTTGGTGTTGCCGGCCGAGCTGGCCGGCGCGGCCGGCACCCTTGCCGCGTATGTCGAGTACGGTCGGCTGGCCGGTGTCGGCGGCGGTGTCGAGCTGATCGGCCCGTTCGCCGAGGAGCTGGGGCTGGCCGAGCCGGTCGGCCCGTGGCACACCGCCCGGACCCCGATTCTCGATGTGGGCCACGCCCTTCAGTTCGTCGCCGGCGCGCTCGGCAAGATCGCCGTTGACGTGCAGGTGTTGTCCCGTACGGAGATCGGCGAGGTCGCCGAGCCCGCCGCCGATGGACGAGGCGCTTCGTCGGCCATGCCGCAGAAGCGAAATCCGGTGCTGGCCACGTTGATCGTCACTGCCGCGCGGCAGGTGCCCGCGCAGGTGTCGGTGCTGGCCGCCAGCATGGTTGCCGAGGACGAGCGTCCCGGCGGGGCCTGGCATGCCGAGTGGCAGACCCTTCGCGAGGCGCTCCGCCTGGTCGGCGGCGCGGCGTTCACCGCAGCGGAGTTGTTGGCGGGCTTGGAGGTCTTCCCCGAGCGCATGGCGGCCAACCTGGCATTGACCGGCGGCGCGATCGTCAGCGAGCGGCTCAATGTCGCCCTGGCGCCGGTGTTGGGCAAGGCGGCGGCCAAGAAGGTGCTTGCCGAGGCGGCTCGTGAGGCCGCGGCCAACGGAACGTCCCTGCGCGCGGCCCTGGCCGGCCGCATCGAGGTCGAACTGCCCCTGGACGAGCTGTTGGATCCCGCGCGCTACCTCGGCGACGCCGCGGCGCTCGTGGACCGGGTGTTGGCGCGGTACCACAACTAGGCTGTTCGGCCCCTTTTTCTGTCAAGCATCAAAATCTTGCGGGAAGCCGTCCGTATCTTGTCCGGTTTTACGCCCCGGCAGGGTGCGAAGATCCAGATCGTTGGCCGCCACGCCAGCGAAAGGACACACAGTTGCCCGCACTACGAACAGTGCTCGCGGTGGTGGCGACGGCCGTTGCCGCTGCGCTGACTCCGGTCGCGGCAGTGGCCGCAGCGCCCGCGCCGCCGACACCGCAGGCCGCCGAGCACGTCTGTCCGCAGAAGCCGAGACCGGGCGAGTTCACCTGCTTCGCCCTCCAGCGTACGGATGTCAAGGGCGCGGCCGGGGTGCACGCCAACGCGGCGCCGTCCGGGTTCGGCCCGAGCGACCTGGGAAGCGCTTACAACCTGCCGTCACAGACGGCCGGCGACGGCCAGACCGTGGCCATCGTCGACGCCTACGACTACCCGGACGCCGAGCAGGAGCTGGCGATCTACCGCCAGCAGTACGGACTGCCGGCCTGCACCACGGCCAACGGCTGCTTCCGCAAGGTGGACCAGCGCGGCGGCACCGCCTACCCGGCGCCGAACTCGAGCTGGCAGCACGAGGAAGCCCTGGACCTGGACATGGTGTCCGCGGTCTGCCCTCGCTGCCACATCCTGCTCGTCGAGTCGGACGACGCGCTGGCCACCAACATGGGCGCGGCGGTCAACCAGGCCGTCGCCATGGGCGCGAAGTTCGTCTCCAACAGCTACGGCGGCGATGAGGACCCGGCCGACCCGCAGTTCGACAGCGCCTACTACGACCACCCCGGCGTGGTCATGACCGTCAGCTCCGGCGACTACGGCTACGGCGTGGAATTCCCGGCCTCGTCGCCGCACGTCACGGCGGTCGGCGGCACCACGTTGCAGCGTGACGGCAGCACCCGTGGCTGGACCGAGTCGGCGTGGAACCACGCCGGCAGCGGCTGCTCGGCGTACGAGGCGAAGCCGGCATTCCAGCACGATTCGGGCTGCGCCAGGCGAACCGTCGCCGACGTGTCGGCGGTCGCCGACCTGAACACGCCGGTCGCGGTGTACGTGCAGGGCAACTGGGTGGTGATGGGCGGCACCAGCGTGTCCGCGCCGATCATCGCCGGTGTCTACGCCCTCGCCGGCGCGCCGTCGGCCGGCTCCTACCCGAACACGTTTCCGTACAAGGACTCTCGGGCCCTGTATGACGTGTCGGGCGGGGCCAACGGCCAGTGCACGCCGGCCTACCTGTGCCAGGGCGGCGCGGGCTACGACGGCCCGACCGGCCTCGGCTCGCCCAACGGCATCGCCGCGTTCACCGCCGGCCCGACCGGTTCGGTGACCGGCACGGTCACCGACAACACCGGGAAAGCGCTGTCCGGGGCCCAGGTCAAGGTCGGTGATCTGTCGGCCAACACCGACGCCGCCGGGCACTTCACGCTGGACGTGCCGGCCGGTACCTACAACGCCACGGCCAGCAAGTTCGGCTACCAGGACGCGTCGGCAAGCGGGGTGGCGGTCGGCGACGGCCAGACCGTGACGGCGAACTTCACCCTCGCGGTCATCCCGACGACCACGATTTCCGGTGTGGTGCGGGACGGTTCCGGTCACGGCTGGCCACTTGCGGCGCAGGTGCAGGTCGCCGGGCAGCCGACGACGGTGACGCACACCGACCCGGTCAGCGGCCGCTACGTGCTGACCGTGCCGCAGGGGGCGGCCTACACCGTGCAGGTCGATCCGTCCTATCCCGGCTATCTCCAGGACGCCCAACAGGTCCAGGTCGGCAAGGGCGCCGCCGGGCACGACGTGGCGATCAAGGTCGACCCGGTGACCTGCGGAGCGCCGGGGTACGGCAACAAGTTCAGCGGAGCCACCCAGTCGTTCGACGGATCGTCCACACCGGACGGATGGACCGTCGGCAATGCTGTGCCCGGCGCTCGGCCGTGGGAGTTCGACAACCCCGGCCATCGCGACAACGCCACCGGCGGCAGCGGCAACTTCGCCATCACCGAGAGCAACCTCGATGGCAGCGACCAGGACACCATGCTGACCAGCCCGGTGTACGACCTCAGCACGGCCACCAACCCGACGCTGACCTTCGACACCGACTTCGAGGCCTACGGCGACCTGATGACCGCCACCGCTGAGTACACAGTGGACGGTGGCGCGACCTGGACGCCGGTGTGGCAGCAGAAGACCCAGAACGTCACCGGCAAGCAGGTGCTGCCGCTGCCGGGGGCGGTCGGCAAGTCGGCCGTGCAGGTGCGCTTCCATTACGTGGAGCGGTCTTTCGGGTTCTGGTGGGAGGTCGACGACGTGGTCGTCGGCGACCACTCCTGCACGTTGACGCCCGGCGGCATCGTCACCGGCCACGTCACCGACAAGGTCGCGTCGGTGCCCCTGGCCGGCGCTTCGGTGACCAGTGTCGACCAGCCCACGGACAAGACCGTGACCGGGGCAGATGGCAGCTACTGGTTCTTCTCTACGCAGACCGGCACGCATCCGATCAGCGGTGCTGCGACGAACTATGTGACGGCCACCAAGTCCACGGTTGTCACGCCGGACAGTGTGACACCACAGGACTTTGCGCTGGACTCCGCGCGGCTGACCGTGAACACCACGGCGATCAGCAAGAGTGTTGCCTGGCAAGGAAACACGACCGCCACGGTCAAGGTGACCAACACCGGCACCGCGCCGGCCGACGTCCGCCTCGACCCGCGGCCGGGCGGCTACACCCCGGCCGCGCAGGTTTCCGCGCCGCTACAGAAGGTCAAGGGAAACTTCAGCACCGGTCCGTTGCTGGGCAAGGCATTGACCGCCGCGCCCAAGGACGTCTCGCCGTCCGCGGCGTCGTGGTCGACCGTCGCCGACTACCCGACGAAGATCATGGACAACGCGGCCGTCGCGGTGAACGGCAAGATCTACTCGTTCACCGGGCTCAACGGCACCGAGCTGACCACCAAGAACTACGTCTACGACCAGGGCACCCAGGCCTGGTCGCCGATCGCCGACATTCCGGAGGCCCGTGAGAACCCGTTCGCGGTGGCCATCGGGACCAAGGTCTACGTCGGCGGCGGTTGGGGCGTCACCGGTCCGCCCAACGGCGACCTGGACATCTACGACACCGCCAGCAACACGTGGAGCACCGGCGCTCCGATGCCCACGGCCTACTCGGCCATGGGCAGCGCGGTCGTCGGCGGCAAGGTCTACGTGGTCGGTGGCTGTCTGCAAAGTTCTTGCGGGGTCACCGATGTGCAGGTGTACGACCCGGTCATGAACACCTGGTCGGCCGGGCCGTCGCTGCCGATGCCGTTGAGCTGGACCAACTGCGGCATCATCGCCGGCACGCTGTACTGCGCCGGCGGGGCCAGCGGCCTCGACCAGGTCAGCGCCGGCTTCGGGCTCAACGTCAAGACCGGCGTATGGTCACCCATCGCCAGTCTTCCGGTGTCGGTGTTCGCGGCGTCCAGTACCGTCGCGAATGGACAGTTGTTGGTGTCGGGCGGCATTCAGGACGGCAGCCTGACCAACGCCGGCTACGCCTACGATCCGTCCACCAACACGTGGAACCCGTTGCCCAACGCCAATACCGCGTTGTTCCGTGGTGGCAGCGCCTGCGGGTTCTACCGGATCGGCGGCTCGATCGGCGGCTTCAGCCCGAGCACGCAGGACCAGCTGTTGCCCGGTTACGACCAGTGCGGCGAGTACGTGTCGATCCCGTGGATGTCCGTCACGCCAACCGATCCCGTGACGATCGCACCCGGCAAGTCGGCCAGCTTCACCGTGAAGCTGGACGCCGCGTCGCTGGCACAACCCGGCGTGTACACGGCTTCGCTGGAGGTCGCCGCTGTTGTGCCGCACCCGCTCGCGGCGATTCCCGTCACCTTCACGGTGAAGCCGCCCGCGACCTGGGGCAAGATCACCGGCACGGTGACCAGCGTCGCCTGCAAGGGCGGCACGCCGCCGATTCCGGGCGCGACCGTGCAGATCGACACGTGGGCGGCGTCGTACACGCTCAAGACCGACGCCGGCGGCAACTACGTGCTGTGGCTGGACAACCGGAACAACCCGCTGACGCTGATCGTCGCGCGGGACGGCTGGCAGCCGCAGACCCGGCAGGTGAAGATCGCCAAGGGCAAGTCGGTGACCGCCGATTTCGCCCTGAAACCGGTGTCCTGCTAGGCTTTCGCTGAGGAAGGCCCCCGCTGCCGGCGGGGGCCTTCCCTTGCCTCAGGCCGTGTTGTTGGCCAGTGCCAGCAGGCGCGTCGCCGAGCCGTTGAACTGGTCCTGATCGCCCGGGAAGGTGCCGCTGTCGGCGAACTGCCAGAACGTCCAGGTCGCCCAGCCCGCCGGCAGAGTGCCCGGGCTGGAGCTGTAGCGGGCGATGAACAGCGGGTTGGTGGAGCTCAGGCCGCTCCAGTTGCCCGTGCACTTCGTCCACCAGTCCGTGGTGGTGTAGACCGTGGCCCAGCGGGTCGTCCTGGCGTGCAGTTCGTTGTTGAAGGCCGTGATCCAGCTGCGCATCGAGGCCTGGGTCAGGCCGTAGCACTGGTCGCCGCTGGGGGCGTATTCGATGTCCAGCATGGGCGGCAGGGTCTTGCCGTCCTTGGACCAGCCGCCGCCGTGCGCGACGAAGTAGTCCGCCTGGGCCGCGCCGCCGGACAGGTTCGGGCGGGCGAAGTGGTAGGCGCCGCGGATCAGGCCCGCGTTGTAGGAGCCGTTGTACTGGTGGGCGAAGGTCGGGTCGGTGTACGTCGTGCCTTCGGTTGCCTTGACGTAGGCGAACTTCGCGCCCTTCGAGGCCACCGAGGCCCAGTCCACGTTGCCTTGGTAGTGGCTGACGTCCAGGCCCGGCAGGCCGGCCAGCGGTGCGAACCCGCTGCGGCCCCCTCCCTCGTGCTTGGCCACCTCCGAGCCCGCCCAGTGCAGGGCCGGGTCGTCCGGGTTCGTTGCCGCGTTCGCGGTGGCAGTGGTGGCTGTCGTGATGAGTAGCAGGCCGGCCAGCACGCCGGCGATTCGACTGGTGCGCATCTGCGACTCCCCAGGTCCGGCGCGGCCGGCAGGGGTGTGCGGCCGCGTTGATCGCATCGTGGCCGATCAGCAACGGCATGGCCAGAGTTTCGGTGAATTAGTCACCTTTCGAGGAAGGTGATATCTACATGCTAGAGTGGCAGTATCACTCGCGAGCAGGGGAGGTGCCGTGGCCGAGCGCAAGGGCGTGCTGCTCAGGTTGGACCCCGCCGTCCACGACGCCCTGGCCCGTTGGGCCGCGGACGAGCTGCGCAGCACCAACGCCCAGATCGAGTTCCTGCTCCGCAAGGCCCTCGTCGATGCCGGCCGCATGCCCTCGGGCGTCGGCGGCATCCCCGAAGGGGCCGTCCGCCCAAAGACCAGACCTGAACCCCCGCGAGTCCCGGTCAGCGTCAGGGTGAGTTGCGCGTTTGGGGTGAACCCCCGCGAGTCACGCTCTCGGGCGCCGAGGCGAGTTCCGCCCTCGGGCATTACCCGGCGTGGTGCGTAGCTGGGTGGGCCCGAGGGCGGAACTCTCCTGCCCGAGAGCGTGACTCGCGTGGGCGGTGCTAGTTGCGGTTGACGGTGAACGTGCTGGTCGTGTTCCTGATGTCGATGAAGTTGTTGGACAGCTTCAGATTGGTGAACGTGGCCGAGCCGACGGCCGGGCCCTGGCCGGCTTCGGGGAGCTCGTTGGCCCAGATGCCGAAGCCGGACTTGGCGTTGTAGGCGTCGCCGGACTGCTGCGCGCCGCTGATGGACACGTTGGTCAGGACGGTGTCGGTGATGGGCTGCAACGGCGCCCCGCCGACGTAGTCGGTCTGGAACATGATGCCGCTGTAGGTCGGATTGACGATGTCGACATCGCTGACGCGAATGCCCTGGAACTTCTGGTTGGCGGAGAACATCCAGATGCCGGGGAAGGTCTGCGCGCCCCAGAAGTGGCCGCCGGCCCGGACGATGGAGACGTTCTGGATGGTGGTGGGATCGGGACCGAAGTCCTTCATGGGGTAGCCGAAGTTCAAGCTGCTCACGGTGATGCCGGCGTAGGTGAGCATGTCGGCCACGTACAGGTTGCGGAACGTGTTGTCCTCGCCGCCGTAGACGGCGAAGCCGGCGGCCCGCCAGGTGAGCACGGCGGTGAGGTTCTCGAACACGTTGCCGGTCTCGTTGCCGCCGCCGGCATCGGTGGCGGCGAACATCGCGAAGCTGTCGTCACCGGTCGACCGGGCCTCGTCGTTGACGATGTGGTTGTTGGAACTGCCGTTGGTCATGTTCACGCCATCGGCGAAGGTGTCCCGGATCCGCGAGTTGGAAATGGTGATGTTCTGGACGTTCTGGCCCCAGAACAGGCACATCTGGTGCTCGATCCAGATGTTGTCCAACGTGATGTTGGAGACGTTGGTCATGTTGAAGACCTTGCCCGGGCCGTCCTGCCGGCTGTTCCAGTTGCCGAAGAACGCCATGCCGGACACCTTGGAACCGTTGGCGCTGCTCTGGATGTCGATGCCGACGTCGGTGTTGGTCTGGCCGCTCGGCGACAGGAACCGGGTGTACCACGGCCCGGCGCCGACGACGGTGATCGCCTTGCCGTAGATGGTCATCTTGGAGCTGATCGAGTAGTCGCCGGTCGGCAGGTACACGCCGGTGAGCGTGGTGTCCTGGCGCACCTTGTCGAACGCGGCCTGCACGTCCTGCTGGGTGAAACCGGCGGGCACGGCGTAGTGCGCGGGATCCGGGTTCGCCTGTGCGGTGGCCAGTTCCAGGTTGATGAAGTCGATCGCGAAGTTGCCGGCGTTCGACGCGTCCTTCTGGAGCTTGATCTTGTGACCGGCCGGCACGGTGGTGCCGAGCAGCACGTTGGCCTCGTCGTAGATGTGCCGCGGCGCACCGGCACCGGGGTCGTTGCCGGGTGACGCCTCGGCGCCGTACAGCCACGCGTACTGCGAGGTCAGGCTGATCGGCTTGAGCAGAGTGCCGTCCACGTAGATGTCCAAAGTGGACGAAGTGCCGTCGGGGATGGAGAACCGGGTGACGAGGGTGTTGGTGGCCTCACGGGTGGTGAACTCGACCGAGGAGCCGGTGGAGTTCAGCGTGACGGCCTGCCGGCCGGACGCCTCGCCGGCGAGGTCGCCGATCGTCCGATTAGGACTGAGCACGGCCGCGCCGCCGCCGAGCACACCGGATTCCGCCTCGTACGAGTCGTACGGCATGTTGGCGCCGCGTCCCACGAACAGGCTGGACGTGCTGGTGTTGTTGCCCTGCTTGACCGGCAACTCGTTGGCGTCGTTGGCCACCGTCGTGGTGACGGTGTAGTTGCCGTTGGCCGCGGTCCAACTCCCGACATTCACCGGGCTGGCCGTCGCGCCGGCGTTGATCACACCGCTGACCGAGCCGGTCAGCGTCGCCACCGTGGAACCGTTGGAGGAGACCGTGACGGTGATGCCGTGCGCCCCACCAGCCGACGCGATGGTGCCCTGGTTCTTCACCGTCACCGAGAACTGCACCGGGTTGCCCGCCGACGGGTTGCTCGGCGTCCAGTTCGTGGTGGCCACCAGGTCGCTGCTCTGCACCGGTGTGACCACGAGCGCGGTCGGGTTGGTGTAGGAGTTGTTGGCCTCGTTCTGCTCGATGACCTTGTTGGACTCGTCCACCTTGGCGGTCAGCTGGTACGAGCCGGCGTCGCGGGTGCCGATGGACGCGGACACGGTGCTGGACGCGCCCGCGGCCAATGCGCCGACCGATGCGGTGCCGACCTTGGTGGTGCCGAGGTAGAAGTTGACGTCGGTCGCGCCGGCCGGCAGCGTACCGGCGTTCTTGACGGTGGCGCTGGCCGTGATCGAGTCGGTCTCGACCGGCGACGCCGGCGTCCACGACGACCCGGTGACGGTCAGGTCCGGGTTGGGCGCGGGCACGCCGAACACCTGGAACTCGGCCGCCTGACCGCCGCCCGCGCCGGAGTTCGCGGTGAACTTCAGCTGCACGTCGGCGACGCGCGCGGACACCGGGATGGTGACCGTGTTGCCGGAGGCCGGATCGAACGCGTACGACTTCGCGGCGACCAGGCTGGTGAAGCCGGTGGCGCTCTGCTCGCGGCCCAGCACCTCGATGGTCTGCGTGCGCGGACCCCAGATGCTGGCCGGGTTCAGCTTCACCACAACGGAACTGGTGTCCGCGTTGGACCCCAGCTGGGTGGTCAGCGTCTGCGGGTACGTGCCGCCGGCGCCCTCCCAGTAGGTGGTGACGTCGTTGTCGTTGGCGTTGGTGGCGACGAAGTTCAGCGTCGTCGAAGAGGCAGTGATCGGCTTGCCCACGGCCAGGTTCGTGCCGGGGTCGCCGGTGCCGCTGCCGGTCCGCGTAACGCTGTTGCTGTTACCCGACTGGTTGCCGGCGGCGTCGTGCGCCCGCACGAAGTACGTGACGGTCGCGGTGTCGGGCTGGCTGTCGGTGTAGGTCAGCGTGGTGCCGGAAACGCTGGTGCGCAACGAGTTGTTGGCGTAGACGTCGTAACCGGTGACGCCGACGTTGTCGGTCGAGGCGTTCCAGGTCAGCTTGATCTGCCCGGAAGCCGGCTGCGTGTAGGCCAGTGCGGAAGGCGCGGTCGGCGGCTGCGTGTCGCCGCTGCTCGGGCCGTACACCTCGAACTCCGAGACCTGACCGGCCGGCCATCCCGTGTTGCCGGTGATGTTCAGCCGCAGGTACCGGGTGGTGACCGGGGTGTAGTTGATCGTCACGGTGTTGTTGGACGCCGGGTCGAAGGTGTAGCCGGCGGACGCGACGAGCTGCGAGAAGGTGCTGCCGTCGGTGCTGCCCTGCACGGACAGCGTCTGGGTGCGCGCGCCCCAGTTCGCGGTCGGCAGCTTGAGCACGATCTGCGTGCTGCTCACCGACGCCCCGAGGTCGACCTGCAACCACTGCGGGAAGGCATTGTTGGTGCTCTCCCAGTAGGTGCCCTGGTTGCCGTCGTTGGCGTTGCCGGGCGCGTAGTTCTGCACGTAGCCGCTGGAGCTCATGGCCTTGCCGGCGGCCAGGTTGGTGGCGTCGACGGCGGCCGGCACGGCCTCGAGGTCGGACAGCTGGGCCTGCGAGCCGGCCGAGTTGTCGGTGATCTCGACGCGGAGGTAGCGCGTGAGCTGGGTGCCGAAGTCGACCCGGACCGTGTTGTCGGACTTGGGATCGAAGGTGTACTTCTTCGAGCCGGCCAGGGTGCTGTAGCCCTTGCCGTCATCGCTGCCTTGGACGGACAGCGTCTCGGTGCGGCTGGCCCAGCCGGCCGGCACCTTCATCACCACGCCGCCGATGCGGCTGATCTTGCCCAGGTCGACCTGCGCCCACTGCGGGAACGCGGAGCCGGAGCTCTGCCAGTACGAGTTCTGGTCGGCGTCGGCGATCTTGCTGGCCGGCTGACCGGTGGTGGCGCTGCTGGCCGTGACGGTCGGGGACGTCCCGGCGGGTAAGGCGGTGGTCGGCGCGCTCGCGGCGAGCGCGGGCCCGCCCATCGCGAGCAGGGCGAGACCGAGCAGCGCGGCTGCCAGTCTCGGCGCAGGTCGGGGTGCGCTCATCGAGTGGTCTACCTCTCGTCCGGCGGCAGGGGTGATGGCGAGAAGGCCGGTTCTTCCGGCTTGATGCCAGAAATTAACGGCACACTATTCAGTTTTTGCGTGACAGGACTCACAGCGTTACAGAAACGTGTCGACCTCGTCAACGGCCAGTTGAGGCCACGCGGGGCCGCTCCCGGCGGCCGGACGGGTGAGCTGGCACGATGCGGCGGTGGATCGGATCCTGTTGCCCGCCCCGGTCGGCTTCGTGCTCGGCGGCGGTGGCAGCCTCGGCGCGATCCAGGTCGGCATGCTGCGGGCGCTCGCCGAGCGCGGCATCGCCCCCGACCTGGTCACCGGCACGTCCGTGGGCTCGGTGAACGGCTCGCTGGTCGCACTCGACCCCGAGCACGCCGCCGACCGGCTCACCGAGATGTGGGCCGGGATGACGCGGGCGCGCGTGTTTCCCGGCGGGCCGTTGGCCCAGCTGCGCACGCTGCGCCGCGAGCGCACGTACCTGTTTCCCAACACCGGACTGGTCGACGTGCTGACCGAGGGTCTTGGCGGCGCAACGGACTTCGCCGAGCTGGCACTGCCGTTCGGGGCCGTCGCGGTCGACGCCGTGACCGGGCTGCCGGTGCTGATGACGTCCGGCGAGCTCGTGCCGGCCATCGTCGCGTCGGCGGCGATCCCGGGCATCTACCCGCCGGTGCGCCGGGAGGACCGGGTGCTCTACGACGGCGGCGTGCTGGCCAACGTGCCGATCCGGCAGGCGCTGGCCATGGGCGCGAAGTCGTTGGTGGTGCTGGATTGCACGTTCCCCGGGCACCTGCCCGAGGTGCCCGGCACGCTGGCCGAGACGCTGTTGTTCTGGGCCACGCTGGGCATGCGCAACCAGGCCGTGCTGGAGGCTGATCTTGCCGCCGGGGCCGTGCCCGTGGTGTATCTGCCGGGCGCACCCGTGCAGGCCGTCACGCCACTCGACTTCGGCCACACCGCCGACCTGATCGAGTCGTCCTACCTGGCGTCCAAGGACTTCCTTGCCGGCGTGGAGATCACCGGTCCCGGACTGTACGGCGGCCCGGCCGGCGCACCCGACGGGGTGGCCGAACCGGGCCGGCAGAGCTGAGCGGTCAGCCCCAGATGTCGGTGATCGGCGTGGCGTTGGCCGCCGCGCCGGCGTGGGGGAGGCCGTAGGCGTCCTCGATGGTGCGCAGGACGCTGTAGTGGTTGATCTTCTCGGTGTAGGTGCCGGTCTTCACGCCGGCGCCGGTGATGATGGTGGGGATGATGTTGGCGGTGGTGTTGTCGTCCTCGTCGAAGGTGAGCACGAAGACGGAGTTGTGCGTCTTGGCCCACTGGATGTAGGCGTCGAGGTGGGACTTGAGCCAGGTGTCGCCCTGCTTGACGGTGCCGTCGTGCATGTCGTCCTGGAGGTTGGGCACGACGAACGACACGGCGGGCAGCTTGGTGAAGTCGGTGGGGAACTTGGTGAAGCGCAGGTTGGCCGAAGCGGGCACGTCGGCGAAGTCGGACCACGGGTTGTGCTTGCGGGCGTAGGTGCCGGAGGTGCAACCGGTGTAGCCGTCGCTGGGCATGCTCTCCGAATAGCCGGCGAAACCGATACCGGCCGCCAACGCCTGGCCGCCGAGGTCGGCGGTGGTGAAGGCCTTCTTGGGACACGTGTCGTTGGTGACGCCCTGGGTGCTGCCGGAGAACAGCGCCAGGTAGTTGGGCTGGCTGGGGTGGGTCTCGGCGTGCGAGTTGGTGAAGTTGGCCCCGGACTTGGACAAACCGGTGATGTACGGCGCGTTGGCGTTGCCGACGATCTCACCCTGGGCGTGGTTCTCCTCGATCACGACGAGAATGTGGTCCGGGTGGGGGACGGCGGCCGCGGAAGCGGTACCGGGCAACAGGAAGGCCGCGGAGAGGGTGGCGGCGGAAACGAGCGGGATGAATCGGCGCATCGAACGCTCCTCGTAGTCGGCTTGCCGCGTACGGTAAGCGCGTTCCGCGCCGGCTGGGAACCGCCCGCTTTTCACAGACGGTCCCCAGCCCGTGAACGTGGGAGTCCACTGTGGACGAAGTGCGCCGGGTCCATGGCCGGCCGAGGAGTGCTCACGGCCAAGGCGACGGCTTGCCCCAAGGTCATGGCCCGCCCCTCGCCGAACAGCCGGTCGAACGTGTCCCGACCGAGCTCGGCGCCTGCTGTCCCGGCGGCCGGCCGGCGCGACCGCCGGACGTTGTCCGCGATCGTCGACGGCCCGCCGTGCTCCATGAGCCGGGCGGCCGCGCCGGCCAGCCGAGCGGACCGCTCCGGTTGGCCGGTGTTGGCCGCGGTGATGCTCAGTTGGTGCAACGCCCATGTCATGCCGGAACCGGAACCGGAGCCGAGCCGGCTCATGATCCGGACCGCCTCGCGGACCAGCCGCTCGGACCGTTGCCACTCACCGAGTTGGATCAACACGGAGCCGCGGTGGACCAGTGTGCTGGCCAGCCCCCAGGTCGCGCCGGCCTTGCGGACCTCGACCTCCAGCTCGGCCAGCGCCTGGTCGGCTTCCCTACGCTGGTCCAACACCATGGTCACCTGGGCCTGCACGGCCCGGGTGACCGCCGGCCGGCCGACCTGGCGCAGTGCTGCCTCCGCCTCGTCGAACAGCGCCTCGGCCAGTTCGTTGTCCGCCGCCGATCTCGCCACGTGGCCACGAAACAGCAGCGCCATCGCGAGCGTCGGGGGATCGGCGTCCAGTCGTGCGAGTCCGACGGCCTGGTCGGCAACGCGGATCGCGTGCTCGCTGTCGCCTCCGTGCGACGCGTAGCCGTAGACCGCGAGCACGCCGGCCCGCGCTCGGGGGCTGAGCGAGTCGTCGTTGCCGGCCAACACCTCATCGGCCCACTGCCGGTACTCCGCGACGTGGCCCACCATGATCCAGTACGTCGGAAGGTCCAGAATGGCCGCGCACCGGTCCAGTTCGCCCTGCTCGAGCCGCCAGCGCAGCGCTGCTCGCAGGTTGTCCCGCTCCCACCGCAGCCGGTCGAACCACTCATCGTGGTCCGGACCGCCTACGCCCTGGCGGGCTGCCGCGACGAAGGACTCGATGTGGACCGCGTGCCGCTCCTTGGCCTCGGTCAGGACGCCGGACGCCGCCGCTCGGGCGACGGCGAAGACCCGGACCGTTTCCAGCAGGGCGAAACGGGTGTCCGTGGTGCGGACGATCATGCTGGCATCCAGCAGCCCGCCGAGCAGCCGCCACGCGGTCGTCAGGTCGAGGCGGGCGACGGCGGCCGCCGCCGGCGCGGTCCAGCCGCCGGCGAACACCGATACGGCACACAGCATCGACTGCTCGTCGGCAGTCAGTAGGTCGTAGCTCCAGGCGATCGCCGCCCGCAGCGACCGGTGTCGGCCCGGTGCGTCGCGGGCCCCCGCCGCCCAGCAGGTCGTGCGACCGCTCCAGCTGGTGGAGCAACGCGGCCGGCGGCAGCAACCGGGTGCGGGCAGCGGCGAGTTCGATCCCCAGCGGGAGTCGGTCGACACAGCGGCAGATCGCGTCGACCACGGCCGGATCGTGGCCGACGCGGGCAGAGCCGGCCTGCCTCGCCCGTTCGTCGAACAGCTCGGCCGCGGAGCGGGAGTCCAGGGGCGTCACCGACCACACGTGCTCGCCGGTCAGCCGCAGTGGCGCACGGCTGGTGGCCAGCACCGTGAGCCCGGGCGCGACGTCCAGCAGCCACGCGATGTCCGGCCCGGCGTCCACCAGGTGTTCGACGTTGTCGATCAGCAGCAGCAGCAGTTTCCGGTCCCGCAGGCGCGCCCGTAGGGCGGTGCGAAGCTGAGCACCGTCGGTCTCCCTGATCGCCAGGCTGCTGGCGATGGTCGGCAGCACCAGGTTCGGGTCGTCCACCGGTGCCAGCGACACGACCACGACGCCGTCGGCGACGTGCTGCGCACACTGCCGGGCGGCCTCGGTGGCCAGCCGCGTCTTGCCGACGCCACCGGGTCCGGTCAATGTCAGCAGCCGCGCGTCGCCCGTCGTCAGCCGGTCGACGATTTCGGCCACGTCGTGGTCACGGCCGACCAGCCGGGTGCGCTGCGCCGGCACCGGTGTGCCGGGATCCGCACGGCGCGGTGCGACCGGGTCGAGGGCGCGGTCGTCGCGCAGGATGGCCAGCTCGAGTCGCCGGAGCTCGGCCCCGGGATCGATACCCAGTTCCTCGGCCAACAGGGCACGAGTGCGCTGTGCGGCGTCCAACGCTCGGCTGGTCTGACCGCTGCGGTGCAGCGCGAGCATCAGCTGGCCGATCAGCCGCTCCCTGGTCGGGTGGGCGTCGGCCACCGAGGTGAGCTCACCGAGGACCTGCTGATGGCCGCCCAGCCGGAGAATCCCGTCGAACCGGTCCTCCATGGCGGTCAGCCGGGTCTGCTCAAGGCCACCGCACAAGCGCTCGCGGACCTCCGAGGACGCGGTGTCGGCCAGCGCCGGTCCCGTCCACAGCAGCAATGCCTGGTCCAGCCGGGTCACCCGGGTCTGATCGTCGGTCGCCGCCCGGGCCTTGGCGACGCCGTCGACGAACCGGTGCACGTCGATCTGCCGCGGATCGGCTCGCAGCGCGTAGCCCACGCCGTCGGTGGAGATCGTCATGTCCGGGTCGCCGGCCAGTATCGAGCGGAGATTGGACACCAGCACGTGCACCGCGTGTGTGGCGCGGCGCGGCGGATCCGCCGGCCACAACCATTCGACCAGCCGCTGCAACGGCACCACCCGGTTCACGTCCCATGCCAGCACGGCGAGGACGAGACGCTGTTGGCGCGGCCCGAGGTTCACCACCGTGTCCCCGACCCGAGCCCGCACCGGTCCCAGCAACAGCAACTCCACGCACACCCCCATGTGAGCACTGGTCACTGACAGCAGCATGCCGGCCGCGGCTGATCGCTCAAACCGCGTTCCGACCGCGGGCTGACTTGGCTCTGAGTGCCAGCCGCGATGGTGACCAGGCAGGAACCGGACGATCGCTTGAGGAGTGGACGTGAAAATCAGGACCGTGTTTGCCCGAACGGGCCGCGCGATCGGGGTGGTTGCCGCGATGTTGGCCATCGTGGCCGGCGCCGCGGTGCCGGCGCAGGCCGCCACCCAGCAGTTCAGCGACGGCTTCGAGGGCGTTCCGTCGAGCCACTGGCAGGGCATCACCGAAGGGGACGGTGTCGCCGGTTTTGACATCAACCAGGGCCTTGCCCGGTCCGGGGCCAACGACGGCTGGCTCTACACGGGGACGGGCTACGCGGCCGAGCGGATCGCCGTGCCGGTCGGGGGCTGGCCCGACAAGCGTAACTGCAGCGCGCGGATCTACGCCGAGACGCTCAGCTACGCCGCCCAGGTCGGGTTGGAGATCTGGAGCCCCAACAACGGCTGGGTCAGGCTGACCGGCCTCACCGGCTGGATCACCCCCGGCAGCTACCAGGCGATCACCACCTTCCCGGTCGACCTCACCGGCCAGGACACCGTCTACATCCAGGCGATCTACGGCAACAACGGTGTCGTTCCGCAGTTCGTGCGGCTGGACGACGCGACCCTGACCTGCCTCTCCGCCTGATCCGTCGACCGGCCGGGGGTGTGCGGCCCGCACACCCCCGGCCGGTTCAGGACCGCAGGTCGTAGACGGTCGTGCCGCCGACGGTCTTGGCCTGGTAGTGGGCGGCGACCCAGGTGGCGATGTCGGAGGAGCCGCCGCCGAAGCCGCCACGACCGCCGCCGGCGACGTAGTAGCTGATCTTGCCTTCGGCCACGTACTGCTGGAACTGGGCCAAAGTGGGCGCCGGATCGCCGCCGTTGAAGCCGCCGATGGCCATCACGGACTTGCCGCTGGCCAGGGCGAGCGGGGCCGAGGACATGGAGCCGTCGGTGGCCGCGGCCCACTCGGTGGTGGTGGCCTTGAGCAGGCTGACCACCGTGGCATCGGCCTGGCCGGAGCCGCCGCCGAAGCCGCCCTGGGAGCTGCCGGCCGGACCGGAGACGGGGATGGAGCCGGTGTGCGGTGTAGCGGCGGTGGCGATGCTGAAAGAGCCCACGCCGATCATGCCGGCCACGGCGGCGACCACGATGAGACGGCGGAGTTGTTGCCCCTGCAACAGAATCAGCGCGGCGACGGCGATGCCGGCGACGAGCACGACCCAGCGCAGCCACGGCAGCCAGGACGAGTTCTCGGACAGCAGCACGAAGTCCCACACCCCGGTCACGGCGATCATGGCGGAAAGCCAGGCCCGCACGGCGAACGCCGCCCGCCCGCGCCACAGCTGGCGGCCGCCGATGGCGACCAGGGCGGCGATGGCCGGGGCCAGCGCGACCGAGTAGTACGGGTGAATGGTGCCGCTCATGAAGCTGAACACGAGCCCGGTCACCAGCAGCCAACCGCCCCACAGCAGCAAAGCGGCCCGGGTCTGGTCGGTACGGGGAGCGCGGCGCGTGAACCACAAGCCGGCGACGAGTGCGATCAGCGCGGCCGGCAGCAGCCACGAGATCTCGGTGCCGAAGGCCTGCCCGAACATGCGCGTGATGCCGGCGCTGCCGCCGAACGACAGGTTCCCGCCACCCCCGCCGCCACCGCCCGGCCCGCCGCCGCCCCCGTTGCCGGAACCGCCGAAGATCCGGCCGAGACCGTTGTACCCCAAGGCCAATTCCAGCAGGCTGTTGTTCGTCGAGCCGCCGATGTACGGCCGTGACGACGCCGGCCACAGGTCGACCAGCGCGATGTACCACCCGGCTGAGACGATCACCGCCACCAGCGCGCCGCCAAGGTGCAGCACCCGACGCCACATCGTGGTCGGCGCGGCCACGAGGTAGACGACACCGAACGCCGGCAGCACCAGGAAGCCCTGCAACATCTTGGTCAGGAAGGCGAAGCCGATGGCCACGCCGGCCAGCGCCAGCCACCGCCAACTGGCCTTCTCGGTGGCCCGCACCACGCAGTACGCGCCGGCGACCATCAACAGCACCAGCAACGCGTCCGGGTTGTCGAAACGGAACATCAGCACGGCCACCGGCGTCAACGCCAGCATGGCGCCGGCGGCGAGACCGGCGCCGGAGCCGAACCGCCGGCGCACGGCGGCGAACAGCAGCCAGACCGACAGCACGCCCTCGATCGCCTGCGGCGCAAGCAGACTCCACGAGCTGAAGCCGAAGATCCGGGCCGACAAGCCCATGATCCACAGCGATGCCGGCGGCTTGTCCACGGTGATGACGTTGCCCGGATCCAGCGACCCGAACAGCAGCGCCTCCCAGTTCTGGCTGCCGGCCAGCGCCGCCTGCGCGTAGAAGTCGTTGCCGTAGCCCGATGCGCTCAGGTTCCACAGGTACAGCGCGGCGGTGCCCAGCAGCAGCAGGACCAGCGCCGGCCGCTGCCAGCCCGGCCGTCCGGGCGCGTCGGCCGCCGGGGCGGCCGCGGGCCGGGTCATCGTCGAAGTCATGGCACCAGCCTCGGGGAAACCGCTGTGCCGCCTGTGTGGGATCACTGTGCGGCAGCTGTGAGCCGGACCGTGAACACGGTCCGGCCCGGCCGGCTGTCCAGCGCCACTTCTCCGCCGTGCGCGGTGACGATCGCCGCGACGATCGACAACCCGAGCCCGGTGCCGCCGGAGGCCCGCGATCGCGACCCGTCGCCACGCGCGAAGCGTTCGAACACTTCCGGTTGCAGCGCAACGGGAATCCCCGGCCCGTCATCGGCAACCGTGAGCACGACCTCGCCCGGAACGCCGTTCCCGATACCGGTCACCACGGTCGTGCCGGCCGGTGTGTGGGCGCGGGCGTTGCCGAGCAGATTGAGCAGAACCTGGTGCAGCGCTTGGGCATCGCCGAGCACGGCCACCGGCTCGCCGGGAATCTCCAGTTGCCACTTGTGATCCCGGCTCGTCACGCGGGCGTCGCTGACCGCGTCGACGACCAGTCGGGACAGGTCGACCGGTTCGGACGCCAGCGGCCGACCGGCGTCCAATCGGGCCAGCAGCAGCAATTCCTCGACCAGCGACGTCATCCGCGTGGACTCGGACTGGATGCGCCGCATGGCATGGGACACGTCCGGCGGCACGCGATCCGAGTACCGGCCGGCGAGTTCGGCGTAGCCGCGGATGGAGGCCAGCGGCGTCCGCAGCTCGTGGCTGGCGTCGGCGACGAACTGCCGTACCCGGGTCTCGCTCTCCTGACGCACGTTCAGCGCCGAGGCGACGTGCCCGAGCATCCGGTTCAGCGCCGCACCGACCTTGCCCACCTCGGTGCGCGGATCGGTGTCCTGGTCGGGAACCCGTACGGACAAAGCGACTTCGCCCCGGTCCAGCGGCAGCTCGCCGACCCGGGTGGCGGTCGCGGCCACCCGGTCCAGCGGCCGCAGCGCGGCCCGGATGATCACCGCGCCGGCCGTGGCCGCGACCACCAGGCCGGCCGCCGCGATGACCAGCAGCGCGATGTTGACGCTGTTCAGGGTGTGGTCGACCTGATCGAGCGGCAACCCGATCAGGTTGTCGCCGTTGGAGATCACCTGATAGTCGCCGAGATGGGGAACGCTGATGGTAACGGCTTGGCCGTTGGGCAGCACCGTGGCCAGGGTCGCCACCTGGTCGGGATCCAGCTGTTGCGGGCAGACGTTCTTGTCCAGCACCACCCCCAGGCCGTGGTTGACGCCGACCGCGCCCTGCCCCAGCCCGGGCGGCAACGCGAACGAGAGATCGTTGTTGGCGCAGTAGGGATTGTGGCCGCCGGGTCCGCCGGGGCTGTGCTGGCTGCGGTTGTAGGCGTCCTGGAGCTGCGCGTTCACCTGCGTGATCAGGGTCCGGCGGATGAACAGCTCGCCGGTCAGGCCGATCGCCAGCGACACCACGGTGAGCAGCAGCACCACCGCCACGACGAGCTTGCGTCGCAGCGTCCACTGTGGACGCCGGTCAGCCCGTCGGTCGGAGGACATAGCCGGCGCCGCGCATGGTGTGGATCATCGGCTCCCGACCGACGTCGATCTTCTTGCGAAGGTACGAGATGTACAGCTCGACGATGTTGGCCTGGCCGCCGAAGTCGTACTCCCACACCCGGTCAAGGATCTGCGCCTTGCTCAGCACCCGGCGCGGGTTGCGCATCAGGTAGCGCAGCAGCTCGAACTCGGTCGCGGTCAGCTGGATCTCCTGCCCGGCCCGGCGCACCTCGCGGCTGTCCTCGTCCAGCGTCAGCTCGCCGACCACGAGCTGCGAGCTGGTCGCCGAGGCCACCGAGCTGGACCGGCGCAGCAGCGACCGCACCCGCAGCACCAGCTCCTCCACGCTGAACGGCTTGGTCACGTAGTCGTCGCCGCCGACGGTCAGCCCGGCGATGCGGTCCTCGACGGCGTCCTTGGCCGTGAGGAACAGCACCGGCACCTCGGGCTGCTCCAGCCGCAGCCGGCGCAGCACCTCGAGGCCGTCCAGGTCGGGCAGCATGATGTCGAGCACGACGGCGTCCGGCCGGAACTGCTTGGCCTCGCGGACCGCGGTCACGCCGTCCGCGGCGCAGCGCACCGACCAGCCCTCGTAGCGCAGCGCCATGCTCACCAGCTCGGCCAGGGCCGTCTCGTCGTCCACCACGAGCACCCGCAGCTGGCTGCCGTCCGCGCGCCTGAGTTCGCCGTTCATGCGCTCCATCCTGTGACCGGCGTCTTTGCGTCCGCTGAGCGCTTCCTGTGTATCACCTGTGCGCCTTGCTCACAGGATGTGCGCACAGTGCGCACAGCTGGTGCACAGCCGCGGTGGCCAGGGTGGCAGTCACCAGCCCCCGATCAGGAGGACGACGATGGACACCCAACAGCCCGCCGAAGGCTCAGAGCCGGTCTGGGGTGCAGCGCCGCCGCAGCCGCCGACGGAACAGCCCAAGAAGTGGTCCGCCGGCAAGACCGCCGCCGTGGTCGCGGTCGCCGCCGTGGTGGCCGCGGGCGGCGGCTACGGCATCTCGAAGCTCGTCGGCACGGCCAGCGCGACCACCCAGGGCGGCCCCGGCGGCTTCGGGGCCGGTTCCGGCGGCGGCTTCGGCGGCGGCCGTGGTGGCGGCCCCGGCGGCATGGGCGGGCTGTTCTCCGCCCTGCACGGCGACTTCACGGTGCAGGACAACGGCAGCTACGTCACCGAGCGCCTGCAGACCGGCGAGATCACGGCGGTCAGCGCCACCTCGATCACGGCCAAGAGCGTCGACGGCTACACGCAGACTTACACGATCGATTCGTCCACGGTGGTCGACCAGGGCGACGAGCAGGTCAGCGCGCTGAAGACCGGCACGACGGTGACGATCATCGCCAAGCTGTCCGGCAGCACCGGCACGGCGACGTCGATCAGCGACCAGCAGGGCCGCGGCGGTGCACCCGGCCAGTCCCAGCAGGGCTAGCGAGCTCGGGGCGGAAGCCGGTCCCCCTCCCGGCTTCCGCCCCGCCCTTTTTCGCTACCTGAGTGG
Organism: Kutzneria chonburiensis; assembly: GCF_028622115.1. Lineage (NCBI taxonomy): Bacteria > Bacillati > Actinomycetota > Actinomycetes > Pseudonocardiales > Pseudonocardiaceae > Kutzneria > Kutzneria chonburiensis. Next base: position 10,186,121 of record NZ_CP097263.1, read on the forward strand.
CTCATTTGGCCCTGCGGCCAAGTGAGCCACTCAGGTGCGTTCGGGTGCCCCACGTGAGTGGCTCATGTGACGCTGGTGGCCAAGTGAGCCACTCAGGTGGTGAATCAGACCAGCTCCACCAGCGGGAACGCGCGGTGGCGGCGGGGCGGCACCAGGTAGTTCTGCCGCCGGGTGGCCGTGATGAACCGCTCCAGCCCGTGGTCCTCCTCCTCAAGGTCGTACTTCTCCAGTAGGTCGACCGCCGACTGGTTCGCGCGCATAGTGGCGAAGAAGTCCGCGCTCGGGAAGAAGCCGGAGAACTGGAGCTTGGGGGTGTTGCGACCGGTGGTGGTGTCCATGGCGTCGAAGCCGGGGCCGTCGATCCGGATGTGGATCGGCCGGCCGTCGGAGGTGCGGGCGGACCGTTGGAGGGTGGACAGGTGACCCATGCGCTGGAACTGCTGGGCGCTCTGCTCGGCGTAGCCGGCCCCGTGGAACTGGTTGCGGATCATCGCGCCGCGCATGTCCAGCGTGGTCGGGCCGCCGCCGTTGTCGAACGGGTTGTCCGGGTTCTGCTCGACCGGCGCCGGCGAGTGGAACATGTACTGCACGCGTTCGTCGAACGGCTCCCTGGTGTCCGGGCCCTCGTCCGGGTTGCGCCCGTTGAGGTAGAACTGCTCCAGGTCCAGCAGCACGTGCGAGAGGTGCTGGATGGCGCCGTTGTCGAAATAGCAGCCGGCCGCGGCGTTGCTCAGGTGGATGCCGCCGCCGCCGACGAAGGTCACGTTCTGGGCCGGCGCGGCCGCGTCGGTCTGCTGGTCGGCGAAGCCCATCCACATCGGCGAGTCCGAGTTCACGAAGGACTGCCAGGCGAAGCCGGCGTTGGCCGCGACGTAGCGGGGCAGGCCGATCTGCACGAACATGGCCCGCGACGAGGTGATCTTCATGCCGGCGTCGAACCGCGGCGAGGCGATGCTGCGGCCGACCAGCTTGTTGCTGCCGGACAGCCAGGACACCACGTCGCCGACGAACGAAGGGTCGTCGCCGCGGATGGTGAACAGCAGATCGTTGCTCTCCAACCGAAGCGGGACGTTGAATTCCGGCCGGCGCAGTTCCAGCGCGTGCGCCCCCGGGGCCACGTCGGTGGGGGAGGCGACCGCGCGTTTCAACACGGGTTGGTTGCCGGACAACGTGCGCGGCATGTTCGCGTTGACCAGGCTCGCGGGCAGCCGGGCGAAGTAGTTGTCGCTGTAGGCAACGTGCGTGAAAACGCCGCCGGGCGCGTACGGGTAGTTGGCCTCGATGGTGCGCAGCGCCGATTCCATCCGCGACTGGTCCGTGCGGGACGGTGCCCGCGACAGGGTCGCCGTGAGGAAAACCGTGTGCACCGGCGGCATGCCGATCGGAATGCCGTCGTAGGTGACCGCGGGCGGCATGAACGGGCCGAGGTCGAACTGGATGTCCGGGAACGACTTCGTCGTGTCGGCCATGGCCAGCCGCTGCGGCACGATCGCGCCGTCCTGGAGCAATGCCAGGGTGCCGAGCGCGCCGGTGAACGCTCCCGCGGTGCGCAGCAGGGAACGCCTCGAGACGGGTTTACCTAGTATGGGCGCCATCGGCGTGGCCTGTGCCGCGGTGCGCGGGTTGGCCATCGGACAACGGGCGGGAGCGATTTCTTCTGGCACGGGAAAACCTCCGTGGAGGAGTGCGATAACACATACTTCCCGGTGGTGAAACAGGGCGGGAAATTGCACCCCGAGTGTACGCTCGCGGCAGTTGTCGACAAACGCCCGAAAGGCCCGTCGAATGCGTCCGTTCAGGCTGGCGGCAATTACTTAGGCACGTCGTCGTGAATACCTAGGTATTGTGGGTGTCATGCCCGTTACCGCCACCGACCTTGACGCCGCGACCGCTTCCGTCGTTGCCGCGCTCGAACCCGTTGTCGACCTGGACTGGTCCGCCGCGACCGGTACCGGCGCCCTGAATGCCTACCGCACGGCCGAGCACGTCGGCGACTGCCTGATGTCGTACGCGGCTCAGCTCAGTTCCCGTTCCACCGATGACTACGTCCGCTTCGAGGCCGCGTTGCTGACTGACGCCACCAACGCCCAGGCGCTGGAGTTCGTGGTCGCCGGCGCGGGCATGCTGGCCGGGGTTGTGCACCGGCTCGGCCCCGAGGTCCGCGGCTGGCATCCGTGGGGCGTCTCCGACCCGGAGGGCTTCGCCGGCATGGGCATCGTCGAGGTGCTTGTGCACGGCGAGGACATGTGCCGCGGGCTCGGCGTGACGCTCGAACCGCCGGCCGAGGTGTGCGCCCACGTGCTGGAAAGGATGTTTCCCGAGGTCACCGTGGACGCCGAGCCGTGGACGGCGCTGCTGTGGGCCACCGACCGCGTCGAGTTGCCGGGATTGCCGAACCAGGCAGGCTGGCGGTGGCGGGGCGCGCCGGTCGGCGATTGACCCGGACAGTTCGCCCACGGCTGTCAACTCGTCCACTACGCAGCGTAGAAGACCGCCATGATGGGCAGTGGGCGAGCGACTGCGGGAGGTGCGTCGATGGCGGCAGGTGCGGTCTTCGGGGTCGAGGTCGGCGCCGACTCGGTCCGGGTGGCCGTGCTCGGCGACGAGTTGGCCGTGCTCGACCACGTGCAGCTGCGCTACCCGCGCGGCACGCTCGACCCGTACGCCGCGCTGGACGTGGTGTTCGCGGCGATCGACCGCTGCGTGCAGCTGTGCGCGGCCAGACAGGTGCCGGTGCGCGGCATGGCGCTGGCCGGCTCCGGGGACACGCTCGTCGGCCTCGACGAGCTGGACCGGCCGATGACGCCCGTGTTCACCGGGCCGGACCCGCAGACCAGCGCGCTGGCCCGGCGGATCGGGCCGTCGCTGCGGCACGCCACCGGCGCCGCCCCGCACGGCGGGTCGCCGCTGGTCCGGCTGGCCTGGTTCGCCGAGCACGGGCCCGATCTGCTCACCAGGGTCGCCCGTTGGTGTGAACTCAAGGACTTTGTGCTGTCCCGGCTGACGGCTCGCGTGCTGTCCGACACCTCGTGCGCGTCGGCCGGCGGTCTGCTGGCCGTGGCCGAGCCGGAGTGGTCGGCCAAGGCGCTGGAGCTGGCCGGCATCGGTGCCGCCCAGCTGCCGCCGCTGGTCGACCCCACGGACCAGGTGCCGCTGGTCACCGAGGCGGCGCAGCTGTTGGCGCTGCCGGCGCTGCTGCCGCTGGTCGTCGGCGCGGCCGGGCTGCCGCTGGCGGCGCTGGGCATGGGCGTCACGGAGCCCGGCACGGCGGCGCTGTGGCTGGGCTCGCGGCTGGTGCTGGCGGTGCTGAGCCCGCAGCCCGTGGCCGACGAAGTGCTGTTCACGCAGCGGCTGGCCGACGGCGTGTGGGCCGTGGGCGTCGACCTGAGCGACGGCCACACACCGCCGGCCGTGCGCATCGACGGCCTCGGGCGGCTGCTCGTAGCCGCGGGGGAGGCGCTGACTGCTGCCGGCGCGCGGATCGACCGGGTGCGTGTGGATCCGGCGGTGCTGAAGGTGCCGATGGCGGCCGAGGTCGTCGCCGCGGCGCTGGGTGTGCCGGTGGAGATCGCCCCCGACGAGCCGCCGGCCGCCGTCGGGGCCGCGTTGCTGGCGGCGCGCACGCTGGGCCTGGCCGCCGGTATCGCCGAGGCCGCCCGCACCCGCCCCGCGGTACGCACGGTGGCGCCGGATCCGCAGCTCAGCGCGGCCGATGTGGAGCGGATGAGCGGGTCCAGTCGCTGAACCTTTGGAGAACCGCCGGCAACACCCGCGGCCGGCTTGGCAGTATGGAGGGCGTGCCCACTGAGACCATCACGCCCCGGAGGCTGACGCGCGCGGAGCGCATCGGCATCGCGCTCACCTCGTGGGCCAACCGACTGCCGCCGAAGCTGCGCTTCATCACGCCCGAGTTCGTGGGCTTCGCGATCCTCGGCACCTTCACGTTCCTGTTCGACATGGCCATGCTGGCCGCGCTGCTGCACTGGACCGCGCTGCCGTTCCAGGTCTGCGTCGGACTCGGCTATCTCACCGCCTTCGGCCTCAACTACGTGCTGAACCGGACCATGAACTTCCGTTCGCACGCGCCGGTCGGCGGCCAGCTGCTGCGATACGCGGTGGTGATGGCCCTCGATTTCGGGTTCACGCTTGAGGTCACGGAGTTGCTGCACGATGCCGGCCTGCCGGCCATGGTCGCGCGCGTCGCGACGGCCTGTTGTGTCGGCGTGTTCACATATGTGGGCGCCCGCTTCTGGGTTTTCCGGAAAGAGACCGTGCAAGATTGACACAAGTGGTCTGGACCTCTAAGACTGACATTCCCCTGCAAGTTCTCGGTCAGGCACCGCCGCCATCCGAGGAGTGTCATGTCGAAACGAGTGTCCACATCCCTGCTCGTGGTTCTCTCGGTGCTCGCATCGCTGCTGGTCGTCGGATCCGTCAGCCAGCAAGCGGGAGCGGCGCCGGCCGCATTCGTCCATCCCGGCGTGTTGGTCAGCCGTGCTCAACTCGACTACATCCGGTCCAGGGTCAATGCCGGCGCGCAGCCGCAGACCCAGGCGTACCAGGCGATGATGTCGGACGGGCTGCTGTCGCAGAGCCGCCAGCCGCATCCCCGCTCCGTGGTGGAATGCGGGCCGTATTCGCAGCCCAACTACGGCTGCACCGACGAGCGTCAGGACGCGCTCGCCGCCTACGGCAACGCATTGGCCTGGTACATCACGCAGAACGCCACGTACGCCAAGAAGGCGATCTCCCTGATGGACGCCTGGTCCGGGGTGATCACCAGTCACACCAACAGCAACGCCCCGCTGCAGACCGGCTGGGCCGGCTCGGCGTGGCCGCGCGCGGCGGAGATCATCCGCTACACCTACAGCGGCGGCTGGGCCAACATGGCCCGGTTCCAGACCATGCTGCGCAACGTGTACCTGCCGACGCTGCTCAAGGGCAGCAACAGCAACGGAAACTGGGAACTGACCATGATGGAGGCCGCGGTCGGCATCTCGGTCTTCCTCGACGACAAGGTGTCCTACGACAAGGCGATGGCCAAGTACATGCTGCGCGTGCCCGCGTACATCTACCTGACCACCGACGGCGCGCTGCCCAAGACCGTGCCCGGCGGGCCTTCGGGCCGGTCCGCGATCATCAGCTACTGGCAGGGCCAGAGCACCTTCGTCAACGGCCTGACCCAGGAGACCTGCCGCGACTTCGTGCACACCGGCTACGGCCTCGCGTCCGTCTCGGACGTCGCCGAGACCTCCCGGATCCAGGGCACCGACCTGTACACCGGGGACATCGGCACCCGGCTGCGCAACGCCCTCGGTTTCCAGGCCCAGTACGAGCTCGGTGCGGCCGTGCCGTCCTGGCTGTGCGGCGGCACGGTGAAGCGGGGCCTCGGCCCGGTGACCGAGGTCGGCTACAACGCCCTGGGCAACCGGCTGGGCAACGTCATGGCCAACACGAAGACGCTGGTCATGAACAACCGTCCGGCCGGCGACAACATCCTGTTCGTCGCGTGGGAAACCCTGACCCACGGCGACCAGCCCAACTAACCCCGGTCCCCCCACCTGAGTGGCTCATTTGGCTCTGGCAGCCAAGCGAGTCACTCAGGTGTGTTCGGGTGTCTCACGTGAGTGGCTCATTTGGCGCTGACAGCCAAGTGAGCCACTCAGGTGTGTTCGGGTGCCCCACGTGAGTGGCTCATTTGGCGTTGGGAGCCAAGTGAGCCACTCAGGTGGGGGTTCAGCCGATGGGCGCGGCGGGAGCCGGCGGGGCCGGGGCGCCACCCGGGGCGCCGACGGGCGCGGTCGGCGAGGTTGGCTCCGTCGGGCTGGTCGGTTTCGTCGGCTTGGTCGGCGGGGTGTTGCCGCCCAGCAGCTGCTGCAACAGCTGCTTGATCTGCTCGATCAGCTTCTGCACCATCTGCTTGATCGAGTCGAAGATGTCGTCCTTCTGCGTCAACGCCGTGCGCAGCTCGGCGTTCTGCTGCTCGGCCGCGGCCAGCGGGTCGGCGGCCGAGCGTGGCGCGACGCCACGGTCCAGATCCTGGTGCACGGCCGCGAGCACCGGCGCCAGGTCGTCGGCCGCGGACCGGACGGCGGCCGAGTCCCGGTTGCCGGCCGCGGTGTCCAACCGGGCCTTGAGCTGGCTGATCTGCTCGGCGTTCGTGTGATTGTCGGCCGGCGCGGCGTCGGCAACGGTGAAGCCGACGGCCGCGAGCACGGCGCCGGCCACCACGGCGGCGCAAAGCTGCTTGAACACGGTTGACCTCCCAGTGTCTGCTTCCCGCTGATCCGGATACCCGCTGACCGTCCACATCGGCCGAACACCACCCGATCGGGGAAAACGGCTTGCCCGGCCTGGGAGGCTGGCGGTCGTGGCCACTTTCGATGAGCTCGTCGCCGAGGGCGCGGCCGTGCCGGTCGACGGCTGGGACTTCTCCTGGTTCGAGGGCCGGGCGACCGAGCAGCGCCCGTCCTGGGGCTATGCCCGGCTGATCGCCGCCAGGATGGCGGACGTCCAGTCCGTTCTGGACGTTCAGACCGGCGGCGGCGAGGTCCTCAACACCGTCACGCAGCTGCCGCCGCGCACCGCCGTCACCGAGGGCTGGCCGCCCAGCCTGGCCGTGGCCCGCCGGCTGTTGGAGCCGCGTGGCGTCGAGGTCGTCGAGGCCGGCAACCTCGATCCACTGCCTTTCGCCGACGGCTCGTTCGAGCTCGTCGTCAGCCGCCATCCCACCGAGATCCGCTGGGACGAGATCGCCCGTGTGCTCGCGCCCGGCGGCACCTACCTGTCGCAGCAGGTCGGCTCCGGCTCCATGCACGAGGTCTCCGAGGCCTTTCTCGGACCGTTCGAGATGGACCGCTCCCGTGATCCGGACTTGGCCGCCGAGGAGGCTGAAGCGGCTGGTGTGGAGCTGGTGACGCTGAAGCCGGAGTCGCTGCGGGCCGAGTTCTTCGACATCGGGGCTGTGGTGCACTTCCTGCGCAAGGTGGTGTGGATCGTGCCTGGGTTCACTGTGGACGGTTACCTCCCGCAACTGCGCGCCTTGCACGAGCGCATCGAGTCCGAGGGGCCGTTCGTCGCGCACACGCAGCGTTTCCTCATCGAGGTCCGCAAGCCGTGAACGGCCTGGCCGAGTCCCGCGCATACTACGCGGAGGTGCTCAGGCCGCAGCTGGTCGGCCTTCCCCACGCCGCCGCCCGGATCGGCCATGGCTCCGAGGTGCTCGGCTTCGACACCGACCGGTCCCGTGATCACGACTGGGGTCCGTTCGTCCAGATCTTCGTGCCGGATCCCGCTTCGGTGCCGGTCGAGGCGTTCCGGCCGGGGGAGTGGCTGCACGGCCATCTCGGCTTCGACCCGTTGGCCGGCGTCACCTTGTTCGACTGGCTTGCCACCTCTTCCCAGGGCCTCGCCGAGGTCACCGCCGGCGCCGTCTTCCACGACGACCTCGGCGACCTCAATCGAGCCCGGTCCGCGTTGGCCTGGTACCCCGACGACATCTGGCGTTATCTGTTGGCCTGCCAGTGGAAACGCCTCAGCCAGGAGGAGGCTTTCGTCGGCCGCTGCGGCGAGGTCGACGACGACCTCGGCTCCGCCGTTGTTGCCGCACGGCAGGTTCGCGACGTCATGCGCCTGTGTTTCCTCATGTCCCGCCGCTATGCCCCGTACAGCAAGTGGTTCGGCAGCGCCTTCGCCCAGCTCCCTTGCGCCCCAACCCTTTCGCCGCTACTTCGCGGGGCCCTGGCCGCCACCGACCGGCACACCCGTGAGGACCACCTCGCCGCCGCCTATCGAACCGTGGCCGGCCTGCACAACGACCTCGGCCTCACCGAGCCCGTCGACCCCGCCACCCGGCCGTACCACTCGCGCCCCTACCAGGTCCTGCACGCCGAACGCTTCGCCGACGCCCTGTTCGCCACCATCACCGACCCCGAGATCCGCGCCCTTCCCTTGTACGGCAACGTCGACCAGGCCTTCGACAGCACTGACGCCCTGCGCTTCCGGGACAACGCCCGTGCCCTGTATCGAACCTAGGGCCGGTGGATGCGTAGGCCCAGGCCGCCGGCCAGGAGCAGGACGGCGCCGGCGATGAGCACCAGCACGGCCCCGTTGACGGCGCCGCCGGTCCAGTCCCAGATGGCCTCGGGCACGGCAATGGTCACGCCGAGCACTCCGCCGACCAGCAGGATGGGCATGCGGTCGGCGAGGTAGCAGCCGAAGCAGACGAGGGCGACGACCAGCGTGATGGAGTACTGGACGAAGGCGTGCTCGGGGAACTGCGCGCCGATCAGGGCGAGCGCGGCGGCGACACCGGCGGCGACGGCGCGGTGGCGGATGACGTCGAAGGAGACCAGCGCGCCCCAGATGGCGGCGACGAGCAGCAACCCGCCGCCGGTCCACGACGACGAGAAGCCGACTAGGTCGACGAGCCCGACAATCGTTGCGCCGCAAGCGATGCCGGCGACGGGCAGGGCGAACAGCGCGGGCCACGCGGCGTAGCCGACGACGGCGAGCACGAGCGCGGCGATACCGCCGGCCAACGACGGATGGGTGTCGAAAGCGACGGAACCGGCCAGACCGCCGGTCACGGCGCCGAGGGCCAGCAGCACACCGGTGACCCGGTTGCGCAGTGCGACGGCGGCGCCGATCAACACCACGGTCACGCCGACCAGCAGCCACACACGGCCGGCGTGCGAGAAGGAATCCCATGACGTGCCGACGACCAACGCGGCACCGGCCACCAACAACGCGCCGCCGACGTAGCCGATGACTTCGGCGATGCGACGGCGGATCGGGGTACTCGGCTCGGCATCGGACAGCGCGGTGCGTACGGCGTCGGCCTCCTGTTGCGAGAGCGTGCCGGCCAGCACCAACTCACCCAGTGCGCGTTCCTGACCGTGCGCGAGCTTCGTCATGCATCGCGGGTACCCGTTTTGGCCACGCGCAATCGCACAACGGTGCCGAAAGCGGCGGACGAACGGACCTGCACGAGATCGCACAGCTGGTTGACCATCCACATGCCGCGTCCACGGGGCTGGGCCAGCGTCGGACGGCGGCGGCCGACGAGCGGATCGGTGATCACGCCCTCGTCCCGCACCTCGCACACCAGGTCGTCGCCCTCGGTCCACAGCCGCGCCATACCGCCGCCACCGCCGTGGTCGACGCTGTTGACCATCACCTCGTGCACGGCCAGCGTGAACCGCTCGACGGCGTCGGCGTCAAGGCCGAACCGCCGCGCCTTGCCGGCGGCGTTCTCCCGCACGCCGGTCACGCTGTCCAGGTCGAAGCGCACGAAAGTGGTGGGGCCGAACGGTTCCGGCAGCGGCTGAGCCAGCGTGTCGCCGTCGTCGTAGCCGGGATTGGGCTCGCCGGCCCACCACGGGTGGTTGGCGCGGGCCCGGGACAGCACCGGCTCCGGCTGCGCCGCCGCGTACGGGCACAGCAGCCGCCAGTCGGTCGCGGTGAACGCCGTGTTGAGCAGGGCCTCATGCTGGTGGCACTCCGCGATCGCCGGCGCACCACGGTCCTCGTGTACCGGCTCGCCCACGCCGCGGCAGGGTCGGCCAGCGTTGCGGTCCACCAGGTCCCGCCACAGCGGGATCAGCCGCGCCGGATTGCGGCCGGCCTCGCCCATGTCCAGGAAACCGACCTTGCGGCCGTCCGGACCGAGCTCGTCACGGACGGCGTCCAGCCGGTTCGACGGGAGGATCACCAGCACGGCGGCGTCCTCGGCCAGTCCGGCGCGCACGAAACCGGTCACCCTGGTGACGTAGCCGTCCAAGCTGTCATAGCTGAAGGCACCGTGCCGGAACACCACCGCGCAACCGTATGCCTACGGTCAGGCCGTCACGAACTTGGCCAGCCGGTCGGCCAGCCGCTCGCGGGACTGGCAGCGCGGCGGGTCGGGCTGGCCCGGGCAGTTGCCCACCACGACTTCGTCGACGAAATGCCGGATCCGACCCGGCGTGGGCAGTGGGTCGGGGCCCAGGTAGCTCAGCACCACCGGGCCGTCGAGGGTGTCGATCTCCAACCCGATCGACCAGCCGTGGCGCTCGTCCCAGACCAGCATCAGGTCGTGCTCGACGAAGAGGGGGTGGCGGGTGGGCAGCGCGATGTAGGCCGAGGCCAGATCGCCCACCTCGTGGTACATCGCGTCCGCGGGGACGCCCAGCAGGCGCGCGACAGCCGCGACATATCTGCCGAGGCCCAGGGCCGCCTCGCTGTCAGGTGCGACGTTCATGGCTCGCCCCCCGTCCGTGCTAGGTCAATCGGGGATACCCGGGCGAGTGATAACCCAAACGTGATGTGACCCGGATCACATAAGGGGCATGGTGAAGGCCACCTCTGTGCCGTCCGACCTGCGGTTCAGGCTGACCTGAGCGGCCAGTGCCCGGATCAGGGCCAGCCCCCGCCCGCGGTCCCCGGGATCATCGGGTTGCTGTCGCCACGTTCCGTAGTCGCGGACCCGGCCGTGCACCGCGCCGGCCTCGTCCCGGGACAGCCACACGTCCACCGAACCCGGCTCACCGGCGCGGTAGCCGTGCTCGATCGCGTTGGCCGCGGCCTCGCCCACCACCAGTTGCAGGTCCTCGAGCAGCTCACCGGAAAGGCCGGCCGCGGCCGCCCAGTCCCGGACCACCTTGCGCATGCCGGCCAGCTCACCCGCCAGGCCGCTGAACCGCAGGGCCAGCGGGGCGGCGTTGGTCCGCACCCCGTCCACGTCCTCGCGTCTCGACCCGTTCACCTGACCTCCGGTGATCAGGCTATCCAGCCTCGCGTGACGCTGCCAGTGAACCGGGGGCACGCCGGGCCGGTATATGGGTGGGCAGTTCGCTTCCGGCGGGCAACGGATGAGTGGAGTCGGCATGCTCAGTCAGCACGAACGCCGTCAGCTGGACGCGATCGAGCGAGGTCTCGCCGCCCAGTACCCGGCGCTCGCCACCCGCCTGAGCGGCAGCGTGCTCGACCGCTACCGCTGGGCGCTGGAGGCGATGTGGGCCTTCGGCCTGTGCTGCTTCGCGCTCGGCATCGTCGTCAACAGCGGCGAGCTCGGCCTGTCCGGGCTGGCACTGCTGATCGCCGGCCTGCTGCTCCGTCACCGCAAGTACCTCTACAACCTGTTCAGCGGCTAGGACTTCAGCTTCTCCACCGTCTTGGTCACCCGGTTGGCCCGGGTCTCCGGCTTCTTCGCCTCCTCGATCCACCGCACGTACTCCTTGCGGTGAGTGAACGGCAGGCCGTCGAAGACCTTGCGCGCCGCCGGGTCGCTCGCCAGCGCCTCGGCCAGGTCGGCCGGCACCTCCACCTCACGCGGCGCCGTGTCGAGCATCAGCTCCACCTCGACCTCGTCGCCCGCGGCCACGCCGGCCGCCGTGCGGTTCTCGGCACTGAGCGGGATCAGGAACTGGCCGCCGCGCACCGCCACCGTGCTCCGGTACGTGTGGCCGCCGATCGTCACGTGCACCTTGGGCTGCCGGCCCGCGTCGAGCGCCTCGACGACCTCCGCCGGCACCACCAGGCCCGTCGCGGTCTTGCCGCCCAGCAGCACCGTCGTCCGGAATCGCATGCCGGCAGTATGAACCGCATGACCGTCTTCACGCCGCCGGAACGCGCCCTGCACGTGCGTTCCAGCATCGAACGCGGGCGTTCCTGGCAGGCCGAACACATGCTCGGCGGCCTCCGCAACGCCGTGCTGTCCCTCATCTGCCCGCGCCATGGCGTGCCCGCTGTGCAGGGACGAAGTCTGCATCTCGGCTGATGTTCGGAAAATCCGGCGGGGGCGTGTCGATCCTCGTTACGGTCGTTCGACGCGTGGTCGAAGGCACCCCGGCTACCTGAAGGACGATCCCATGAGCGAGTTGACCGCGGCACGCATCCGGCGAGCGATCGTCGACCACACCCGGCTCCTGGCGGAATCGGCCGCTGCGGCCGGGCCCGACGCGGCTGTGCCGACCGCCCCGAAGTGGACCGTCACCGACTTGGTCACGCACGTGGGCCAGACGCAGAACTGGGTCGCGGAGATCATCGAGCGGCGCATCACCGATCCCACCAAGCTGCCGGCGGAGCTGGCCGTGCTTCCCGCCGACCCGGGTGACTGGCCGGCGTGGTTGGCGGAGTCGGCGCAGCGGGTCGCGGATGCGTGTTCCGACGAAGCGCTCGAAGCGCCGGTGTTCAATGCCGCAGGTGATGAGCGGTCCGGGGCGCAGTTCTGGATGTCCAGCATGCTCAACGAGGCCGTCGTGCACGGGTTCGACGCAGCCGCCGCAGCGGGCCGACCGGTCGACATCGAGGCCGACGTCGCGGCCGCGCTCATCACCAACCACTTCACGATGCTCACCTCGCCTACATGGGCGATGCAGCGGCCCGACTCCGCGCAGGCCATCCGGGGAACCGGGCAGACCCTGCAGTGGTCGGCCACGGACGGTGCCGGCGCGTGGTTCGTCGAACGGCAGCCCGAAGGGGCGACGTGGCAGCCCGCAACTCAGCCGGCCGACGTGACGGTCACCGGCCCGGCCGGATCACTGCTGCTGGCCTTGACCCGACGACTCCCGCTCACCGACCTCAGCATCGACGGCGACACCCACCTCGCCCAGCACTGGCTCGACAACACCGCCCACGTCAGCGGCTGAGCCGAGCTCAGAAATGTCACATGCGCGTCATACTTGCCTCCCTGAGGCACGTCCGGACCGCATGTGCCAAGAAGTCAGCGGGCCAGGTTGAGGCGTTGCTCGCGGGTGTCGGTGGGGGTGCAGCCGAAGCGGGCCTTGTACTGGCGGGAGAAGTGGGCGATGTCCGTGATGCCCCACTTCGCGCAGATCGCGCCGATCATCAGGTCGGGGCGGGCCAGCAGGTCGGCGTGACAGCCGTCGAGGCGGCGGTTCTTGATGTGCGTCGACACGGTCTCGCCGCGCTGCTGGAACACGCGGTGCAAGGTGCGCACGGAGATGTGGTGAGCCGCGGCGATGCGTTCGACGGAGAGCTCGGGATCGCCGAGCCAGCTGTCGATGTAGGCGCTGATCTGGGCTTCCAACGCCGGGGAGACGGGCTGGGCCCGGCGGGAGAGGGTGCCGACGAGCAGGTCGGACACGGCCTCGGAGGCGGCGGCGAGGCCGGCGGGGTCGAGGCCGGAGGCGACCTTCATGGTGGCCAGGATGTGCTGCACGAGCAGCTCGCCGACGCCCTCGACGGCCAACGTGGTGCCGATCAGGCGGCTGATGCCGGGGATCTGGCTCTCCAGCCGCGCGGTATCGACGTACACGGTGAGCAGCCGGTTCTGGGTGGAGTGCCGCGCCTCCAACGGGTTCACGGTGGAGCACAGCGCGGCCCGGCCGGGCTTGAGCAGTAGCTCGGCGCCGCGGTGGCGCAGCCGGGTGGTGCCGTCGACGCACACGCACAGATAGGTCAAGCCGTTGGGGGACAGACGGATCAGTGACTCGGTCCGCTCGATGTGGGCCCCGGAGCCCTGATACGTCCAGTCGAAGGTGGTCACGCCGCCGATCAGCAGCCGGGTGACGGTCCGATAGCCGCTGCCGGGACGGCCGAGCGTGCCGGCGTACTGGAGGCTCTGCCCGCCGACGGGGAGCGCGAATGTCTGGCGGGGACCGGTCTTCTCGACGACACCCTCGTCTACCCGGTGGTGGAAGGCGGCTGCCGGCGGCATGGCGCGAGTGTACGCGCGCACCGATCTTGGGCTCCCGACACGGGCCGGTAACGGCTGAACGACGACCCATTGACACCCGCGTTAATCCAAGTCAAGAATCACGTACCACCGATCGTATAGGATCCATGAAGACCGAACCCGATGGAGGGCGAGGCGTGGCCAGAGTCAGCGGGGCCGAGGCGTTCCTGGTCGACCTGGAAGTCGAGCAGGTCCGCACGGACGCGGTGCAGGCCTTCCTGTCCCAGGAGACGGTCTTCGTCGAGCTGACCACGGACGACGGCAACACCGGCCTCGGCTACACCTACACGATCGGCACCGGCGGCACGGCCGTGCTGGCCCTGCTCCGCGACCACCTGCTGCCCCGCCTGATCGGCGCCGACGCGACCCGGATCGAAGCGGTCTGGCACGACCTGTTCGCCTCGACCAGGGCGACCACGGTCGGCGCGATCACCTCGCTGGCCCTGGCGGCGATCGACACCGCGCTATGGGACCTGCGCTGCCTGCGTGCGGGCCAGCCGCTGTGGCGGGTCGCAGGCGGTTTCCAGCAGCAAGTTCCGTTGTACGACACCGAAACGGGCTGGCTGCACCTCACGACCGACGAGTTGGTGGCCGGTGCGCTCAAGGCCCAGAACGCGGGCTGGCAGGGCATCAAGGTCAAGGTGGGCAAGCCCAGCGGGGCCGAGGACGCGGCCCGGCTGCACGCCGTGCGCGACGCGGTCGGCCCGCACTTCCCGGTCATGGTCGACGCCAACCAGTCGATGACGCTGGCCGAGGCGCTGCGCCGGGCCGACCGGTTCGCGCCGCTGGGCCTGACCTGGCTGGAGGAGCCGCTGCCGGCCGATGACGTGGCCGCGCACGAACGGTTGGCCCACGCCACCAACATCCCGATCGCGGTCGGCGAGTCGCTGTACTCGGTGGCCCAGTTCCGCGAGTACCTCCAGCGCGGCGCGGCCTCGGTCGTGCAGGTGGACGTGGCCCGGATCGGCGGCATCACGCCGTGGCTCAAGGTCGCGCACCTCGCCGAGACGTTCAACGCGGAGGTCTGTCCGCACTTCTTGATGGAGCTGCACGTGAGCCTCGCCGCCGCGGTGCCGAACGGCCGGTTCGTCGAGCACATCCCGCAGCTGCGGGCCGTCACCACTGGGGAAATGTCCGTTGTGGACGGTCATGCCGTCGCTCCGGACACGCCGGGACTGGGCATCGCCTGGGACCGGGACGCCATGGACGACCTTCGGGTCGCCTGACAACAGTGTCCTCATTGGACAGTCAGCAACGGTGCGACTGAGATGGAGTTTCGATGAGTCGGAGAACGACGCGGCTGCTGACCGCGGCAGCCGCGGCCCTGCTGGCGATCACGGTGGTGCAGGTGCCACTGGCCGACGCGGCCGCCGATGCCAAGGCGCCGGCCAAGGCTGACAGCGCGGCCACGCCCTACATGGGCTGGAGCAGCTGGAGCCTGGAGTCCACGAACTACCCGGGCGTCAACCCGACCGGCCCGGCCAGTTGGCTCAACGAGGCCAACGTGATCAAGCAGACCGACGTGGTCGCCGCCAAGCTCAAGTCGCACGGCTACAACTACGTCAACGTGGACGCCGGCTGGCTCGGCGGCTTCGACGGCAACGCCCGCCCGCTGGCCAACGCCACCACCTTCCCGCACGGCATGAAGTACCTCGGTGACTACATCCACCGCAAGGGTCTCAAGTTCGGCGCCTACCTGGCCGTCGGCCTCGACATCCGGGCCTACAACAACGGCAACTCGCCGATCGCCGGCGCCGGCGGCTGCTTCACCCGCAACCTGGTCTACTCCGACCTGCGCACCACCAACGGCTGGAACAGCTCCTACAAGATCGACTTCAGCAACCCGTGCTCGCAGGCCTACATCAACTCCATCGCCACCGAGCTGGCCGGCTGGGGCGTCGACTTCCTGAAGCTGGACGGCGTCGGCCCCGGCTCCTTCCAGGGCGGCGCCAACTACGACAACACCTCCGACGTGAAGGCCTGGAACACCGCGCTGGCCAAGACCGGCCGCAAGATCCAGTTCGTCATCTCGTGGGGCCTGAGCCACCGCCAGGCCGACATCTGGAAGGCCAACTCCAACGGCGCCCGCGTCGAGACCGACGTCGAGTGCTACTGCGACACCATCGTCACCTGGAACAACTCGGTGAAGCAGCGCTTCACCGACGTGGTGCAGTGGATCCCGGACAGCGGCCCCGGCTACTGGAACAACCTGGACTCGCTGGACGTGGGCAACGGCCAGATGGACGGCATCTCCGAGGCCGAGCGCCAGACCTACATGACGCTGTGGGCGATCGAGGCCGCCCCGCTGTACGCCGGCGACGACCTGACCAAGCTGGATGCGTACGGTCTTTCCCTGCTGACCAACGACGAGGTCATCGCGGTCGACCAGGCCGGTATCGCGGCCAAGCCGGTGGACCAGTCCAGCCAGCAGCAGGTCTGGTACGCCCGGCAGAAGGACGGCAGCTACACCGTCGCCCTGTTCAACCTCGGTGACAGCACCGCGACCGTGACCGCGAACCTGGCCCAGCTGGGCATCAACGGCACCGCCAAGGTTCGGGACCTGTGGAGCCACAAGGACCTCACGTCGGCCAACGGCACCGTCTCGGCGTCGCTGCCCACGCACGGCTCGCAGCTGCTGAAGATCACGCCCAACGCCAAGGACAACGCGCCCAACCCGCCCGGCAACCTGCACGCCGTCGCGGCCACCGGCACCACCGCCGCCGGCAACAGCGTGACCCTGTCCTGGGACGCCTCGTACAGCGGCAGCACGGCGGCCAAGAGCTACGAGGTCTACAACGGCACCAACCGCCTGCTGACCACCGCCGGCACCTCGGTGACCGTGGCCAGCCTTGCCCCGTCGAGCACGTTCGACTTCAACGTGGTGGCGGTGACCAAGGACGGCAAGAAGTCCTTGCCCAGCAACCACCTCAACGTGTCCACGGCGGACAAGAACGGCTCGATCAACTATGAGGGCGAGGCCGCGGTCAACATCGTCTCCGGCGGTGCGTCGATCAACGGCTGCGGCCCGTGCTCGGGCGGCAAGAAGGTCGGCAACCTCGGCGGCACCGGGCACCTGACGTTCCCCAACGTCTGGGCGCCCAAGGACGGCACCTACCTGATGACGGTGTCCTATGTGGACGGTGACTCCGGCCGCACCGCGCAGGTGACGGTGAACGGCGTCGCGTTCCGGCTGCCGATGGCCGGCAGCAACGACAACGACTGGGACACGCCGCAGACCGTGGTCGTCCCGATCACGCTGAAGTCCGGTGGCAGCAACGTGGTCGAGTTCAACGGCCCGACGCCGAACGACTACGTGGCCGACATCGACAAGATCACCATCTGAGCCATCCGGGTCTGAAAGGGGACATGCCGTGGTGACCGCGACACAGGAAACGACGACACTGCCGGTGGCGCCGGTCGCCACGGCACGTCGCCGCCGGACAAGGCCGGGCAGCAGGCGGGGACACCTGCCGCTGGCCCTGCTGCTGATCGCACCGGCCGTCATCGGCTTCGCGGTGTTCTTCGCCTACCCGACGGTGCAGGGCATCTACTACAGCTTCACCGACTTCCACGTGCTCAGCGCGCCCAACTGGGTCGGGCTGGACAACTTCAAGCAGCTGCTGGCCGACGACGTCTTCTGGCACTCGCTGTGGGTGACCGTCTACTTCGTACTGTTGTCCGTGGTCTTCGGCATCCTGATCTCGCTGGTCACCGCGGTGATCATGCACCGGCTGACCAGGTCGACGCTGATCCGTGGCATCGTGCTGCTGCCGTTCCTGATCTCGGGTGTGGTCGCGGCCATGACCTGGTCCTGGATGCTCGACCCGGGGCTGGGCATCGTCAACTCGTTCCTGACCAAGCTCCTCGGCCACCCGGTGCTGTTCTTCGGCGACAGCGCGCTGGCGGTGCCGTCGCTGGCCGCGATCAGCGTGTGGAAGTCCATGGGATACAACGCGATTCTCATCTTCGCCGGCCTTCAGACCATTCCGGCCACCATCTACGAGGCCGGCCGCATCGACGGGGCCAGCGAGCTCCAGATGTTCCGCCGGCTCACCGTGCCGCTGCTGCGCAACATCCTGGTGATGGTGGTGATCCTGACCGTCATCGGCTCCTTCCAGGTGTTCGACATCGTGCAGGTCACCACCAAGGGCGGCCCGCAGAACGCGTCGCTGGTGCTCCAGATGTACATCTACAACAAGGCGTTCAGCCAGTTCGACTTCGGTTACGCGGCAACGATGTCGCTGGCCCTGTTCGCGATGCTGATCGCGATCACCTTCACCCAGCTCAAGATGACCCGCGCCGGCGAGTCCGACCTCAACTGAGAGGAGTTGCCGCCGTGGCGACCCGTTCCGTCACCGCCCGACCCTCGGTCGGTCGGGTGCTGGCCTGGATCTACCTGGCCGTGATCGTGCTGATCACGCTGTTCCCGTTCTACTGGATCCTGCGCACCGCGCTGTCCAACAACTTCGCCCTGCACACCGACGCCGGCTCCCTGCTCCCCGTGGACTTCACGCTCGGCGCGTTCAAGCGGGCGCTCGGGTTGGCCACGGTGGCCGAGGCGCAGGCCGAGGGCGGCTCCGGCGCGTCCCTGAACACCGCGCTGTACCTGCGAAACTCGGTGATCTACGCCGGCGTGCAGACCGCGCTGGTGGTGTTCTGCTCGGCCACCGCCGCCTATGCCTTCTCCCGGCTGCGCTGGCGCGGACGCGAGGTCGTGTTCTCGATCCTGTTGTGCGCCTTGATGGTGCCGGCGATCTTCACCCTGATCCCGAACTTCGTCACGGTGAAGAACCTGGGCCTGACCAACAGCTTCGCCGGCATGATCCTGCCCGGCGCGTTCTTCTCCGCGTTCAACATCTTCTTCCTGCGGCAGTTCATGCTCGGCCTGTCCAGCGAGGTCGAGGAGGCGGCGACCATCGACGGCGCCGGCCCGCTGCGGGTGTTCTTCCGGATCGTGCTGCCGATGTGCGCGGCGCCGATCGCCACGCTGTGCCTGCTGACGTTCATCAACACCTGGAACGACTATTTCTGGCCGCTGATGGTGACCAGCGACGAGAGCGTGCGGCCGCTGACCCTGGCGCTGGCGGTGTTCAAGCAGGCCTCGCCCAACACGGCCGTCGACTGGGCCGGCCTGATGGCGGCCACGTTGATCGCCGCGCTGCCGATGCTGCTGCTGTTCGTGGTGTTCGGCCGGCGCATCGTCAACTCCATCGGCTTCACCGGGATCAAGTGATGAGACACGACGATTTGGTGCTGTCCTGGCCGCGCCCGGCGGGGAGTGGATCGAGGCGGCGCCGGTGGGCAACGGCCGGCTCGGCGCCATGGTGTTCGGTGGCCCGGGACGAACCCGCTTGCAGATCAACGATTCCACGGTGTGGTCCGGCACGCCGCACGGTCCGGCCGACAGTCTGGCCGACGTGCTGGCCACCGGCGCTGGTCCGGCGCGGCTCGACGAGGTGCGCCGCGCCATCCGGGCCGGCGACTACCGGACCGCGGACCTGCTGCTGATGTCGTTCGAGGGCCCGTACAGCCAGGAGTTCCTGCCGTTCGCGGACCTCTGGCTGACGCTGGGCGAGGGCAGCCTGCACACCAGGACCCTCAACCTGGACAACGGTGTCGCGCACGAGTTCCTGACCGTCGACGGCCATGAGGTGGAGCGCTCGGTCTGGGCCAGCCACCCGGCCGGCGTGCTCTGCGTCAGCATCACCGGGCGTACGGATGTCAAGCTGGAGCTCGACTCCCCGCTGCACACGGTCCACAAGCTCTTTCGGAGCAACGGTTTCGAGCTTGGAGTGGAGATCCCGGTCGACGGTGCTCCGCAGCACGAGCCGGAAGTCAAGGAACCGCTGCGCTACGCCGTCGGCGCGCTTGACGACTATGACCCGTTCGGCGCGCTGGTCGTCCGGATCGACACCGACGGCCATGTGTCCACCACGGCCAGCAAGCTGACGGTCACCGGCTCGACCCGCACGCTGCTCGTGCTCGCCACTTCGACCGCGGCTCGGGACTTCTGGGACGGCCGCGCGCCGAGGACCCGCACCGAGCACCTGAACGCCGCCGCTGAAGCGGCCTCCGTCGCGTTGGCCAAGGGCGCCGAAACCTTGCTGCGCGAACACGACGCCGACCTGCGAGCGTTGCTGGGCGGCACCTCGCTGCGTATCGGCCGTCAGGTCAACGGCCCGATCGCCGCCGAAGACGTACTCTCCGGACGGGACGAACAGCTCACCGCGACCGTGATGTTCCAATACGGCCGGTACCTGCTGGCCTCGTCCTCCCGCCCGGGCAGCGGCCCACCGGCCAACCTCCAGGGCGTGTGGAACGACGAGCTGCGGCCGGCCTGGTCGTCCAACTACACGGTCAACATCAACACCCAGATGAACTACTGGCCGGCCGAGGTGACCGGGCTGGCCGAATGCCACCTGCCGCTCATCGACCTGCTGGACAAGCTGGCAGCCAACGGATCCGAGGTCGCGCAACACCTCTACGGCGCGCGCGGCTGGGTCACCCACCACAACACCGACATGTGGGGCTGGGCGCTGCCGGTCGGCATGGGCCACGGCGCGCCGTCGTGGGCGATCTGGCAGATGGGCGGCGCGTGGCTAGTCCACCACGCCTGGGACCACTACGAATTCACCGGCGATATCGACTTCCTGCGCGACCGGGCTTGGCCATTGCTGCGGGGCTGCGCCGAATTCTGCCTCGACTGGCTGGTGGAGGGCGACGGCTGGCTGGACACCATCCCGTCCACCTCGCCGGAGAACTGGTTCCTGGTCGACGGCACCCCGCAGTCGCTGTCCTGGTCGTCCACAATGGACATCGCGTTGATCCGGTCCGTGTTCACCCGCTGCCTGGACACGGCCCGGCTGGCCGGCCTCGACGACCCGGTGCTGGCCGAGATCGAGAAGGCGCTGCCGCGGTTGCGGCCCATAGCCGTCGCCGAGGGCGGCTGGATCCAGGAGTGGGTCGAGGACGTGCCGGAGGAAGACCCCAAGCACCGGCACATGTCTCCGCTGGTGTCGGTGTATCCGTTGGGGCAGATCGATTCCGAGGCGACGCCGGAGCTGGCCGAGGCGGCGGTGAACTTGATGGACCGCCGCGGCAACGGAGCCATGGGCTGGTCGTGGGCGTGGAAGATCGCGCTGCGGGCCCGGCTCGGCGACGGCGAGACCGCCCGGTCGCTGCTGCTGGAGGCCACCCGGCCGCTGGGCTTCGACTGGGATGTCAACGCCCCGACCGACGGCTCGCAGTGGGGCGGCCTGCTGCCGAATCTGTTCAGCTCGCACCCGCCGTTCCAGATCGACGGCAACTACGGCTTCCCGGCCGGCATCGCGGAAATGCTGGTACAGAGCCACAACGACGTGATCCGCGTGCTGCCGGCACTGCCAGCCAGCTGGCCCAGCGGCGCGCTGACCGGCGTGCGCTGCCGGGGCGGCGTGGCCGCCGACATCACCTGGCGGGACGGATCCCTGGCCGCACTGAGCATTCGCCGGCTGAGCGGCGATCCACTGCGGACGGTCAAGGTCGCATTCCTCGGCAGGCGCGAGGAGTTCACGCTCGCGGTCGGCGAGGAGAGGCGGCTGGCGTGCTAGAGGTGTGGGAATACCGCAGCGCCTACAAGGAACCGGAAGACTTCGACGACTTCTGGACCTCGACCTTGGCGCAGGCCCGGCAGTTTCCCCTTGACGTCAAGGTGACGCCGGTCGAGACCCACCTGGTCACGGTCGACGTGTTCGACGTGACGTACCCGGGTTTCGGCGGCCACCCGATCCGCGCCTGGCTGCGACTGCCCAAACAACGCAACGGAAAGCTGCCGGCAGTAGTGCAATTTCACGGCTACTCCAGCGGTCGTGGCGCGGCGGTCGAAGACCTCCTGTGGTCGTCGGCCGGCTACGCCCACCTGTTCATGGACGTGCGTGGGCAGGGCGGCGACTGGGCCGGCGGCGACACGCCCGACCCGGTCGGCAGCGGCCCGGCCTACCCGGGTTTTCTCACCCGTGGCATCGAGAACCGCGACGAGTACTTCTACCGCCGCGTTTACACCGACGCCGTGCGGGCCGTGGACACCTTGCGGCACTTCGACTTCGTCGACCCGGAACGGGTCGCGGTGATCGGCAACAGCCAGGGCGCCGGCATCGCGCTGGCCACCGCCGGGCTGGTGCCGGACATCGCCGCGGGTCACTTTCAGGCCCCGTTCCTGGCCGATATCCAGCAGTCGACCCGCACGGTGCGCACCTTTCCGTACGAGGAGATCACCAAGTATCTGGCCATCCACCGGAACAGCGTGGACCGGGTGTGGCGGACGCTGGCCTACTTCGACGCCATCGCCTTCGCCCGCCGGGCACAGGCGCCGGCGTGGTTCTCGGCCGGCCAGCTCGACGATGTCGTGCCGGCGCAAGCGGTTTTCGGCGCCTACCACGAGTACTGGGGACCCAAGCAGCTCCGGCTGTGGGAGCACAACGGACACGAGGCAGGTGGCGCCGAGGACCTGGCGATCGCCCTGTCCGCGTTCGCCGAGCTCCTGCACCCGGGCCGTCCCACCGAAACGAGGAATAGCTGATGATGAAAAAGCTGCTCGCGGCCGCGCTGGCGTCCGCGTCCGTCGTCGCCCTGTCGGCCTGCGGCAGCAGTTCGGGTTCCGGCTCGGCCTCCGGCACGGTCAACTGGTGGACCTGGGACGACAAGCAGGCCGCCGCCTACCAGTCGTGCGCGACCGCCTTCGAGAAGGCCAATCCCGGCGTCACCGTGAAGATCTCGCAGTACGCGGTCGACGACTACTTCACCAAGCTGACCGCCGGCTTCGTGGCCGGCACCGCGCCGGACGCGTTCCAGAACTCGGTGCAGTTCTTCCAGGCCTACGCCTCGCAGCACCAGCTGCTGCCACTGGACGATCTGATCACCAAGACCAACTTCGACCTGAAGAAGTTCTCGGTCGGCACCGGCGCCTGGAAGTTCACCGACGGCAAGCAGTACGCGCTGCCACTGGACTGGGCCGCCGCGGCGATCTTCTACAACACCGACGCGATCACGAAGGCCGGCTACACGGCCAAGGACGTCGAGAACCTGAACTGGAACCCGGACAACGGCGGCACCTTCGACAAGATGGTGGCCCACCTGACCGTTGACGCCGCCGGCAAGCGCGGTGACGAGGCCGGCTTCGACAAGAACCACGTCGCCACCTACGGCATGGGCCAGTTGGCGGCCAAGGACTTCATCGGCCAGACCACCTGGAACTCCTTCCTGGCCACCACCGGCTGGCGGCAGGGCGACAAGCCGCAGTGGCCGACCAAGTTCAACTACGACGACCCGAACTTCGTGAAGACCATGAAGTACATCAAGTCGCTGACCGACCGCGGCTTCGCGCCGAAGATCAACTCGTTCAGCGCTGGCGGCGGCACCGCCACCATCAGCGACGTGGACCTGATGGGCACCAACAAGATCGCCATGGAGACCGCGGGCTCGTGGGAGGCGGCGACCTTCGCCAAGCTGCCCGGCGTCAAGGTTGGCATTGCACCGACCGTGCTCGGCCCGGACGGCAAGACCCGGTCGGATCTGTCCAACTCCAACGGCAACAACATCTGGGCCGGCACCAAGAACCCCGACCTGACCTGGAAATGGGTCTCGTACATGGGTTCCGAGGAGTGCCAGGCGACGGCCGGCGCCTCCGGTTCGTTCTTCCCGTCCATCCCGGCGGCGATGGACTCGGCCGCCGCCGCGGTGGCCAAGCAGGGCGTCGACCTGTCCGTGTTCACCAAGGCGCTCAAGGACGGCACGCTCTACGGCGCGCCGGCCTACGCCAACGGCGCCGACCTCCAGCAGACGCTGGAGCCGCTGTTCGAGGGCTACTTCAGCGGCAGCCGCGGGGACGACGTGTTCCCCGAGATGACGCAGAAGGCCAAGGACATCCTCAACAAGCAGAACTGATTCACACTGACAAGGGGTGACGTGCATGGGCCGGTTCGCTCAGCTTCGCGCGGCGGGCACGGGATTCGTGGTCGACCTGGCCGCGACGCCCGTCCCGGTGGTCGTGCACTGGGGTCGCGACCTCGGCGAGCTGGACGAGACAGGTCTGGCGGCGCTGGCCTTCGTCGGCGAACCGGCCGTGCTCAACAACTCCGTGGACGTGCCACGCCGGTGTTCGGTGTGGCCCACGGAGTTCGAGGGCTGGGCCGGCACGCCGGCGCTGGAAGGCCACCGCGGCGGCATCGCCACCACGCCACGGCCACGGCTGGTCGAGCACTCGCTGGCCGACAACCGGCTGGAGCTCGTGCTGGCCGACGAGATCACCGGCCTGCGCATCACCTTGACGTACACCATGGACAGCAGCGGTGTGCTGTCCGCACAGGCAACGCTGGCTGCCCCAGAAGCAATTGATGCAGAGCCCTATGAGGTCGCCAGCGTCTCCATCCTGCTGCCGTTGCCGAGCCAGGCCGTCGAGGTCCTGGACTTCACCGGGAAGTGGTGCCGCGAGCGGTCGCCGCAGCGGACCCGGCTCGGCCACGGCGCGCACGTCCGGGAGTCGCGGCGTGGCAAGCCCGGGCAGGATTCGCCGTTCCTGATGACGGTCGGTGCGCCCGGCTTCTCCTTCGGAGACGGCGAAGTGTGGGCCCTGCACGTGGCGTGGAGCGGTGATCAGCGCTACGTGGTCGAGCAGCTGCCGGAGACGCCGCCGGTGCTGGGCGGCGGTGAGCTGCTGCGGGCGGGCGAACTCCGACTTGGTGGCGGTGAACGCTACGAAACCCCGATCTCGTACTTCGCCTGGTCCGATGAGGGCCTGGACGGCCTGGCCGCCCGGTTCCACGCCTTGCAGCGCAAGCGGCCCCGCTCCCCGAGGCCGCTTGTTCTCAACACGTGGGAAGCGGTCTACTTCAACCACGACCTGGACCGGCTGCTGGCGCTGGCCGACGCGGCGGCCAAGGTCGGCGTCGAACGGGTCGTGCTGGACGACGGCTGGTTCCGGGGTCGCCGTGCCGACAACGCCGGGCTCGGCGACTGGCAGGTCGACAAAACCGTGTGGCCGCAGGGGCTTACGCCGTTCGTCGAGCACGTCAAAGGCCTCGGCATGCAATTCGGCCTGTGGTTCGAGCCGGAGATGGTCAACCTCGACTCCGACCTCGCCCGGCAGCACCCGGAGTGGGTGCTGGGCGTGCCGGGGAGCCTGGTCCGCCGTCACGCAACCAGTACGTCGTCGACCTGACCAATCCCGAGGCGTGGACGTACCTGCTGACCTCGATCGACGCCCTGGTCGCCGAGTACGGCATCGACTACATCAAGTGGGATCACAACCGCGACCTGCACGAGGCCGTCGACCACACCGGCCGGCCGGTCGTGCACAACCAGACCCTCGCGCTGTACCGGCTGATCGACGAGCTCAAGGTCCGGCACCCCGGCCTGGAGATCGAGTCCTGCGCCAGCGGCGGCGGCCGGGTCGACCTGGGCATCCTGACCCGTACCGACCGGGTGTGGGCCTCGGACTGCAACGACCCCGTTGAGCGGCAGTCGATCCAGCGCTGGACCGGGCAGCTGCTGCCGCCCGAGCTGATCGGCTCGCACGTGGGCCCGGAACGTAGCCATACGACCGGACGGCGCACCGACGACTCGTTCCGTCTGGCCACCGCGCTGTTCGGCCACGCCGGCATCGAGCAGGACCTGACCGCGTGCTCACCTGCGGAGATCGACAAGCTGACGGCCTGGGCGGCGATGTACAAGGAGCTGCGGCCGCTACTGCATTCGGGTCGGGTGGTGCGGGCCGAGCTGCCCGACGACGGACTTTTTTCCACGGTGTCATTTCTAATGAGCATGGATTGTTCAGCCTCGCCCGGATTTCCACCTCGCCTGCGGGACAATCGTGGCGGGTCCGGCTGCCCGGTCTGTCGCGGGCGCGCGACTACCGGCTGCGGATCCGAGCCGAGCTCGGCCTGCCGTCAATGCGCCAGGTCAGGGCCCCGGAATGGGTCACGGCGGCGATCGACGGCTGGGTGCGGGCGCCGGGTTCGGTGCTCGTGGACGCGGGTGTGGCGATGCCGACCCTCGATCCCGGCCAGGCGTTACTGTTGGAGGTAATCGTCGATCGTGCATGATCCACCACAGATCCGGTACGCTATTCGGGGAGGATGTGGTGCGGGTGAATACCAATGGTGGTGGTCCGCGCCTGTCGGCGCTCAAGGGCCGGCAGGTGCTCGCGGACGGCGTCTACGAGCAGATCCGGACGCTGATCATGAACGACGGCATCGCGCCCGGCGACCGGGTCAACATCGACGAGGTGGCGCGGGAGCTCGACGTGTCGGGCACGCCAGTGCGGGAAGCGTTGGCGCGACTGGAGTCCGAGGGGCTGGTCGTGCGCCTGCCGCTGCGCGGCTACCGGGTCACCGAGCTGCTGACCCGGGACGAGGTCGAGGACATGTACGGCCTGCGGCTGCTGCTCGAGCCGCCGAGCGCGGCCAAGGCGGCGTCGGTCATGACCGATCGCTGGGCCGCCGCCCTCCAGGCCGAGATGGCCAGCTGCCCGGTCGCGCCGGACGACGACAGCTATGAGGACTACAAGGCGCTGTCCGCCCACGACCAGCGGTTGCACCAGTTGATCCTGCACATCGCCGGCAACGAGGCGGTGGAGGCGGCGTTCGAACGCACGCACTGCCACCTGCACTTCTTCCGGTTGACGTACAACCAGACCTCGGGCGTCGCCGCGCTGGCCGAGCACCGCGAGATCGTGGACGCGATGATCGCCGGCAAGCCCGCGCAGGCCCGCAAGGCGATGATCGGCCACCTGGAGACGGCGCGGGACCGGCTGCTGGTCAAGATGTGACCGTCGGCGCATGGCCGTCATGCTTTGTTCGCATACTGTCGAACATCCGTTGACCGTGGGTTCGCCGCGCCGCCATCGTGGTCGGCATGACCGAATACCGCCACTACCGCAACGGGATCTGGGCTGAGCACTCCTCGACTTTCGAGGTGCGCGAGCCGTATTCAGGCACCCTGTTCGCCCGGGTCGCCGCGTGTGGCCGGGCCGATGCCAAGGCTGCCGTCGACGCGGCCGCCGCCGCTTTCGACTCGTGGGCCGCGCTTGGGCCGGCGGCCAAGGCCGCGTTGTTCCTGCGAGCCGCCGAGATCGTCGAGGCCCGCCGCGAGGAGATCGCCGACCTGCTGGCCCGTGAGACCGGTTCCGGCAGCTACTTCGCCAACTTCCAGCAGAACCTGGTCAAGCAGACCCTGTTGCAGGCCGCGCAATGGGTGTACCAGCCGGCCGGCGAGGTGCTGCACTCCGACCATCCCGGCACGCATTCGACCGTGGTCCGGCGGCCGCTCGGCGTTGTTGCCAGCTTCACGCCGTGGAACGGGGCGAACATCCTGTCGTGGCGGGCCGTGTTGCAGCCGTTGGCCGCCGGCAACACCGTGGTCGTCAAGCCGTCCGAACTGGCCCCGGTGTCGGCCGGCCTGATCGTCGCCGAGATCTGCGAGGCGGCCGGTTTTCCGCCTGGCGTGGTCAATGTCGTCACGCACGCGCCCGGCGAGGCCGCACCCATCGCCGACGAGTTCTTCGAGAACCCCGATGTGCGCTGCATCAACTTCATCGGCAGCGTGCAGACCGCCCGCATGCTGTCCGAGCGGGCCGGGCGGGCGTTGAAGCGGACCGTGATGGAGCTCGGCGGCTACAACCCGATGATCGTGCTCGACGACGTCGACCTCGACTACGCCGTGCGCTGCGCCACCTTCAGTGCTTTCTTCCACCAGGGCCAGATCTGCATGAACGCCCGCAAGATCTACGTACAGCGCGGCATTTTCGACCAGTTCCTCGAGCGTTTCGTCGCCAAGACACGGGACTTGAAGCTCGGCAACCCCGCCGACCCGTCGACCGTGATCGGCCCCTTGATCACCGACGCCGCCGTGCAGTCCGTCCACTCCCGCGTCACCGAGGCCCTCGCCGCCGGCGCGAAAGCGCTTACCGGAGCCGCTTTCGACGGCAAGATCTACGAGCCCACCATCCTGGTCGACGTCCCCGACTCCTGCGCAGTGTCCACAGTGGAGACTTTCGGGCCCGTGGTCATCGTGCAGCCGGTCGACACCGCCGAGGAGGCCGTCGAGCAGATCAACCGCTCGCTCTACGGGCTCACCTCGTCCATCCTCACCGGCAACACCTATCGCGGCTTCGAGCTCGCCGCCAAGGTCAAGGCCGGTGCCGTGCACGTCAACATCCCCACCATCGACGAGGAGGTCCAGGCCCCCATCGGCGGCGTCCGCGACAGCGGTTGGGGCCGCACCGGCACCTACTCCTTGTCCGACTTCACCGACCTGGTCTGGGTGAACGTCGAGAGCGGCCAGCGCGACCTGCCCATCGGCTGAACTCGTCAGCCTTAGACCGCGCGGAATTTGGTGATCGAGTCGCGGGGGTCGCCGGACTTCACCAGCGCCTCGCCGACCAGGACGACGTCGGCGCCGTCGCGGCGGTAGGCGGCGACGTCCTCGGGGCCGGCGACGCCGGACTCGGCGACGCGGACGGCGCCGGCGGGGATGAGGGGGAGAGCTTGGCGAACACCGAGTTGTCGACCTGGAGCGTGGTCAGGTCACGGGCGTTGACGCCGATGACCTCGGCGCCGACCTCGGCGGCACGGGCGATCTCGGCCTCGGTGTGGGTCTCGACCAGCGGCGTGAGGCCGAGCTCGCGGGCCAGCCCGTGCAGCTCGGCCAGTAGACCGCCCTCCAGTGAGACGACCATCAGGAGCGCGAGGTCGGCGCCGTGCGCACGGGCCTCCCACAGCTGGTACGGCGTGACGATGAAGTCCTTGCGCAGCAACGGAACCGCCACCTCGGCCCGAACGGCGTCGAGGTCCGCCAGCGAACCGCCGAAGCGGCGGCGCTCGGTCAGCACGCTGATCGCGGCGGCGCCGCCCGCGGCGTACTCGGCGGCCAGCTTCGCCGGGTCCGGGATGTCGGCCAGCGCGCCCTTGCTGGGGCTGCGGCGCTTGACCTCGGCGATGATCGACACGCCGTCGGCGCGGAACCCGGGCAGCGGGTCGAGCGCGGGCGGCGTGTCGGCCACCCTGGCCTTCAGCTCGGCCAGCGGGACCTCGCGCTGGCGGGCCGCCAGGTCCTCGAGCACGCCGTCCACGATTCCGTCGAGCACCGTCGTCATGCCGTGCAGCCTATCGGTTGACGCGTGCGATCGGGCTTATCTAAACTGAACGTACAGTTCACTTAGGGCGGCGGCGTGATCTCTCTGACCAACGAGGAGTTCGCGGCGGTCGCCCCGTGAATCCGCGCAGTGTCCGCGCGCACAACGACGTGCTTGCGGCCACCATCGCGCTGCTCGACGAGGGCGGCCTGCCGGCAGCCACCGTCGACGCCATCAGTGCCCGTTCCGGCGTGTCCAAGGCCACCATCTACAAGCACTGGCCCAACCGCACCGCCGTCGCCGCCGAGGCCTTCGGCCGGCGGATGGCCGACGCCATGCCGTTGCCCGACACCGGGAACGCCCGTGACGACCTCGCCGAGCAGGTCCGACGAGTCAGCGCCTTCTACGCCGGCCGGCACGGCCTGGTCTTCGCCCAGCTCCTCGCCGCCACCGTCGCCGACCCCGAGGCGGCCCCCTTCTTCCGCCAGTTCTTCCTCGACGGCCGTCGGCAGGCCGTCGCCGTGCTGTGGGACCGGGCGTTGGCTCGCGGCGAGGTCAAGTCCTCGGTGACCGTCGAGACCGCCATCGACCTGCTGTTCGGCCCGTTGATCTTCCGCCTGCTGACCGGCCATGCCCCGCTGACCGTCGCCGAAGCCGACGCCATCGCGGCCGCCGCGCTCACCGGGTTGTTGGCGTAGATCAGCGGCAGAAGCGCAGGGCCGCAGCGGTGAGCGTCTCGGCGCAGCGGATCGTGTCCGAGATGCTGACCCACTCGACGGCGGCATGGGCGCCGTCGCCGGCCGGTCCGAAAAGGACGGTCGGGATGCCGGCGGCCGAGATGAACGCGGAGTCGGCCCAGTAGCTGACGCCGGCGATCTCGGCCCCGCTGACCTCGGCCAGCACGGCGACGATGGCGCTGTCGTCGGCGGTCTCGAACGGCTCCCGCGACATGGTGGTGCGGGAATCCGCCACCAGGGAAGAGTCTTCGGCCTGGCAGGCGGCCAGCAGCTCGGCGACACCGCGTTCGACGTCGGCCACGGACTCGCCGGGCAGGGTCCGCCGCTCGATGGTGAGCACGCAGCGGTCGGGCACGGTGGATTCCTCACGGCCGCCGGTGATCAGCGAAGCGTGCAGGGTGCCGGGGCCGAGCCGGGGATGCTGACGGCCACGCAGCGCGTCGTTGAGCCGGTCGAGGGCGACCAGCACGGGGCCGGTGCGCATGATCGCGTCCACGCCGAGGTGCGGTCGGGAACCGTGCGCGGCCTGGCCGACGACCTCGATCTCCGTCCAGACGAAACCCTTGTGCGCCACGGCAACAGTCGACTCCGTCGGCTCGCACACGATCGCAGCGTCGGCGCTGAGCGCGGTGAGTACCTCCTGTACGCCGAGGCTGGCGTACTCCTCGTCGGCCACGCAGGCGACGACGACCTCGCCGGCCAACGTGTCCACATTGGCGTCACGACAGGCGACCAAGGCGGCGGCCAGCCCGGCCTTCATGTCGTACGCGCCGCGGCCGTAGAGGCGATCGCCGTCTACATAGGACTCTTTGGAGTCGCCGAAGCCAACGGTGTCCAGGTGGCCGCATAACATCAGCCGCTTGCCGGGGCCGCCACGCGTCGTCCGGACGATCACGCTCGGCCGGCCGGGAGTGCCCTCCAATATCTCGACGTCCAAGCCCGCGTCGAGGGCCCATGCGGCGACGAAGTCGGCGATCTCCCGCTCGCCGGCCGCGCCCGGCACCAGCGACGGGTTGACGGAGTCGATGTCCACCAACCGCTTCAGCAACTCGTCGACGGTCACGCGTGGCGTCCTTCCGTGCTGATCAAGACGATGATGCCGTCGGACGGGATGTCCAGGACGGGTCGGACGGCGCGGACACCGGCCAACGTGGCCGCGCCGCACGGGCCGGCGTTCACGCCGAGAGTAGCCAGGTCGGCAACCGCCTGCTCGGTGTCCTCGTCGGTCACCGCGACGGCGGCGTCGAGACCGGCGAGCAGGTCGGGAAATGCTGTGCTGGATGGAGTTCCGCAGTTCAGTCCGGCCATCACGGTGGCCGAGGTGTCGATCGACACCAGCTCGCCGGCGTCCAAACTGGACAGTACGCAGGCCGCCCTGGTCGGCTCGACGCCGAGCAGCGACACGTCGCCGGGAGTGCTGCGATAGTGCCGAACCGCCGCCTGGGCCAGGGATCCGACGCCCATCGGCACCGCGACCAGCGCGGGCGAGACGTCGATCTCCCGGAACAGCGTGGAATACCCGTCGACGATGGCCGCCGGGATGTCCTCGTAGCCGTCCCATGCCGTGTCCTGCACCAGAATTCCGTCGGCCGCCGCGGCAATGCGACAGGCCTCGTCGTACGAAGCCTCGACGCGCACGACTTCAGCGCCCTCGCCCGTGATCGCGTCCACGGCGGGCTGCCCGACGGCCGCCGGCACGAACACCATGGCGGAAATCCCCAGCAGGCGGGCGAAATGCGCCACCGCCCGGCCGTGGTTGCCGTCGGTCGCGGTGGTCAGCCGGATCGTGCGGCCGGCGACGTACGCGCGCAGCCCGTCGAGGGTGTCAGGCCCGTCGGGCCCGACCAAGGCGTGCCGGATGCCCCAGGCCGCACCCAGCACCTTGAACGCCGGCAGCCCCAGCCGCGCGGACTCGTCCTTCACCAGCACCTGGGCCACGCCCAGCTCGGCCGCCAGCTTCGGCACGTCGATCAGCGGCGTCGGCGCGTAGCCCGGCAGGCCCTGGTGGAAGGCCCACGGGCTCGTCGTCGGCGCCGGGCAGCGCCACCGGCGGGCTTCCGGTCGTCGGTAGACGGTCATAGGACCAGTCTGCGGGCCGTGACCGTGAAGGAAAAGAGCACATTTTTGGCGATGACAGTCCATATTCTCTTACCATTGGTGGCATGCTCGACTTGCACCGGCTGCGTCTGCTCAAGGAGCTGCACACCCGCGGCACCCTCGCCGCTGTCGCGGCCGCGCTCGGTTACAGCAGCTCAGCGGTGTCGCAGCAGCTCGCGCTGCTGGAGAAGGAGGCCGGTGCGCCGTTGCTGGAACGGGTCGGCCGCGGCGTGCGGCTCACCCCGCAGGCGCTGATCCTGGTCGGCCACGCCGAGGCCGTGCTCGACCGGCTGGAGCAGGCCGAGGCCGAGATCGAGGCGTCCTTGACCGCCCCGACCGGCGTCGTTCGACTGGCCGCGTTCCAGACCGCGATGCTCTCGCTGATGCCACCACTGTTGGAGTTGCTTGCGCGGGACGCACCGAAACTGAGACTTGATGCCGTCCAGCTGGAGCCCGACCGGGCGCTGTCGCTGCTGACCGCCGGCGGCTGCGACCTGGTGCTGGCCGAGGAGTACCCCGGCTACCCGCTGCCTCGGCTGCCCGGGTTCGATCGCCTGGACCTCGGCCCCGACGCCATGCGTCTGGCCGTGCCGCCGTCGTTGACCGGCCGCGGCCTGGCCCAGCTGGCCGACCAGCGCTGGATCCTCGAACCGGCCGACACCGAGAGCGGCCGCTGGGCCCGGGCGCTGTGCCGCTCGGCCGGTTTCGAGCCGGACGTGGCCTTCGACTCCACGGACATCGTCACGCACATCCGCCTGGTCGAGACCGGCAACGCCGTGGCGATCCTGCCCGACCTGGTCTGGGCCGACGGCCCGCCGCCGGGGGACGAGCTGGGCCACCGCCGGATCTACACGTGCGCACGGGAGGGCACCCGCCAGCGGCCGGGAATCGTGGCGGTGCGGGCCGGTCTGCGCCGGGTCTACTCGAACCGGGTCGGGTCGCCGGCGCCGTAGCGGACGATCTCCGGCGTGCCGTCCGAGAAGTCGATCACGGTGGTGGGCTCGGTGCCGCAGTCGCCGGAGTCGATCACCGCGTCCACGGTGTGGTCGAGCAGCTCCTTGATCTCCCAGCCCTGGGTCAGCGGCTCCTCCTGGTCGGGCAGCAGCAGCGTGCTGGACACCAGCGGCTCGCCCAGCTCGGCCAGCAGGGTCTGGGTGACCACGTGCTCGGGGATGCGCACGCCGACCGTCTTCTTCTTCGGGTGCATCAGCCGGCGCGGCACCTCCTTGGTCGCCGGCAGGATGAACGTGTAGCTGCCCGGCGTGCTGGCCTTGATCGCCCGGAACACCGCGTTGTCCACGATCACCAGCTGCCCGAGCTGCGCGAAGTCGCGGCAGACCAGCGTGAAGTGGTGCCGGTCGTCGAGGTGGCGGATGGACCGGATGCGGTCGAGGCCCTCGCGGTTGCCGAGCTGGCAGCCGAGCGCGAAGCACGAGTCCGTCGGGTAGGCGATCAGCCCGTCCTCGCGCAGAATGTCGATCACCTGGCCGATGGACCGCTTCTGCGGATTCGCCGGATGCACGTCGAAGTACCTGGCCATGGCGACGATCCTAGGTGGGCACCGCCGAGTCGCGCTCAGCGGACCACACCAGGCGCAGCGCGAGCACGTCCGTCCCGACCGGACTGCGCCGCGTGACCAGGTCTTCCACGGTCCAGGGGCCGGGAAACCGGGCCAGCATGGCGGTCAGCGCGACGGTGACCTGGCGGCGGGCGAGGTGCGCGCCGAGGCAGAAGTGGATGCCGTGGCCGAAGGACAGGTGCGGGTTGGGGGAGCGGGCGGTGTCGAACCCATCAGGGTCCGGGAACACGGCCGGGTCGCGGTTGGCGGCGGCCATGGAGACGACGATCCGTTGGCCCTTCTCGAAAGTCTCGCCGCCGAGCATGCCGGCGCGTGTGCTGAACCGGTCGGTTCCGCCGGCTGGAGGCATTAGCCTGAGCACTTCCTCGATCGTGGACGATACGAGCGCCGGATCCTGGCGCAGCGCGGCCAGTGCTGATCGGTTCTCGGCCAGGCACAGCACCATGTTGACCAGCAGTGTCTTCGTCGTCTCGTGGCCGTTGATCAGCAGCAGCCCCGCGAGGTTGACGATCTCGTCGGTGGTGAGACCGCTTTCCCGCAGCCCGGCGACGATGCCGTCGGTCGCCGGCACGGTGCGCAGGTACTCGCGCAGCTCCGTGACGGCTTGCTCGAAGGCCGGCCGGGCCTCGGGCTGGCCGAAGAACGTGGTGATCGCGTCGGTCCAGCGCACGAAATCGGCTTCGTCGGCCACACCGAGCAGTGCGGCCAAGGTGGCGAGCGGCAGCGGATGGGCGAACTCGGTGATGAAGTCCGACGCCGGCGTCAGCCGGTCCAGCAGGCCGGCGGCGCGGGCCTCGATGGCCGGGGTCAGGGCGTCGACCGTTCTTGGCGTGAAGGCGCGGCTGACCATGCGCCGCAGCTCGTGGTGCCGGGGCGGGTCCATGGCCGACATGCTGTGCAGCACCGGGTTGTCACGGTGCGGTATTTCGCTTGCGCTGTAACGGATCTCGTCGGACGAGAACAGATCGTGGGTAGTGAGCACCTCGTCGACGAGGGCGTGGCTTCGGACGAACATGGTTCAGCAGTCTGGCCGGTTCAGGCCGATCGGGATTGGAGAAAACGGCCATGCAGCGCGGCCGGTGACTGACCCGTGGCGGCCCGGAACTCGGCGATCAGGTGTGGCTGGTCGTAGAAGCCGCACTGCTGCGCGATGTCCGCCCATGGCGGCTTCGCGTTGGCCGCGGCCAGGGTCAGCGCGGCGTGCAGGCGAACGACCCGCCCGTATGCCTTGGGACGCAGGCCAACGGCGACCGAGAACCGCCGTCGTAGCTGCCGCTCCGACAGACCAACTGCCGCGGCGAGATCATCAATTCGCGCCGCCGGGTCGTCATGCAGGATGTCGACGGCCCGCTGAACGGCAAAGTCGTTGTCACGTAGGGAGAACCGACTGAGGAAGTCGAACGCCGACTTCGTGCGGGACTGTGCGGACCCGGGGTCGATCTGGCCGAAAGGCATGCCGCCCAACGGAACTTCATCGGCGGCCAGCCCGAGCGACCGGCAAGCTCCAGGCCGGAGACGCAGTCCGACCAGACCGCCCGGCGGCAGCGGTCCCGACCGGACGCTGACTTCGGGGCCGGCGAGCCACAGTGATCCGTCGGCGAACACCAGCAGGTCGACCGCCGGGTACGGCAGTGGCAGGGGTGCTGAATCGATCCAGCACCCCGCTACCAGAGCGTTCCCCGACACACGGTCAGCCTAGGGCGGCCAGTGCCTGCCGTGCGAGCCAGTTTTCGGCGTCGTCCCAGGTCCAGCCGTTGTCCCTGACCAGCGAGCGCCAGGCGTGAAAGCCGAAGTAGAACCACAGCAGGTCGGCCGTGCCCCCGACGTCCTCGACAAATCCCTTGCCCCGCAGCACCTTCGCCGTGTCCAGCAGCCGCTCCCGGTATTCCCCGGTGGCCAGCGCCCACAGCTGCGCCGCGTTCTCGTGCACCGGCATCGCGGCGAAGATGATGTCCACCGCCTGGGCCTGCGACTCGTTGCCCAGTCGCGTGCCGCGGGCCAGCAGGCCCAGCGCCGCCGGCAGGTCTTCGGCGAGCCGGATCGCCTCCACCGTCGCGTCGCCCCCCGAGTCCTTGATCGCCTCGGACAGCACCTCGTCGAGGATGTCGGACTTGCTGCCCGCGCTCGAGTACACCGTCTGCTGCGCGACGCCGGCCGCGCGGGCGATGTCGGCCACCGTGACGCGGGCGTATCCGTTGGTGGCGAACAACTCCGCCGCCGCGCGCAGGATGTCCCGCCGGGTCTCGGCGGCGTCCTGCTCGCGACGCGGGGAGTGGTAGCGGCGGCCGGTCGTCACCGGGCGGCCGACCTCAGTTCCGCGGCGACCTCGGCGGGCGTGGGCATGGCGGCGATCTCCTTCGCGAGCGAGGCCGCGGCTTCGCGGTAGCGGAACTCGCCCACCACTGTACGGACCGCGTCCGCGACCTTGGCCGGCGTCCCCTCCGGCACCGTGACACCAGCCCCGGACGCCGCGATTTGCGCGGCGTTGAAGGAGTTGTCCGCGCCGGCCGGCACCACGACCATCGGGATCCCGCGTGACAGCGTGCCCAGCATCGTGCCGGCGCCGCCGTGCGTGAGCACCACGTCGACACCTTTCAGCAGCGCGTCCAGCGCCGTGAATCCCACGAAGTGCACCCGGCTCGGGTCCACGTCGTACTGTGACGGATCCGTGGCCAGGCCCAGCGTCGCGACGATGTCGACGTCCAATGTGGACAGCTCTTGGAGCAGTGGCGTCAGTGTTTCCGGTTGGTTGAACCACGTTCCGAACGTCACCAGCACGCGGGGGCGCGACGAGGTGTTCGCCGGCACCTCCGTGCCGCCGCCGCGGTGCGCCTCCGGGCGCAGTGCCCGCCAGCCCTCCGGGTGCGGCCAGCCTTCGGCCTGCAGCGACGGTGGGCAGGGGTCGAGGAACCAGGTGTCCTTGGGGTTGGCCAGGTTTCGCGCCGCGTGGGCCGCTTTCGCCTGGTTGTCCAGCGCGTCGAGCAGGAACTGCGGGACCGCCGGGCCGAGCGCCATCGTCGCCATCGGCACGTTCCGGTCCGCCGCCACCAGTGGGCCCAGGTAGTCGAAGCGTTCGCGGACCACCAGGTCCGGCCGGAACGCCGCGCCCGCCGCCAGCGCCGCTTCCGCGCCCAGCTCGATCCGGACGTCCACGAAGAACGCCGCGATCCCTTGCGGCGTCGGGTTCGTGAACGGGTTGACCCCCGTGCGCTTGATCGTCTCCGCACCCAGCACGTCCGGCATCGGTCCCGCCGCGTGCAGCGGGATGCCCTCTTCCTTCAGCACCCCCGCCACGCCTTCACCCGTCATGAACGCCACTTCGTCGCCTTGCGCCTTCAGGGCGCGGGCCAGCGGCAGCAGCGGCAGCAGGTGGCCGTGCTGAGGAATGCTCGACAGCAGAACTCGCATATTCGTTAGATTACACATCTGATGAATAGATGGCCCGCTTGGTGACCGTCGCGCTCCATCTCCTGCCCGATCGGTCAGCCGTCGACGTAGAGGAACGTGAACCCCTTGCGCCGCTCGGGCGTCGTGTCTGGGTCCTGTGCCCGCGCCGCGCGCTTGACGCCTTCCGCTTGTCCATGGGGTTCCCTAGGTCTTCGTCCCCCGGCGATCTTCGCGGCTTCACCGGGTGCCTGGTCGTCGTGGCTGGGACAGGCCACTCAGTTGCGGTCGGCCTGGCGACGTTCCGTCAGCCTGGTCAAGATCCGCCGAGCCGCGTCGCCGGTCACTGCGACCGAGCGCATCGCGTCGGCCATCTTCACGTAGAGCGCGACGTCGTCCGGCTCGGTGCGCGTGAGCTCCGTGTCGACGACCTCAACCAGCACCTGGCCGTCGATGATCCAGAACGCGTTCGTCGGCACCACCGGCAGCCTGGTGCCGAGCGGGATGATCCCCAGCGTCACCGACGGCAACCCGAGTACCGCCAACAGTCGGTCCACCTGGGCGGCCATCACCTCCGGCGGGCAGACCGGGTACAGCAACGCCGCCTCAGTCATCACCAACTCGATCGCCTTCGATCGGTCGTACAGGATCCGCTGGCGTTCCATCCGGGCCTGGACCGACTCGTCCACGTCGGGCGGCGAGTCGAAGAACGCGGCGTTCGTCGCGAACACGTGCGCCGCGTACTCGGCCGTCTGTACCAAGCCCGGCACCACCATGAGTTCGAACGCCCGGATGTGTGCCGCTGCTGCTTCGATCGATGCCGCGTGGTCCTGCCGCGGTTTGTTCCCGGCGCGCAACTGCCGCTTCCAGCTGGCAGCAGCCAACCGCAACTCCAGCAACTCGCCCCGCAGTTCCGCCGCCATCGGCTCGGGTGCGTTGACCGCGCCGAGCCACGCAGTCAGGTCCGAGTCGGTGGCTGGTTGAGCGCCGGTCTCGAGGCGCGACACGCGCCACTGCGGCCACGCCAGATGCGCGGCGAACGCCGTCCCGGTGAGGAAACCGGCGTGCTCACGGAGCTGGCGGAGGCGTTCGCCGAACCGCGCCCGCTTCTTGTCCAGGTCGCTGCTGCTCACGTGCTCCTCGGGCTGGATGCATCTCGCGGTACTGCCAGTACGGCACCGCGTGCGTCCACGCGATGTCCCGCCAGGCCTGGTGCTGGGCAACCGTACCCGGATCGGTGATCATCTCGCCGCCGACGAACCCGGACGCGTCGAAATGCATCTGGACGAGCTGGGTGTTGTCGAACAGCCAGAAGTCATGGTCCGGCAGCCCCAGCGCCGCGGCCTGGTCCGCGGTGACGATCCGGATGTCCTCGCCGGCCTCGACGTTGGCCGGTGTGACGTTCTCCTGCCAGCGCAGGTATTCCGTCGGCGGTTCCGGGTAGAGCCGGACCCGCTGGAACAGGCGGCCGTCGGCGGTCGCGGCGCGGATGTCGTCCAGCCAGTCCGCCATCCACGCAAGATCGTCTGGTTTGCCGCGTCGCCACATCTCCAGCGGTTCTAGCTCGTACGGCTCGTGGTAGCTGGCCTGGGCCTCCCACCGCCACGCCGTGTGCTGGAACGTGGCGAACAGACGCTCGAACTCCGCGCCGGTGATCAGGTTCGTCACTCGGTGCCTTTCGGTGCGAACTGGAGCAGGTCGGCGGGGATCTCCACGACGGTTTCGTCGTCGGCGAGTCCGGCGTAGGTCTCGCGGATGGTGGTCATCGCCTCAGGGTCGGTGACGATCTTGCCCTGGACGATGTAGGTGCCACGGTCGGTGGCGTACAGGGTGGGGCACTGGCCCTTGCTGGACGTGGTGCCGAGGAACGTGATCTTCACGGTGTCTCCTTTGTCGATGCGGCTCACATGCATGGTTCGCGCATAGATGGCGCATCGTCAACCAAGCGATCAGGGCACCGGAGTGGCCAGTGCGGCTTCGGCGCGTGACGACGTGCGCCCATTCGAGTGGTTATGCGCCATCTATGCGTGCTATGCGTTGAAGATGCATGCAATGCTGTGCGAGTGGTCCAGCCCCGATGCTCACGGTGGTGGCCGGAGCTGGCGCTGTTTACGACGGAGGAGATCCCCATGACATCCCGGCCCGACCGGATCTTCATGACGTGGCTCACGAGTATGGACAGGGTCGATCATGCGGTCACCGATGAGGAGTTCCACGACAACCGGCCCGAGCCGGAGGCCGTGTGCGGCGACGTGATCACGCTCGCGCCAATGGAAACCCCGTCCGGCCCGCGCTGTGTCCGGTGTGCCGCGTTCCTGACGGCGCGCGAGTCGTTTCGCGACGTGGGGCAGCGCCTCGATCCGCACCAGCCGCCGTCTTGGCTGGAGCGCCTGCTCCATCTGAATGTCCCGACTTCGGCCTCGCAGAGCCCGCGCGCACTCGTTCGGGACGGACGGTTCCCGCCTCCGGTGGATACGCCGGCCGGCGGGCGACCGTGACGGCCGCCGGCCGGGCCGAGCAGCAACAGCGAGCGGACCGAGCGTTGGTGCATTTCCACTTCGCCATGGCGTTCCTGTCCGCCGGTGATGTGTCCGGCGCGGATGACTACCTGAAGGACGTCCGGCAGCGGGATGGGCAAGAGATGTACCAGTCGGTGATGGACATGATTGCCGCGCACACGAATACACCGATCGAACGGTGACCGTAGCCCAACGTCCTCGGCGTACCCGACCGGGAGTTGCGGGCCCGCAAGGTCCCCGTGCGTCTTGCGTCCTGAAGCTGAAGGAGGATGGGTACCGGCGGGCTGCCGGGCGCGCGGCGCGGGCACCAAAACGCAGACACGGTGCGTCCTCAGTCCGCGCAATGTCGAGCGCGAACGGCGATGGCAGGCACCGTGGTGTCGAGCGCGCGGGGCGGGCACCCGGCTGGACCACCTCGCACTGCCGTGACGGGCAGCCCCCGAATCAATCCAACCAGATCAACATGGGAAGGCCGGGTCGGCGAGGGGGACGAAGATCGCTCCGGAGCGGCGTTCGGGCTTCGGGGGCTAGGCTGGAAACGGGGGCCTGCTCAGCGCTGTTGATCTAGCTCGGGGGTGCGCGGGTGATCGAGCTGGTGGTGGGGGCGAAGGACCTGGCGCGGGTGCGGTTCGGACGGTCGGCGCTGGAAGAGGTGACGTTCAGCCTCGGGGTGCTGGCGGGCCGAAAAGGGCGGCGCTGCACGGACCCTGGATCAAGGCGGCGAAGGCGGGGCTGGCGGGGGAGGATCTGAGCCTGCTGAATGCCCTGACGGCGAAAGGCAACTACTACCCGGGATTCCTGGTGCCGCCGCCGCGAGAAACGGACGGCGCGTTCGAGGACGAGGTGGAGCGGGTCAGGGAGACGAGCGCGGAAGAGGTTCGGCGGGAACTGGATCTGTGCTGGCCGGAGGATCTGCCGAGCCGGCTGCGGCCGCTGTACGACAACCCGCCGCGACATCTGGCGGAACTGGCGGAAGTGCTGACGACGTACTGGCACAAGGCGATCGAGCCGGCGTGGCCGAGGATCAAAGCGCTGTACGACGCGGATCTGGCGCACCGGTCGGCGGCGCTGACCAAGGGGGCCTGGACCGGCTGTTCCAAGAGCTGCACCCGCAGGTGGAGTACGCGGACGATCGGCTGAAGCTGCATCTGGCGGCGCACAGTGCGAGCGTGAGAACAGCGGGGGCGGGGGTGCTGCTGATCCCGAGTGTGTTCATCTGGCCAAGGATCGCGGTCTTCGACACGGACGACTACCAACCGGCCATCGCGTTTCCGGTCCGAGGGGTGGGCACGGTGTGGAGCGACGGGCCGCCACGGGAAACGGTGACGCCGCTGGCCGGACTGGTGGGCCGAAGCCGGGCGACATTGCTGGTACTGCTGGAACTTCCCCGCTCGACGACGCAACTGGCGCAAACGCTGGGCGTCACGGCGGCCACGGTGAGCGAACACCTGGCGGTGCTCAAACGCAGCAACCTGGTGCGCTCGCGCCGCGACGGACGCTCCGTCCTGTACGAACGGACGACGCTGGGCAGCCGGCTGCTGATCGACCACAGCTGACCATTAGGCCACGGCCTAATGGTCGCGGCGGCGTGGACCGTTAGCTCACGATGGGTTCTCCGGCAAGGGAAGCAGGGGAGAACCATGCGAAAGCTGACCACGTGCGTTGCCGCTGCGGCGGCGGGGGCCCTGCTGGCGGTGTCGGCGTCGACGGCGAGGGCCGCCGACGCCGACGGCTGGCAGCGGACGCACACCGACCCGTTCGAATTCGCGGCGGGTGCCCTCTGCCCGTTCGGGCTGAAGGGAGACATCCTGTACGACAACGAGTTCACCCGCTCCTACCAGAGCGGCGCGACGAGAATCGAGGAGTTCACGGGGCCGCTCGGCATCAGATTCGGCAACGTGGCGACCGGCAGGACGATCGACCGCGACGTCACCGGCTTCATCCGCGTGCTGCACCAACCGGACGGCAGCCGCGAGTTCGATCTGTGGGGCAACAGCGTCGCCCCGATCTTCCCGGGCACCGGCCAAGCCGGCGACTACGTCACGCACGGGCACTTCGTGCTCGTGGTGCACGCGGACAAGTCGCGTGAGTACACGGTCCGCCAAGGCACCAGCGAAGACGTCTGCAAGACCCTCGCTTAGCTGCTGGGTCTCATTGCTGGACCGACTAGCATGAGCCCATGAGACGGACCTCGTTCGCGCACTGGCCGTGCTCGGTCGCCCGCACCATGGACCTGCTCGGCGACTGGTGGACGCCGCTGGTCCTGCGCGAGTCGTTCTACGGCATCCGCCGCTTCGACGAGTTCCAGCAGGCACTGGGCATCGCCCGCAACACCCTCGTCGACCGGCTCCGGCGGCTGGTCGACGAGGGCCTGATGGAGAAGGTGCCCTACCAGTCCGAACCGGTCCGGCACGACTACGTGCTGACGGAGAAGGGGCGCGACTTCTGGCCGGTGCTCGCCGCGATGATGGCCTGGGGCGACCGCTGGCTGGCCGAGGAAGCCGGCCCGCCGATCACGCTGCATCACGACAAGTGCGGCCACGACACCCAGGCCGAGGTGGTGTGCGCGCACTGCAAGGAGCCGCTGGCGGCCGACGAGGTGCGGCACCGGATGGGTCCCGGCTACCCGGAGAAGCTGGCCAAGCGCCCGGACGTCGTCCAGCGATTCGCCGCGCAAAACGCCCGTTGAAATGCTGAGTCTATCTAAGAGACCATCCACTCATGGAGTGGACCGGAGCGCGGTACGCCGACAAGCCGACGGTGCAGGTGCGGACCTGGATCGACGGTCCGCCGGAGCGGGTGTGGGCGGTGGTCGCCGACGTCTCGCTGATGCCGGAGATGAGTCCCGAGCTCCAGTCGGTCACGTGGTGTGACGGCGCGGCCGGGCCGGCGCTGGGCGCGCGGTTCGTCGGCGCCAGCAAGCACGATGCGCTGGGGGAGTGGGCCACCACCTCGCAGATCGTCGAGTTCGAGCCGCCGCGCGTGTTCGGCTGGGCGGTGCAGGACCCGGACAACCCGACGGCGCTGTGGCGGTTCACGCTGACGCCGCGCGACGGCGGCACCGAGCTGACCCAATGGATGCAGATGGGCCCGGCGCGCTCCGGTCTGTCGCACGCGATCGACCGGATGCCGGACAAGGAACAGAAGATCGTCTTCGTCCGGCTGCGCGAGTTCGAGAACGCCATCACCGGCACGCTGGCCCAGATCAAGCAGCGGGTGGAGAACTCCTGATGCGGACCGCGACGACGATCGAGGCGTCCACCGACTGGGCGACCACGCTGGATTTCGTGCTGGAAGCGGAAAAGCTCGGCCTCGACACCTGCTGGGTGGCCGAGGCGTGGGGCTCGGACGCGCCATCGGTGCTGGGCTATCTCGCCGCCCGTACGGACCGGATTCGGCTCGGCTCGGGCATTATCCAGCTCGGCACGCGTACGCCCGTGGCCATCGCGCAGGCCGCGCTCACGCTGGCCCAACTGTCGGACGGCCGGTTCGCGTTGGGGCTGGGTGCTTCCGGACCGCAGGTGGTGCAAGGGCTGCACGGCGTGCCGTTCGACCGGCCGCTCAGCCGGATGCGCGAGACCGTGCAGGTCATCCGCGAGGTGTTCGCCGGCGAGAAGATCTCCCTCAGCGGCAAGCACTTCACCATTCCGCTGCCGGGCGAGGGTATCCGGCCGATGCGGCTGTCCATAGCCCCGAACCCGGACATCCTCATCTATCTGGCCACGCTGTCGCCGAAGATGCTGGAGCTGACCGGCGAGATCGCCGACGGCTGGCTCGGCACCAGCTTCGTGCCCGAGGGCTCGGCCGCCTACTTCACCCACCTCGACGCCGGCCTGGCCCGCTCCGGCCGCACCCGCCGCGATCTCGACGTCTGCCAAGGCGCCGAGGTGTCGTTCGCGCCGGACGAGGATGCCTTGCGGGCCATGGTCGCCGGCCGCAAGAAGGAGCTGGCGTTCAGCCTCGGCGGCATGGGTTCGGCCAGCGTCAACTTCTACAACGACGCCTACAGCCGGCAGGGCTGGGCCGAGGTCGCCGCCGAGGTGCGGGAACGTTGGCAGGCCGGCGATCGCGACGGCGCCACCGAACGAGTCACGGACGACATGGTGCTGGCCACGACGCTGATCGGCACCGAGCCGATGGTGCGCGAACGGCTGAAGGTGTGGCGGGACGCCGGCGTCGACCTGGTCCGGATGTACCCGGCCGGCGACACCCTGGGCGTCAAGCTGGACAACCTCGGCCGGGCCCTGGACATGGTCCGCACCCTGACCTGACGACCCACGTGAGTCCCGCCCAGCGTCACACCGAATGTGTGAAACGGATTCAACAGTTCGGTATGACTGTGGGCGGGACTCACGGGGTTCCCAAGGCTTGGTACGCACTTGGCATTGGGGCCTTGCGGTGTGACGATCGGGTCATGTCCGGTGCCCCCGCCACCGTGCTGCGCGCCGTGCTCCGGCACGGGCCGGTCGCGCGCAGCACGATCGCCCGGCT
Source organism: Kutzneria chonburiensis (assembly GCF_028622115.1). NCBI lineage: Bacteria > Bacillati > Actinomycetota > Actinomycetes > Pseudonocardiales > Pseudonocardiaceae > Kutzneria > Kutzneria chonburiensis. Next base: position 10,229,712 of record NZ_CP097263.1, read on the forward strand.
GACCGGCCTGAGCCCGGCCGGCGTGTCCCGGCACTGCGGCAGCCTGGCCGACCGCGGCCTGCTCACCGAGACCGACGAGCCGGTGTCCCGCAACGGAATGGGCCGCCCGCACGTGCCGGTGGACATCGACACCGGCCGGCACACGGTCTGCGGCGTGCACATCGCGCACGCCCACGTCACGCTGTCGCTGCTCGACCTACGCGGCAATGTCCTTGTTCAGCAACAGATCCCGCACGTCGACCCGGACCAGCACGCCGTGCTGCGGGCGATCACCGATGTCCTGCCCGGGTTTCTCGCCGGCCGGACACCGTTGGCGATCGGCGTGGCGGCCGGCGGCTGGGTCGACACCGACAACGGCGTGATCGTCGAGCACACATCGTTGGGCTGGCGCAACGTTCCGGTGCGAGAAATCCTTGCCGGTGCCACTGGACTGCCCGTGCACACGGACAGCCACGCCCGCGCGCTGGTCCAGGCGGAGCAGCTGTTCGGGGAGATCCGGTCCCGCGAGTCGGCGCTGCATCTGTTCGTGGGCAACGTCGTCGACGCGGCGATCGTCACCGGTGGCGCGACCCACCGCGGCCCCCGATCGGCCGCCGGTGACGTCGCCCATCTGCCGCTCGGCGACTCGGACGTGCAGTGCCTGCTCGGGCACCGCGGCTGCTTCGAGGCCACGGTGTCCGACGATGCCTGGGCCCGTCGTGTCGCCGGCGTGACCATGCCGGAACTCCTTGCCGGACAACAGGATTCAACGCCGTTCGTGGAACGCGCCCGGCTGGTCGGCCGGGCCGCCGCGCTGCTGTACGACGTCGTCAACCCGGAGGTGCTGGTCGTCACCGAGCTCGGCGTGATCACTTTCCCGGAGTGCCTGGCGGCGCTGCGCGAGGAGATCGCCGCCCGGTCCCGGCTGTGCGCGGCGCCGGAACACACCGTGCTGCCCAGCAGCTTCGCCGCCGACACGGTGCTGGCCGTGGCCGGCGGCGCGGTCGCCCTGGGCGTGCTCTACACCGATCCGCTGTCCCACACAGTGGGTTGACATATTTTCAGCCGACGCAATGTTGACCGTGCCGACGCGCGGTTCACATCATTGCAGCCATGTTGCACCTCAACGCATTCCTGATGGGCGTAGGACATCACGAAGCCGCGTGGCGGCACCCGAGAACCGACCCCTCGCTCGTCAATGACGTGCGACATTTCCAGAACCTGGCCACAATCGCCGAAAGGGGCGCATTCGACTCCGTGTTCCTGGCCGACGGTGTGCAGATCTGGGGCGACGTCCAGCACACCGCCGCCGGCAAGTTCGAGCCGATCACGCTGCTCACCGCGATGGCCGCGGCGACCACGCACGTCGGCCTCATCGCCACCGCCTCGACCAGCTACACCGAGCCGTACAACCTGGCCCGGCTGTTCTCCTCGCTCGACCACATCAGCGGCGGCCGCGCCGGCTGGAACATCGTCACCTCGGCCGGCGACCGGGCCGCGCAGAACTTCAACCGGGACGCCGTCGCCGATCACGCCGAGCGCTACGAGCGGGCCGACGAGTTCCTGGACGTGGTCACCGCGCTGTGGGACAGCTGGGACGACGACGCGCTGGTCGTCGACCCGGCCAGCGGCGTGTTCGCCGACCCGGACAAGGTGCACGAGATCAACCATCGCGGCCGGTTCTACCAGGTCAGAGGCCCGCTGAACGCGGTGCGCAGCCCGCAGGGGCGACCGCTGCTGGTGCAGGCCGGCTCGTCGGAGGACGGCAAGGCGTTCGCCGCCCGGCACGCCGAGGCGGTGTTCACCGCGCAGCAGACCTTCGAGGAGGGGCAGGCCTTCTACCGGGACCTGAAGTCGCGGCTCGCGGCCAACGACCGGCTGCCCGACGAGCTCAAGGTGCTGCCCGGCATCGTGCCGGTGCTCGGGTCGACCGAGGCCGAGGCGCGGCGGCTGTCCGACGAGCTGGACGAGCTGATCGTGCCGGTCCGCGCGGTGCGGCAGCTGTCCGAGCTGATCGGCGTCGACCTCAACGACCACCCGCTGGACGCGCCGCTGCCGCCCCTGCCGCCGGTCACGCACATCAACGGCGCGAAGAGCCGGTTCGAGCTGGTCCGAGACCTGGCCGAGCGGGACAAGTTGACGTTGCGGCAACTCATCGGCCGGCTCGGCGGCGGCCGTGGACACCAGGTCATCGCCGGCACGCCCGTGCAGATCGCCGACCACATTCAGCGCTGGCACGAGGGTGGCGCCGCCGACGGATTCAACGTGATGCCGCCGCTGTTGCCGTCCGGGCTGGAGGAATTCGTCGACCACGTCATTCCGGAACTGCGCAGGCGCGGTTTGTTCCGTACCGGTTACAGTGCCGACACATTGCGCGGCCACTACGGTCTCGCCCGGCCGGTCGGCCGTTTCGAACGGATTTCCCGATGAAGCGAAGAGCATTTCTCGCGTTGGCCGGCGCGGCCGCGGTCAGCACGGCCTGCGGCACCGCCAGCGGCAGCGGCAGCGGCACGAAGACGCTGCGCTACCAGGGCAGCGCCGGCGCGGTCACGCTGCCCGAGCTCGCCGCCGACCTGGGCTACCTGGGCGACGTCACGCTGGACTGGGTCGGCAACACGATCAGCGGACCGCAGGACATCCAGTCCGCCGCCACCGGCCAGACCGACTTCGGCGGCGCGTTCAACGGGGCCGTGGTCAAACTGGCCGCGGCCGGCGCGCCGATCAAGGCGGTGGTCGGCTACTACGGCTCCGACGACCGTGCCTACAACGGCTTCTACGTCCAGGAGAACAGTCCGATCCGGTCGGCCGCCGACCTGGCCGGCAAGAAGATCGGCATGAACACGCTGGGCGCGCACAGCGAGGCCATGCTGGACATCTACCTGCAACGGGCCGGCGTGGACCCGAAGAAGACCGAGCCGCTGGTGGTGCCGCCGGTCAACACCGAGCAGTCGTTGCGGCAGAGCCAGATCGACGTCGCCGTGCTCGGCGGCATCCTGCGGGACAAGGCCTTGCAGACCGGCGGCATCCGCAAGCTGTTCACCGACTTCGAGCTCCTCGGCCCGTTCACCGCCGGCACCTACGTCTTCACCGACCGCTTCATCAAGCAGAACCCGGACACCGTGCGGACCTTCGTCACCGGTGTCGGCAAGGCCATCGAGTGGAGCCGCAGCACGCCGACCGCGCAGGTCGTGGACCGGATGACGCGGATCGTGGCCAAGCGCAAGCGCAACGAGGACGGGTCGGCGCTGAAGTTCTGGAAGTCGTGGGGTGTGGCCGAGAAGGGTGGCCGGGTGTCCGAGCACGAGCTGTCCATGTGGGTGGACTGGCTGGCCGGGCGCGGCGAGCTGGCGAACAAAAAGGTGGACATATCGTCCTTGTACACCAACGAGTTCAACGGGGTGGGGCCGTGATCAGCCTGCGCGGCGTGACCAAGGACTTCGGCGACTTCACCGCGCTGGACGGCGTCGACCTGGACGTGGCGGCCGGCGAGTTCGTGGTGCTGGTCGGGCCGAGCGGCTGCGGCAAGTCCACCCTGCTCGACTTGCTGGCCGGCCTGACCACGCCGACCAGCGGCCAACTTCTGTTGCACGGCAAGCCGATCGACGGCCCCGGCCTTGATCGGGGCGTCGTGTTCCAGCAGTACGCCCTGTTGCCCTGGCGGACCGCGCTGGGCAACGTCGAGTTCGGCCTGGAGGCCACCGGGGTGCCGCGGCGGCAACGGGTCGCGCTGGCCCGTGAGTTCCTGGACCTGGTGGGGCTCAACGGGTTCGAGGACCGGCACCCGCACGAGCTGTCCGGTGGCATGCGGCAGCGGGTGGCGATCGCGCGCAGCCTGGCCTACGACCCCGAGGTACTGCTGATGGACGAGCCGTTCGCGGCGCTCGACGCGCAGACCCGGGAGTCGTTGCAGGACGAGCTGTTGCGGATCTGGCAGCGTACCGGCAAGACGATCGTGTTCATCACGCACGGCATCGACGAGGCTGTCTACTTGGGACAGACGGTCGCCGTGCTGACCTCGCGGCCGGGCCGGGTCAAGCGGACCGTTCGGATCGACCTGGGCAACCGCAGTGAGGTGCGGGACCTGCGCTCCAGCACGGAGTTCGGGCGGTACCGGCACGAGATCTGGGAGCTGCTGCACGACGAGGTGGCCCGGGCGCAGCGCTTGGAGGTGGCGCGATGAGCACGGTCGAGCTTGCTATTCCATTGGCGCGCAGGGCAACCCTCGGCCTGGGCTTCCTACGTAAGATCCTCTACCGGTCGGCCGCGATCATCGCCCTGTTGGCCGTCTGGGAGGCCGCCCCACGACTCGGGCTGGTGGACTCCACGTTCCTGCCGCCGTTCTCCGAGGTCATGGTGGCGTGGTGGCAGCTGTTGGCCGACGGTCAGCTGCTGGACAACACGGTGGCCAGCCTGGGCCGTTCGCTGACCGGATTCGGCTTGGCGGTCGCCGTGGCCGTGCCGCTCGGGCTGCTCATCGGCTGGTACCGCCCGGTGGCCGAGCTGCTCGGGCCGCTGCTCGAGGTGTTCCGCAACACCGCCGCGCTGGCCCTGCTGCCGGTTTTCGTGCTGCTGCTGGGCATCGGCGAGACGTCGAAAGTGTCGATCGTGCTGTACGCCTGCGTGTGGCCGATCCTGCTGAACACCATCAGCGCTGTCCGCACTGTCGACCCGACCCTGCTGAAACTGGCCCGCTCGCTGGATTTGTCGCCGCTGCGGCTGTTCCAGAAGGTGATCCTGCCGGCGGCCGCGCCGACCGTGTTCACCGGCATCCGGCTGGCCGGCGCGGTGTCCATTCTCGTGCTGGTGGCGGCCGAGATGGTCGGGGCCAAGGCCGGCCTCGGCTACCTGGTCAACGCCGCGCAGTTCAACTTCGCGATCCCGCAGATGTACGCGGGCATCGTGACCATCTCGGTCATCGGGGTGGTGTTCAACCAGCTCCTGGTCGCACTGGAACGACGGTTCACGTCCTGGCGAAGGGAAAAGTCATGACCGCGACAACGGGATTCGAGGTGCGCCGGGTCGGCGGCCGGATCGGGGCCGAGATCGTCGGCGTCGACCTCGCCGCCGGCATCGAGCCGGCCATCGTCACCGAGATCAACGCCGCCCTGGTCGAGCACAAGGTGTTGTTCTTCCGTGAGCAGCACCTCGACGACGCCGGCCAGACCCGGTTCGCCTCGCTGTTCGGCGAGCTGACCGGCGCGCATCCGACCGTGCCGTCCGTGGACGGGCAGCCGCACGTGCTGGCCGTGAACGGGGAGGAGGGCGTGCGGGCCAACCGCTGGCACACCGATGTCACCTTCGTGCGCACGCCGCCCAAGGCCAGCACGCTGCGGGCGCTCGTGGTACCGCCGTACGGTGGGAACACCTTGGTGGCCAACGCGGTCGCCGCGTACAACGATCTGCCGACTCCGCTGCGGGAGTTCGCCGACAAGTTGTGGGCCGTGCACACCAACGACTACGACTACGCCGATCCGCCGGTCAACTCCGTGGCGGCCGAACGCCGCAAGGTGTTCACGTCACGCAAGTACCGCACCGCCCATCCGGTGGTGCGGGTGCATCCCGAGTCGGGCGAGCGGGGCCTGTTCATCGGCGGCTTCGCGCAGCGCATCGTCGGGCTCAACGCCTCCGAGTCGCACGACATCCTGCGCCTGCTCCAGTCTTACGTGACGCGGCCGGAGAACGTCGCCCGCTGGCGTTGGTCGCCCGGTGACGTGATCTTCTTCGACAACCGCAGCACGCAGCACTACGCCCCGGACGACTACGGGGACCTGCCGCGGCTGCTGCACCGCGTGACCCTGGCCGGCGACGTGCCGGTCGGTGTCGACGGGGCGCAGAGCTACGTGCTCGAGGGCGATGAGGCGGAGCACTACACGTAACCGTTGTCCGCCAGGGACAATCGGGAAGTCCGCCGTTCGGCGGGTCGCCAGGGGCGGGATTTTCGGGATCATGGCTGGGCCCGTCAACGACGATGGAGGCCCCGCCATGCCCGATTCCCTGTCCCGCCGCCAGGTACTGCGTGGCTCGGGTCTTGCTGTCGCAACCACCCTGTTGAGCAACTTTCCCGCCGGGGCAAGCAGTGTGCCCGTGCTCGGCGAGTACGACGTGGTCATCGTCGGCTCCGGCGCCTCCGGCATGACCGCCGCGCTGACCGCCGCCAAGCGCGGGCTCAGTTGCGTCGTCGTGGAGAAGGCCCCGACCTTCGGCGGGTCGGCCGCCCGGTCCGGGGCCGGGATCTGGATCCCCAACAATCCGGTGGTGTTGGCCGCCGGCGTGCCCGACACGTACGCCAAGGGGGCACAGTACCTGGCCGCCGTTGTCGGCAACGGCTCGTCGCCGGCGCGGCAGAAGGCGTTTCTGGACAACGGCCCCGCGATGATCTCGTTCGTGTTGGCCAACAGTCCGCTGCGGTTCCGGTTCATGGACGGCTACAGCGATTACTATCCCGAGCTGCCCGGCGGCATGCCCAACGGCCGGTCCATCGAGCCCGACATGTTCGACGGCAACCTGCTCGGCGCCGAGCTCGCGCATCTCAATCCGTCGTACCTTGCCGTGCCGGCCGGGCTGGTCGTCTTCAGTTCCGAGTACAAGTGGCTCAACCTGGCCGCTGTCAACGGAAAGGGCCTTGCGGTGTCCGCCGGCTGCCTCGCCCGTGGCACCGCCGCCGCGGCCGCCGGCCAGAAGCCCTTGACCATGGGCCAGGCCCTCGCCGCCGGGCTTCGCGCCGGGTTGCTCGCCGCCAACGTTCCCGTCTGGCTCAACACCCCGCTCGTCGACCTGAACATCGAAGGCGACCGTGTCACCGGCGTTGTCGTGTCCAGCAACGGCGTTCCCGGCCTGGTCCGGGCCCGCCGCGGCGTGATCATCGGTTCCGGCGGCTTCGAGCACAACGCCGAGATGCGGGTGCGGTACCAGCGTCAACCCATCACCACCTATTGGTCCGTCGGAGCCAAGGAGAACACCGGCGACGGCATCCAGGCCGGCATCCGCGCCGGCGCCGACCTGGGTCTCATGGACGATTCTTGGTGGGGCCCAGCCATTCCGCTGCCCGACGAGCCCTACTTCTGCCTGGCCGAGCGCACCCTGCCCGGCAGCATCCTGATCAACCAGGCCGGTCAGCGTTTCGTCAACGAGGCCGCCCTGTACAGCGATGTCGTGCATGTCATGTACGACAAGAACCCCTCCGCGCCCGACATTCCCGCGTGGTTGATCACCGACCAGAACTACCGCAACCGCTACCTGTTCCGCGATGTCCTGCCCGCCCTCGGCCTTCCCGACGCGTGGTACCAGTCCGGCCAGGTCTTCAACGCCTGGTCCATCGAGGACCTCGCCGCGAAGATCAACGTCCCGGCTGCCGCCCTCCGCACCACCGTCAACCGCTTCAACGGCTTCGCCTTCAGCGGCGTGGATTCGGACTTCGGCCGTGGCCGCAGCGCTTACGACCACTACTACACCGACCCCGCCGTGATCCCCAACTCCTGCCTCGCTCCCCTGTGGGAGGCCCCCTTCTACGCCTTCAAGATCGTCCCCGGCGACCTGGGCACCAAGGGCGGCCTGGTCACCGACGCCCGTGCCCGCGTCCTGCGCCCCGACGGCTCCGTCATCCCCGGCCTGTGGGCCGCCGGCAACGCCAGCGCCGCCGTGATGGGCCGGAGCTACGCCGGCGCCGGCTCGACCATCGGCCCCGCGATGACTTTCGGCTACGTGGCAGGCAATGACGTCGCCGGAGTGGCCTGAGGAGTCGCGACGAGTGGAGTGGGTGGGGCGTTGGTGCCCATGGTGACAGCCATCGGTGTACCGCCGTAGGTTGGCAGTGCGGAGGATGGTGGAGGGAGCAGGGGCTAAGGACCACCGCATGCCCATCGGGAAGCAGGACCCCCACTCAACGCAAGCGAGCCAACGAACGCAACCAGCGGACTGGACCCCCACTTGACGCGCCCACGGTGCCAAGGGGCAAGGCCGCGACGGCCCCGTAGTCTGTCCACCCGTGGTCTAGCCGTCGTGGCCGCGGCAGCGGCGCCGCCAGGCCCGTGACCCTCGCTTGCCGACACCTGGTGCTCGAAAGCTTGGAGAGCTCCCTAGAACGGGGGTTCTTCAACAGGTTCGGGCTTAGTCGTGTAGGTCAGCCCCCACCGCGTCTCCAGCGTCGTCGTGCCATCGTCCGCGATGGTCACCTTCGCCTTGGTCGCGTGCTTATACCGATGATGCTTTCGATCCAACGGCCCGAGGTTGGTACCGGTCGACTTGCCTTCGGGCCAGGCGGTGGCGTGGTCGATGTCGCAGGATCGTGAGGGATGGGAGCAGCAGGGCATCACGCACGTGCGGTGTCGGGTGCGGATGAACCGGTCGACATCGGCCTTCGGCCGGTAGATGTCGGGGCTGTATTCCAGGAGCTGGCCGGCTTTGTCGGTGAGGAGACGGTGGAAGATCGTGCCGGGGTGGGACATGAGTTCCCGGACAACCGGCGCGGGGAGGAGTTGGCCGGTGTCCAGTTGGCCGGGGCGCTCGTCCACACCGAGCAAGGCGGTGATCGGCACAGTCACCTGAATCAACGGCTTCAAACCAGCGGTCTTGGGGTCTTCCAGGATTAACCCGGCCATGACATCCGCACGGACCTCGTCGATGGTGCGCCCGTTTTTGGTTTCCTGTTGGGCGATCCGATCGATCTTGGTGTACATGGCCTGGGCGATCTCGGCGGGTTGTTGGCAGGCCAGGGTGGCCATGCTGTCTTCTTCGTCGTAGATGATGACTTTGCGGTTGCGGCGGGCTTCTTCCCGTTTGAGGAAGTGCAGGGCGGGGTCGGCGCGTTGGAGTCGGCCCAGCGACGAGCGGCGGAGTTGTTGCGGGGTCCGGCCGGCGGCGGTCGCCAGGGTGGCGCTCACCACCCGTTGGGCGAGCTCTTCGGGATAGAACCGCGTCGGATCGACGATGGCGTGGGCGGAGCGTTCGCTGATGATGCCGGCGGCCATGGCGTCGATGACGTCGGGGAAGTAGGTCTCGACGCGGGTGGCCCAGTCGACGTAGTCCTCGGCGTTGGAGGGCGAGAGCTGTAAGGCCAGGGCGAGGTCGGTGGCGACGTATTCGTCGGTGGCGATCTCGGCGGTGAGGCGGAGTTGCTCGGCGTCGAGCGCTCGTTTCTGGTGCTCGATCTCGATGATACGAGCGACTTTCCTGTCCATACCAGCAATTCTACGCCCGCCCAAAGATCGACTCGACGTGTGACTATCGCTCGATAGAGTGAGAATTCCTTGGCGGGCAATGACTTTCGGTCACGAAAGCTGTGAGTGGAGAAAACTGTTGTGGCGCAGGGGTTATGAAGCGGAGGGGATGGTGTGGGGGAGGGGGTGTGAGCAGCGGGCCGGTGAGGGGATGGGAGGTGCTTGTGGTGTGGGTATGCCGGTGGAGATGCTGTGGCGCAGGGGAAGGAACGCTGCATGGCGGGTGAGTGGCTAGCGGAGGTGTGTGGCGGGGCGGACCTCCCAGGTCGCAGTCAGGGGTCGGTAGCCGCAGCGGTGCCAGAAGGGGGCGGCCAAGGCGTTCATGCCCAGGTAGTGCAGCAACACGGCCGAGAAGCCGGCGGCGTCGAGGTCGGCGTGGACCTGTCGCACCAAAGACGTGCCGGCGGAGGAACCACGGAACTGGGGCAGGACAAAGAGATCCGAGAGATAGGCGACACGGTCGAAGGAGCTGAGGCGCGAAGCCCAAGGGGTGGCGGCAGGGTCTAGCACGGTGAGGAAGCCGGCGGGGACGTTGTCGACCAGGGCCAGCCAGGACCAAGGGCGACGACCATCCGAATACTTGGCTCGAATGAGTGAAGCGGTGTTGGACCGCAAGGTCATCTGACCGAGGACCTGGTTCCACCGGACCAACTCCACCTCCATGGCGACCAGGGAGGAAAGATCCGCGTCAGTGGCCTGTCGAACGGTTACAGCCGGACCACCGGGCGACTCCTGGCCGGCAACGCGAATGGCCAGCACGGAAAGGGGCGCGAGGCCGTGGGACAACAGGGTGGGCACGACGACAGCATCGCGAGAAGGCCACGTGATCGAGGCGGCGGAATCGGGGGAAGACACGACGGGGGGCCAACGGGACAGCAGGGCGTCCAACGACCCGGCGGGATCGCCGACACCGACGTGAGCGGTGAGGACGTGGCGCTCGGTGGGGTTCCACGTGTGGTCGAGGGTCGCCGGATCGGCGGCGACCACCCGGGCAACGGCGGTGCCGCCGGGAACGTCCCAGCGAACACCGTCCGAAGGAAGAGCAACCCCCAAAGGCAGCAAGGGATCCAAGCGGCGCAGACGGGAGAAGTGCTGATCCGAGAGAGGGTCCACGACACTGAAGCTACGGGATGCGGAGCCCGGCACGGCGTAATGCTTCCTCAACGCGCAGCCGTTCGATCTCCTTGTCCATGCCCTCGGGGAACTCGTCGAGCCGCTGCGGCACCTCCAAGGCGCGGCAGGCCTGCCGCAACAAATCGTCATAGGCCTGGCGGGCGGCGTACCGACGCAGCGCGGGGGTGCCGGGCTCGAACTCGAGCAGGGTGCGGTGCACGTGCCGCAGGCGCTGGGCGAGGAACTGGATGGACGGGCCGGAGGGGGTACGGCGGCGGCGCAGGCGGCGTAAGAAGTCGTAGACGTCGGGCAGCGACAGCAGCAGCCAGCAGAAGGCCGCCGGCACCATCGTCAACACGAGGTACACCAGCAGGTAACCAACGGTCGTGCCGGCCACAGCTCATGGTAGTGCCGCCAGGGTAGGGTCGGCGGGGTGAACGACGAGCCGATGGCGCTGTTCCATGAGGTGGCGGCGACGGTGCCGGCGTACCGGAAGTTCCTGGCCGAGCGCGGCGTGGATCCGGCGGCGGTGACCGAATTCGCCCGACTGCCGATGCTGGACAAGAATTCCTATCATCGGAAGTATCCGCTGCCGGAAATGTGCCGGCACGGCCGCCTGGACGGCTGCGACATGGTGGCGGTGTCCTCGGGCTCCAGCGGCGAGCCGACGATCTGGCCCCGGTCGGCCCAGGACGAGCAGCACATCACCGACCGGTTCGAGCAGATCTTCCGGGACGGCTTCGACGCCTCCCACAAGTCCACCCTGGCGGTGATCTGTTTTCCGCTCGGCACCTGGGTCGGCGGGCTGTTCACGCTGGCCTGCGTACGGCATCTGGCGGCCCGGGGCTACCGCATCACCTGTGTCGCCCCGGGCAACAACAAGGCGGAGATCCTCCGGGTCATCCCGGAGCTGGCCGGGTACTTCGACCAGACGGTGCTGCTGGGCTACCCGCCCTTCGTCAAGGACGTGATCGACTCCGGCGAACACTGGGATCGCCACAGCATCAAGCTGGTGCTGGCCGGCGAGGTGTTCAGCGAGGAGTGGCGGGACCTCGTCTCGCAGCGGGCCAGCATCGAGGACCCGATCAACCACGTGGCCTCGCTGTACGGCACGGCCGACGCGGGCGTGCTGGGCAACGAGACGGCGCTGTCGGTGAGCATCCGGCGGTTTCTGGCCGGCCGCCCGGACCTGGCCCGGGAGCTGTTCGGCGACTCGAGGCTGCCGACGCTCGTCCAGTACGACCCCAAGAGCCGGTATTTCGAGACGCACGAAGGAACGCTGCTGTTCAGCGGGGACAACGGAATCCCGCTGATCCGGTACCACATCGCCGACGAGGGCGGCATCGTCGCCCACGACGCGATGCTGGAATTCTGCCGGGCCAACGGCTTCCAGCCGCCCCAAGGCGACGACCTGCCGTTCGTCTTCGTGTTCGGGCGTTCCCTGTTCACGGTGTCGTTCTTCGGCGCCAACGTGTACCCGGAGAACGTCACGGTCGGCCTCGAGCAGCCGGGCATCAGCGACTTCGTCACCGGCAAGTTCGTGCTGGAGGCGGTGGAGGACGACAACCGGGACCGCCGGCTCAGGATCACGGTCGAACTGGCCAAGGACAAGACCGGCGATCCACAAGCAGTAGCCACCGCGATCCGAGACCAGCTACGAAGGCTGAACAGCGAGTTCGCGCACTATGTGCCCACGGAGCGGCAGCTGCCCGAGGTGGAGCTGCGGCCGGCCGGCGACCCCGAGTACTTCCCGGTCGGCGTGAAGCACCGCTACACGCGCTCAGGCGTGCAGCGGCTGTGACGCCGAGGCCAGGATGAGGTCCAGCCCGAACCGGAACCGGGTCTCGTACTCGTCGTCGGCCAGGTGCGGCAGCACCAGCGCCAGCGACGGGAAACGCCCGGTTCCGGCGACCTGGTCGGCCAGCGCGCCCGGGGTGCCCTGCTCCTCCTGCACCAGCCCCAACGTGAAGTAGATGATGGTCCAACAGGTCCACGCCGCCGCCGGCGCGGGCAGGCCGCCGTCCAGCAGCGCGGCGACCAAGGTGTCGGCGGCGGCCAGGGTGGCCGGTTCGGCGCCGAAAGTGCTGGCCACCAGCCGTCCGCCGTCACGGTGCGAGAGCAGGGCCCGGCGGTAGCGGTGCGCGAGCGCGCTGACCCGTTCCCGCCAGTCCTCGGGCAGCCCGTCCAGGTCGATCTCGGCCAGCACCGCGTCGGCCATCAGATCGTGCAGCCGGGCCTTGGTCTTCACGTGCCAGGACACGGTGTTCAGCCGCACGCCGATCCGCGCGGCCACCGCCCGCAGTGTCACGGCGTCGAAACCGGACTCGTCCAGCAGCTCCAGCGCGGTCCGCACGATCACGTCCAGCTGCGACGGGGATTGCATGCCCCGCAACGGCGGCCGCGAGCCGGCCCGGCGCATCCGGTCCAAGGCAAGCGAATCACGGTCCCGCTGCACCGGCGCGGGCAGCGCACTGGGCCGGTCCCGCGCGACCCGCAGGCCGTCCAACAGGAAACCGACAGCCCGCTGGTGCAAATCGCCCGCCGCCTGCACGGACAGCGCCAGCGGCATCAGGTCGGACGGCTCGAAGTCGGCCCGCAGCTGCCCGGCCTCCTTGGCCCGCCGGACCAGCACCGCGACGTGCTCGCCGATGCGGCGCCGGCCGGCCTCGACCAGATCGACCAGCCCGGTGGGGGCACAGCCGAGAATCTCCGTGTACGAGCCGGTGAGCAGCTCGTGCCAGCCCTTGTCGGCGGCGATGTCGACGGCCATGCGCTCCAGGAAGGCCGCGACCCCGGTCCACGGCTCGGCCGCCGCGGCGGCCAGCCGGGCCAGCTCCTCGGCCTCCGCGACCCGCGTCGCATACACCCCGTGCACCAGGTCGTCCTTGCTCGCGAACCACCGGTACACCGTGGCCACGCCGACGTCGGCCTGCTTGGCGACGTCGGCGAGGGTGGCCGACAGGCCCTGCGTCGCGAACACCTCGGCCGCGGCGTCCAGGATGCGGGTATCGCGCATGGGCCCAGCGTACCGCAGGTTGGTCACTCCACAGTGGACAACTACTGGGGACAGCTACGCGCCGGCGGCCCGGCGGCGGTGTCCCTCCGCGTACGCCTGCTTGCGATACGCCAGCACGGGGTCGTCGGACAGCTCGATGCCGTCGGTCAACCGGGTCGGGTCGAACACCGAACGGTCCCAGAACTCCTGGTCCGCCACCGGTTTCACGATCTCCAGCGTGCCGGCGTCGATCTCCGGCCGGTCGGCCGGCCAGGCCTGCGTGGGATCGTTGGTCGGGTCCTCGGGGCCGGCGAACTGCACGCGTAGGCTGAACGTCACCGGAAGTCGGTCCTCCAGCTCGTCCAACAGGTGCCCCGGCGGCCACTCGGCGGTGTCCTCGGCCGTCAGGTGGCGCAGCGAAGCCGGTTCCCAGCGGTACCGGACGAATCGGCGCACGCCGTCCGGGCCGACCCACACGAACGCGTGCTGGGCCCAGAACCGGATGGTGGCGTAGCTTTCCGGCACGGGAATGGTCGCCGCCTCCTGGAAGGCGTGCGTGGACTCGGGGTTCGCGGTGATGAACGCGATCACCGCGTCGGCCCGTTCGGTGCTGCCGCTGGGCTTGTCGGTCAGCGCCCTGGTCATGTCCAGGAACTTGGCCGGCGTCGACGCCATGAACACCGGCACGTTGAGCGACACCAGGTCCGTTTCCGGTGACAGGAACTTCACGGACATGCCACGCACCGCGGCCCCGCCGTCGGGTTGGCTTGGATCGCCGGCGGTGTTGGAGTAACGCACGATCGCCGGTGTCGGTGAGCCCTGCAAGTGCACGGCGGTCGTGTACGCGGCGGCCGCGCCGGACGGGGTGAACACGGCGTCGTAGCAGCGGCCGAGGGCGTGGGCCCGGCGGAAACCGGGGTGCCGCCCGGACATCCGCTCCATCGCGTCGACAACGGTCACGGGGTCGGTCAACGTAGCGCTCCGAGGATCAGGCCGGCGACCAGCTCGGGCTTCTCGTTGGGCAGGAACCAACTCGTGCCCGGCACGGTCACGACCGTGGTGGTGGGACAGGCGGTCAGGATGCGGCGTTCGGCCGCGGTGAGCCCGCCGTCGCCGCGTTCGGCGTGCACGACCCAGGCCGGCACGCCCGTCTCACACAGCCGCGATGCGACGGACCCGTGTCCACGAAGGTAGTCCAGGTACGCCCGGATCAGCCGCCGGAGTTCGCCGGGACTGTTCTTCCGCACCTCGTTTCCGAGCACGTTTCGCCGTTCCGGCGGCAGTTGTGCGGCATTGAGCGCCACATCGGTGAATTCCAGCATGAACCGGTACGGCAGCGTGCCCAGCACCATGGCCAGCCGGTCGAGCACGCGCAGCGTCAGCATCTCGTCGGAAACGGAGAAACTGGGCCCCAGCAGGATGAGAGGGCCGGTGAAACCCTCGGCCGCGGCCATCTCCAACGCCACGTTCGCGCCCATGCTGTAGCCAGCAACCACCGAACATCCGTGCTCGGTGGCCAGTTTGGCCGCTTCGTGCGCGCACGCCTCGACGCTCGGGTCACGAGGCGGCGGCGAGCCACCATGCCCGGGCAGCGTGGCGGCCACCAGCTTCAGCCCGGCCAATTCCGGCCGTGCCGCGATTTCGGCGTAGAACTCGGCGGTGATGAGCCCGCCCGACAGCAGCAACACGGAGTCGACCGCGTCGTGCGGGCCGTGCACCCGAATGTCCCATTCCATGGCGTCCCCCAGTTGACGCCATGGTAGTTCGTCCACCCGGGACGGGGTCAGTACCTGTCGTGGTGACGTAGCCAGTTCATGTTGTCGCCGCGACCGGACGGAGTGAGGTCCAGATAGTTGTCCATGGTGTGGAGCACGTCGGTGCTCTCACCGAAGGCCGAGTAGGTGTGGTACACGGTGTCGCCGTCGCGCAGGAACACGCTGACCCCGCCCTGCTCCATGTTGTCCTGCGTGGCCTGGAAGTCGGTGTTGAAGTCGGTGTCGTGCGAGGAGTACCAGGGGAAGGTCCAGCCCATGCGCTCGCGGAACGGCAGGATCTGCTCGATCGTGGCGCGGGACATCAGGACCAGCGAGGTGTCGCGGACGTGCAGGTGTGACAGGTGGCCGATGTTGTCGACCAGGTACGAGCACCATTTGCAGCCCTGCGGCCAGCTCGGGTCGA
This sequence comes from Kutzneria chonburiensis, assembly GCF_028622115.1. Classification (NCBI taxonomy): domain Bacteria; kingdom Bacillati; phylum Actinomycetota; class Actinomycetes; order Pseudonocardiales; family Pseudonocardiaceae; genus Kutzneria; species Kutzneria chonburiensis. The sequence goes on from NZ_CP097263.1 coordinate 10,245,192, forward strand.
ACATGAAGTGGTAGACGATGAGCTGGCGGCGGCCGTCGAACAGGTCCAGCAGGCCGGCCTCGCCGTCCGCGCCCCGGAAGACGTACGGCTTGTCCACGCGCTTCACCGGCAGCTGCCGGCGGGCCGTGCGGACGGCTTCCCGCGCGGCTTCCAGCTCCTGCTCGCGGACCTCCAGCTCCTTGCGCGCGGCCAGCCACTCCTCGGGCTCGACAACGTTCATCACGTGCTCCTCTCGTAGCGCTACGAGAGACAGTCGGAGCCGATTCGCGATTCTCTACACGATCCGGCCGGCGTATTTCACCTGGCGTCCCATCGGGGAGGTGTCGACCTGGAGCACGCCCGGCAGGCCGCCGATCCGGTCGGCCAGGTAGTCGTAGAGCTCGTCGAGGTCGTGCACCACGACGAAGGCGACGATGTTGGTGGCCCCGGTGGTGGCGGCGGCGAATGCCACCTCCACGTGGCTGGCAAGCGTTTGCGCGATGGCGTTGAGCGCGGCCGGCTGCACGGTCAGCCAGATGATCACCTGGCAGGCGTAGCCGAACAGGGTGGGGTCGATGTCGATGTCGAAGTACAGGACGCCGGCCGCCAGCAGCTCGGCCAGCCGGCGCCGGACCGTCGACTCCGACCATCCGGTCACCGCGGCCAGCCGGGGGTAGGTGGTGCGGCCGTCGATGCCCAGCGCGCCGGCCAGCGCCCAGTCCGCCGCTGTCAGCTCGCCGACCGGACCGGCGGTCGTCACGGCCGGCTGGATCGCGGCTATTTGTTCCGACGTGAGCGTGGACAGCCGGCCCGGCCAGCCGCCGACGCCGGCCAGGCCGCGGATCATGCAGTGCGCGGTCAGGCCGTTGATCCGGGGCGTGCGGGCGAGGCGCTCCAGCAGCAGGTAGTCGTCGCCCGTTCGGATACGGGTGATGCAGGTGATCTCCGTGCCGCCGGACAGGATGCCGACCCAGCTCGTGTCGTCGCGGCGGGACAGGGCCGTGGCCACGGTGGACGCGGCGTCGGGGGCGCAGTGGATGCGCACCATCCAGTCCACGTGGCCGGTGTGGGCGGCGTCGACCACGCCGACGACGCGCAGGCCGGCGTCGTGGAGCTGGCGGTAGCGGTGCGCGATCGTGCGGTCGGAGCAGCCCAGCACCGTCGCGATCCGGCTGAACGGGGCGCGGCCGTCCACGCCGAGCGCGTGCACGAGCTGTCGGTCGAGTGAATCCACCAGAACAGGCTAGTCCAACTTCGGATTCCGTCAGACTAACCAGTTTCAATGGCCCATCGCGCCTGGTCGGAGGCATGCTCGGATCCATGGAACTTGACCAGGTGGCCCAGACCGGGCGGCTCACCGCGGCCATGCGGGCCCGCGAATCGCTGCGGCCCGACGCCCTTTTCCACGACCCGTACGCCGAGCGGCTGGCCGGCGGGGCCGGCGACGACCTGCTCGCCGAGTTCGGCGACAACTCCACCATCTCCGTGCGCACCAAGTGGCTGGACGACCAGCTCACCGCCATCGGGCCCGAGCAGCTGGTGATCGTCGCCGCCGGCATGGACGCCCGGGCCTGGCGGCTCGATGTGCTGCGCGACACCGACCTGTTCGAGCTGGACCGGCCGGAGGTGCTGCGGCTCAAGGAAGAGCTCATCGCCGAGCCGGCTCGATCCCGCCGCCACCCGGTCGGCGTCGACCTCGCCGCCGACTGGCCGCCCGCGCTGCTCGCCGCCGGCTTCGACCCGTCACGGCCGACCGTGTGGACCGTCGAGGGGCTCACCCAGTACCTGCCGGCGGACGCCGTGCACCGGCTCGTCGACCACATCACCAAGCTGTCCGCCCCCGGCAGTCACCTGCTCATCGACGTCGTCGGACAGTCCCTTTTGGACAGTGCGCCGATGAAGCCGATGCTCGACCGGTTCGCCGAGATGGGCAGCGCCTGGCAGTTCGGCACCGACGAGCCCGAGAAGCTGTTGGCCGACTGGACGTGCGAGGTCTCGCTGTTCGACGCCGTCGGCAATTCGTATGGGCGGTGGGGGTATCCCGAGGTGCCGCGGGGCACACCCGGCGTCGGGCACGGCTACCTGGTGCACGCCGTCCTCAGTGGAGGGTGACCTCGGTCCAATCACCGGTGTCGGGATTACGGGACCGGATCGTCGTCGGCACGTGCAGGTCCGGTTCGGCGAAGGCGTCGACCGGGTCGATACCGGCGACACGGTCGGCCCGGACGGCGTCTGATCCGTTGACCACGGGGTCGAGGCCCATGCCGCCCCAGATGTCCCACAGCAGCATCTCGTGCTTGTTCATCGCGGCGATGTCGAGGGCGAGGTTGTGCCGCGCGTAGGGGAGACCCCGCAGGAACGGCTCGGCGATGTCAGGCGCGACGGCGACGGTAGAGGGATCCACTGCCCCGGAGCGCAGGGCCCGCCAGGCTTCGGCCCCGACCAGGAAGCTTGACCGGGGCACGTCGAGCACATCGACCGAGTCCAGAGACGCGAAGTCGGGATCGACGAGCCGCCACCGAGAACCGTCCCACAGCTCGGCGACCACGTGGTCGAGGTGCCAGCCGGGCACCAGGTAGCCGGCGAAGCCGACGCGGCCGCGGGCGGGGATCCCGTGGTGGCGCAGCAGCGTGACGTAGAGCAGGGTGGAGTCCCGGCAGCAGCCGAGAATCTGGTCGGTGGGGCGGCGTGGGCTGCCCGAAAGGGTGGGATCGAGCTCCCGGAGCCGGCCGAGCATGGCCTCGGCGTAGCGGAGATCGATCTCGGCCCGCCGGGCCGGGGCGAAGCCGTGGTCGAGGGGGTCGCCGTGGGCCCGGTAGTGGAAGACCAGGCCGGACGCGATGTCCCGCAACGCGGCGAAGTCGGCGGGTGTGCCGGCCAGCCAGTCGGCGTGCCGGCCGGGATCGGAGAAACGGCTCTGCGTCGCGTAGTCCACCACCCAGGTCTACGCCCTGACACCGTGTCACAGTCAAGGAATGACGACCAACAAGGACCGGCTCCGCGACGTGTACACGGCGGTCTCGGCCGGCGACCCGCAGCCGCTGCTGGCGGCGCTGGCCGACGACGTGGAGTGGACGATCATCGGCAGCACCAGGCTGTCGGGCACGTTCCGCGGCAAGCAGGAGGTGCTGGACGGGCTGTTACGGCCGTTGGCCTCGCGGCTGGCCGGCCCGATCCGGTTCACGTTCGACCGGTTCATCGCGGACGGCGACGACGTGGTGATGCTGGCGACGGCCGAGGCGATGGCGGTGACCGGAAAGCCCTACAACAACACGTACTGCATCGTGGCGACGTTCGAGGACGGCAGGATCCGCCGGATGACCGACTACGTGGACACGGAGCTGATCACGGCGGCATTGTTCACCAGTCCCTGACGGCCTCGATGCCGGCGTGCAGGCTTTCCAACGCCCACGGCTCGACGAGAGGGGAAAGGGCGTCGAGAAGGTCCTCGGCGTCGGCGGTGTCGAGGAACGGGGTGCGGCTGTTGAGCTGGTTGAAGGCCTCGGCGTACGCACGGCCGATCCGGTCGAACTCCTCGGCCGAGGAGGCGGCGAGCACGGCCCGGCGGGCGGTTTTGTAGGCGGCGACGGCCTTCTTGTACCGGGCGGCGCTGATGTGCGGCCGGCCGTCCCAGTCCCGCAACGGGTTGTCGAGGTTCTCGGCGACCCACTCGGGCTTGCGGGCGGCATGGATGTCCAGGTAGACGCCCTGGGGCGCCTCGGGTTTCCAGGCCGAGCGGACGGCGGCGGCGTACTCGGCGGGGATGCCGTCGAGGCTGATCAACTCCAGCGATGGCAGCCGTGCCGGCAGCGGGCAGTCGGCGGCGGTCATGCCGTACAGGTCGGAGATTTCCAGCCGGCGCAACGTGGTCAGCTCGTTGAGCCGCTCGGCGTTGATCAACGAGCCAAGCCGACCAACGAGCGCCAGATCGGTGAGTCGCGGGAACATGCCGACCAGCCGGCCGCAGTCGAACTCGGCGATGTCGGTGATCCGCACGTCGGTCAGCGCCGGATCGGCGACCAGGTCCGAGGCCGGAAACGAAGCAGCCCACGGGCAGTCGTCGTCCTCGATGCCGTTGTCCCAGGCCCGTTGCGCCCGCAGCTGCAACCCGATCAGCCAGTACCCGCCGTACGTCCGCGACGGCTCGTCGTGCAGCAGCGGAGCATTGCCGAGGATCTTGAACTGGCGCGGCAGCACCCACGGCTGGTTGCAGTACGACAGCTCGTTGTCCCACGCGTGATGGGTGCGCACGAGCGGCCGCAGTGCCACGTCGGCAAGGTCGCAAGGCTCCGGCCCCGACCAGTCGAGCTCCAGCACGCCGGCGTACCGGCCATCGAGGGTGATGATCTGCGCCGCCGTCCACTCGCCGAGGTACGGCGAGTGGACGGCGACGACGTCACCGGGCGCTAGCGGTCGGGGCGGCGAACTGGAAGCCATGCCGTCGACCCTAGCCGCCCACACCGACACAAACCGGTCACCAGCGGTCGTGCACCTGCGGCCGGATCCGACGGTCGTAGAGCTCGGCGATCGCCTTGAGCGTGTCGGCGTCCAGCTCGGGCCCGTCGGCCGCGCCGGCGTTGGCCTTGGCCTGCTCGACGTTGCGCGCGCCGGGGATGACGGTGCTGACGCCGGGCTGCTGGATGATCCAGCGCAGCGCGGCCTGCGCCGGGGTGGTGCCGGCCGGGATCAAAGCCGCGAACTCGCGGGCCGCCTCCACGCCGTTGTCGTAGTCCACGCCGGAGAAGGTCTCGCCGACGTCGAACGCCTCGCCACGGCGGTTGTAGTTGCGGTGGTCGTCGGCGCTGAACACGGAGTCGTGCGTGTAGCGCCCGGACAGCAGGCCGGACGCCAACGGAACCCGGGCGATGATGCCGACACCGGCGTCCGCGGCGGCCGGCAGCACGCGCTCCAGCGGCTTGAGGCGGAAGGCGTTGAGGATGATCTGCACGCTGGCCACGTGCTCCCGTGCGATCGCCGTCAGTGCCTCATCGACAGTTTCGACGCTCACGCCGTACGACGCGATCCGGCCCTCGTCGACCATCGTGTCCAGCGCGTCGAAGACCCGGTCGGTCGAGTACGTGACGGTCGGCGGGCAGTGCAGCTGGACCAGGTCCAGCGTGTCGACGCCGAGGTTGGCCCGCGACCGGTCGTTCCAGGCGCGGAAGTTGTCCAGGTTGTAGCGCTCGACCTCCTGCGGCTCGCGGCGGCCCATCTTGGTCGCCACGAACACCCCGGAATCCGGGCGCTCACGCAGGAACCGGCCGATCAGCTGCTCGCTGCGGCCGTCGCCGTAGACGTCGGCGGTGTCGAAGAAGGTGACCCCGGCCTCGACGGACGACTCCAGCACGGCCAGCGCGTCCCGCTCGTCGACCGAGCCCCAGTCCGCGCCCAGCTGCCACGTGCCCAGCCCGACCACGGACACCGCACGGCCGGTGCGGCCCAATACCCGTTGCTCCATGCGGCGAGCTTAATTCGGGTGCGGCGGGCGCGCGTCGCCTGCTACCGTCCGGCCGATCCGCGACCTGGGAGGTTCCGTGCGCCGAGTGACGACAGGCCCCATCCGCCTTCGTTCGCTCGTCTTCAGGGAACCACTTTGCGGATGCTCAATCTCGGCGTCGTCGCGCACGTCGACGCCGGCAAGACCAGTCTGACCGAACGCCTGCTGTTCGACTCCGGGGCGATCGACCGCCTCGGTTCGGTCGACGGCGGCGACACCACCACCGACGGCATGGCGCTGGAGCGCCGCCGCGGCATCACGATCCGCTCGGCCGTCGCCGCGTTCACGCTGGCCGACCGCCAGGTGCACCTCATCGACACGCCCGGGCACACCGACTTCGTGGCCGAGGTCGAGCGGGCGCTGGGCGTGCTGGACGGCGCGATCCTGGTGTTGTCGGCCGTGGAAGGTGTGCAGGCCCACACCCGGGTGCTGATGCGGACTCTGCGTGCGGCCGGCGTGCCGACGATCCTGTTCGTGAACAAGATCGACCGGCCGGGCGCGCGGTACGAGGACCTGCTCGCCGACATCCGCCGTTGGCTCACGCCGGCCGCGATCCCGGTGAACTTCCCGGTCGAGCTGGGTACGAAGTCGGCCGACGCGATCGACCGGGCCCCGGATCTGGCCTGGGCCGAAGTGCTGGCCGAACGCAGCGACGATGCCCTGAGGTCCTATGTGGACGGACCAGACCCGGTGCTGCTGAAAGAGGAACTGCGCGTCCAGGCCCGGCAGGGGCTGGTGTACCCGGTGCTGTTCGGTTCGGCGGTCACCGGTGCCGGCATTTCGGCCCTGCGCAAGGCGATCGTCGACCTGCTGCCGTCGGTCGATCCGGACGTGCCGGGCGAGTTGGACGGTGTGGTGTTCGCGGTGGAGCACAACGGCGGCCGCACGGCGGTGGCCCGCCTGTTCGCCGGCTCGTTGGCCACACGGGACCGGATCGACGGCGTCGGTGTCGCGACCGACGTGCGGGACGCGCGAGGCGAGCGAATCCGGGTGCGGGCCGGCGGTATCGCCCGTATCGCCGGCCTGCCTGGCCTGCGCATCGGCGACCGGCTCGGCACGAACGCTGTGAAGACCGGTCCACGATTGCGCCGGCCGACGCTGGAAACCGTGGTGACAGCGGCAGCCCCGGCAAGGCTGTTCGACGGGCTGAGCCGGCTGGCCGACCAGGATCCGCTGATCGACGTGCGACGCGGCCCGAGCCCCGGCAGCCTCGTCGTCTCACTGCACGGCGACGTGCAGCGGGAGGTGATCGCGGCCCGGCTGGCCGAGGAATTCGGTGTGGTGGCGGAGTTCTCCGCGCCGCGGGTGGCGTGCGTCGAACGCCTCAAAGGCGTCGGGCAGGCCGTGACGTACCTGGGGGAGACGCTGCACGTCGCCACCATCGGCCTGCGCGTCGAGCCCGGCGACAGCGTGTTCCGGCTGGAGGCCGAACGCGGATCGCTGCCGGCGGCATTCATCACTGCCATCGAAGAGACTGTGCATGCGACGCTACGCCAGGGCCTGCACGGCTGGCCGGTCATCGAGTGCACGGTCACGTTGACCCACACCGGCTATGAAAGCCCGGTCAGCGTCGCGGCCGACTTCCGTGGGCTGACGCCGCTGGTTCTGACGGAAGCGTTGCGCCGCGCGGAAACCGTGGTCTGCGAGCCGCTGGAGGAAGTCGAACTGGAAGTCCCCGAGTCGTCCATGACGGCAGTGCTTTCGACATTGACGCGGCACGGCGGCCTGCCGCGGACGCCATTGGCGCGCAACGGATCCGTGACGATCACGGCCGTGCTGCCGACGGCCCGGCTCCGGGAGTTCCAACGCCTGCTGCCCGGGCTGACCGGCGGCGAGGGGGTGCTGACGGCGAACTTCGCCGGCTACAGCTCCTTGCGGAACCAGTGATGGGCGTGCGGTTCGGCGTTGAACGGCGGCACCTCGACGAACCCGGCCGACCGGTACAGCGCGATGGCCTCGGTCAGCGAGCGGTTGGTCTCCAGCCGCATCGCGGTCGCACCTCGTTGCCGGGAAAGGGATTCCGCCTCGACCAGCAGTCGCCGGCCCAGACCGAGGCCGCGAGTCGAGGCGTGGATCCACATACGCTTGACCTCGCACACGCCGGGTTCCGGCTCATACAACGCCAGGCAGCCGACGGCTTCCTCGCCGAGTCGGGCCAGCAACACGACGTCCACCACCGGGTCGAGCACGGCGGCGCGGGAGAAGCCGTCCTCGAACAGCACGGTGATGTCCTCGAAGTACGCCTCGAAACACGCCTGCACATCGGGATGGGCCGGGTCGACGGCCTCGATCTCGACCGCGCCGGCCCGCATCAGCCGCGACACCTCGGCCATCGCGGCGACCAGGCGCTGCTGCTGACGTTCGGTCAACGGGGCGAGGATGGCCGCCGCCGCGTCGTCGCTGCGGCGGTCGAGGTCCTCGCGCTCCTTCCGGCCCACGGCCGTCAGCCGGGCCACGCGCACCCGGCGGTCGGCATCGTCGGCCGTCACGGTGACCAGGCCGTCGGCCTCCAACGCGCGCAGCAGCCGGCTCAGGTAGCCGGAGTCCAGCCCGAGCGCGGCACGCAGCGTGCGCACGTCGCGGCCGTCGCCGATCTCCCACAGCAGCCGAGCCTCGCCCAGCGGCCGGGCGCCGCCCATGTAGTGGTCGTTGAGCGCGCCGATCCGCTGCGTCACCGTGCGGTTGAAGCCACGGACCGCCGCCACCAAGCTCGGATCCATATCTCTGACCTTAGTCAGATAAAGTCGATCGCGCCAGCTTGGCCCGGATCGTCGCGGCCTGGTCGTGGCGGTGCTGGAGCAGGCACCGCCGCATCGCCTCCCGCCAGCACTCGGCCGCCCCGGCCGGGTCACCCACCGCCTGCCGCACGTCGCCGAGCTCGTCGAGGATCCACACCAGGTGGAAGTCGATGCCGCTGCTGGCGTACATGTCCCGGGCCGTCTCGTACATCGGCAGCGCCTCCGCCGCCCGGCCGCCGCGGAACAGGGCGCGGGCGATGTCACCGACCACGATGGCCTCGCTGTCGGTGTCGCCGTGCTCGCGGAAGACGGCCAGCGCCTGCTCGAGGTACTCGAGGCCGGCCTCGTGCTCGTCCAGCTGCACCAGGATCTCGCCGACCTGGCAGCGCGCCTGCGCCGCCAGCACCGTCACGTCGAGCCGCGCCAGGATCGCCAGGCTCTGCTCGGCGTGCGGCAGCGCCTCGCGGTAGCGGCGGGAATTGTGCAGCGCGTGGGCCAGTGCGCTGTGCGCGATGGCGATGTTCAACTCGGAACCGCTGCGCTCCATCAACTCCAGCGCGTGCCGCAGCGGCGGCAGGGCCTCGTCGTAGCGGGACAGCTGGGCGGTGGCGGTGCCGAGGCTGCGATACGCCTGCGCCAGCGCGGCCGTGTGGTCGAGGGCCTCGGCCGCCGAGATCGCCAGCCGCCACGCGTCGAGGCTGTCCTGCACGTAGCTGGCGCGCCAGCGCATGGGCGCCGCGTACCAGGCCAGCTGCCACACGTGCTCGTGCAGACCCAGCTCCGCGGCGAGGCGTCCGGCGGCTGCGGCGCACGCGTGCTCGGCGCGGAACCACTCCCACGGGTCGTCGTGCGCCACCTCCGAGACCAGCGGCAGCGCCGGCGCGCCACGGTGCGGGAACAGCGCCCGATCCACGGCGTACATGCCGTGCGTGTAGTACGTGACCAGCCGGGTCAGCGCTGCGTCACGGTCGCTCATGAACTGCTCGGCGGCGTACAGGCGGATCAGGTCGTGCATGCGATAGCGGCCGGGGACGTGCTGCTGCACCAGCGAAACCCGTTCCAGCGCGCGGAGCGGCCGGCGGGCGTTCCCGTCGATCAGCGCATCGGCCGCGGCCTTGCTGATGTCCAGGCCGGGGACGTGCCCGAGCAGCGCGAACAGCTGCGCCTCCGGCGGCTTGAGCGTGTCGGCCGAGGCCGACAGCGCGGCCCGCAGGCTGGCCAGCTCGTCGTCCTCGTCGAGGGCGTTGAGCCCGGCCTCCCGAAGCTCGTCGGCCAGCGCCGCGAGCGGGAACTCCGGGTAGGACTGCGCACGGCCGGCCACGATGCTCAGCGCCAGCGGCAAGCCGGCGCAGCGCTCCACCAGCTCTGTCACGGCGTCGGGCTCAGCGGCCACGCGGTCCGCGCCGATCCGTGCGGCCAACAGCGCCCGCGCGGCCTCCGGCGGCAGCGTGTCCACGGCGAGATAGCGCGCCCCGTGGGTCGTGATGAGGCCGGTCAGCTGGTCGCGGCTGGTCACGATCACCGTGGACGATCCGCCCGGCAGCAGGGGCACCACCTGTGCCGAGTCGGCGGCGTTGTCGAGCAGCACCAGCATCCGACGATCGGCCAGCAGGCTCCGGTACAGCGCGGCCTGCGACTCGACCTCGCCGGGCACGGCCGAGGACGCCACGCCCAGGCCCTCCAGGAAGCCGCGCAGCACCCGCTCCGCGCTCACGGGCCGTCCGGACGGGTCGAAGCCGCGTAGGTTGACGTACAGCTGCCCGTCGGGGAAGCGGTGTGCGTCGCGGTGGGCCCAATGCAGCGCCAGCCAGGTCTTGCCGATGCCGCCGGCGCCGGAAACGACGACCACGCCGCCGGTCTCGTCCAGCCGGGCCAGCTCGGCCGTCCGGCCGACGAAGTCGCGCGGCGGGCTCAGCAGCTGCTGCGGCACAGGGCCCTGCGACGGCATTTCACCGTGCAGAATGCGCTGGTACTGGTCCTGAAGCTCCGGCCTCGGGTCCACGCCCAGCTCCTCGGCCAGTTGCCGGCGCAGTCGCTCGTACTGCTGCAACGCGTCGGCCTGCCGGCCGATAGCGGCCAGCGCCCGCATCAGCTGGCCGGTCAGGCGCTCGTCCAGCGGGTGGTCCCCGGCCACCGAGGTCAGCCAGGGCAGCGCTTCCGCGTAGCGGCCGCCGGCGAAGTGCTCGTCGGCCAGATCCAGCACGGCGACGAACGCCTCGTCGGCCAGCTTCGCGCGCAGCCTGGACGCCCACGGCGTCGACAGGCCGCCCAGCGGCTCGTCGTGCCAGAGCTCCAGCGCCTTGCCGTAGCGGCCGGCCTCGATGTGCGCACGGAACTCGACGATGTCGACCGTCAGGGGATCGGCCACCAGCCGCTGGCCGCCGCGGACCCGTTCGATGGTGACGTCGGGTAGCGCCTGCCGCAGCCGTGTCAGGTAGGAGGCGAGCGTGCCACGCGCCGACGCCGGCGGCTCGTCACCCCACACACGGTCCACGAGCTGGTCCGTGGACACGGCCTCGTTCACGTCGACCAGCAGCGCGGCCAACACGCTGCGCTGCCGCACCGGCCCCACGTCCACCGGCTCTCCGTCGACCGTGACCTGGATGTCGCCGAGCAGCTGGAACCGCACCGCGTAACCCTAGCGCGTCCCACCACCGTCCCACCGGCCGTCTGTCCACGCAGGTCAGCGGCCGTTGGGACGTATCAGCCTCCCAACGGTCTGTGCCGCCGCCGGCCGTGATGCCAGCGTTCGGGCCGCCGGGAGTCCCCGGCCTTTCACCGCGGGGGAGAGATGGTCATCAAGGCACTCCTGGCCGGATTGATGCTGACGGCGGCGACAACGGGTGCGGCTGTGGGGGTCGCACCCGCTGGCGCCGCCGTCTGCGGACACAGCACCGCGCAGACCTCCATCAAGCAGGGCGCCACCGGCGCCGAGGTGGAGGAAGCGCAGTGTCAGCTCAACCTCGCCACCAAGGCGAGCCGCTACACCCCGATCGCCGCCGACGGCACGTTCGGGCCCGGCACGGAGGCCCGCGTGCGGGTGTTCCAGCAGTGCGCCGGCCTCAGCGTCGACGGCGTCGTCGGCCCCAACACGTGGGCGGCGCTCGGCACGTGGGCCACCCACGTGCACAAGTGCTCGACCACCGGCACGGCCACGGCGGCGCAGGCCGTCGTGTGCGGGCACAGCACAGCGCAGCCGACGCTGAAGCAGGGCGCCTCGGGCGCGGACGTGCTGGAGGCGCAGTGCCGCCTCAACCTGGCCATGGAGCCCGGGCACTACCCACTGCTGACGATCGACGGCAACTTCGGTGGCGGCACGCAGGACCGTGTCGAGGACTTCCAGCGCTGCACCGGCCTGAGCGCTGACGGCGTGCTGGGGCCGAACACGTGGGCCAAGCTGGCCGACTGGTCGTCACGCAACCTGTACTGCACGCCGCACAAGCCCAGCGGCTACGCCATCGACGGCATCGACACCGCCAAGTACCAGCACCCCGGCGGAGCTGCGATCAACTGGGCGGCGGTGCGGGCCTCGGGCGTCGAGTTCGCCACCGTGAAGGCCACGCGCGGCACCAACGTGACCGACGACTTCCTGGCCACCGACCTGCCGGCCGCGCGCAACGCGGGCCTGGACGTCGCGCCGTACCACTACTACACCGCCAGCGCCCCCGACACCGGCGCCGCGCAGGCCGACCGCTTCATCGCCGCCGTGCGCGCCACCGGCTACACCGGGCAGCGCGCCGGCGACCTGCCGCCCGTCTTCGACTTCGAGCGTGCGGACGACGGCACCGGCCGCTGCCCGGTCTACGGCACCGTGGCCGACGCCAAGGCGTGGCTGGACAAGGTGCAGGCCGCGTTCGGCAAGAAGCCGATCATCTACACGCAGAAGGCCGTGCTGGACGACTGCTACGGCGCCACCACGGCGTTCGGCGGCTATCCCATGCAGCTGGCCGACTACCGCAGCTCCATCACGGCCCCGCCGCTGCCCGCCGGCTCGTCGACGTGGCTGATGTGGCAGTACACCGACGCCGCGATCCCGGACGGCCTGTCGGCGCCGTCCACCGGCGACGTCTTCAACGGCACCCAGGCGGACCTGGACCGCCTGGCCAACAAGTGAGGAGAGCGGCCGTGCGGCTCGACGTACTGGTACTGAGCGCCGTGCTGGCGGCGTCGACCGCGGTGGCCCTGCCGGCGGCGGCGTCGGCCACCACCTGCTACGGCGGCGCCGTCACCAAGCACTACGGCGACGGGGCGTATTTCGGCCCCTACACCGCATCCAGCCGCTGCACGGACATCAACCTGCGGCTGACCGCCGGCACCAGCGACTGGGTGGACGCCTGCGTGGTGTTCATCGATCACGGCAGCCAGTGCAACCGGTGGACGAGAGTCCCGAAAGGTCCCTGGCGCACCATCGCCACCGACGTGCTCGACGGCACACACTTCGAGGTGATCGTCGGCGTGCCGTTGGAAGGCGACGACGCCACCGTACAGATCGCCTTCTGAGGAACGGAGTCCTCGTCATGATCCGCAGACTGCTGCCGGCGCTGCTCGCCGTGCCGTTTCTGCTCGGGCTGACCGCGCTGCCGGCGTCCGCGTCCACCGCGGCCACCAGCTGCTACGGCGGCGCGATCTCCCTGACGTACCACTACTCCACGGCCGCGGTGGAGTACGGGACCTACACCACGTCGTCCCGCTGCAAGGACATCAACATGCGGCTCACCACCGACAACGGCACGTTCCTCGACGCCTGCGTGGTATTCGTGGACCACACCACGTTGTGCAACAACGACAACGCCTACCAGACCATGGGCCCGCCGTGGCTGACGGTGGCCACCGACGTCAAGGACGGCACCCACTTCAAGCTCCGCGTGCACGCCTACGACATCGACTCGCAGCTGGTCCACTTCCAGCTGGCCTTCTGAAAGGGACGACGATGACCTTCTCCATGAGCCGCCGGGCGATGCTGCGGGGCGCGCTGGTCGTCGGCGCCGGCGCGGTGCTCGCGCCGACGCTGCTGGCCGGCACCGCGCAGGCGTACACCTGGTCGCGCACGCTCAAGCAGGGCATGTCCGGGGCCGACGTGACCGAGCTCCAGATCCGGGTGGCCGGCTGGGCCGCCGACCACGCCAGCCAGAGCCGGGTCGGCATCGACGGCGACTTCGGGCCGGGCACCGACGCCGCGGTCAAGCGCTTCCAGGCCGCCTACGGGCTGCTGGTCGACGGTGAGGTCGGCGCCAACACGCAGGCCAAGCTCAACGCCCTCGAGCAGTCGGACGGCTCGACGACGCACTTCAACTGGAGCGACTTCACCGACCGCGTCAGCGGCACCTTCAACGACGGCAAGGTGAGCGCCGCCGCCGCGAAGGAGAACGCGCGCCGCCTCATGTACAAGCTGGAGGCGCTGCGCAAGAAGCTCGGCGACAAGCCGATCACCGTGAACTCCGGCTTCCGCTCCATCCAGCACAACAAGGACATCGGCGGGGCCAGCGACAGCATGCACCTGTACGGCAACGCCGCCGACCTCGACGTGCCGGGCGTGTCCAACAAGACCGTCTACCAGCACGCCGAGACCTGCGGCTTCTCCGGGCTGGAGACGTGGAACACCGACCACCAGCACGTGGACAGCCGGGCCGACCTCGGCCGCGCGTGGTGGTGGCAGGACGGCACCATCTGAGGGCTCGGCGCTCACCTCGACGGGTTCGTGGTCGAGGTGAGCGCCGCCTGGCAGGACGGCCAGTCGTGGAAGTCGTGCTGCACCGCCCACAACCGGTGCGCCGTCTCGATGTTCCAGGCCGGGTCGAACGCCTTCAGCGGCGTGCCGCCCTGCTGTTGGAGACGGAGGTCGGACAGCTGGAAGACGCCCCAGTTGCGGCTGCCGTTGGTGTTGGGCAACACGTAGAGCGGATCCAGAAAGGACGCACAGCGCGCGATGGCCACCGCCGTGTCCGGGTCCTCGGTGAACACCTCGCGGATCTTCCGTTCCACCCGCTGCGGGTCCCACGTCGCCATGGACACCGTGCCGCCACGCAGCGCCTGCCTGGTCGCCTGGTCGACGACGCCCTTGGCCGGCAGGCCGGCCAGCACCTGGAAGGCCGTGACCTTGCGCAGTGTCTCCGGGCCGAAGTCACTGTCCACCGAGATCTTGGTGTTGGCCTTCTGGAGCAGGGTCTGCACCTCGTTCACGCAGTCGTCGTGCTCGCCCATGCTCACCGTCTGGCAGCCCGGGTCGGTGGCCGCGGCCGGCCCGCGCGTCACCCAGACCAGGCCGCCGGCCAGCAGCACCACCGCCGCCACCGCGACACCGGCATACCAGGATGTGAGCCATTTTCGCGCTTTCCGCGGCGGCGGTGGCTCGTCGACCGCCGGCGGCTCCGGCGGCGGTGGCGTGTCCCGCTCGGCGTCGGCCAGCGCCCACAACTGGTGCAGCTCCCGCAGTTCCTCCGCGCTGGCCCCGCACACCTTGGCGAACGTGTGCACCACGCGGTAGTCCGGCGGCACGCTCAGGCCCGAGCAGTACCGGTGCAGGCTCGACCCGCTTGCCCCGGACTGCTTGCCCAACCGGTCGAATCCCTTGCCGCTGCGCTCCTTCAGCATTCGTAGGTGCGCGGCGAACTTGTCCGTCTGCGTCGAGGCGATCACGGTCCGACCCCCAGCTGGTCCGCGGCTGATGAGGGGCAAGTTAGCACCGCGACGCCGCCGGGAACGTGACTTTCTTCCCTTGTTCGAAAGGCGGGGCCGGATGGGCTACACCACCGACACCACGTACGACGGGATCCGTGAGCGCGAGTTCACCGTCCGCGACATTCCCGGCGTGCTGTGGACGCCCGTACCGGCCGGCGAGCACCCGCCGCTGGTCCTGTTAGGACACGGCGGTGGTCTGGACCGGAAGTCCCCTCCTATGACCGGACGGGCCCGCCTGCTCGTGGCCGCCGGCCTCGCCGCCGTGTGCATCGACGCCCCCGGCCACGGCTCTCGGCCGCGCACCGCCGAGGACTCGCGGGACATCCTCCTCATGCGTCAGGCCCGGGCGGCGGGGTCGTCACTTGCGCCCCTCGTGGTCCGCTACAACAGCCGTCTGGCCGAGCGGGCCGTGCCCGAATGGCAGTTGACCATCGACGCCCTGGCCGACGAGGAATTCGGTCCCATCGGCTACGCCGGCGTGGCCTTGGGCACCGCCATCGGCGTCCCCCTCGCCGCCGTCGAGTCCCGCATCACCGCCGCCGCCTTCGGCCTCTGCTGGCCCGACAACCTGTTGGCCCCCGCCCGTCAGATCACCGTGCCGGTCCAGTACGCCATGCAGTGGGACGACGAGCTCATCTCCCGTCACGCCGCCCTCGCCCTGTTCGACGCCTTCGGCTCGGCCGAGAAGTCCTTGCACGCCAACCCCGGCCGGCACGGTGACTTCCCTGCGCACGAGGTCGAGAGCAGCGTCCGCTTCCTGCTACGGCACCTGAGGTAGCCAGCGCTGCGCGGCCTCGGCGGTGTCGTCGGCCTTGCTGTTGAAGGCGATGGTCGCGGTCGGGGCGAGCCGGTGCACGAGGTTGACGACGCGTTCGAACAACGGCAGCAAAGGCTCGTGCTTGCGGATGCCGCCGCCGATCACGACGCAGTCGTATTCCTTGCGGCGCAAGGCTTCCTCGACGGCCTCTTCGGGATGGTCGTCCGGCGCGACCAGGCACATGTCGGCGTCGATGCCTAGTTCGGCGAATCGGGCCTCGCCGCGGGCGATCGCCGCGAGAACCGGCTCGGGGTCCCAACCCTCGAGCCGTGCCGGATCGAGCCCGATCACCAGCACCCGTGCCATGGCCGGCAGCGTACTAGCGATGGGTGTCGGCGGCGGCCTGAATGCCGGCGACGTACCGCTGCCAGTACTCGGCATCGCCCATCTCGGCCTGGTCGTTGCCGCCGCGGCCGTCGAGCAGCTCCCGCACGATGTCGGCGTGACCGGCGTGCTGGGCGGTGTCGGTCAGCGTCCGCACCAGCACGTGGCCGAGGGTGGTGTCCCGCTTGCCCTCGGCCCACCACGACACGGTGGCCGGGGCGTCGAGGCCGAGCTGCTCGATGGACTCGTCGCTGTGCTGCCAGGCCCGTCTGTACAGGGCGATCAGCTCTTCCCGGCTCTCCTCGGCGGTGGCCCACATGTCGGCCCCGTCCCACACGGATTCGTCCTCGTACCAAGGAATCGTGACCGGGACCGGCCGGCCGACGCTGTCGCCGAGATAGCCGAACTCCACGCCGAGCACGTGCTTGACCAGCCCGAGCAGGTTGGTGCCGGTCGGCGTCAGGGGCCGGCGGATGTCGTACTCGCTCAGGCCGTCCAGCGCCGACACCAGCCGGTCGCGGGACTGCTGGAGGTAGCGGTGGAGGTCGGCGGCCATATCGCTCATGGGTTCGAACCTAGCCCAGAATCTCCTACACCGCACCGGAAACGGCGGCAGCTCGTTCTTGCGTGCACCAGCCGGATCTTTCGCAGCTGCGGACGACCCTCACCGCTTGGCCAGCCAGTCGCCCCAGCGCTCCAACGCCTCCTCGGGCCCGATCCGCCCGACGCCGACCCGGAACCGGTCCGTCGGCGTGGCGGTCAGGTCGGAGCGGTAGATGCTCGACGGCAACAGGAGAACGCCCACCTCCTGCACGAGATCGGCACACATCGCCTCGGCCCCGTCCGCGCCGAGGTAGCGCGGGAAGCACACGCAGCCGCCCTGCGGCCGTTCCCACTCGAACAGGTCGGGCCGGCGGGCGAAGAACTCCTCGAACAGCGGCAGATTCGTTGCCACGATGCCCTTGTTCCGTTCCAGCAACCGATCCCGTGCGCGCAGGCCGATCAGTGCCAGCACCTCACTCGGCGCCGAGTTGCAGATGGACGTGTAGTGCTTGGCCCGTTCCAACCGATCGAGCAGGCTCCGGTCGCGGCAGGCCAGCCAGCCGATCCGCAGCCCCGGCAGCCCGTAAGCCTTCGACATGACGTTCAGCGACAACGCGGCAGGGGAGAGGTCGGCGGCTTGCGGGAGCGACGGCCGGTCCAGCTCAAGACCCCGGTACACCTCGTCGCTGAACAGCGTGATGTTCCGTTCGGCGCACAGGTCGACCAGCCGCCGCCAGGCCGTATCGTCCGGCACCGCGCCCGTCGGGTTGTTCGGGAAGTTCACCGAGACCAGGCGCGTGTTGGGCTTGATCGCCGCCTCGACGACGTCCACGTCCAGCGCCCAGTTGTCGTCCTCGCGCAGCGCGACGCCCGTGACTTCGGTCAGTGCCAACGGAAGCGTCTCCGCGGCCTGGTAGTTCGGCGTGAGCACCACGGCGTGGTCGCCCGGCCCGAGCAGGACCTGCATCGCCAGGTAGATGGCCTCTTCCGCGCCGGCGAAACACAGCACGTCCTCGGGTTCGATGGTGTCGTACGTCGCCGCGATCTCCTCGCGCAACGCCGGCAGCCCACGGGTCTCCGTGTAGCCCAGCGTCAACGATTCCCAGCGCCGACGGCCGTCGGCGTCGGCCATGGCCAGCAGTTCGGCCAGCGGCATGCTCTGCGCGTCCGACGCCGTGAGGTGGTAGCGGGCGGTGAACTCCCACGTCGAGAAGTACGTCTCCAGCCGGAAGTCAGGCAGGGTCGGCATCGGCGGGCTCCTTGCGGGTCAGCGCGAGCAGTTGGTAGACGGCCGACCGGGAGATGCCCATCGCCCGTGCCACCGTGGGCACGGACCGCCGCTGGTCGAAGACGCCGCCGGCATCCAGTGCGGTGATGAGCTCCAGCCGCTGGTCCTTGGACAAACCGTCCACGGTAGTGCCGTGATCACGGACGAACGTGGCCACCGTCTCGTTGAGCCGCTCCGTCCAGTCGCGCGCGAACAGCGCCTCGGGCTGGACCGTCACCGGCGCGGCGAACGCCGCCAGGATGCGGGCTGCCGCGTCGAACGCGGATCGGTCCACGTTCACGCACAGCACCGCTTCCGGGCGGCCTTCGTCGTCGCGGATCACCGCGCTCACACTGGAGAGTCGCCGCCCGTCGGGCAGCGACTTGGGGTACGGGCCGTAGACGTCCGTGCCGACCGGGTCGAGCTCGTCCAGCTCGCCCAGCAGCGACGGATCGCCCACGGTCCGCTTCGACAGCGGGTTCCAGATGGCGATCACCGAGTCCGTGGCCGGGTCGTGCAGCACCACCTCGGCATGCGGTGAGAGCAGGCGGGCGATCGCCTCGCACACCGGGGCCAGCCGGTCAGCCATCGTGGACACGCTGTGGACACTACCTCCGCTGTGGACAAACTGTCCACAGCACCTGGGTCAGCCCTCGATCTGCGGTGCCGCGCCCGCCGTCACCGCGATCTTGCGGGACTGGGCCTTCTCCACCACCGGCACGCGCAGGGTCAGCACACCCGCGTCGTAACTGGCCTGGATGCCGTCACGGTCGAGCGCCTCGCCGAGCACCACCCGGCGGGCGAACGTCCCGGTCGGCCGCTCCGCCACCTGCCAGCGGACCTCTTCGTCCTTGCTGGCCGGCCGCTCCGCCTTGACCGTCAGCACGTTGCGCTCGACGTTCACGTCGATCGACTCCGGCGAGACGCCCGGCAGGTCGAACGTGACCACGAACTCGTCGCCCTTGCGGAACGCGTCCATCGGAATCGCCGCCGCGCGCACCCTGGTGGCGCCCGCGCCGAACATCAGCCGCTCCAGCTCGCGGAACGGATCCGTGCGCACCAACATCGCGCGCCCCTCTCTTCGGTCCCTCGCGGCCCCTTGCCGCTCACGACCTTGACAACGATCGACTCAATCTTTTGATTCCCGACCCGCTCAGAAATTTTTGGCCAGGTGTTGTCGAGGCACTGACCTGCGGCAACGCTTCGCCACCCGGTGGCGAGTGTCTGGCTCGACCAGAGGCCGGTGGGCACCCTGGTGCGCCCGGGCGACGATGGCGTCGTCACCCGGGCGTACCGGCCGGTGGTGGCCGTCAGCGGTCACATCTGAACGCGGCCTACTTGTCGGGGTGCTCCCGCTGGCAGGTGTCGAACTTGTCCTGGTCCGCGGCCAATTCCTTGGCGTCGGCGTCGACCAGCGCCTTGACCTCGGCCTCGTCCTTCTCAGCCGCGGCGAGCTCGGCCTTCTTGGCGTCGGCGGCGGCCGACGTGCCCGCCTCGGTCACCTCGAGCTGTAACCGCGTCGTCTTGAGCGTGGCGTCCAGAGCCTCGGTGGCTGCGAGGTCGTCGCGCTCCTGCATGTGCTTCAACGTCGCCAGCTCGGCCATGCACGGCGTGGGCTCAGGCACCAGTGGACTGCACGCCGTCGTCACGACGACACCGGCGAAAAGCGCAGCGAGCAGCGTCAACCGCATCAGGATCCCCCCTGAAAACACCATCAAGGGGACGAATTCTACGCAGACCGGGCGGTCAGAAGTCCCAGCGGGTGGCGCCGTAGGGCTCGGCACCGGCGACGCCGATGGCCCGGGTCAAGGTGAGGCGGTAGAGGTGCCACGGAGCGGGACCGGCGCTGGGGGCCATGAACGAAGCGTTGAAACCGCCATTCTCCACGACGGCCGGCCAACCGCCGCTGCGGTAGACGGCGGCGATGCGCTCCAAGGTGTCGGGGTCGTCGACGCGGTGGGCGGAGCCCTCCATGGTGAGGTCGATGCCGCGCAGGCGCACCGACACGCTGCACGCGGGATTGGCGGCCAGGTTGCGGGACCGGCGCGTGCCGGCCCCGCCGACGAAGTACAAGGCGTCGTCCACCCAGATGGCGCCGACGCCGGCGGAGTGCGGCCGGCCGTCGGGGCGCACGGTGCCGACGAAAAACGTCAGGTCGCTGCCGGGAGTGTCGGTGGCCAGCAGGTCGCGGGGACGGCTCCACGGCAGCTCGGCGTGGCCGTCACGGTCGAGGTTGCGGGTCGAGATCGGCTCGTTCGTCATACCTCAGTGTCGAACGAGCCGACCTCGAATCGACACCGGAATCACACAATCAGGCCGCCGAGGATGACGGACCGGATCGCACGGGTGTTGGCGATGTCGTCCAGCGGGTTGGCGTCGAGCAGCACCAGGTCGGCGGCGAAGCCGGGGGCGATGGCGCCGAAGCGGTCGGCGACGCCGAGGAAGCGGGCGGGGGAGGTGGTGGCGGCGCGGAGGGCGTCGAGCGGGCCGAGGCCGGCAGTTGCCAGCAGTGCCAGCTCGTCGTGCAGGCTGTGCCCGGGGACGAAGGTGTCGGTGCCGGCGAGCAGGGGGATACCGGCGCGGTGGAGCTCGCGGACAAGGTGCCGGCTGTGCTGGAAAACGGCCTGCTCACGCTCCTTGGTCGCGTCGTCCGGGGTCCACGAGCCGACGCGTTCCCACGCCGGCCGCAGCATCGGCTCGATGTCCGGCAGGTACGGCGTGAGCGGGAAGTCCGGTGTGCCGACGGTGGCTTTGGCCTGAAGCACGGCCAGCGTCGGCACGTGCCAGGTGTCGTGGTCGAGGAAGACCTGGCCCAGCTCGGCCAGCCGGACCGGGTCGTGGGTGGTGGCGGCGCGATGATTGAGCTGTGACAGGCGGTCGAACATCACGGCCGGGTTGCTAGGGTCCAATATGGACAGTTCGCGGCGGATTTTCGCTTCGTCCGTCGACGTTCCCAACGCGAGGCCGTCGAGGTGCTCGATGCTGCGCTGGCCGGACCGGGCCGCCGTCGCGATCGGCACCTCGAACGGGACGTGACCGGCGAAGGGAATTCCCGCGGCCACGCAGGCTTCGGCGATCGCGGCGTAGGCGACGGCCGGCAGCTGCGAATACACCTTGACGAACTCGGCCTTGTCGGCCACGCACTGCGCGACCGCCGCCCGGCCTCCGTCGGCGTCGGCCACCGCGATCGACCCCGGCCGGCTCGGCCGCGGGCCGTCCACGATCGGGCTGGCGAACACCATTCTCGGCGCGGCCCAATCGCCTGCGCGTAAACGACTTCGCCACTGCTCGTGGATCGGCGCACCGCCCATGTGCCGAAGGCCGGTCACGCCGTCGGCGAGAAACGTGGGCAGCGTCGTCTCGTCGAACGTGTGCACGTGCATGTCCCACAACCCCGGCACCGCAACGGATCCCGCGCCGTCGAGCACATCGGCGTCGGCCGCGAGGCTCGCGCCGACCTTGGTCACACGACCGTCCTCGATCAGGACGTCCTGGTGGGTGGTCACGGTCCCGCCGGCCGGATCGAGCACGGCGACATCGGTGACGAGCAGCGGAGTGCCGGCCCGGAATCCGGCCAACTCGGGCAGCGCATACGAAGCTTGGGCATGAAAACCTGTCATGCCCTCCCAGAATAACATGCGGTCCGACGGCGGAGATCGAGGGTCGGCACCGGGACCAAGGGTGCCAACGCGAGCGCAGATCCCTCACGTCAGTGCCAGGGTGCGGGGTGGAGTTAAGTGCACCTTGAAGACGGCAGCCAGGTGCATTCCGCCGGCGCGCCGGCCCGAATAGCTTGGGGACATGGCAATCGCAGCAGAGACGCAGCCCCGCACCGCCGACCCGCGCCGGGCGGTCATCATCAACCTCGCGATCAACCTGGTCGCACCCCTGGGCCTGTTCTACGGCCTGCGCGCGGCCGGCGTGGACCAATGGCTGGCCCTGATGCTCGGCGCGATCCCACCGACGGCGCACGCGATCCACGGCGTGGTGGTCCGGCGAAAGATCGACGCGCTGGCCCTGTTCACGCTGTCGATTCTCGGCCTGAGCGTGGCGACGTCGTTCGTCACCGGCAGCCCGCGTTTCCTGCTGGCCAGGGACGGCTGGATGACCGCGGTCGCCGGCGTCTGGATCCTGGCCACGCTGTGGCGGACGCCGTTCCTGCAACAGTTCCTGATGTCCATGACCACCGGCGAGACGCGCGAGCGGTTCACGCTCAGCTGGCGGGACTCGCCGACCTACCGTCACGTGCTGCGGATGGCCACCGTGATGTGGGGCGTCGGCCTGCTGGGCGACTCGGTCGTCCGGGTCGTGCTGGCCTACGCGCTGCCGGTGGACCAGGTGCCGCTGATCAACACGCTCCAGTACCTCGTCGTGTACTTCGCGCTGGAGATCGCCACCCGGCTCTATCTGCGGCGAAAGTCCGTGGCCGCCAAGGTGTTGGCCGAGTCGGGCCAGGTGATGATGAAGGGGAGGAAGAAATGACGGTCGTGTTGGTGACCGGCGGTGCCAGCGGCATCGGCGCCGCGGTCGCCCGGCGCTTCGCCGGCAACGGCGCGCAGGTCGTGATCGCCGACGTGAACCCGCTGGGGGCTGAGGTCGCCGCCGAGATCGGCGGTTTGTTCGTGCCGACCGACGTTTCCGCGGTGGAGGACAACGACAATGTCGTTGCCGCCGCGCGGGAGGCCTTCGGTGGGCTGGACGTCGTGCACCTCAACGCCGGCATCGGGGCCGGTGGCACCGACTTCGACCTCGACGCCTACCGCCGGATCATGGCCGTCAACCTCGACGGCACCATGTTCGGCATCCGCGCCGCCGTCCGCGGCGGGGCCCGGGCCATCGTCGTCACGTCCAGCCTCGCCGGCATCTCGCCGGCCACCTTCGACCCCGTCTACTCCGCCAGCAAGCACGCCATCATCGGCCTCGTGCGGTCGTTCCAGATCCCGGACGTCACCATCAACGCGGTCTGTCCCGGTTTCATCGACACGCCCATGGTTGCCGGCTTCCGGGATCGACTGCTGGAACACGGCCTGGCCGTCGCTTCCCCGGACGAGGTCGCCGCCGCAGTCGAGCAGATCGTGGCCGGCGGCGAAAGCAACCAGGCCTGGGAAGTCCAGGCCGGCCGACCGCCCGCCGTGGTCCAGTTCCCGACCGTGGAACTCAGCCAGCGCTAACGGCTGTGGAGATGTTGTGCACGTTCCGGGTGTGCGGTCGGACCGCTGTTAGCTTGGCGGCATGGGGGCACTGCTGATCGCGTTGGGCATCGACAACTTCGGGTCCGGCCTCTTCCTCCCTTTGTCCGTGCTGTACGGGATCCAGGTGGTCGGCCTGCCGGTGGCGGTGGCCGGTGTCGTCGTCACCGTCGGCAAGCTCGTCGGCGTCGCGTCGCCGGTGCTGGCCGGGCGGCTGGTCGACCGGTTCGGGCCGCGGCAGGTGGTAATCGGGTCGCAGGTGCTGCAAGCCGCCGGAGCGGCGGTGTACCTGCTGGCCACGAACGCCGTGCTGGTGCTGGTGGCGTCGGCGCTGCTGGCAGCCGGGCAGCAGGCCTTCTACAGCTCGGTGTTCGGGCTCATCGCCGACACGGCGCGGGACGGCAGCAAGGACTCGGCCTTCGCCCGGGTCGGTCAGGTGCGCGGGGTGTGCTTCGGCCTGGGTGGGCTGGCGGTGGCCGGTCTGGCCAGTGCCGGGCCGGTTGGCTACCAGGTGGCGGTGGCCCTGAACGGCGTGACCTTCCTGGTCGCGGCGGCCGTGCTCGCCGTGTTCCTGCACGTGCCGCACGTCCGGCCGGGGCCGGACGGCGACGCCGTGAGCGTGCTGCGCAACCGGCCGTACCTGGCGTTGATCGTGGTGGTGTCGTTGGCCGGTCTGCCGGTCGACGTCTTCCTCGACGGCGCTTCGGTGTACGTGACCGAGGTGCTGCACGGGCCGGCGTGGATCCCCGGGGTGATGATCACCGCCTTGACGGTCAGCGGCATGGTGCTCACCACGGTCGTGGTGCGGTGGACCCGAACCCTGTGGCGCACCACCGCCATGCGGATCGGGACCGGTCTCTGCGGGATCTGGGCGTTGGCCAGCCTCGCTGCGGTGGTCGTCCCGGCCGCTTGGCTGCCCGTCTACCTGTTGTGTTCGGTTGCGGTGCTCAGCGCCGGCACCCTCATCGGCAACCGCGCCAACGCTTTGGCCGAGGCCGCCGCACCACGAGCGACCCGGGGCCGACACCTGGCGGCGTTCCAGTACGCCTTCACCGCCGCCGGCATCGTCTCCCCGGCCGTCGTCGCCCTGTTCGCCATCGGCCCTTGGCTTCCCTGGCTCGTCACCGCCGCGGCCGCCGCCATTGCCGTGGCCGCAATGCCTTACCTGGCAAGGAGTCTGCCACGTGATGCGGTGCGCGGCGACTACGGCAGGATCGCGTCCACGTAGCCGCCGTCGACACGCAGGGCGCCGCCGGTGGTGGCGGAGGACAGCGGGGAAGCAAGGTACACCACCATGTTGGCGATCTCCTCGGGCTCGATCAGGCGCTGGATCAGCGACTGCGGGCGGTGCTCGCGCATGAACTGGCGCTGGGCCTCATCCCACGGCAGGTCCTTGTCCACCAGCTGGTAGACGAAGTCCTCGACGCCGCCGGTGTGGGTGGGGCCGGCGATCACCGAGTTGACCGTGACGCCGGTGCCGGCGGCGTGCTTGGCGAAGCCGCGGGACACGGCCAGCAGGGAGGTCTTGGTCATGCCGTAGTGGATCATCTCGGCCGGCGTGACGATGGCGGAGTCGCTGGCGATGTACTGGATCCGGCCCCAGCCGCACTCGGTCATGGCGGGTAGGTAGGCGCGGGTCAGCCGCACCGCCGACAGCACGTTGACCTCGAAGTAGCGCCGCCACTCGTCGTCGCTGATCTCCAACGGCGACTCGGCGCCGAAGATGCCGAGGTTGTTGACCAGCACGTCCACGGTCGGCACTGCGGCCAGCACCTGGGCGGTGCCGTCCTCGGTGGACACGTCGCCGGCCGCCGCCGTGAACCGCCCGTCCGGCACCTGCTCGCGCAGCGCGTCGATGGCCGCCGTGACGCCGTCCGGCTTGCGCCCGTTGACGGCGACCGAGGCGCCGGCCCGGGCCAGCCCGGCGGCGATGGCCTGGCCGATGCCCTGGGTCGACCCGGTGACCAGGGCGACCTTGCCGGTGAGGTCGAGTCGCATGTGAGGGGATCTCCTGTTCTGGTCGTCGTTAAACGTCAAGCCTGCGGCCGTCAGCTCGCCAGCGCGAGCGCAGCGGCGGCCGCGGTGGCGACCTGGTGGTCTTGCTCCGGCGCGCCGCCGCCGACCCCGATCGCGCCGATCAGCACGCCGTCACGGCGCAGCGGCACGCCGCCGGCGATGAACAGCAGTGGCCGGTCCAGGGCCGTCGGCAGGCTGTGGAACGGGCCGTCCGGCTTGACCGCGTCCACGACATCCGCCGTCGCCGCATCCAGCTGCACGGCCGTGTAGGCCTTCCGAGTGCTGGTCTCGCCCGAGATCAGCAGTGCGTCCTGGTCCCGCACGAAGCCAAGCAGGTGACCGCCGCGGTCGAGCACCGTGACACTCACGTTGATGCCGGTCGCCGTCGCCTCCTTCTGGGCCACGGCCAGCAGGTCGCGCAGCTCGTCGTTGCTCAGGTCGACAGGGTGGTGAGTCATGGTAGGAAGCGTACACAATAGTTGCAGACGCTGTCTAATGGCGTTGGCAACAGACTTGCGGTGAGCCGCGACACGGTTACCTTGGGATGGCGTGATCGACATCCACGGCCTGCGGGCCGCGCTCGAGCAGGCCTGCCCCGATTGCGAGATCGACGCCCATGACTGGCCGGGCGGTCCGGCGGTGGTGCTGCGTCGGGGCGACCGGGCTGCGGAAGTGTTCTGGCACCGGGAGAAGTCGGTGTTCCGGGTCCGCTACTCGTGGCCGAGAATGTTCATGAATCGGGTGCATTGGACCGATCTCGCCGAGGCCGCCGGCTCGGCTGCGACCTGGCTCAGTGGGGCCACGCCACGGGAATTCGCCGCCGCGTGGCCGTTCGCCGACTTCGTCGCCGTCGCGGACGCGTTCGAGAGCGGCGACCGCATCGAATACCGGTGGCAGGTCTACCGTGCGCATCTCCGGGACCATCGCGAGTTCATCGAGGTAGCGCTGACCGAGCCCAGGCTGCGGTGCATGTTCCCGTTCACCTCGATGTGGTGGATGTCCTTCCGCCCCACCGCCGACGAGTTCCGCGTGCCGGGACCGTGGGTGCGGGCGGTGGGCAACGGCCGGTTCACGGTGGTGCCACAGGATCGCCGGATCGAGCCCGAGATCGACTACGGGCCGGCCGAGGCGGTCCAGGTATGTGTCGTGGAAATGGACCGCCTCGGCGTGCCGCGACCCGAGGACCTCACACCTCGGTCAGAACTCCGTCCGCCAGCTGGATCCGACGGGTGATGCCGATGTCGGCCAGGAAGCGTTCGTCGTGGCTGACCACGACGAACGCGCCCTGATACGAGTTCAACGCGCCGGTGAGCTGCTCGACGCTGGCCAGGTCGAGGTTGTTGGTGGGCTCGTCGAGCAGCAGCAGATGCGGTGCGGGCTCGGCGCACAGGACGCACAACAAGGTGGCCCGAAGGCGTTCGCCGCCGGACAGCACCCGCACCGGCAGCTGGGACCGTTCGGCACGGAAAAGGAAGCGTGCCAACAGGTTCATCATGTCGGAGGTGGGCAGGGCGGGGGCGAACGCCCGCAGGTTGTCGGCGGTGGACCGGTCCAGGTCGAGCAGGTCCAACCGTTGCGACAGGTAGGCGACGCGACCGTCGGCCCGGGTGAGCATGCCCTGCTCGGGCTCATCCAGGCCGGCGATGAGACGCATCAAGGTCGATTTGCCGACGCCGTTCGCGCCGAGCAGGGCGATCCGCTCGGGACCACGGATCGACAGGCCGACGCCGTCGCCGGCGAACAGCTCCCGTACCCGCAGGTGCTCGCCGTGGAAAACGGTGCGGCCGGCCGGAACCGTGGTGTCGGGCAGCGACAGGGAGATCGTCTTGTCGTCCCGCAGCGACCGCTCGGCCTCGTCCAGCCGAGCCTTGGCGCTTTCCACCCGCTGGCCGTGCATGTCGTTGGCCTTGCCGGCGGCCGACTGGGCCTTCTGCTTGATCAGCCCGAGCGCGATCCGCGGGATGTCGCTGCCGGACCGGGCCCCGGCGCTGGCCCGCCGCGCCGCCTTCTCCCGTGCCTGCTGCATCTCCCGCTTCTCCCGCTTGAGGTCCTGCTCGGCGTTGCGGATGTTCTTCTCCGCCACCTCACGGGCCGCCTTGATCGACGCCTGGTACTCGGCGAACGAGCCGCCGTGCAGGGCGATCTCGCCGCGGTCCAGCTCGGCCACCCGGTCGGCCAGGTCGAGCAGCTCGCGGTCGTGGCTGACCAGCAGCAGGCAGCCCTTCCAGTCCTGGAGCACGGTGTGCAGCCGCCGCCGGCCGTCCCGGTCCAGGTTGTTGGTCGGCTCGTCCAGCAGCAGCACGTCCGGCTGCTTGAGCAGTTGCGCGGCCAGCCCGATGGAGATCACCTGGCCGCCGCTGAGCGTGCCGATCGGGCGGTCGAGCCCGATGTCGCCGAGGCCGAGCCGGTCCAGCTCGGCCCGGGCCCGCTCCTCGACGTCCCAGTCGTTGCCGACGACGGTGAAGTGCTGCTCGCTCGCGTCGCCGCCCTCGATGGCCCGGATCGCCGCCACGACCGGGGCGATCTCCAGCACCTCGGCGACCGTCGGCTCGCCGGTCAGCGGCAGCGCCTGCGGCAGGTAGCCCAGCACGCCGTCCACGGTGATCGTGCCGGAGCGGGGGGACAGGTCGCCGGCGATCAGCTTGAGCAGCGTGCTCTTGCCGGCCCCGTTCGGCGCGACCAGGGCCGTCCGGCCGGCGCCGACGGCGAACGACAGGTCGTCGAACACCGGGGTGCCGTCCGGCCAGGAGAAGGACAGGTTGGAGCAGACGATTTTCGGCATGGGAGGTCTCCACCACGAAACGGGTGCCGCACGGGCGACCCGGCAGACGAACAGGTGTGAGGGCACGACCGGGCGCGGCGTCACGGAAACGCCGGTGTCGCGGGGCCGGTATCAGCCCTCGATGTCGTCCTCGACCACCATCACGGCGGTTACTCCCTGTTGCGTGGTGCGCTGCCGATCCCAGCCTATCAGCCGGCCGTCCAGCCGAGGGCCGGACCGAGTTTTGTGGCCATATCCGTGAGAATCTGGATGTAGTCGGCGTGCCCGAAGGTGAACGGCAGCGCGAACGCCACCTCCTCGACCTCGCGGAACGCCGCGTTGGCGTGCAGCTGCTCGGCGATCTGGTCCGAGGTGCCGACGATGTCCTTGGCGAACAGCAGCCCACGCGGCCCGAACGGCGTGCCGAAGCGGGTGGCCCGCGCGGCCGCGTACTCCTCGTAACGGGCCCGCTGGTCGGCGGTGGCGCTGTCGGTCGGGATGACCACGAAGCCGTGCGAGACCCGGCCCTCCGGGTTGAACTTCCGGTACGTGCGGATCAGGCCGAGCTGGATCTCGTCGAAGTCGGTGCTGGTCTCGGTGGCCGTGACCACGTTGCTGGTCAGGAAGTTCATCCCGGTCTCGCCGGCCCACTGCGCCGAGCGGGCACTGCCGCCGCCGTACCACATGCGGTCGATCAGGCCGGGGGAATGCGGCTGCACGCGCGGCGAGAACTGCTCGATGCCCTCCTGGCCGCTGAACCTCGACACCGTGTCGCCGCGCACGCCGGCCAGCAGACGTTCGACTCGCTGGTAGCTGAAGTCCTCCACGCCGTGCGTGTCCGGGTAGAGCGCGTCCTTGACGTCGTCGTAGTGCATCGGCGGGCCGACGCTGACGCCCGGGTTGAGCCGGCCGCCGGACAGCACGTCCACCGTGGCCAGGTCTTCGGCCAGGCGCAGCGGGTTCTCCCAGCCCAGCGGGATCACCGCGGTGCCGAGCTGGATGCGGCTGGTCCGCTGCGTCGCCGCGGCGAGGAAGGCGACCGGGGAGGAGATGCCGAACTGGAGGTGCCGGTGCCGCACCCAGGCGCTGTCCAGGCCGAGCTGCTCGCCCAGCTGGATGATCTCCAGCGTGGCCTCGTGCCCCGCGCGCGGGTCGGCCTCGTCGAACAGGCCGATGGTCAGGAAACCGAGCTTGCGCAGCGGCACGGGGATCCTCCAGAGGTCGTCCTGATCCCCAGTCTCCCAGTTAGTTGAGAGTTCAGCAATCTGATGTGACGCAGGCGTGCAGGTGCATGTCGTGCCACCCGTCCGCGTGCTTCGCCTCGCTGCGCTTCGTGCCTTCCAGCGCGAAACCCGCCCCCGTCGCCACCCGGCAGGACGCCTCGTTCCGCGTCGAGTGCATCACCTCGATCCGGTGCAGGCCCAGCTCGCCGAACGCCCACGCCGACATCGCCGTCAGCGCCCGCCTGGCCGTGCGACGGCCCCTCGCCTCCGGCAGCACCCAGTACGACACCTCGGCCAGGCCCTCTTGCAGGTCGATCGTGCGCAGGCTGATCTGGCCGGCGACCTTGTCGTCCTCGGTGACCGCCCAGCCCGCCCCCGTCTCCTGGCACCACCGCCGCTCCCAGTTCTCGATCCAGGCGCGGGCTTCGTCGTCGGTCATCGTCCGGGCATGCCAGCGCTGGATCCCCGGGTCCGCGTACGCCCCCAGCACCGTCGCGTGGTCCTCGGCCCGCCACGGCCTGAGCACCAGGCCCTCCGCGTGGATCTCCGGCTGCGGCTGCGATGCGAGCGTGCCGACCGGCAACGCTGGCGTGACAAGAGAAGGCACGCCCGCGACCTTACGGCGCAAAACCGTTGGAGCGGAAACGGGATTGTGAGCCACCATCGCCCCATGACGTTGATCGTGCCGGCCAACCCGCTCCGCCCGCGCCGGGCGGACGAGCACTTCTCGGCCGAGGCCGCCGCTGCGCGCGCCGCCGGTATCGACGTTGTGCTGGTCGACCACGACCGGCTGTCCCGGGCGACACCTCGGTGGCGGTCGACGGTGCCGTCTATCGCGGTTGGATGCTGCGCAGCGAGCATTACGCGCTGCTCACCGGCCTGCGGACCAGCGCCGCCCAGTACCGCCAGGCCCACGAGCTGCCCGGCTGGTACGCCGCCCTCGCCACGGTCACGCCGGAAACCGTGTGGACAACAGGCTTTTCCCGTGAGGACTTCGACCGTGCGCGGGCCACGCTGGCCGCCGGGCCGGCCGTGCTCCGGGACTACACCAAGTCCATGAAGCACTACTGGCACGAGGCCGCGTTCATCCCCGACCTGGCCGACGCCGACACCGCCTGGGCCGTCGCCGCCCGTTTCCTGGAGCTGCGCGACGACGAGCGGACCGGCGGCTTCGTGCTGCGCCGGTTCGAGGACTTCGCCGGCCCCGAGTTGCGCACCTGGTGGGTCGACGGCGAGTGCCGCATCATCGGCCCGCACCCCGACCTGCCGCCCGAAACCGTTGTCCCACAACCGGATCTCGCCGAGATCGAGCCGCTGGTCGCCAAGCTCGGCCTGCCGTTCGTGACGGTCGACGTCGTGCAGCGGGCCGATGCCGCGTGGCGGGTGGTGGAGCTCGGCGACGGGCAGGTCAGCGACCGGCCGGCGGCCGTCTCTCCGGAGGAGATGATCGCGGCGTTGTTCAGCTGACGCGGTGGATGCCGGCGATGTTCTCGGCCAGCAGGTCGTCGTGGGTGATGGCGAAATCGCCGTTGGACAGCGGCCCGTGGAAGACATCGCCGATGACGGCGTCGGGCAGGAACTGCCGCACCTTGTGGCGCATGCCGGGGGAGTAGTCGACGGCCCAGCCCCAGTCGGGACCCCCGGCGTCGGTGCCGAAGGCGACGCGGTGATCGACCTGGACGGGGACGTCGAACGAGGGAACGCCGCCGCTGTGGCAGTCGAGGGCCGGCGCGACGAGAAGGTCGGGCTCGGTGGGGGAGTACCAGAGCAGCAAGGGCTTGGCCCGCTGGGCCTCGGCGTTGTCGAAGCAGCACAACAACATCGAGTGCCGCGGATAGTGGTCGGCGTAGAAGGCCAGCAGGTCGGGGTCGAGGTGGGGACGCTTGTGCGGCGCGACCTGGTGCAGGGCGGACGGCAGCAGAGTGGCGTCGGTAGCCAACACCATGGTGTAGATGTCGTGCTCGAACACCTGGACGTCGACCTCGGCGCTCATGTACGCCAGCGCGCCGTCGGCGGACACCGGCTCGCAGGCGCGGCCGATGCGGTCGAGGAAGTCGACGTCCCGGCCGACGGGCACGAGGTTGTCGGGAGTCATGTCGACCGCGGGCAGGTGCAGCAGCATGGCGTTGGGACCGGCGGCCAGATTGACGGCCGTGTTCTGGTACCCAAGCACATGTAAGACCCTAAGTGTCGGATGGGTCTTACGACCGACGTAGAGGGTCGTACCGTTGAAGTCGGCGAGGGCCGCAGAGACACACACGGCGTCAGACGGTAGCGGCCAAAGCGGCTTCCACGTCGGCAATGAGCGCCTCGGGGTCCTCGATGCCGCAGGAGAGGCGGATCATGCCGTCGTCGATACGGGCGGCGACGCGCTCCGTCGGGGTGAGGGAGAAGTGGGAGGAGTTGAACGGGGTGCTGACCAGGGTTTCCACGCCGCCGAGGCTGGTGGCTTCGGAGGCGACGGTGAGCCGGCGCATGGCGGCGAGGGCACGGGAATCGCCGCCGCGGACCGTGAAGGCGACCATGGCGCCGCGGCGGTCGGGGCGCATGACCCGGGCGGCGATGTCGCCGGCGGGGTAGCGGACGGAGACGACCTCGGGGTTGGCGGCGAGGCGGGTGGCCAGCTGGGACGCGGTGGCGCAGGAGCGTTCCAGGCGCAGGGAGAACGTCTGAATGCCGCGCCACACCAGGAAAGCCGCGTGCGGGTCGAGGCAGCCGCCGAAGGTGATCACCCGCTTCTGCACCTCGGTGACGGTGTCGGCGGCACCGAGCACCACGCCGGCGATGACATCGGAGTGCCCGCTGAGGAACTTGGTCGCCGAGTGCACGACGACGTCGGCCCCGTGGCGCAACGGGTTCACCGTGTAGGGGGTGGCGAAGGTGTTGTCCACCACCAGTGACGCGCCGCCGGCGTGGGCCAGTTCGGCCAGCGACGGCAGGTCGGTGAGGTCGAGCTGGGGGTTGGACAGCGTTTCGGCGTAGACGACGGCTGTCGGCGCGGCGGCGATGGCCTCGGCCCAGGCGCCGATATCGGTGGCATCGACCATGGCCACCTCGACGCCCAGCGCCGGCAGGTCCCGCACGAGCAGGTCCCGGGTGTCGCCGTAGACCTGACGGGCGGCGACGATGCGGCGGGGCTGGGCGGTGGTCAGCAGGGTGAGCAGCGTGGTGGCGATGGCGGCCATGCCGGAGGACGTCATCAACGCGGCCTCGGCGCCCTCCAACGCGGCGATCTCGGCGGCGGTGGCGTCGACGGTGGGGTTGGCGAAGCGGCTGTACCAGTGCTCGCGCAGCCCGCCCTCCTGGATGTCCTTGTACGCCAAGTCGTCCAGGTAGAACGTGGCCGACTGGTAGATGGGCGGCACCACCGGGCGGGTGCGGGCGAGGTATCCGGCGGACTTGGCGGGCCTGGCGTCGCTCATACGGTGGACGTTACGGGCCACGAGAGCGGATTTGGTGGCGTCCTGCGCCACGAAACCCACGATCGGTAGCGGATAATACGGTGATGGACGCTATTGACCGGACTATCCTCGGTGAGCTGATCCGGGACGGGCGGCTGAGCTACCGGGACCTGGCGGCGCGGATCCGGCTGAGCCCGACGGCCACCGCCGAGCGGGTGCGGCGGCTGAGCGAAGCCGGTGTGATCGCGGGGGTGCATGCGGAGCTCGATCTGGGTGCCCTCGGGCGGCCGCTGAAGGCGTTCATCGATGTCCGCCTGCGGCCGGGGCCGGATCATGGCGAGCTCGAAGCGGGGCTGCTGGCGCTGCCGGCGGTGCTGTCGGGGGCGCACGTGACCGGCCGCTGGGACTACACCCTCACGGTCGCCTGCCGTGACGTGGCGGAATTGGATGAACTGGTCATGGCCCTGCCCCGAGACCACGGCGTCATCGAAACCGACACCCGAGTGCAACTGAGGGAACTCCGAGGTTCGGGTGTCGAAGCTCTCGTCCGGCTGGTGGAGACGAAATGATTCGGTAATGGACTCGGCCGCGAAAGCGGGGCTACGTTCGAGGTCATGATCGATCGTCGCACGTTCACGACACTGCTGGCCACCGGAACAGCGGCGGCGGCACTCGGCGCGGGAACTGCCGATGCCACGCCCCGCGCGACCGGCAATGTGGTTCTGGTGCACGGTGCCTATGCCGACGGTTCGTGCTGGGCGAAGGTGATTCCGCTGCTGCAGAACATGGGCCTGACCGTGACGTCAGTGCAGAACCCGCTGACCTCGCTGGCCGACGACGTCGCCGCCACGAAAAGGGCCCTCGACCGGCAGGACGGCCCGACGGTCCTGGTCGGCCACTCCTACGGCGGCGCGGTGATCACCGAGGCCGGCGACCACCCGCTGGTCAGCAACCTGGTCTACCTGTCGGCCCGGGCCCCGTCGGAAGGGGAGGACTACGCGGCGCTGGCCGGGCAATTCCCGACCCCGCCGGCGAATGCCGGAATCGTTTACCAAAACGGCTTCGGCGGCCTCACCGAAACGGCATTCCTC
Source organism: Kutzneria chonburiensis (assembly GCF_028622115.1). NCBI lineage: Bacteria > Bacillati > Actinomycetota > Actinomycetes > Pseudonocardiales > Pseudonocardiaceae > Kutzneria > Kutzneria chonburiensis. The sequence continues at coordinate 10,278,716 of NZ_CP097263.1, forward strand.
AACGACTTCGCGAACGGCGTGCCGACAAAAGAAGCCAAGGTGCTCTATGCCGCCCAAGGGCGAATCGCGCAGACCCTGTTCGCCGGCCGGACCACGGTCGCGGCTTGGCGGACAAAGCCGTCGCGTTATCTCGTCACGACCAATGACCGCACCACGTCACCGCAATTGCAGCGCTTTGTCGCGAAGCGGATGAACGCGGTCACGAGCGAGCTGCCGACCGGGCACCTGTCGTTCGTGGTGCGCCCGGACGCAATAGCCCGGCTGATCGTGCGGGCTGTGCACGATCAGCCGGGCCACTGAACGATCAGTCCGTGCCGGACTCGATGGCCGCGAGGTCGAGCAGCTCGTCCTCCTCGGCCACGCTGAGCGCGGACGCCTCGCCGCGGGCGGCGATGGCCTCGGCCCCACCCTCGGCCATGGCGCCGATCAGGCCGGTCGTCGCCGCCTGGGCCACGCCGACCAGCGCCGCCGGGTGCGAGTTGCCGACCATGCCGAGGCCGGCGTACTGCTCCAGCTTGGCCCGGGAGTCGGCGATGTCCAGGTTGCGCATGGTGAGCTGGCCGATCCGGTCCACCGGGCCGAACGCGGCGTCCTCGGTGCGCTCCATGGACAGCTTGTCCGGGTGGTAGCTGAAGGACGGGCCGGTGGTGTCGAGGATCGAGTAGTCCTCACCCCGCCGCAGCCGCAGCGTGACCTCGCCGGTGATGGCCATGCCGACCCAGCGCTGCAGCGACTCGCGCAGCATCAGCGACTGCGGGTCCAACCAGCGGCCCTCGTACATCAGCCGGCCGAGGCGGCGGCCCTCGTTGTGGTAGCTGGCCACCGTGTCCTCGTTGTGGATGGCGTTGACCAGCCGCTCGTACGCGGCGTGCAGCAGGGCCATGCCCGGGGCCTCGTAGATGCCACGGCTCTTGGCCTCGATGATCCGGTTCTCGATCTGGTCGGACATGCCGAGGCCGTGCCGGCCGCCGATGGCGTTGGCCTCCAGCACCAGGTCGACCGCGCTGCCGAACTCCTTGCCGTTGATCGTCACCGGCCGGCCCCGCTCGAAGCCGATGGTCACGTCCTCGGGCGCGATCTCCACCGCCGGGTCCCAGAACCGCACGCCCATGATCGGGTCGACGATCTCGATGCCGGTGTCGAGGTGCTCCAGCGACTTGGCCTCGTGGGTGGCGCCCCAGATGTTGGCGTCGGTGGAGTAGGCCTTCTCGGTGCTGTCCCGGTAGGGCAGGCCGTGCGCGACCAGCCACTCGGACATCTCCTTGCGGCCGCCGAGCTCGGTGACGAAGTCGGCGTCCAGCCACGGCTTGTAGATCCGCAGCGACGGGTTGGCCAGCAGGCCGTAGCGGTAGAACCGCTCGATGTCGTTGCCCTTGAACGTGGAGCCGTCGCCCCAGATCTGCACGTCGTCCTCGAGCATGGCCCGCACCAGCAGGGTGCCGGTGACGGCGCGGCCCAGCGGCGTGGTGTTGAAGTAGGCCCGGCCACCGGAGCGGATGTGGAACGCGCCGCAGGACAGCGCGGCCAGCCCCTCCTCGACCAGGGCGGCCTTGCAGTCAACGGCCCGGGCGATCTCGGCGCCGTACTGGTGGGCACGAGTCGGCACACCCGAGATGTCGGGCTCGTCGTACTGGCCGATGTCAGCGGTGTAGGTGCACGGGACGGCACCCTTCTCGCGCATCCACGCGACCGCTACCGAGGTGTCGAGGCCGCCGGAGAAGGCGATCCCGACACGTTCGCCGACAGGGAGGGAAGTGAGCACCTTGGACACGCTGAGAAATATACACGCCGATGCATGATCATGCAACGCGGTAGGGTCGACGGCCGGGAGGGGATCATGCGGAACAAGGTCACCGGCTCGCCGTCGGCGCCGTTCGTGCAGGCCGGAGTGGTCAACGGCAACATCGTCTTCGAGGCGGAGCCGGCCCCGGTGCCGCGCCAGCTGCCGCCCGTGCCCGCCTGGTTCATCAGCCGTGACGCCGAGCTGGCCGCGCTGGACACGGCCGTCGCCGAGGCCGACGGGCCGGCGCTGGCGCTGATCGTTGGGGCCGGCGGCATGGGCAAGACCTGGCTGGCGGTGTGGTGGGCCCACCACAACCTCGCCCTGTTCCCGGACGGCCAGGTCTTCGTCGACCTGCGCGGGGTCGCCCCGGCCGGCCAGTTCCTGCCGCCGGCGGCGGTGCTGCGCTGCGTGCTGGATGCGCTGGGGGTGCCGGCGCCGGCGGTGCCGGTGGATTTCCAGGCCCAGGTCGGCCGGTTCCGCAGCCTGGTCGCCGGCCGGCGCATGCTGTTCCTGTTCGACGACGTGCGCGACGCCGATCACGTGCGGGCCGCGCTGCCGTCGACCGCCGGCTGCGTGACGCTGGTGACCAGCCGGAACCGGCTTGACTCGCTGGACGCCTCGGTGCGGATCGGGATGCGGGAGTTCAGCGCCGACGAGAGCGCCGAGATGTTCGCCCGGCGGTGGGGACGTGACCGGTTGGACGCCGAGCCGGCGGCGGTGCGGAGCCTGGTCGCCGACTGCGCCGGGCTGCCGCTGGCGTTGGGGATCGCCGCCAGTTGGGTGGCCGCGCATCGGGAGTTCCCCATCGAGGTGTTCGCCCGTGAGCTCCGGGACGCCCGGCTACCGACGCTGGACGGGGTGGAGCCGGTGCTTTCCTCCTCCTACCACGCCCTTTCGGCCGAGCAGGCCGCTGTGTTCGCGCTGCTCGGACTGTTGCCCGGCGCCCACACGGGCATCGAGGCGATTGCCGCACTCACGGCAGTGCCGGTGCGGCCGGTTCTCCGCGCGTTGCAACGGGTTTCGCTCATCGACGAGTGTGCACCCGGCCGCTGGCAGCTGCACGACCTGGTCCGGCTGTACGCCTTGTCGCGGCTGGATGACCATGAGGAGGCGCTGGACCGACTTGTCGGTTACTACGTGCGGACCGGGTTCGCCGCCGATCGGGTGCTCGATCCGCGCCGGGCGGCCATCGACGTCTCCTCGGACGTCCGGTTCGAGGACCGTGCGGCAGCGGTGGCCTGGTTCGAGGCCGAACATGGCTGCCTGCTGGCGTTGCAGCGGTTCGTGGCCGAGCGCGGACGGCAGGTCGACGCCTGGCGGCTGGCCTGGGTGATGCACAGTTTCCACTGGCAGCAGGGGCTGGTGCGGGACCAGGCCGGCACGTGGCGCGTGGCCTTGCGTGACCGTTTGGACGATTCGTCGGCAGCCCTGGCGCGACGGCTGTTAGGGTCCGCGCTCGTGCGGACGGGGGCGGTCGAGGACGCGTTGGTGTTGCTGGGCGAGGCTTTGACGCTGTACCAGGGGGACAGCTGGGGCGAGGCGCATACCCATCGGTCGCTGGCCCGAGGCTGGCATGCGGCCGGAGACGTGCCGCGTGCTCTGGCGCATGCGACCATGGCCACCACGTTGTATCGGTCGGTGGACTCGCCGGTCGACGTGGCCGACGCGCTGGAGCTTCAGGGTCGTTACGAGACCGAGCTCGGTCGGCTGGCCGAAGCGAGGGAAGCCGCCGAGGCGGCGCTGGATCTCTATCGCCGCAACGGAAATATCGAGGGCGAGGCGACCGCGTTGGACGGGCTCGGGCACATCGAGCAGCGGTCCGGACGGCCCGAGGTGGCCGTCCAACACTACGAGCGGGCCCTGGCGCTGTTCGACGGCCGGCACGCCTACCACCTGGCCGAGACCTTCGACCGGCTGGCCGAATGCCGTGCCTCGCTGGGCGATACCGAGCATGCCCGGCCGGCGTGGGAAGCAGCCCTGGCCCTGTACGAGAGTCAGCAGCGCGACGCCGATGTCGACCGTGTTCGGGCCCGGCTGGACAAGCGGTGATCACCGCCGCCTGCTTTCCCACACCAGACCTGGCCTTACGCTCGCGCGATCCGGCGGAGTCGACAAGGGTGCGTGCCTTCGCTGCCGAGCAGGCCATCGCCGCCGAGGCTGCTCGAAGACGGCTTGAGTCCACTATGGACGTTCATGCCCTGCGGGCTCTGTATGCCGACCTGATTCGCTGGCGATACGAACTCGCCTCAAGGGCTCCGGGTCGGATAGGGCAGGGGCTTCCCCTTGACGCCAGCCGTTTCGTGACGCCGCTGGCCGAAGGTGGTCCGAACTACGACCGCCTCGGCTATACCGGCCGACTCCGTCACGGCGCGGAGTGGGATCCAGCGACCCGGACTTTCCGCGGCGGCGTGGAGACTCCGGCGCATCGCATCATGCTCCACTATGGACAGGCAGTGCACGAGCGCTTCGCCCGTGAGGGCAACAGCGGCGACGTCCTGCTCAATCCCGTTGTCCTGCCCGACGGTCGCACGATCACCGGCAACCGCCTGGTTCGCGGCGCGGCGGCGGCCCGCATCGGCGATGCGCTGATAGCCCGGCTGGCCCGTCGCGGCAAGGACACCAGCCAGGTCGAGACCGGCGGTGACCCGTGCTACGCCGTCACTGCCGACGACTCCGCGCGGGAGCTGATGTTCACCAGTGCCCTGGAACTCCTGGCCGACAAGGGGGATTGGCCGGCCGCGCAGTACCTGCTGTTCCAGTCCCCGCAGATGAAGAAGGGTAGCGACGCCGTCACGCGGGTCTTCCTGGTCGCCGTCGGCGCGGTCCTGTCAGGACGTCCGCCGGAGCTGGCCCAGGACATCGACCTGCGTTGTGCCGTGTTGGGCCAGCAAGAACTCCGGTGAGCCGCGGAGCATCCAGCCCGACCTGGTACGCGGGCCGGTGCTCGCGGCGATCACCAGCGCCGGCACGGTGTCACCGTGCCGGCGCTGGTCCTCAGCGGCTGCCTGTCCCCGAGATCAGCCGTTGAGCGTGCAGGCCGCCAGGGCGTCAAGACCGGCCGGCTTGGACCCGGTCACCCGGCCGATGTCGATGGCGATCCGGTCCAGCACCGCGATCCGCTTGTCCTTCAGCGGCCCGAGAATGGCGTTGTTGATGAAGTTCGGCCCGCCCTGGCCCCGCGAGGTGATGAGCCGGTTGTTCGCCTCGGCGATCTCCTTGTTCAGGTTGGCCAGCTCGGCGGTCACGCCGGCCTGCGCGGCGGCCGGCACCGCCGGCAGCTTGTCCTGCACCGACGGGCAGTTGACGGTCGGCGCCGCACCTCCCGCGGCACCTCCCGCCGAGCTCTGCGCCGAGGTCGTCACCGGGGCCGGGGTTCCGGCGCCGCCCGAACCGCCGGAACCCCCAGAACCGCCGGATCCGCCAAGGCTGCACGGCGCGAGGGCGTCCAGGCCCGTCGGTTTGGCGGCGTGCCGGCCGATCGAGATGGCGATGCGGTCGATGGTCGATATCCGCTTGTCCTTCAGCGGCCCGAGAATGGCGTTGTTCACGAAGTTCGGCCCGCCCTGGCCCTTCGTCGTGATCAGCCGTTTGTTGGCCTCGGCGATCTGGGTGTCCAGCAGGGCCAGGTTCCGCGTCACCTCGGCCTGCGATGCGGCCGGAATGGCCGGCAGCTTGTCCTTGACCGACGGGCAGACGATCGTGGCCGCCGCCGTGGCGGCGTTGGCGGAGCCGTCGTGAGTGGCCACGACCACCGCGCCGCCGAGCACGGCGGCCGCCCCGAGCGCTACTGCCGCGACCCGGAACTTCCGCGGAACCGCCGCGTAACTCATCCTCATTGATCCGCTCCTGTCGCTGTCGACCACGCCCCGATCCCGTCTACGTGGCCGGAAACGACTCCGGTTCAAGGGTTTCGGTTATTCGACTGATTCGACGGTTCGGTCCACAGTAGACGTGCTCGCCCGCACGGCCAGCCGGGGCGGCAGCAGGCGGATCTCCGGGGCCGCCGAGCCGTCCAACCGGTCGACGACCATCTCCACGGCGAGCTCGCCGAGCTGCGCGGCCGGCACCTCGACGGTGGTCAGGGTGCAGGGATCGCCGCCGTGCGGGCCGACCGCGATCACGGAGATGTCCTGCGGCACAACGAGTCCGCGCCGGCCGAGGTCCTGCATCACCGGCGTGACGGCGGCCTCGTTCTGGATCACCACCGCGGTGACGCCGTCGCCGAGGAGCCGGTCGAGGCACAAGCCGTCATAGGCACTGAACACGGCACGAACTCCGCGGCGGGTCGAACTGTCGAAAAACCCTTGGCGAAACCGGTTTGCGTTGCTGACACCACGTGCGTGGACGGCGGCGGCCGGCCCGATGAGCCCGATCCGCTGGTGCCCGAGATCGGCCAGATGGTCGATGCAGAGCATGGCGGCCGCCGCGAAATCCAGGTCCAGACAGGTGATCGCGTTGGGGTGATCCGGCACGCCGAGTAGAACTGTCGGCCGGTCAAGCGCGGTGAGCATCGGCACCCGGTCGTCGGTGGCGGTCACGTCGAGGGCGATCACGCCGTCGGCCAGCGAGCCGATGACCGCGTCGCGTAGTTCGCCGGGATCGCCGTCCTTGGTCAGCAGCAACAGGTCCAGCCCGTGCGCGCGGGCGGCGATGGTGGCCGCCGCGGTGAACCGCATGATCGTCGGCGTGTCGATGCCGGGCCGCTGCGGGGCCAGCAGTGCGAGCAGGTCGCTGCGGCCGACCGGTTCGGTGGCCCGCGGCCGGTAGCCGAGCAGTCGGATCTGCTGCTGCACCCGTCTTCGGGTCGCGGCCGACACGGTCCGTTTTCCGCTGATCACATAGGACACCGTGCTCGGCGCCACCCCGGCGGCCCGCGCGACGTCGTGAATGGTCGCCACGGCCAGAAGTTAGTTGACGTTTCATTTAATCGCAAGCATGATCGCCTCGAAACTGTCGAACCGCCTGATCTTCCTGTGGGACAACGGAAAATGGTTCAGACCAGCGGCTTGACCGGTCGCCGCCGGGGTGGTTGGGTGAGTTCCCGCGACTGCGAAGCCGAAGGTCGCTCGGTTGTTCGAGAGGTCCCATGGCTCTGCGCGACCTGGTCCGGCCGCCGATCGACACACCCGTGCCGACCGTTGCGCCGCTACGGCTGGGCGCGACCTGGAACCCCGAACTGGCCCGGCGCGTCGGCGCCGCCTTCGGCGACCGCCATGCGGGCCAGGTCGTCGGCGTCCAACTGGACCAGGCACTCCGCGATCCCCGGCTGGGCCGCAACGAGCTCGGCTACGCCGAGGACCCGCTGCTCGCGGCCCGGCTGGCCGCCGCCCACCTGTTCGGCATGAGCGGCGGCTGCACGCCGGTGATCACCGACTTCGACGAGGTGGCCTGCTTCGGCGGCCGGTACGGCTTCAGCGCGCGGGCGCTCAACGAACGGGAACTACCGGTCTACCGAGCGGTGTTCGAGATCGGCGGGGCGCGCGGCCTGGTGCTGCCGCGGCACATGTTCGACGACTCGCCGATGATGACCCGGCTGCTGATCGAGGAGGGCATCCGCCCGTGGAGCGACGGCTGTGCGCCGGTGCTCACCACCGGCGGCCCAGTCGTGCCGGCGATGCGGGCCGGTGCCGACGGCTTTGTCGGCCATGTCTTGGACGAACTCGTGGCAGCGGAGGCCGACGGCAGCATCACGGCGGCGGAGATCGACGCGGCCACGGCTCGGCTCGACGCGCTGTTCGGCCGGACGGGCGTGGCCTCCGGTCGTGATCACGACGGGCTGGAGCTCGCCGTGGCCCGCGAGGCCGTGGTGCTGCTGCGCAACGACGGCCTGCTGCCGCTGCTCGTCGGCCCCGGAATACGGGTCGCCATCGTGCATCCGGGCGGTTCGTGTGGTCTGCCGGCTGCGGTCGAGCGTCTGGTCACCGCGGCCGGCGGGACCGTGACCGTGACCGGTGGCTACGACCGGGTGCGGCTGCGCGAGGCCGACAGCCGCCGCTGCCTGGTCGCCGTCGGTGATGAGCTCGAGCTGGCCGTGCCGAGCGGCGGCAACGATGTCTTCGACGCCATCGAGTGGTCTCGGCACGTGTTCGAGCTGCGCAACAATGTTTGCCGCCAGGCGATGGATGTGGTGCCGGCGAACGACGGCACGGTCTCGCTGCGTCATGTCCGCAATGGACAGACAATGACGCTGGAGAACATGCTGTGGGAGCCGGTCTCCGACGGTGCCGCCGACTCGGCCGCGGCGGCCGCGGCGGCGGACGTGGTGCTCATGGTGGTCGGCAACGACCCGGAAGACCGTCGCGACCGGGAGAACCTGTTGCTGCCGGCGCAACAGGAGCGCACGCTGCGGGCCGTGCGGGCGGCCAACCCGAACACGGTGTTGGCCGTGCTGAGCAGCCACCCGTACGCGCTGGACTGGGCCGAAGCCAACGTCGGCGGCATCCTGTGGAGCACGAGGGGAGAACAGAGCGACGTCGCCATGGCCGATGTGCTTTTCGGCGTGCGCTCACCGGCCGGCCGACTGCCGCAGACCTGGTACCGCGCCATGGACACCGCGTTCGACACGTACCTGGACCAGCAGGGCGAGCCGCTGTTCCCGTTCGGCCACGGCCTGAGCTACACCACCTTCCGCTACGACCGGCCGGTGCTCAGCAGCCGAGACCTCGCGGCCGACGGCCGGATCACGGTGTCGGTCCGCGTGCACAACACCGGCTTCCGCGACGGTGACGAGGTCGTGCAGCTCTACACCCGGCAGCTCACGTCCCGCGTGCGCCAACCGGTCCGGCAGTTGCGGCACTTCACCCGAATCACCGTGCCGGCAAGGACTTCGCGGACCGTCACGTTCGCGCTGACCGCCGACGACGTGTCGTTCTTCGACGTCACGAGCCAGGCCTGGGTGCTGGAGACGGCCACCCACGAGGTCCTGGTCGGCGGCCAGACGGCGCGGTTCGGCACCACCGGCCGGGACATCCCGATCCGGCCGCTGGCCGGCGCGTCGCTGCTGTGCACCAGGGCCGACGAGACCGCCGGCATGGTGCTGGTCGACGGCCCGGCGATGGCCGCGACCGGGCAGCGGTCGTGGCTGGCCTTCCGTGGCTGCGACCCGGCCGGCTGTCGCACGTGGAGCCTGGAGGCGGTCAATCCCACGCGGGTGCCGCTGTATGTCGGCCTGCACCTGGACGACCCGAAGGGCCCGCTGATCGGCGTGCTGGCCGTGCCGCCGGGCGCGGGCACGCACACCGCGCCGATCACCGGTGAAGCGCCAGGGATCCGTGACGTGTTCGCGGTGTTCACCCAGCCGGGGGTAAGGGCCGGTCGTCTGATGTTCGGCTGACCCTTTCCGCCGCGTCCCGCGTACTCATCACCGTGAGGCAACGACGACGCGATCTGACCGAACCGGTGACGGTCATCGGCGTCGCGGTCGCTGCCCTGGTCGCGGTGGTTTTCGTGATCCAGAGCGTGGACACGGGCGAGGTGAGCGCCGCGCAACAGCAGCCCGCGCCACCGCCTCCGACGACGACGACAACGGCTTTGCCGCCCCCTCCGCCGCCGGTGACGACGAGCACCGGGCTGCCGGCGAACATCCAGCTCGCGACGGCCGTGTTCGACCTGCGCGACAACGTACTGGTGAGCCAGTCGAACGAGAACCGGCAGTTCGCGGCCGAGTCGCTGACCAAGCTGCTGATCGCCACCGACCTGGCCGCGGCCGGCCGGCTGACCGGCGACAACCTGCCCCGGGTCCAGCGCATGCTGTCGACCAGCGACGACACCACGGCCAACCAGCTGTGGACGGCCGACGGCGGCCCGCAGATCGTCACCCGCGCGATCCGGTCCATGGGGCTCAGGGCGACGACGCCGCCGCGTGACCCGGGCCGGTGGGGCGACATGACCACGACCGCGGCCGACGTGGTCCGCATCTACCAGTACATCGTCAAGAAAATGCCGGCCGGGCAACGGAATGTGCTGCTCAACGACCTCGCCACCACGCCACGCGCGGCCGACGGCACCAACCAGGACTTCGGCATCACGGCGGCGCTGCCCGACGGCGAGTGGTGGGCCAAGCAGGCGTGGGCCTGCTGCCGTCCGGAGTGGGACGTGCACACCACCGGCGTCGTCGGCGAGGATCACCGTTATGTCGTGGTGGCGCTGAGCCAGCAGCCGCTGGCCCCCGGTTTCGGCGGCGCGACCAAGGTCATCACGACCGTGGCCAAGAACCTGGTGGCCGGCTTAGAGATCCAGCACCAGGTCGTCGGCGGGGCGTGAGCAGCACACCAGCGCCTGGCCCGCTGCCGGCGGCTCAAGGGTTCCGGGCGGTATCGGACTTCGCCGGACAGCACGGGTGTCACGCACGTGTGGCAGACGCCGGTGCGGCAGGACCAGCGGGTCGGCACGTCGCAGGCTTCGGCGATCTCCAGCAGATTGTCGAAGTCCTCACGCCACGGGACGGTGATACCGCTGCGGGCGAAGGTGATCCGCGGTCCCGTGCCGGGTTCGCCGGCCGGCTGGTGCGGCGTTGTCGTTGCTGCGCCGACGATGCCGGGGTTGATCGACGGCAGCGCGCCGAACAGTTCCGTGTGGACATCGGTGATGCCGATTTCCTTCAGTGCCACCGTCATGTCGTCCTTGAAGCCGGCCGGGCCGCACAGGTAGGCAGATGTGTTGGCGGGTAGGTTCAACGCTGAGATTGCCCTGGCGTTCAGGCGATTTCCGGCGGATGTGTAGTAGACGTGCTCGTGGGCATTGAGATCGGCCAGCCGCTCGTGGGCTTCGTCGGCGAAGGCGTGTTCGGCGGCGGATCGGGCGGTGTGCAGCCACCACACCTCGCGCCGACTTCCCTTGAGGGCGCGCAACATTGCCAGCACGGGCGTGATGCCGACGCCAGCCGACAGTAGTACCACCGGGGAGTCGCTGTCCTGCAACGTGAAATCGCCGCGTGGCGCGGCGACGTCGAGTGTGTCGCCTTCGTGCAGCTTGGTGTGCAGGAAGGTGCTCACGGCACCGTCGCGTTTGACGCTGATCCGGTACTCAGCGTCGCTCGCCGCCGACAGCGAGTAGCTCCGCACCTGAGCATCGGCCCGTACCGTCAAGTACTGGCCCGGCAACGGCTTGGGAAGCTTTACACCGTCCGATGTGGACAGATAGATGGACGCGATGGTCGTGCTCTCCGGCACGATCCGCGACACCCGCAGCGCCCGGAAACCCAGCCAGGCCTCGACCACGGATTCCTTGGCCTGCAACAGATCTCGGAACGAACCCTGCCAGCCGGGGCTCAGCGCCGGGATGTCAACGGCCTTGCGCAGCTGTACGACATCGCGATGCGGCAGGTACAGCAGGGCATCGATGTCGGCTACGCTCAGCTCGTGCCGGCCGACGGCCGTGCGCATGATCTCGTCGCCGGCGCGCACCTCGCCCTCGCGGATCACCCGGAAGTAGAAGCCGGGCCGGTGCCGGGCGACCAGCAGCGACGGCATCTCCGGCTCGTTGAGCCGCATCGCGACCCGGAAGCAGGTCACACGGGGCTGCGTGACCTCGAACTCGGCGTCGCCGATGCGGTACCGGTCGCCGATGTGCACCTCGTCGTCCAGTAGCCCGTCCACGGTGAAGTTCTCGCCGAAGTTGCCGTACTCCAGGTCGTCCCGGCCGAGCTGATCGCGCCAGTAGTCGTAGGACTGCCGCTGGTAGACCATGACGGCCCGCTGCTCGCCGCCGTGGCCGCCGAGGTCGCCCTGGCCGTCGCCGTCGATGTTGAGCGTGCGGGCCATCCGCGGGCCCTCGACCGGGTTCTTGAAGATGCCGGTGTGCACGGTCCGGCCCTGCCAGGGCACGTCCTTGGGCAGTCCGACGTTCAGTGACAGCAGGCGAGCCACGGTGGTCCCCTTCCTCAGCCCTGGCGGCTGCGCTGGTAGTGCCGGCGGGCCTTCATCCGGTTGCCGCACACGGCCATCGAGCACCAGCGGGCGCTGTTCGGCTTGCTGTGGTCGATCAGGAACAGCCGGCACTCCGGGTTGGCGCACGGGCGCAGCCGGCCCGGGCTGTCGGTGCGCAGCTTGTCCCAGGCCAGCACGGCCCGTGCGGCGGCGGTCCGGCCCGCCGGCAGGTCGGCGTCCCACGCGATGCCCTCATCGGTCAGTGACGCACGGTAGGCGATGCCGTCGACGAACGGGCGTAGGGCTTGGGGCGTCGTATGCCCGCGAACAACGTCTTGAAGAGCGTTTCGTGCCTCAATCAGTGCTCGCCACTCGTCACTTGTTGCGTGTTGGCCGTGTTCTACCAGCCAATCATTGCCCGCTTCGGCGTCGGCCAGGACATCGCGCTGCGTGCCCTCGACGACCGGCGTGGTGTTCAGCAGGTCCAGCAGCAGGGTCTCGTCCGTCATCTCTAACCTCCAATCTCGCCCTTGACAGGTTATATCAGACCATGCTCAACTCTAACCTGTCAAGTTGAGTTTAACAGTTAGAGAGGCGGAGTCATGGGGTTGGCATGGCAGCAAGGGCCGCTGGGCGGCAAGGCGGTCGGGCAGTTCCTGACGCCCGAGCCGCTGCCCGAGCGGCTGCTGTTCGCGGAGCCGCTGCGCCGGCGGATGCGGGTGCAGCTCGGGGGTACCGTCGGGCTGGCGGGTGGGAAAGAAAAACACTGGGTGGCTGACAGCGAGGATGTCGTGCTGTTGCACGAGCCGGGGCGTTACCCGGTGGCGTACTTCCCGTTGTCCGATGTGGCGGAAGGTGTCCTGGAGCTGGAGACCAGGACGACCAAGCACAAGGATCTCGGGGCCACCGCGTGGTTTTCGGTGAACGGCACCGCGCATGCGGCGTGGCAGTTCAGCGAGCTGCCGGCCCACGCGGCGATCCTGCGGGACCGGGTCGCCTTCGCGTGGCGGGCCATGGATGCCTTCTATGAGGAGGACGAGCGGATCGTCGGGCACGCCGCCGACATGTACCACCGGGTCGACATCCGCAAGACCTCGCGGCATCTTGTTGTGCGCGAAGGTGATCGTGTGGTTGCCGACACGCATCACCCGCTGGCGCTGTACGAATCCGGCTTCGCCCCGCGGTGGTACGTGCCGCGTGAGGACATCGATCTGGCGGCGCTGACGCCGGTCGAGGGCGAGACCTTCTGCCCGTACAAGGGTTTGGCCAGCTACTACGACATCGGCACGCGGCGTCGCGCCGCCTGGGGCTACGCCGAGGCGTGGCCGGAGGTCGGGGCCGTGTCCGGCTGGATCTCGTTCGAGCCGGACGTCGTGGACGTCTGGCTGGACGGCCGGAAGCTGTCCCTGGAGCCCGGGCAAACCGTTGTCCCGCACGGCATCGACCGTGGCCTTGACCCGGAAGAACTGAAGGGGAACTGACATGTCGCTGGAGAACCGCACCGTGCTGGTGATCGGCCGCAGCAGCGGCATCGCCCGGGCCGTCGTCGCCGCCGCTACGGCAGCTGGGGCAAAGGTTGTTGTTGCCGGACGGGATGAAGTCGATGTGGCCGACGAGGCCAGCATTGCCGCGCTGGCCTCGCGGCTCGGCCGTGTCGACCACGTCGTGTCGACCGCATCGGCCCGGGCTCGGGGATCGGTCGAGACCCTGACGCCGGAGGCCGTGCTGGCTTCGTTCACCGTCAAGGCGATCGCGCCGATCTTCCTGGCCAAGCACTTCGCGCCGATGATGCCGCCCGACGGCTCGTTCGTGTTCCTGTCCGGCGCTTCCGCGCGCAAGGCGATGCCCGGCATGCTCGCCGTCGGCGGTACGAATGCCGCCCTCGACGCCCTTGTGCGTGGCCTGGCCGTTGAGCTCGCGCCGCTTCGCGTCAACGCCGTGTCGCCCGGCACCATCGACACCGGGGCCTACGACGCGCTCGGCGACGCCGCCAAGGCCGACCTGTTCGCCGCCCGCTCGGCCACGAATCCGGTCCGTCGCATCGGCGCCGCCGAAGACATCGCCCGTGCCGTCTTGTTCGCACTCGACTCCACCTTCATGACCGGCGTCTCGCTGGCCGTCGACGGTGGCGAACCTCTCGTCTGAAGGAGTTCGTGATGGATTTCCGCCTCGAGGTGCTCACCCTGCCGGTCACGGATGTGGACCGTGCCCTGCGGTTCTATGTGGACGGTGTCGGCTTCGTTCTGGACGTCGACTACCAGCCCAATCCCGGTTTTCGCGTCGTGCAGCTCACGCCGCCCGGCTCCGCCGCCTCCGTCCAATTCGGACTCGGGCTGACGGGCGCGGAGCCGGGCTCGGCGCGGGCCAACTACCTTGCAGTGGAGGATATCGAGGCCGCCTATACCGCGCTTGCCGCTCGCGGCGTGCCGGTGTCGGCGGTGCGCCACAAGGCTTCCGCCGACTGGCAGGGCGACTTCGTCCCGGGTGTCGACCCGGAGCGCCGTCCGTACGCCAGCTTCCTCGACTTCGCCGATCCGGACGGCAACACCTGGATCGTCCAGGAAAAGCCTTAGTGGCGCAGGAAGCGGAACGCGGCACGGACCTCCGAGGTGAACAGCGCCGGCTCCTCCCAGGCGGCGAAGTGGCCGCCCCGGTCAACCTTGTTGTAGTACACCAGATTGTGGTACGCACGCTCGGCCCAGCTGCGGGGCACCTGGTAGATCTCGCCCGGGAACACCGTGATCGCGGCCGGCACATCGATGCTCACGGCGTTGAAGTTGTTGGCGTTGTTCTCGTAGTACAGCTGGGAAGCCGAGTTCGCGGTGCCGGTCAGCCAGTACAGGCTGATGTCGTCGAGCATCTCGTCCCGGGTCAGCGAGCGCTCGGGCACGCCGCCGCTGTAGGTCCAGTCGGCGAACTTGTCGTACATCCACGCGGCCAGGCCGACCGGCGAGTCGGCCAGGCTGTAGCCCAGGGTCTGCGGGCGGGTGACCATCATGCCGGCATAGCCGGAACCCCTGGTGTACAAGGCGTTCATCTTGGTGAAGGCGGCCAGCTCGTCCGGGGCCAGGCCGGCCGGCGGCGGGTCGCCGGCCTGGAGAATGCGGGCGATCTCCGGTGGGACCGTGGCCGGCATGTTGACGTGGATGCCGAGCAGGCCCGGCGGCTTCTGCTTGGCCAGCACGTCCGAGACCACCGAACCCCAGTCGCCGCCCTGCGACACGTAGTGCTGGTAGCCAAGGCGGGCCATCAGGGTCTGCCAGGCGCGGGCCATGCGGTCGGGGTTCCAGCCCGTGCCGGTCGGCTTGCCGGAGAAGCCGTAACCCGGCATCGACGGGATCACCAGGTGGAACGCGTCGGCCGCGCTGCCACCGTGTTTCGTCGGATCGGTCAGCGGGCCGATCACCTTCAGCATCTCCAGGATCGATCCCGGCCAGCCGTGCGTGATGATCATCGGCAGCGCGTCGGCGTGCGGGGAGCGGACGTGCAGGAAGTGGATGTCCAGGCCGTCGATCGTGGTGATGAACTGCGGCAGGGCGTTCAGCTTCGCTTCCAGCTTGCGCCAGTCGTACCTGGTCTGCCAGTACTGGACCAGCGACCGCATCGCGTCCAGTTGGACACCTTGGTCCCGGTCCGTGACCGTCTCCCGTGACGGCCACTTCGTCATCGCCAGGCGCTTGTGCAGATCATCCAGGTCGCGCTGCGGCACGTTCACCCGGAACCGTCTGATCGCGCCGTTCCTGTCCTCGGCCGCCGGTGCCGGCGTCGCGGCCAGGCCGGTGACCGCCGCCGCTCCTGCCGACGCGGCAAGGAAAGTGCGCCGTGAATGCTCGGACATGACCGCCTCCCACCGTGGTGTCGATGGGCTCGACGCTAGGGGAGCAACGGTCACGTTGACCGGATCCTGTGCGGGGATGCCGTCGCGGACAGCACTTTCACCCGGCCGCGCCCACGCTTCACGCCAGGCGCGGCGCGGGCGGTCCGGTTCACTCCGCCGGCGGCAGCTCCAGCGCCTTCAGCCGCTCCGGGTCGGCCAGGATGTTGATCTCCACGATCCGGTCGCCCCGTACCGTCGGGCAGAACACCGCGCGCGGCTTGCCGCCGATCATCGGCACCACGCCCGCCGCCCCGTTGATCACCACGTGCCGGGCCCCCGCCGCACCGCGGGCGAACAGCAGCGCCTGGCTCGCCACCTTTTCGGCGCCCCGTACCAGCTTCGACACTCCCTTGTCGCCGAAGTCCACCCTCAGCACCACGTCCGGGTCCAGGACCGCGACGAGTGCTTCGAAGTCCCCTTCCCTCGACGCCGCGATGAAGGCGTCCACCACCTCCCGCTGCGCCGGCAGATCCCCGTCCGGGCTCGCCGCCCCTCGCACCCTCCTCCTCGCCCGGCTGGCCAGCTGCGTCGCGTTCGCCGTAGTGCGTTGCACGATCCGCCCGATCTCGTCGAACGGCACCCCGAACATGTCGTGCAGCACGAACGCCAGCCGCTCCGCCGGCGTCAGCTGCTCCAGCACCACCAGCATCGCCAGTCCCACCGAGTCCGCCAGCACCGCCTCTTCCGCCGGATCCGTCTTGATGATCGGGTCCGGCACGTGGGTCTCCAGCGGCTCTTCCCGGCGGACCTTCCTGGCCCTGAGCATGTCCAGGCACACCCGGCTCACCACCGTCGTCAGCCAGCCGCCCAGGTTCTGCACCTCACCGGCCCCCGCCAGCCGCAGCCACGCCTCCTGCACCGCGTCCTCGGCATCCGCGACCGACCCCAGCATCCGGTACGCCACCGCCCGCAGATGGTCCCGATGCCCCTCGAACCGCTCCGCCAGAAACTCGTCCATACCCTTATGACGTTTCCGGTCGAGGTTTCATGACAGCCATTTTCGATGAGGTCTGGCCCGGGGACCTTGATGCCGTCGCAGGTGACCAGAGATCGACCGGCAGGTCCGGCGCATCGACGCCGTGAACTGGTTCTGGCTCGACCGCCCCGACGGCACCTACGTCCAGGTCGGCCTCGGCCTCGGCCCCGACGCCCCCGACGGCCACTATTCCCTCGAACACCGTGACGGTGCCACCGAGCGGCACGTCCGCGTCTTCGTCACCGACCTCGACGTCGTCGCCGCCGCCTTCCGCGCCTTCGCCTCCGGCGACGAGACCTGGCGGTCCGCCCATACGTGGACCGAGGTCTGACCGGTCAGGCTAGCCTGGAGACAACCGCCCGGCCCACGCGCTGCAACTCCTCATCGCTGTCGATGTGCCGGTAGCGGCCGCGCTGGGGAAGGGCCAGTTGGGTGAGCAGGTCCGGCAGGGCGGGCGTGGCGGCAGGGCCCATCCGGTCCAGACAGGCGACGACGAAATTGCCGGTCGACGGGTTCTGTGACCAGGCCTGGAGCAGCGTGTCCAGCACGGTCTGGTCGCGGGTGATCGCCCACAGCGCGGACGCGGCGTGGATACGGACCCAGTCGTAGTCGTGCGCCAGCAGCGCCCGCAGTCGGGGTACCGCCGCAACGGCCGCCGGTCCGATCTCGGCGAACACGTCCGCTGCGGTCGTGAGCTTGGAGGTGTGGTGGTCGTCGTGGAGGAGGCTGTACAGCAACGGCACGACCTCGTCGACATCGCGGCCGATCGCCCACAGCGTCGCGATGGCATCAGCCCTCGCTTGATCACCGCCGGCGAGCGTACGAACCAGGTCCAGCCCGGACCGTGCCGCGGGGCCGAACCGGGCGAGCGCGACCAGGGCACTGCTCATGCTCGACGAGTCGTCCTGCTCGGACGCTGATCGCAGGGTGTCGACCAGCGCCGGCACCGCCGTCGGGTCACCGAGCTCCGCCAGCGCCCGCATGATGCCGCTGGCGCCCCAGTGCAGGTGCTGTGCGGTGAGGTCGATGCCGGCCAGCTGGTGAATCAACCTCGGCACCAACTGGTCCGCCGCGGCGGTGAGTCGGCCGGCGACCCCGACCGCCCGCCAATCGTCGACACCGTCGTCCAAGGCCAGCAGCAGGCTCGGCAGTGCCCGCACGTCGCCGAGGCCGGCCAAGGTCCTTGCCGCCTCCTGGCAGGCCCGGCGCAGGTCGGCACGCGGTGCGGCCCAGCCCTGCGGCCCGTGCTGTGCGACGTAAGCCGCCAGCGCCTCCCTGGCCGGCTCCGCGATCGAGTAGCACTGCTGGAGTGCGGTCGCTGCCCCGGCGGCGAGCTCTTCCGCACCGACACCGAGCTGCTCGCCCAGCAGCGCGATCAGCGCCGAGTGGTCGCCACGCAAGGCCGTCATCATCTTGGCGCACAACGGGATCCCGTCCAGGCGAGTGCCGAGGTCGGGACTGCGCAGCTGTGCGGTGAGCAATGCGGCCCGTTCCGAGACCCGCCCGTCAAGCGCCTCATGGAGTGCCTGGAGCGGACCCGTCGTCCAGGCGTGGACAACGTTCGATCGTTGCATGTCGGCGAAAGCCGCCGGGACGAACGGCGGCACCCCGTCCACCGGGGCGACCGGGGGCTCCGGTTCCGACGGCACCCAGGACGGCGTCATTTCCGCCATCAGCTGGATCGTGGTCGGGACCAGGTCCTTGTCGATCCGATCCGGCGCGCAACGAACCCGCTGGACCACGGCCGCGAGCCGAACCTCGGCCGCAACATCGAGGTTGACGGCCAGCGCCGCGAGCCAGGCAGCGGTCTGTTCGGCCAGGCCGGGCACGCGTAGCGCCTGCTCGCCCATCGCTTCCACGGCCACCAGCTGCTCCGGTCCCGGTGCTGCGGCCGTGAAGCGATCGCGCAACGGTTCGAAGTTGTCGGCGAACAACGCCAGTCCCGGCAACGCGGCGCGGCGTACGCGCTCATCGTCATCAGACACCAAGTCGACGAACGCTTTCGCCCTCGCCCGCATCACCGTGCGGGCGCCGGCGAAATCCACTTCACCGGCATAGTTTTCGTCACCGTTCTCGATCGCGGAGGTGCCGATGCTGACCAGCAGGTCGACGATCGCCGCGCGGTCCGGGGTCGCCGCGTCGGCCGCCAGCTCGTACAGGAACGGCAGGCTCGCCGTCGTGGACGGCATCACGGTGCCTTGGTGCAGGACCGCGCTGTAGTACCGGCTGAGTGCACTGTCCCGGGTGTCCGCGTCTGGTGACCGCATCGCCAGCAGTAGCTCGGGCACCTCCTCGGCCGTGCCGTACGAGTGGTTCATCGACGACCAGTCGATCTCGTGCAGTCCCTCGAACACAGTTGGGGACTATGCCGGATCCGGTGTGCCGTCGGCGTGATCCACCGTGACGTAGCCGCGGCGGACGGTGCGGTCGAGGATGCCGAGGGTGGCGCGCAGGGACTTCTGGTCGATGACGGGGAAGATGCCGAGCTTGCGCCAGTCGTCGTTGATGTCGGACCAGTCGTAGTACGAGGTGACGAGGGTGCCGTCGGCGGTGGGGGAGAGGCGGTAGCCGAAGACGTGGCCGATGCCGGGGCGGATGGTGCCGAGGATGGTCCACGCGATCTCGGCGGAGGGCGAGAAGGCGGTGATGGTGACGGTGACGTCGTAGCGGCCCATGGGCAGGTCGCCGAGCCCCTCGCGGTCCATGTGCACGAGGAACTGGGAGCCGACGGCGGTGACGCGAGGCCCCTCGGCGTCCATGAGCATGCCGGAAGCGTCGATGGCGACGTGGCCCTGGGGATCGGTGAGCACGGCGAAGATGGCTTCGGGCGGGGCGGAGATGGTGCGGCTGACCTCGATGCGGTCCATGACGGCCTCCCTATCTTGTCGGTGACTAGATTGGGTGACGGGGATGCATCTTGTCAATGGCTAGATTAGGGTGGGGGCGTGACCGACAGCTATCACCACGGGGACCTGCGCCGGCAGGTGTTGACGGCGGCGGCGGAGGTGATCGCGGAGCACGGGGTGGCGGCGGTGAGCCTGCGGGATCTGGCCCGCCAGGCGGGGGTGTCGCACGCGGCGCCGGCGCATCACTTCGGCAACAAGACGGGACTGCTGACGGCGCTGGCGGCGGAAGGCTTCGAACGGCTGGCCGACGAGCTGGGGGCGGCGGACGGGCTGCGGGAGATGGGGGTGGCCTACGTCCGGTTCGCGCTGGAACATCCGGCCCATTTCCGGGTGATGTTCGATTCCGACCTGCTCGACGCGGACAACCCGGATCTGGTGGCGGCACGGGCGAATACGCGGCAGAGGCTGAGGGCGGGAGTGGGGGACCGGCCCGAGCAGGCGTTGGCGGCGTGGTCGCTGGCGCACGGGTTTGCCACGCTTCGCTTGGGGGGCAACGTAATCGGCGACGACGCGGCGGAGATCTTCCGCGGCATCGCGGCGACGGTGTTCCAGGGCTGAATGCGACGCACCGCACATTCGGGATGTGCGGCCCAAGAAGGACCTCTACCCTGGGAAAAAGCTCGCGACGGGGGAGGTTCGCGATGTTTCGCCACCGCTACCACATTCTGGTGATGAGCAAGGACAACGGGCGTCCGTTCGGACTGGTCCGGGTGCGCAAGGGGCAGCCGCCGACCGCGGGCATGGACTACTACACGCCGGACAAGGGCTGGCAGCACCTGAAGTGGCCGTCGGCGATCAAGCTGACCGGTCCGCGCCGCAGCACGCAGCCGATCTCGGTGTGGCGGGTCCGCGGCGCCAAACGGTCGGTGGCCCGCCGGGAGAAGAACTTCGAGTACCACTACTACGTTGTCGTGACGGACCGCCGTCCGAAGGACGATCCGTACGCGCTGATCCGCCGGTGGGTGCCGGAAACGGGGCCGGGCCGCGACCAGGAGTTCACGCCGAAGCTGGACTGGGAGCACACGCTGATCCTCGACGACATCGGCCGGGACAAACTGGACGGCGAGTCGGAACGGATCACCGAGGAGGAGGCGCAGCGGTACGTCGAGCTGTTCACCCGCCGCTACCAGGAAAGAGGGGCCCAGTGACGGAATATCGGTACTTCCTGGTGATGACCTTCGGCAAGTGGCGGCGCAAGCGCCCGTCGGCGCTGGTGCGGCGGTGGGGGCCGGTTCCCCTCGAACAGGAGCAGTGGTTCGCCGCGCCCAAGGGGTGGGCGCCGGCGGACGGCATCTGGGCCACCTTCGACCGGGTGGAACACGTGGAGAAGCCGATCACCGAGCAGCAGGCGGCGCGGTACGAGGCGTACTTCACCCGGAGTTTCCGCCGGCTGCAACGGAGGTTCCAGGGGCCGAACCCGGCGGCGCCGGACTCGCTGTTCCCGCCGGACATGGTGTTCCAGATTAGGGACTGCACCATCACGGTGTCGAAGGAAGACTGAACTCCAGCGCGGTGCGGCCCTCGGAGACGGGGGTCGTGCCGCGCAACACGAGCCCGCACTCGGAAGCCAACGACGTGACCTGGTCGACGGTTCGTTCACGGCCGCCGAAACACATGAGCATGAACAGGTCCATGGCGGTGCCGGCGTGCCCGATCAACGGCTCGATGACGACGATGGTGCCGTCAACCCCGGCGGCGTCGCGGCAGCGGGACAAGATGGTGCGGCAGTGTGAGTCGTCCCAGTCGTGCAGGATGTCCGACAGCACATAGGCATCGGCCCCGGCGGGCAGTGGATCGAAGAAGCTGCCGACTACGGCGGTGCCGCGATCCGCAATGCCGGCGGCGGCGAAGCGGGCCAGGGCCGGGGCGGTCGTCGGTGCGAGGTCGACGACGGTGCCGCGAACGCCAGGGTGGGCCGACAAGATGGCGCACAACAGGTTGCCGTCGCCGCCACCGGCATCGACGACGGAAGTGAAGCGGCCCCAAGGGAAACTGGCGGCGATCTGACCGGCATGGTCGACGAACCGCCACGCCATCTGGGCATCGAAGGACTGACGCAGCGACGGCTGGGCGTCCAGGTCGGCCCAGAACTCGCGGCCGTAGCGGTGGGTGTAGGCGGACGCGCCGGTGGTGATCGTGTGCAGCAGTTCCACGAAGGCCAGGTCCGCGCGTCCGCCGGCCCGGTTGATGTCCAGCAGGGGCTTGACATCGCTCAGCTGAGAGCCGAGAGAAGTCGGCCGGTACCGCGAATCGTCCAGCGTGAAGACGCCGATCGTGACGAGATGGTCGAGCAACCGCCGCAGGATCGGCGCGGAGGCGCCGGTGTCGGCGGCGAGCTGGTCGGCCGTGGCGCCATCAGCGGCGTGTTCGGCCAGGTTCAGAGTCGCGGCCACCCGGATGGCCATGGGAGTGGCCAGATCGGCCATGGACATGATCGACGGCAGACCCATGACATCGAGGCTACCCGGCCGGGCAACTCAATAAGACAGGCCCGACTGCTGCTCCTGCACGGTAAACCAGCGCCACTCGGTGAACTCCTCGACGTTGGCCACGCCGCCGAACCGGCCGCCGGTGCCGGACGACCCGGTGCCGCCGAGCGGGATGTGCGGCTCGTCGTTGATGGTCTGGTCCCCGACGTGCACCATGCCGGTCCGCAGCCGCCCGGCGACGGCCAGCCCCCGCGCCGCGGATCCGGTGTAGATGCCGGCGGTGAGGCCGTATTCGGTGCGGTTGGCCAACTCGACGGCCTCGTCCTCGGTGAGCACGGTCGGCCGGTAGAACGGCGCGGCGGTCTCCCCGCCGGCCACCGCCCGCGCCCCCGGCGGCCACGGTGGCGTCGACGATGTCGGCCACCTTGGCCAGCTGGCACCCGTTGGGGATGGGTCCGATGTGGACGGACGGGCCGTTCGTCGGTTTCTCAGAGGAGATGCCGATGGCGCGGCGGTACTTCCGGTCCTGCTGGGGGATCACCCCGCCGGCGCCGGTCGTGACCATTGCCGACATCCGGTCGGTCGTCTCACTGGTCGAGACGGGCCTGCTGTCGGTGGTGCCCGGTTTCATGGCCCGCCCGTGCTCAATGCGAAACCACCTGGCCTGCGTGCGCGGCCGGCAGAACCGGCCGCACATCGCCGCCGCCCTCGAGCACCTGCTCGCGGGCGCTCCCGCTACTGGTGGCTGACCGCCGTCGGCGCGATGACCAGGATCACCCGGTCCGCCGCGTCCGGCGGCGCGCCGCGGTTCACGCCGTAGCGTTCGGCCAGCGTCACGAAGAAGGCCGCGGTCGGGTCCTTCTCGATCTCGACCACCGTGCCGCGCACCTCGAGGTAGCGGAACGGTGAGTCGGGGTCGCTGACCGCGATCGACACGTGCGGGTCGAACTCCACGTTGCGGTACTTCTGTCGTTTGGTGGTGTGCGTGAGCCGGATGTGCTGGCCGTCCCACTGGAACCACATCGGGTTCACCTGGATGGAGCCGTCGGGACGGCGCGTCCCGAAGTGGCCGTACAGCGGCCGTTCCAGCAGGTCCTGGTGCGATTCGGGCACCACTGTCATGGGTTGCTTCCTCCCTGGGTTGCTGCTCTCGACCCTAGGGCAGTGCCCGGGCCCGGGCCATCAAGTCCCGGTCGAAACCCATCGGGAGTTTTTGCCGGTGGGCCCGGCCTGGTCAGACGCGGCCGCGTCTCACCCGAATCGGGGAGGCGGTGTTTGGGCCGGATCGGTCAGGGCAGCCTCTCGGTGCACAACCGTCCACACTGGAGGCGAGATGGCTCTCTCGGACAAGTTCAACGAGCTGAAGGACAAGGCCAAGGACGCGGTCGGCCAGCACGGCGACAAGGTCGACGACGGCGTCGACAAGGCCGGCCAGTTCGTCGACGAGAAGACCGGCAACAAGCACTCCGACCAGATCAACCAGGGCGCGGACAAGGCCAAGGAAGGCCTGCGCAACTGGGGTGGCGGCGAGCAGCAGCAATGACCCATGCCGGGCTGGGCCGGCCGGTGACGGCCGGCTCGGCCCCGCCGTCCTGACCGCGCGTGGCCTCGGGGTCAGGCGGTGATGCCTGGCATGTCGGACCGCGCGTCCCGCATGTTCCTGATCAGTGCGGTGGACTTGCCGGCCAGCGCCCCGGCGACGAAGCGGTTGACCAGCGGCAGCCGCGCGGCCTTGAGCGCCACGTGACGGATCCGCAGCTGGGTGCGGGACTCGGGCAGGAACCAGCGGGCCCCGGCCCGGCCGGTGTGCTGCTTCTCCTCGGCGATCGGCCGCCACAGCCGTTCGTACTCGGCGATGGCCGCCTCGACGGGCTGCTCGGCCAGCTGGTGGGCCAGCACGTAAGCGCCGGCGATGCCCAGTGAAGCGCCCTGGCCGGCCAGCAGGGAGACGGCGTAGCAGGCGTCGCCGACCAGCACCACGCGTCCCTTGCCCCAGCGGGGCAACTCGATCTGCGCCACCTGGTCGTAGTAGATCTCGGCCGACGGCGGGCAGCGGTCCAGCGCCGCGGGCACGACCCAGCCCAGCCCGCGATACGCCTCCTGCACGGCCGCGCGCACATCGGCCGGTTGCGTCGGATCCGGCGTGCGGTGCACGGCGAACGCCGCGACCCGGCCGTCGCGCAGGGCGTAGAACCCCATCTGCCGGCCGACGGTGTCGGTGAGGCAGAACCGGTTGTCGATCGACGCATGGATTTCGGGGGCGTCGAACTGGAACGCCGCGGTGTGGAAACCGAGGTAGCGCAACGGAATCTCGCCGAACAGCAGGCGGCGCACGGTGGAATGGATGCCGTCCGCGCCGACGAGAAGGTCGGCCTCGATCTCGCCGCCGTCCATCCCGACGCGGACCCCGTCGCCGTGATCATCGACGGCGGTCACCGTTGTGCCGAAACGGAAATCGACCGCCGACGGCAGGTTCTCCCGCAGCACACGCTCCAGATCGGGCCGCATGATGCTGAGCAGCCGGCCTTGAATCGCCCGGGCGAACTGGGTGTACTGCACGCTGCCGCGCTTCCGGCCGTGCTCGTCGAGCAGACTGGCTTCGTCCACTGTGTACGCGACGTCCTTGATCGCCGGCAGCAGTCCCATCGCCTCGGCGGCGTCGTACCCGGTGCCGAAAAAATCGATCATGTAGCCCTGCGAACGCGGGCCGGGCGCCCGCTCCAGCAGCACGACTTCGTTGCCCAGTGCGGACATCCGGTTCGCGAGGGTCAACCCCGCGATGCCGGCGCCGCAGATCACCACCTTCATCGGTCCTCCTTCGCCTCAGGTCAGGAGCCGGTGCAGGACGGCCCTCACCGCCTCGAGGTTCGGCTGCGCGCCCAGCCCGCGATGCAGCAGCAGCCCGTCGATCGAGGCCACCAGCACCGCCGCGGTCGCCTCGGCCTCGGGCACGCCGCGCTCGCTCAGCCACCGGCCGAACCGGCTGCGGAAGCCGTCGACCACGGCGGCGATCTCCTCGCGCAGCCGCTCGTCGCGGGTGGCCGTCAGGTACGCCTCGATGAACAACAGCGACAGCGGATCGGTGCCGCTGTAGTCGTTCAGCGAGGCCAACATCAGGTCCACCGCTTCGGCCGGCGTGCCGGCGGCGCCGAGAAAACCGTCCAGCTCGGCCAACATCTGCCGCATCACGCCGACAACGGCCTCGTTCAGCAGCGCCGGCAGCGACGCGAAGTGGTAGTGCACGACGCTGGGCGTCACCCCGGCCCGTTCGGCTAACACCCGTGTGCTTACGGCCGTCCAGCCCCGCTCCGGAATCAGTTCCACCGCCGCCGACAACAGTCGTTGTCGAACCTCGCGCCCGCGTTCCGCCGCCGGAGAGGTCACCGCGCTCCTCGTGTAGGTCAGTCGTCCTGTACGACTGCCCTACACGCTAGCACGGTTCCGCCGCGGGCGGATCTGCTCACAGCAGCACCGGCCGTGACCGGGCCGGAAACCCCGGCATTGTCGGGGCATGGCAAACGACGACAGGCCGCCGCAGTTCGACCACCGGCTCCGCGAACGGTTCTTCAGCCAGCGGGTGCTGATCCTCGACGGCGTGCTGGACGACGACAACGGACTGATGCTGGCGACCCAGATGCTGTCGCTGGCGAGCGAGGACCCGCGCAAGGACATCGCGCTGTGGATCCACTCGCCCGGCGGCTCGGTCCCGTCCATGCTGGCGATCCGCGACGTGATGCGGCTGGTGCCGTGCGATGTCGCGACCCTGGCCATCGGGTTGGCGTGCAGCGCCGGGCAGTTCCTGCTCTCCGCCGGCACGCCCGGCAAGCGCTTCGCCCTGCCGCACGCCCGGATCCTGATGCACCAGGGCTCGGCCGGCATCGGCGGCTCGGCCGTCGAGGTCGAGGTGCAGGCCGACGACCTGCGCTACACCAGGGACACCGTGCTCGGCTGTGTCGCCGAGGACACCGGCCAGCCGATCGAGCGGATCTTCGCCGACTCGCTGCACGACCGGTGGTTCACCACCGACCAGGCCCGCGAGTACGGCTTCATCGACCACGTCGTCGCGGACCTCGGCCAGGTCGTGCCGGTCCGCACCCACTCGATGGGACTGGGGGCTTCGGCATGAGCACGTACACGATTCCCAATGTGATCACGCGGGTCGCCGGCGGCGAGCGGATCATGGACGTCTACTCGCACCTGTTGTCGGAGCGCATCGTCTACCTCGGCACCGGCATCGACGCCGGGGTGGCCAACGCGCTGATCGCCCAGTTGTTGTTCCTGGAGGCGGAAAACCCCAACCAGGAGATCGACCTGTACATCAACTCCGAGGGTGGCGACCCGTCGGCGATGCTGGCCCTGTACGACACCATGCGCTTCATCAAGTCGCCGGTCGCGACCACGTGTGTCGGGCAGGCCGTCGCCGCCGCGGCGGTGCTGCTGGCCGCCGGCGCCGAGGGGCGGCGGGCCGTGCTGCCGCACTCCCGGGTGGTGCTGCACCAGCCGGCGGCGCAGGGCCGTGGCACCATTCCCGACCTGATCCTGCAGGCCGACGAGGTCGTTCGGGTCCGAACGCAGCTGGAGAACATCCTGTCCCGGCACACCGGTCACGACGTCGACCAGCTGCGGCACGACACCGACCGCGACCGGGTGTTCGACGCCGAGGGCGCGGTCGCCTACGGGTTGGCCGACATGGTGCGGGCGGAGAAGGTCTAACGGCCCCAAACGTTATGCAGGGAAGGACGCCTTACCTGCATCCAGCGCGGGTAAGGCGTCCTTCCCTGCACTCAGGCGGCCATCAGCGTAGGGCCGGTCGGGCGGCGGAGTTTGCGCACGTCACCGGCGATCTCGATGAGCAGCGTGGACAGCTCGATGCCGAGAGCGCCGGTGACCGCCGCGATCATCTCGCTCGAGGGCTCCTTGCGGCCGCGTTCGATCTCCGACAGGTACTGCGGCGAGATGCCGGCGCGCTCCGCCGTGTCGACCAGGCGTTCGCCCTGTTCCTCCCGGGCCGCGCGCAGGCTGCGGCCCAGCACCTCGCGCCACAGCGGGGCGGGCTCGTGCTTGCGGGGGAACTGGAGGATGTCCGCCATGACGCCATCGTGGCAGTCATCCGCCCGTTCCGTACCTCGCTTACGCTGCCGGCGAACGCCACTGGTAGAGGTCGCGCAGCAGCGCGATCTCCGCGCCGTGGTGCAGGAGTTCGCGGTTGATGTGCAGCACCAGACGGGCCATCGAGCTGTCCGCGAACGGCCCTTCGGCCGGTCCGCACGGCTCGCTCAGGTCCGCTTTGCGCACGCCGTCCAGCCAGGCCTGGTAATTGTCGTCCAGCTGCTTGAGCGCCGTAGTCGCGTCGCCCGGGTAGTCGTGGCTCTGGTAATCCATCGCCGGGCCACCGAAATGCGACGCCACCCGCATGCCGAACACGCCCACGACCAGATGCCCGATACGCCAGGCGATCGTCGTCACCGGCGCCGGTTCCGGCTGCGGAAACTCGAAGTCGATCACCCAATCCCCGCTGCCCGCAGCGATTTTTGTCGTGCTCGTGCCGCGAGGCCGCACGTTCCACGCCCCGGCCACCGGCTCCCAGCGATACTCGTCGTCGGTCAACCCGTCCAGCCTCGGCCGCAACTGATTGGTCCAGTGCCAGTCCACCTGGTCGACGAGCAACTCCGTCCAGTTCAGCTCCATGCCGCCGAGGCTAGCCGGGGTCGCGGACAGCTGCTGTCCTCGATTCGAGCAGGATGCGCACCAACTCGTCGGGCCGCGACAGGAACGGGGAATGCCCGGCGGACAGGCGTTCCACGCGGGAAGACCGCTGGGACATGGCTTCCTGGGCGAACACCGGGATGGCGTTGTCCTTGTCGCACAAGACATACGTGCTGGGCACGGTTTTCCACGCGGCGGCGGCGAGTGGCTCGGTGAAGGAGGCGTAGCTCTGCGGACGGAGCCGGGCGACAGCGTCGGCGGAATCGGGTATGTCGTTGAAGAAAACCTCGGCGGGAGTCAGCGGGGTGACGAAGTCGCCGTCGACCTTCCACCAAGATGGAGGTTGCCCGCCGATGGCGCCGAGCACGGAATCGCCCTCGTCCAACTGGAAAGCGGCGACGTAGACGATGTGGTCCACGCCGGCAGCGGCCTCGGTGACGGGCTGGCCGCCGTAGGAATGGGCGACGACGGTGACCGGTCCGTCCAGCGAGTCGATGGCCGCGCGCACAGCCCGAGCGTCGTCGTGCAGGCCGGCTGGTGTGCCGGCGCTGGGCAGATCGACGGTCCGCACGGCCGCGCCCGAGGCGGCGAGGCGAGAAGCGACCTGCTCCCAGCACCACGAGCCGTGCCACGCGCCATGCACCAGCAGAAAAGTCATGGGTCCCTCCCGGGCCGACCGAACGATGACGCTCATCCCAGACGGCTTGGTGCCGTCCGGCCACGCGGTTTCCGTTAGACGGAAGACGGATCCAGCACGAGATAGCCGTCCAGCCGGCCGACGCGGTCGGTGTCGGGATCGGGCGGCAGGGCGTGGCCGAGGTCCTGCGCCCGAACCTCGCCGATCCACTGGTCGTGCTGGTACTCGTGGTTGATCAAGGCGATGAGCAGCGGCCCGGCAACGATCGCCAGCTGGGCAGGCGCGCCGACGCGGCCGCCGGCGATGTCGCCGATACGCGCGTGCACCCGCGACGCGACGGTGTCGCGGAAGGCGGTGAGGCGCTCGACGGTCGGCAGCACGCCGCGGAACTTCTCCGGGTTGGCGGAGTCCATGATCCCGTCCAGCTCGGGATCGGGGCTGGGCTCGGCGGCGGTCAGGTTGCGCACCATGAAATGGGCGACGTGGGCCTGGTGCCCGAGGTGCCAGCCGATGGCGCTGGAGTTCTCGTGCGGCCGCCAGACGATCTCGTCCGGGCTGAGGTCCCGCCACAGCGCGTCGGTGTAGGCCCGAGCCCGGTCGTACTCCCGGAGCAGCTGGTCGATCTCGTACATCGGGGTCACCACAGGTTGCCGATGATCAGGTTCACGGTGAAGTCGAAGCGCTCGTGCCCGCGGCCCGAAGTCAGCGCGGCGGCGTGCTCGCGGGTGAGCGGGAAGCTGTCCGGCAGGGCCGCGAACTGCTCGATGAGCTCGTCGTGGCTGAGCAGCCAGTCGTCGCCCTGGTGTTTTTGCCGCTGCTGCACGAGCGAGCGCTCCAAGGTGTAGGCGCTGACGTACAGGGAGAGGGCGTCCCGCACCCAGCCGGCGGTACGCGGCGGCATGCCGCCGGCCAGCAGGATGGCCAGGATGCCCTCGCCGACCCGAAGCGTCTCGAGATGGGTGGAGACCACGGCCAGCGCGGCCCGGGAGACGCCGGGATAAGCCAGATACCGGTCCCGGATCTGGCTGTACACGGTCAGAATCTGCTCGCGCCAGCGCGCGGGATCGGGCTCGGGCAGCCGGATCTCGCCGTACAGCCGGGCGATGAGCAGATCGTCGAGGTCCTCCTTGTTGACGATGTGCGCGTACAGCGAGGACGGCCCGGTGTCGAGCACGGCGGCGACCCGGCGAATGGTCAGCGCCTCGTAGCCCTCGGTGGCGATGACCTGTAGCGCGGCGTCGGTGATGCGGTCCGTGGTGATCGGCGGCTTGCGCGGGGCCTTGGAGACGGGCATGACACCAGCCTACCTTGACACGAACAAAGTTCGCCGCGTAGAACTTAGTTCGTGAGTATCGAACTAAGTTCGTCCTGACGGACCCGGCCCTGGGTGGTGCTGGTCGTCGTGGTCGTCGCCGAGCTGATGGACCTGATCGACACCAGCGTGGCCAACCTGGCCGGCCCGTCCATCCGCGCCGACCTCGGCGGCGGCGAGATGACCTTGCAGTGGGTGCTGTCGGCCTACACCGCCGCCTTCGCCATCGGCCTGATCACCTCCGGCCGCCTCGGCGACCTGCTCGGCCGTCGCCGCCTGTTCCTGCTCGGCCTGACCGGCTTCACCCTCGCCTCGCTGGCCTGCGGCCTCGCACCCGGCGTCGGCCTGCTGATCGGCGCCCGCGTGCTCCAGGGCCTGTTCGGCTCGGTGCTGATCCCGCAGGGCATGGCCCTGGTGAAGATCGTCTTCCCGCCGCACCAGCTGCGCCGCGCCTTCATGCCGGTCGGCCCGATCATGGGCCTGGCCACCGTGGCCGGCCCGATCCTGGCCGGCTGGCTGCTGCACCTCGACCTGTTCGGCAGCCGGTGGCGGTCGATCTTCCTGATCAACATCCCGTTCGGCCTCGTCGCGCTGGCCCTGGCCTTGTTCACGCTGCCCCGGCAGGCCGGCGAGGACCGCACGGCCCGTCTCGACGTTCGCGGCGTCGTCCTGCTGACCGCGGGCTCGGCGCTGCTCATCGTGCCGCTGATCCAGGGCCGTGAGCTCGGTTGGCCGTTGTGGACCTACGTGATGATCGCCGCCGGTCTGGTCGCGTTCGGCCTGTTCATGGTGTCCGAACGCCGCAGCAGCCACCCGGTCATCACCCGCTCGCTGTTCGGCAAGCGCAGTTTCGTGGTCGGCCTGCTGATCGTCGCCGGCTTCTACGCCGCTCTGAGCGCTTTTGTGCTGGTCGTCAACCTGCTGCTGCAATCCGGCCTCGGCTGGACGCCGCTGGACACCGGCTTCGCGCTGATCCCGTGGGCCGCTGGCACGGCCGTCGCCACCCTGCTGTCCGGCGCGGTGCTGGCCGAGAAGCTCGGTCGCTCGAGCCTGCATCTCGGCCTGGCCATCGCCATTGTCGGCCTGCTCGGACTGTGGTGGACCGTCGCGCACAACGGTTGGCTGGCCCCGGCCCTCTTCGTCACGGGTTTCGGCACCGGCCTGTTGTTCATTCCGCTGTTCGACTTCATCCTCGGCGACGCCACCCTGAAGAGGTCGGAACCGGCGCCGGCGTCCTCAACGCCGCCCAGCAGTTCGCCGGCGCCGTCGGCGTTGCCGCGCTGGGCACGGTGTTCTTCGCCCGTGTCGGATCGGCCGGCTACTTCGCCGCCGCCGAGCTCGTGTTCGCCATCACCGCCGGCGTCTTCGCGCTGGCCCTGCTGCTGGTCGGACTGCTGCCCAAGCACGCCAAGTAAGGAGTAACGCCATGACCGTTAGTTTGATCACCGGGGTCAGCCGCGTCCACGGCCTCGGCTTCGCCGTTGCCACTCAGCTCGCCGAGTTGGGCCATCACGTGGTCCTCACCGCTCGCGACGTCTCACAGGCCGAGCCCCTTGCCGCCGCACTGCGGCAGGCCGGCCACACCGCCACCGCGCTGCGTCTGGACCTTGTGGACCCGAACAGCATGACCGCAGCCGCCGCCTCCCTCGACCGGCTCGACGTGCTGATCAACAACGCCAGTTTTCCCGTCGACTTCACGGCTTTGTCCGCCCTGGACGCCGACATCGACGCCGTCCGCAGTGCTCTCGACGTCGACGTGCTCGGCCCGTGGCGGCTGGTCCAGACCCTGTTGCCGCTGCTCCGAGGCTCCTCGGCCGCCCGCATCGTCAACGTTTCCAGCGTCTCTGCCCTGCAGATCTCCGCCGGCCTCGACCTCGGCGCCAGCCTGCGCGCCCCGGCCCATTCCTTTGCCAAGCACACTCTCAACGTGCTGACCGAGGTGCTCGCGCATGCCCTGCGGGACACCGCCATCCTCGTCAACGGCGTCGATCCCGGCGCGACCGCCACCCATCCCGAGCGCGGCGACGACACTGACGACCGATCCGCCGCCGAGAGCGCCCGCGGCATCGTGTGGGCCGCGACGCTGCCGGCCGGCGGCCCCACCGGCGGCCTGTTCCGCGACGGCGTGCCCTGCTAGGACGCCCGACGCCAATCCCTTGGTGTCACACCATTGTTAGCGCGAAACACCCGGGTGAAGTAGCCGGCGTCCGGTAGCCCGACCCGGCGGGCGATCTCGCCGATCGGCAGGTCGGTCTCGGCCAGCAGCCGACGGGCTTTGATCATTCGGTGCTCGGTGATCCAGTCCACGACGGTGCGCCCGGTCCGCCGCCGCACGACAGTGGTGAGATGGCCCGGCGTCAGGCCCACGCTCTCGGCGACGTCCCGCAGCGACAGCGGCTCGGTGAACCGGCGCTGGATGACGTCGAACACCTCGGCCAGCATGGTTTCGTTGCTGCGGCGCAGATCCCCGACCACATCGGTGGCCAGCCGGGCCACGTCGACCAGCAGCAGCGTGAGGTGGGCCAGCGCGGCCTGCTGGTAGCCGTCGGCGCGGTCGGCCAGCTCCCGTTCGATGCCGGCGATGGCCGCGGTCCACGCCGGCTGCCGGTCCGGCGGCACATGCAGTCGGAGCAGTCCGCCGCGGATCCCGTGCAGGAAAGGGAAAAGCAGCGGATGCGCCCGCCAGGACGCCTGACCGTCGCCGGCCAGCGCGGCCGGGTCGAAGTACAGTGCGGACGCCGCGCCGAGCCCGGCCGCGCGCGTCGGGTCGATCACCGCGCCGGCCGCCACCACGTACGCGTCGCCGTCGGCGGCCGGGGTCGGCGGCACGCCCACCTCCAGCTCGCCGGCCCGCTCGATGTAGATCAGCACCGGGAAGTCGTGGATGTGCTGCCGGAAGTCGCCGGTCTGGTGCATCGCGTCCATGCGCAGCACCGACACCGGCGGCACGCCCGGCGTGGTCCGGTAGCTGTAGACCGGTACCCCGGTGCGGTACCGGACCGCCCTGGCCATGTCGGTCATGAGCCGAAGATAGTCCTACTTTCGCCAACAATCGACCCGGCATCCTTGGCTGTCAGAGGATCACCATGGAGGCATGACAGAACATCGTCCCTATGTGCCGGCCGCCGGCCGCGACGCCCTCCTGCCGTACTACGACGTGTTCACCAGGCTGCTCGGCGCGGCCCGCGTGCACGGGGCCCTGATCGACCAGGCCGAGCTGGCCGCCGGGCAGCGGGTGCTGGAGATCGGCTGCGGCACCGGCAATCTGACCATTCGGGCCAAGCGGACGCATCCTTCGGTCGAGCTCGTCGGGTCCGACCCCGATCCGCTGGCCCTGGCCCGGGCCGAGCGCAAAGCCCGTGGCCTCGACGGAATCCGCTTCGAACGCGGGTACGGTCAGGACCTGCCCTACGCCGACGACAGCTTCGACCGGGTGCTGTCGGCGCTGATGTTCCACCACCTCGACCGCGACACCAAGATCGCCACGGCGACCGAGGTGCTGCGGGTGTTGCGACCCGGCGGCCGGCTGCACCTGGTCGACTTCGCCGGGCACGCCCATGGGGCGCACGGTTTCCTGACCCGGCGTATGGTGAAGTCCGGCAACCTGGCCGGCAATCACGACGACGGCATCGCCAAGGTGTTGAGCGCGGCCGGTTTCGACTGCGACAAGACCCTGACGCGTCAACACCCCGTGCTGGGCGCCATCACCTACTACCGGGCGGTGCGTCCAGTAGGTTGCTGACATGGTGTTGCTGCTGGTCCTCCTGGTGGCCAGTGTTGTCGTCACGGTGGCTGTCGCGGCGTCCTTCGGCCCCGTGCTGGCCGTCGACCGCGTCGTCGCCGACGGCCTGCACGCCCTCGCCCTGAGCCATCACGGGTTCGTGACCGCGGCGCAGGTCTGGACGGACGTGTTTCAGCCGTGGACGTTCCGGGCAATCCTCATCTTTCTTGCCCTCTGGCTGCTGGCTCGACGTCGGCCCTGGACAGCCGTCTGGATCCTGGCCACCACGGCACTGGCCGGCATTCTCGACAGCGGGCTGAAGGTCCTGATCGGCCGTGACCGTCCACACTGGATAGACCCGGTGTCGCACGCCGTCGGCGGCTCGTTCCCGTCCGGGCACTCGCTGACCTCGGCCATGGCGTGCGCCGTCCTGTTGCGCCTGGCCTGGCCGCTGGTGACCCGCCGCTGGGTCTGGTCCGTGGTGGCCGTTGCGGTGCCTTTCATCACCGGATTCACCCGCGTGTTCCTCGGCGTGCACTACGTCAGCGACGTGATCGGCGGCTGGCTGATCGCCGCCGCGCTGGTGGCCGCGATGACGCTGGTTGATGTCCGCCATCAACCGAACGGTTGATGGCGGTTTCGCCGGCTGGTCGAGTCGCGGGGGAGCGGCGGACCCGGAGACTTGGGGCATGTTCACATCGCGAAAGCCCAGTTCGGACGAGGCGTGGGAAGGCGTGGTCGTCGACCGGTCGCGCGGCCTGACCGACGGCTCGAACCTGTACCGCTATCTCACCGTGCGGTTGTCGACCGGCGAGACCAGGAAGATCCGCGTCGACCGCGGCCTGTGGGACTCGGTGGCCGAGGGCGACGGGATCGTCAAGACCGCGGGCTCGGAGCCGACGAAGAGGTGAGGTGGGCCAGCGCGGCGATGACGCGTTCGGCGATGTCCGGCGGCCACGGAAAGGCGACGGTCACCGCCCGCTGGTGGGCCAGCCCGTGCAGGCCCAACCACAAGGCGACGGAGTCGGCCTCGATGTTGGTGACCTGGGAGATGCCGGCGGCGACGCAGTCGCGCAGCCCGTCGGTCAGCAGTCGCATGCAGCCGTCGCCCAGGGTCTCGACGTCCTGCACCGTCACGGAGGTGTCGCCCAGCGAGGGCATCCAGGCGCCGCCGAACATGGTTCGGTAGCGCTCGGGATGCTCCCGCGCGTAGTGCAGGTAGGCATAACAGCAGGCATACAGCCGCCGCCGGGGATCGTCGTCCCCGGCGGCGGCTGTCGCGTCGCGCAGGCACGTCTCCAGCTCTCCGAAGGCCCGCTGCACCACGGCCAGCATGATCGCCGGCTGGTCGGGGAAGTGCCGATAGATCGAGGGCGCCGCGATGCCGACCCGGCGGGCCACCGAACGTAGCGAGACGGCGCTTTCGCTCCCGGTCTCGTCCAGCAGTTCCACCGCCGCATCGACGATGTCGTCGCGCAGGCGGGCGCCCTCGCCGCGGCGGTTGCGGGGTCGGGTGCTGGCAGTCGCCTCGTCGGCCATGGCCGTGAGCTTACACGTGGAAACTTATCGGTGTGAGGTGTTGCGCGAGTAAGGTTACGGTCGTAACCTTACGGCCGTAATCGCCGCTCACCCGGGAGTTCACATGTCCACTGCCACGCTGTCGCCGACCGCTCGCCGCCGCTGGTGGTGGTTTCTCTGGAGCCTGCTGGCCGTGCTGGCGGCCGGCATCGCCGCCTACTTCGTGACCCCGTACGTGCTCGGCCGCTCCACCATCCCGATCGACCGCGCGATCGTCGGCTACTACACGAGCCTGGTCGTGCACGCCGTGCCCGCCGGGCTGACGCTCGTCCTCGGGCCATGGCAGTTCGTGCCCCGGTTGCGGGCCCGCTTCCCTCGGCTGCACCGGATCACCGGGCGGGTCTACCTGATCTCGGTTCTCGGAGCCGCGGCCGCCGCCTCGTACGCGACTGTGGTCACGCCCAGCGGATTTCCGTTGCAGGTCGCGTTCTCCGTGCTGATCGTGGCCTGGCTGTACACCGCCTACCAGGGCTATCGCACGATCCGGCGAGGCGATGTGCGGCAGCACCGGATCTGGATGATCCGCAACTACACCCTGACCTTCGCCGCCGTCACCCTGCGCCTCTACCTCATGCTCGGCACGGCGCTGATGCCGGTGATCCCGGCCCTCCAGTTCCGTGACGTCTACACCGCGAGCGCCTGGCTCTCCCTGCTGGGCAACGTCCTCGTCGCCGAGTACTTCATCGTCCAGCGCACCCGCGCCGGTCGGCCGCGCGACACCCGTGCCGCGGTTGCCCAGCCGGCGTGACCGGTCGTCGTGGGCAGCGGCGTTGCCCGTTCGACCGGAACCGGCGTCGGCGATCAACCTGTGCCGGGCCCACGCGTCTACCTTGCAAGGACTCCACGAACCTGGAAGGTGCGCATGACTCGGATTCGGACGATCCTCGGCGCCGCCGCACTGGCGGCGACCGCGGCGATGGTGACCGGCTGCGGCGTTTCCAGCGCGACGGGGGCGGCGACGAACACCAGCGCCACCAGCACGGCATCTCAGGTCGCGGCCGGTGCGCCGGCGCGGAACGCCGGCAACGTCCAGGGCAAGATCGGCGCGGAGCTGGTCCACCAGCAGGCGCCCGGCTCGGAAATCCTTGTCGTCACGAACAAGGGCACCGGGCCGCTGACCGTGGACGGCTGGCCGACGCTGAGCTTCCTCAACGCCGCCAACGGTTCCCTGGCGGTTCCGGTGCAGAGGGTTAGCCAGCCCGGCGCGGCCACCAGGACCACCATCCAGCCCGGGCAGTCGGCTTTCGCCGGCGTGAAGCTGATCTTCGGCGACAAGGGCGACAACGACACCTACGTGGCCACCACCACGAACCTCACCATCCCGGGCGCGCCGACCACCGTGGTCAGCCTGATCGGCGACGACGGCCACGCGGCCGAGTACCCCGAGCTGGCCCTGAAGTCGGTGCAGGCGGGCACCTTCCAGCCGTCGATGCAGGGAGTCAGCCCGGACGCCTGGTGAGATACCCCTTCCGATCAGGCCCGCGGATCTTGTACTCTCGCCGCGATGGCTACCTACGTGAGCAGATCGGGGTCCCGTTCGCCAAAGGTGAGTGCTGATGCACCCTTTGACCGCGAACGAGGATTCCCGCCTCCTTTTCTGGGCGCGCGTGCGCAAGTCCGCCGTGCCGCCGTTGATGATCGAGTCGGCGACCGCCCGCCGGATGACCGGCGACTGGGCCGGGGCCTGCGCGGCCGCGCACGTCGACGTGGACCTGTGGCTCGGGGACCTCGACCGGAAGCTCGCCGCCAAGGTACGCGCCGATCTCCGTCACCTGGCTCCTGACCTGCTGCGCTGGCATTTTCCGCGGGTGACCGATGGCCTGTTGCGGCCGGGTCTCACCGTTTCCCTTGCCCGGTACGGCACTGCGCGGCACCTGGTGGCCCGCACGCCGCCGGCCTGGGCGGCCGCGGGCGGGCGGATCAGCCTCGCGCTGTGGGACCCGTCCCGGCCACGAGCCGGGGCGGGCGGACACCCACATCCCCATCCCGACCGGCGTTTTCGCCTCGATCTGCACCGCCACCTGTGGGATGCGCGCCGGGCCGGTGAGCTGGGGGAGCGGTCCGGGGCCAGGCACTGGCTCGCCGGCAGCTGTGCGTCGCATCGATGGCGGGCCGAGGCCGAGTTGATGCTCCGCGCGGAGGGTCGCACGGACGACGTCGTCACCGTGCGGCTCAGCGCACAGCACCAGCTGACGCTGAATCCCGCCACCGGTGAGATCGCGCCCGGCCGTGCCGGTCCGGTGCTGCCGGACGCCGCGATCTGGGTGCCGCCCGACCTGGAATTGTTGCGCAGTGGGCTGATCAACGCCGACCGGCTGCATCCGCTGGTCGCGTCGGCCCTAGTGCCGGATCATCGGCCGCTCCACTCGGCCCGGCCGCCGGACGGCCCGCGCCTCATCCAGTGTTGCGGTGTCACGCATCGAATCGCCTTGGTGGACGGGAAACTCGTCCCGTTGGACCACGATCCCGACGAGATTCGCCGCGAGGAACTGCTGATCGCGTTGGGCGGCACCTCTTCTCCCTGCCTGCAAGCGATTCAGAGCCCTGAGGAACAGGCGGAGACAGCCGCGCGCCAGCTGGCGCACGGGCTGTACCGCGCCGGTCTCGCCGGCTTCGCGGTGCATCCACCCGCTCGTGTCCGCACTTCTCGCGCCCGTCCGCGCCACGCGTCCTCTCGCTGACCTCACCGCGCCTCGCGCGGTCCTGACTCGACCCCAAGGTGACCAAACATGCCTATTGCCATGGAAAATCCGGCGTTGGACGCCGCCGCCGACCTGCTGGCCCTGCTGCACGACACCACCACCGAACCGCGCGCGGACAGCCAGCTGGAAGCCTTGACGCTGGCCGTCTCCGCCGATCTGCCGGTGCTGCTGTGGGGTGAGCCGGGCATCGGCAAGACCGCGGCGCTGAACCATCTCGCCGACTCCCTCGACCTGCCGCTGACCACGGTGATCGCCAGCGTGCACGAGCCGTCCGACTTCTCGGGGTTGCCGGTGGTCGGCGACGATCCCGCCGTGCAGGGCGTGCCGATGGCCCCGCCGGACTGGGCCGTGCAACTGGTTCGGGCCGGCCAGGGGTTGCTGTTCCTGGACGAGTTGTCCACCGCGCCACCGGCCGTTCAGGCCGCGCTGCTGCGCCTCGTGCTCGAACGCCGCGTCGGCACCCTGCGACTGCCGCCGGGCGTGCGGATCGTCGCCGCCGCCAATCCACGTTCGTCCGCGGCCGACGGTTGGGAGCTCAGTCCGCCCTTGGCTAATCGCTTTGTCCATCTACAGTGGACATACGATCACGACGTGGTGGTGCGAGGCCTGGGTGGAACCTGGCCGCGGGCGGCGCTGCCGCGGCTGGATCCGCGGCGGCTGCACGACTCCGTGGCCTTCGCCCGCAGAGCCGTGTGCGAACTTCTGGCCGCCCGCCCTGGACTCGTGCATCAACTGCCGAAGAACGAAACCCGCCGCGGCGGGGCATGGCCGTCGCCGCGGAGCTGGGAGATGACGTTGCGGCTGATTGCTTTCGCCACCGCGGCCGACACCACCCGCGACGTGTTGTCCATGCTGGTGCGGGGCGCCGTCGGCGACGGTCCGGGCCTGGAGTTGTTGGCCAGCATGGATCGGATGGACCTGCCGGACCCGGAGACGCTGCTCGCCGACCCGGCGTCGGCCGTCCTGCCCGAGCGCGGTGACCTTCGCCAGACCGTGCTCGACGGCGTGGTGGCGGCCGTGCGCAAGCGGCCCGATCAGTCCCGTTGGGACGCGGCGTGGGCTTTGTTGGTGCTGGCACTGGAAACCGGCGCGCCGGACCTGGTCGTCGTGCCGGCGACCACCCTGGCCGCGCTGCGCCGTGACGACTGGCAGGTCCCGGCGGCGATCGAGCGGTTGGCCGGTGTGGTGTCGTTGTCGCAGCGTGCCGACCGAGCCGTTGGTGGTCCCAAGTGACCATGGATGAGGAGAAGCTCTTCGCCGCGCGGCTGCACGCCGTCCGGTGTCGGCCGTACCTGGCGACCGCGTTGTTCGCGTTGCACCCGGTGGAATCACAGCATGTGCCCACGATGGCCGTGGACGAACACTGGCGCTGTTACGTCTCACCGCGTTTCGTAGACAGTATGCCGTTGGCCATGCTGGCTGGGGTGTGGGTGCACGAGGTGTCGCACCTGTTGCGCGACCATCACGGGCGCGGCGACCGGTACGCGGCCGAGCACGAGCTGACCGGGCCGGGCGAGCGGCTGCGGATGAACATCGCCGCCGACTGCGAGATCAACGACGACGTGTTCGGCCACGGACTGCCGCGCCCCAAGGGTTCCGTCCACCCGAGAGACCTCAAGCTGCCCAGCGGCCTGCTGATGGAGGAATACCTCGGCCAGTTCACGCTCGGGCCGTGGACCGACGACTGGGCCTGGCTGGAATGCGGCAGCGGGGCCGACGGTCTGGTGCGGCCGTGGGATCTGGGCCCGGACGGCGCGCACGGACTCAGCGAGCACGAGCGGGACGCCATCCGATTCCTTGTGGCACAAGGCATCAAGGGCAACCCCGGCGACGTGCCGGAGGGCTGGCAGCGGTGGGCCGAGGAGGCGTTCCATCCGCCGCAGCCGTGGCGGGAGCTGCTGGGCGCGGCACTTCGCTCGGCCATTTCCGGTGCCGGCGAGGATTACACCTACGGTCGGCCCGCGCGCCGATCGGCCAGCCTGCCCGGCGTTGTCCTGCCCAGCCTGCGCCGCCGGCCGCCCCGGGTGTACGTCATCGTCGACACCTCCGGGTCGGTGAGCGACGCCGAGTTGGGCAGCGCCATCCTCGAGATCGCCGCGATCACTCGTGCGCTCGGCGGTCGGCGTGATCATGTCTCCGTGCTGTCCTGCGACGCCGCCGTCCACGTCACCGGTCCGCTGTGCCAGGCTGAGGGAATCCCGTTGATCGGTGGCGGCGGCACGGATCTGCGCGCTGGGTTCGACACTGCCCTGCGCGGCCGCCCGGACGCCATCGTGGCCCTGACCGACGGGCAGACGCCGTGGCCGGTGGCGCGACCGTCGTGCCGCACGGTGGTCGGCTTGTTCAACCGGCCGCGCCGACCGGAAGACTCCGACTACGTGCCCGATCAGCCGCCGGCCTGGGCGAAGGTGGTCACGGTCGGCTGATTTCCGGCACATCCGACAAACCGTGGCAACCCGCCGTTCGGCGGGTGCGAGACCGACTTTCTGCCCTAAAAGGATTGTCGACGGTCGCTCAGGATTTCCGCACGGGTCACACCAGCTGACCTCCCTGCGGAAGGTTCCACCCATATGTTCTCCAGCAGAGCAGCCGTCGTCGCGGCGGCGTTGGCCGCGTCCTCGCTCATCGCGGGCGGGCTCGCCGACGCCACCACGACGTCCGCGCCGAGCGACCAGGTCAGCACGGACGGCGCGGGACGGGTCATCGCGGTCGAGCCGGGCACCCCGGTCGCCGCGCCCAACGGCGCCAGCACGGCGTCGGCGGCGCAGGCCCACACCGCGAAGTTGGCTCAGCAGTTCGGGTTGTCGGTCGGCGAACTGGTGCTTTCGGACGTTCGGCAGCTGCCCGGCGGCAGCGTGGCCCGCCTCCAGCAGAAGATCAACGGCGTGCCGGTGTTCGGCGCCCAGGTCGTCCAGGATCTGGACGCCTCCGGCGCGCTGCTGGCCGCGGTCGGCAAGACCTCGCAGCGCAGCACCGGCGCGTTCCCGGCTGTCGGTGCCACCGCGCAGGCCAAGGCCAGCACCGCGGCCGTCGCCGCCGTCGCGGCGAAGGACAGCACGGCCAAGGGTTTGCGTGCCGACGCCGTCCAGAACTACTGGTACGACTCGAGCCTGGCCACCGACGGCGCCCCGGCCGCGGCCGTGCCGGCCTACTTCGTGCCGGTGCACGGGGCCGACCCCGAGGACAAGTGGACGGTCGTCGTCGGCGCCGAGAGCAGCAAGGTGCTGACCGTTTGGGGCGAAACGAAGCACGCTGTCAACCGCGTGGTGTGCGACGCCAACCGTAAGATCGTCGACCTCGACGTCGCCACCGAGGCTGACATCCGCTGCGGCGCGGGCCTGGCCTTCGGCCCGACCCGCAGCGAGGGCCAGGCGGCCGTCGCCACCGCCGACGTCAACAAGGTCTATGACTACTTCGGTGCGGCGCAGTCGTTCTACAGCAAGTACACCGGCTACGACCTGACTGCCAACATCGGCGCGAACTTCAATGACGGCAAGGGCAAGGCCCTGCGCGGCACCGTGCGGATGTGCGAGATCAGCACCGGGCGTGACGGCCTGCGTCACCAGCAGTGCCCGTGGGCCAACGCTTTCTGGGACGGCGAGCAGATGGCCTTCGGTGAAGGCGTCACCACGATGGACATTACCGGCCACGAGCTCACCCATGGCGTCACCCAGCACACCTCGGCCCTGGCCGGCGGCTACGCGGCGGCGATCAACGAGGGCATGTCCGACGTGTTCGGCAAGTTCATCGCGCTGAAGTCCAACGACCCCAACGCCGCCGGCGCCAACCGCTGGCTGCTCGGCGCCGGCTCGTCGCTGGGCCAGGTGCGGGACATGAAGACCCCGGCCAACTCCGGCGAGGGCCCCGGCCCGGACCGCGTCAACGGCCAGTACTGGGTCGGGCCCGATGGTGAGGAGCACACCGACGCCGGCGTCGTGGGCAAGGTCGACTACCTGATCACCGACGGCGACACCTTCAACGGGCAGACCATCCGCGGCATCGGCGAGGACAAGGCGATCGCGCTGTGGTGGAAGGTGGAGAACCTGCTCCGCTCCACCGCCACGTTCAAGGACCTCGGCAACGCGCTGAACACCGCGTGCACCACCAACGCGCGGGCCAAGGTCGCCGGCACCACGACCTCCGACTGCACCCAGGTCGCCAAGGCCGTGAAGGCGACGCAGCTGAACCAGAACGCCTGATTGTTGCTTTTCGAGGCGCGGCCACCGCTTTGGTGGCCGCGCCTCATTCTCGTGCGGCGACGATGAGCGTGGTCGTCAGCTCGATGTGGTCGGCCAGCGCCGCGACCGCCGCGTCGGCGTCGCCGTCGATCGTGTACTGGAGGATCGTCGCGTGTTCCTGGGCCGGGTCGCGCGCCGCGTCCGTGGCATCGATCGCTTCCGACCAGCGCCGGTACAGGCAGGCGCTGGTGCGCAGCGCCGTGGCTATTGCATACAGTCTGCGGCTTTCGCAGCCGGCCAGCAGGGCGTCGTGGAAGTCCGTGTGGGCTGCTTCCCACTCCGGCGTGACCCGGGTCGGGTCTTCTTCGTTGCGGCGTTGCGTGTTGGCCAGCGTGAAGTGGGCCGCGACCAGCCGGGCACGCCACGCCATGTCGCCGCGTTCGATGCCTCGGCGTAGGGCCAGGCCTTCGATGTCCATGCGGGTTCGGGTCAGGTCGAGCAGGTCTTCGACCGAGATCGGCGTGACCTGGAAGCCCACCTGTGGGCTGGCCAGCACCAGGCCCTGCTCGGCCAGCCGGCTCAGCACTTCGCGGAGCAGGCCCACGCTGACGTCGTAGACCTGGCACAGCGGGGCGAACTTCAGCCGCTCGCCCGGGGCGAAGCGGCCGCCGAGGATGTCGGTTCGCAGCCGGTCGAGCACCTCGTCCGTGCGGGTCTTCGCGCTGGTGGGCATGGTCCGCAGCCTATATGACTTCGACATCGTCGTGGAATTTCGAACATCTCTTGACACCTCGAAGGTCCGCCATCGAGACTTCTCGCCCATGACCACCACTCAGCGCCGTGTTGTCGTGACCGGCGGCGGCACCGGCATCGGCGCCGCCGCGGCCGGGTTGTTCGCCGAGGCTGGCTACGACGTCACCATCACCGGCCGCCGGCCCGACGTCTTGGCCGCCACCGCTGCCCGCCTCGGCGTTTCCCACGTCGCTTTCGACGCCGCCGATCCCCTTGCCGTGCAGGCATCTTTGGACCGCTTACCGTCTTCCGTCGATGTCTTGGTCAACAACGCCGGCGGCAACACCGACCGCCGCCGCCCCGCCCCCGTCGACCTCGCCGGCATCGCCGACGCCTGGCGGGCCAACTTCGCCGCCAACGTCCTGACCACGGTCCTCGTCACCGAGGCCCTCAAGCCCCTCCTGTCCGACAACGCCCGTGTCGTCACCGTCGGCTCCATCGCCGCCAAGCAGGGCTCCGGCTCTTACGGTGCCGCCAAGGCCGCCCTCGAGGCGTGGAACGTCGACCTCGCCCGTTCCCTCGGCCCTCGCGGCATCACCGCCAACCTTGTCGCCCCCGGCGTCACCCTCGACACCGAGTTCTTCGCCGGCACCGTCACCCCCGACTGGGTCGCCTCCCGCGTCTCCACCGCCTTCAACCGCCGCCCCGCCACCCCCGCCGAGATCGCCTCCACCATCTTCTTCCTCGCCCGCCCCGACTCCGCCCACCTCACCGGTCAGGTAATCCACGTCAACGGCGGCGCTTACACTGCCCGCTGACTTCCTTCGTCGCCAGCACGTCTTCTCCACCCATGGCTGGCGACGTTGGCGCGATATCATCGGTTTCGCGCTGTTCACAGAGACAAGAGGGGCCGTGGAATCCGAGCAGGACCTTATGGCTGGCGCGAAAGAGGCAGCGCGCGAACTCTTGGCGACCAATGCGACTGGTGCGCGAGTCGACTCGCGGGACGTACGTCGGGTCAAGGTCAGCCTGTCCGACCCGGCCCGTCATGGCGACTTGGATGCGCAGAACCTGCTTGGTGCGCTTGAACTTGAGATCGAGCGCAAGCCGAAGAGGGCCCGGCAGTGGTTCGAAATGTCGGCGGCCGCTGGGGACGCGGCGGGTCAGCGGAGCCTGGGACATCTCTATTCGAACGGCCTTGGCGTGAAGGCCGATGAGGCCCGGGCGGCGGAGCTCTTTCGTACGGCCGCGGCCGGTGGTGATTCGTTTGCCCAGTACAACCTGGCCGTAGTGAATGTGCGGGCGGAAGGTGCGTACTGCACGTACGACGAGACTCTGAAGCTGCTGGAATCGGCGGCAAGCGGCGGGGTGGTCGAGGCGGCAGCGAAGCTGGGAGACCTGCTGGCGCAGGTGGATCGCGACACGGAGGCGCTCGACTGGTACGTCCGAGCGGCAGCTGCCGGCCACGTCGGAGCGATGAACGCGGCTGCCTCCTGGTTTCGGGACGGGACGGCCGGAGACCCGGATGCGGTGCAGGCCGTGCGCTGGTTCTTGTCGATGCTCAACCAGGGCAACGGTGACGGGATACACGAGGCAATCGAGGCAGCTCGGGGGATGGCGCCGGATGAGATACGGAAGGCGGCGTTGCTTGCCGGTCGGCCAGGCGACGCCGACGCCATAATCGCCACGATCTTCTCGTAGGCGCATCGCATCCGTGGCGATTGGCGCGTAAAAGTCCGGCTCCCGTGTAGGAGCCGGACCGACGCGGTCAGGGCTTGCGCAGCAACAGGAAGACGCTGGGGCCGAAGAAGGTGTGGGCGAGCATGCGCTGGCTGGCGACCTCGGCGGCGAGGTGGACGCGGTGGGACAGGACCTTCTTCAGGGTGGTGCTGCGCAGGTTGGAGACGGAGAGCATCTGCTCGGTGCGCAGGCCGGCGCGGGAGAGCTGCTCGATGACGGTGTGGGGATTGTGGTTGACGAAGGCGATCTCGTCGTCGTGGCGGTTCTCGGGGGAGCGGATGTCGACGGGCAGGTGGGGAATTCGCTGACCCTTCAAGAGATAACGCACGCGGTTGCGGGCGTGGGCGAGGTTGGCGACCTCGATCACGGCGGTGCCGCCGGGGCGTAGCACGCGGGAGATCTCGGCGAACTCGGTGCTGGGCTCGGGAATGTGGTGCATGACCCGGA
Organism: Kutzneria chonburiensis; assembly: GCF_028622115.1. Taxonomy (NCBI): domain Bacteria; kingdom Bacillati; phylum Actinomycetota; class Actinomycetes; order Pseudonocardiales; family Pseudonocardiaceae; genus Kutzneria; species Kutzneria chonburiensis. The sequence continues at coordinate 10,323,306 of NZ_CP097263.1, forward strand.
TCATCGTCACGAGATCGAGCGCGGCGTCGTCGAAGGCCAAGGCGTCGGCCTGCATCTGGCGGTGCTCGATGCGGGGATGGTCGGCCAAGAACGTGGCGGCGATGTCCAACTGCCGGCTGCTGGGCTCGGCCAACGTCACGCGCTCGGCGAACTCCTGCAGCAGCACGCAAAGCCGGCCGTAGCCGCCACCGATGTCGGCGGCGTGGTCGAAGTGCTGGCCCTGCAGCAGCCGGCGGATCGCGGCCTGCTCGGCGGCGTTCTCGTAGTCACGGCCGTCCCAGTAGCGCAGATAGTCATGGGCCGGAGCGTCGTAGAAATCGGCTCGCTTGCTCACTTTATTCCCCCTCGCCGGGTGTGGCTCTTAGACGCGTGCCCGTCGGGGAGGATGCCCGGCTTGACCGAACCGTTACCGATGCCGGAAGAACGCAGGCCCACCCCGGGCGGGGTGGGCCTGCGGACAACGGGGTGTCAGCCGGGGTACTCGGGGTTGAAGCGCTCGTTGGTGAAGTCGTAGCAGGGGTTCTGCACGAAACGGCGGTAGTTGCTGGAGTTGAGACCGTCGACGGACAGGCACATGCCGCTGTTCACGTTCTGGAACGAGGCGGTGCCGCCGTTGTAGTCCCAGTCCATCCGCCACTGCTGGTTGACGCCGATCTGGCAGGTGTACTGCACGATGGGGTTGCCCTGGACGACGCTGTAGTTCAGGTCGTCGAGGCACTTGCCGGTGGCGACGTTCTGCAGCCAGAACACGTTGGGCTGGCCGTTGACCTGCCCGAGCCGCCAGGCCTGGTTGTTGCGGAATGTGCAGGTGTACTGGTCGACCGGCGCGAAGTTGTCGAGACGACCCGGATCGACCTGCATGCACTTGATGTCGAGGCCGGTGGTGCCGCTGTTGGACCACAGGAACACCACGTCACCGCTCACCGGCGGCGGAATGACGTTGTCGGCGAACGCGGGGGTGACGCCGGTGAGGGCCAGCGCGGCGGCGACGAGCGGCACCAGCAGCAGGCGGGGGAAAACGGCATGGGGATTCCTCAAGAGATACGAATGCGGGCCCGGCGAACAGTAGAGATCGTGATACCCGGACTCCAGGACGAACCGGCGGAAAAGCCGGCGGAAATCAGATCGGGAGGGCGGGGTGGTGGTGGATGGGGTCCAGGTCCGGCCCGGGCGGCAGAAGCGCTCGGACCGGCGGACCGGGTGGGGGCGAGGGTGGGCGGCGCGGCCGGATGAGGGCAGTCAGGCCAGTTGCGCCAGGTGTTCGCGAATGCGGACCTGGTCCGGGAGGCCGAGAGGGTAGGTCAAGGCCTCCTCGAACAAGGGTGAAGCGTCGGGGGAGCCGGTGGCGGCGGCGGTGAGGCCGAGGGCCAACAGGGCGAGGCCGGTGGCCTGGGCGTGCTCGACGCGGCGGGCGAGGGCCAGGGCACGGTGGGCGGTGGAGCGGGCGTCGGACCACAGCGTCAGACCGGCCTGGGCTTGGGCGAGAAGGGCCAAGGTGAAGGCCTCGGAGCCGGGCTCGCCGAGGGCGGCGAAGGTGGCGGCGGACTCGGCCAGCAAAGCGGCGGCGGCAAGGTGATCGCCGGTGTCATTGCGGACGGCGCCGAGGTTGAGCTGGGCGACGGCGATGCCGCGCCGGTCGCCGAGCTCGCGTTTACGGGCGAGGGCGGCGGAGTGGTAGCGGATGGCCTCGGGGTAAGCGCCGCGGTCGTGGGCCAAGGCGCCGAGGTTGTTGAGGGCAATGGTCTCGCGGCGGGCGTCGCCGGCCATGCGGGCCTGAGAAAGCACGCCGGTGTACGCGGCGGCGGCCTCCTCGTAACGGCCGGCGAACTTGTGGGCGTTGCCGATCAAGGTCAACGTCGCGGCCTGGCCTTCGGGGTCGGCGTCGAAAGAGGCAGAGAGTGCCAACGCCAACGCGGCGTCGGGGTCGCCGCTCTCGTTGGCCAAGATGGCAGCCCCGAGCAAGGCCCAGGACTGGGCACCGCCGGCGACGGCGGCCGCCGCGGTGAGCATCCGACGGCCCTCGGCGAACCGGCCCCGCGCCACATAATGGCTGGTCAAGGCGCGAATGGTGGCTACGGAAAGCAGACCGGGCGCGGCGTCGACTGCATACTGTATGGCGGCTCGTACGTTCTCCAGCTCGTCGGCCAGCCGCGGATCGCTGTCACGGACCAGACGCAGGAAATGCGAGGCGTGTGCATGCCGATCGGCAGCAGAAGTGAGCTGGTCCTCCACGACCTCACGAATGGTGTCGAGCATGCCGATCCGGGTGCCGCCGGCCCGATCCACGACGGTGATCAGGCTGTGCGCGGCCAAAGTCGTCAAAGACAGCGGTGGTGCACCGAGAACGGCCTCGACGTCGACCGGATCGGCCCCACCGGCGAACGCGCCGAGCAGCCCGAACAGTTGCCGATCGAGATCGGTGAGCCCACGCGTGCTCCACTCGACGGTCCGACGGAGGCTGACGTGACGGTCGGCCAGGTCGACGGTGTCGCCATGCAGACTGCGGACCTGGGCCAGTACCTGGGCCGGCGACTGGGTACGGAGTCGAGCCGCCGCCAACTCCAACGCCAGCGGCAAACCGTCCAACCGCCGACACAACGCGGCGACAGCAGCGGCATTGTCCGATGTGAGCGCGAACCCGGGTCGAACCGCGGCGGCGCGCTCGACCAGAAGCTGAACCGCCGCACTGGAATCCAGTTCGGCATCGCCGTCCGGAATGGACAGTGGAGCTAACGGCCACAGGTGCTCGCCCCGTAACCGCAACGGTGACCGGCTGGTCGCCAACACGGTCAGCCGTGGACACGAAGCCAGCAGCGTGGCGACGGTCCCAGCTGCGGCGGCCACGTGCTCGAAGCTGTCCAGCACCAGCAGCCAACGTCCGTCACCGATCAACGCTGCCGGCGAAGGCGTACGCAGCGACTCGGCCAGCGCCTGGGGGACGTCGTCGGGATGCCGCAACGGGCTCAGGTCGAGGCCGTGCACGGAATCGAACCGCGCCGCCCGCCAGCCGACCTCCAGTGCCAGCCGGGTTTTGCCGACCCCTCCGGTGCCGGTGATTGTCACCAGCCGGGAATCCGCAATGAGCCGGAGCACCGCCGTCAGGTCGGCGGCCCGGCCGACGATCGACGTGACCGGGGCTGGCAAAGCTGGGCGAACGGGCGTGTGCTTACGGGTGTTAGGTGGAGGCGCGGAGCGGGCGGACCGAGTGAACGCCTCCTGCTCCTCCGCGGTCAGACCCAGCGCGCCGCCGAGCGCGCGGAGCGTCTCGCGCTGCGGCCGCCGCGTGGCGCCGCGCTCGATCTCGCCGATCGCCCGCACGCTGATCCCGCTCTGCTCAGCCAACTGTTCCTGCGACAGGCCGCGACTGCTGCGCAGTCCTGCCAACATCTCGGCGAGCGACATCCGCACAAACTAGTGCACCCGCACATCGGCCTGCACCGTCGACTCGTCGAAACCGGTGGTGCGCACGGTGACGTCCAGTCGCCACAGGCCGGCGTTGGGAATGGTCATCTGCTGGGCGACGTACTGGCCGGCGCTGGTCCGGACCAACGGCACGGGCACCGAGCCGACCCCGCCGGACGGCAGGGACAGCGTCACGGTCACCTCGGGCACGTCCCGGTTGACACCACGGTCGTCCCGCACGTTGATCGCGACCTGGTTGTCCCCGGCGACCGCCGGATCGACCCAGACCTGGACGTCGCCGCCGCTCGACAACCCGAGGGATCCCAGGTAGGGCCCGGTCTGCGCGGCGACGGTGGTGGGACGAACCGTGGTGTCGGCCGGCGACGTCGAGACCAGTGCGGCGGTCAACCCGAGTACCACCAAGGCGATCGCGGTCTCGCCCCCGACCGACCACCGCAGCCGCGACACCGCGAGCCGATGCGCCGCGGCCTCGGCCCGGGTCGGTCGGGTGCTGACAGCCAGCACTCGTACCAACGATCTTGACGCTGCGGCAACGCACAGCAGGAGGCCGAAGGTGGCCAGCTTGAACAGCAACAGCCGGACATAGCCGGAGCCGTCGAGCGCCGCCGACAGGTTGACGTCCCGTAACGCCATGACCACACCGGATCCGGCCAGTACGACAACCGAAACCGTTGCGACAAAGGAGAAACGGCGAGCAGCGCTGAACACCTCGGGCCGAGCGCCGACCAGCACACAACCGGCGAGCACAGCCAAGCCGCCCAACCACACCGACATCGCCAGCAGGTGCAGTGAGTCCGCAGCCAGTGCGAGCCCCCAGCCGTCGCCGACGCCGTCGTGCCCGGCCCCGCTCCACGTGACCGCCAACACGGCCCCGGCGGCGAGCACCAAAACCGGCTGGGAAGGGAGGAAACGCAGGGCTATCAACGCTCCGAGCCGAATCACCAGCAGCACACCGAACGTCGTACCGAGGGTGTCGCCGAGCAGCGCCGGATCGACAGCGCTGAACAGCGAGGTGCCGGCGACGTTCGCGCCTTGCAGCAAAAGGGATCCAACCGCGGAGCCGATAGCGGTCCACCACGCGATACGCCGCACCAGCAGCACCCGGCCGTCGCCGCGACCCGCCGGCCAGCAGTAGGCGACGAAAAACGCACTGCCGACCAGCAACGCGATGCTGAGGTACGAAAGCCAGCGCGCCAGCCAGAACACCATGCCCACCAATGGGTCTGCGCCGGCCTGTGCGCCGGCATCCACCACCGGCGCGGCACGGGCAGCGCCGACGCTGAACACCAACGCCCCGTGCACCGGGTGGGAGTCCGCCGACACCACGCGCCACGTCACCGAATACGCGCCGTCCCGCAAGCCGGGTAACGACATCCGCAGCGTGTCCGAACCGCCGGCGACGGCGGCGACGGAGCCTACGGACCGCCCCTGATCGTCCAGCACCGTGAAGCCGTCGCGCGCCGGGGTTATCGCTTCACTGAAGCGGAAAACCACCTCCTTCGGGGCCACGGACAGATGCTCGCCGTTGGCCGGCGTTGTGCTGATCAACGTCGCGTGCGCGGAGGCGGGGGCAGCCGTGAACACGAGCCAGCCGATCGCCACGACGGCGACCACGAGCGCCCGCGTCATCGCCGACCGAACGACACGTCGTGCTCACGGCCGAGCGCCGCCTTCCCCACGGTGGCGAGCAACCGGTCGTCATTGTCGTGCCGCACATAGAAAGTCAGGTCGCGCATGATCCGCTCCACCGGCGACGGCCGGATCAGGCTTCGGGCCCCGCACACTCGGACGCAGTTGTCCAGCACGGCCAGTGCGAGGTGCTCGACGGCGTGCCGAGCTCGGACGCCGGCAACGCGCGCCTCGTCGACCTGCCACGCGTCCCACAAAGCGGCGACATGGCGCAGCCACAGCTCCGCTGACTCCACGGCGACCGAGATCGCGCCGATTCGGTGCTGCACATAGGGATCGTCGTCCTTGCCGGACCGCAGCACCGAATTCGTCGCGTAGTCGGCCAAAGCGTCGGCCGCGCCGAGGAAGCTCGCCGCGTAGTGCGGCAGGAACGCGGCCTGCCAATGCTGCGTCAGGTATGCCCCGGGCGGGCCGATCTGGTTGGCGTCGGGGATGAACGTGTCGTCGAACTCCACGACATGGCTGGCCGTGGCCCGCATGCCGACCGGATCCCACCACGAATTGTCCACCCGCACCGAGGAATCGCAGAGATCGCAGGCCAGCATCAGCACGGTGTCGTCGGAGCCGGCATGCCGTGCCCCGCCCGGACCGGCCGGATCGACCAGCAGGATGGCCCAGTCCGCGCCGGTCGCGCTGGTGGCGAAACCCTTGCGGCCCCTGACCTTCCAGCCGCCGTCGACCCTGGTCACGGTGGTGCCCAGCGGCCGGGGCTCGCCGCTCCACGCCACCCACTTGTGGCCGCGGTGCACGATGCCGTCGAACCAGCGCTCCCGTTGTTCCGGCGTGCCCAGGGCGTCGATGAGCAGCAACGAGTTGGCGTGCCCCTCCCAGCACCGGGCCAGCGCGAGGTCGGCTGCGGCGATCTTGCGGGTCATGGCCCACAACGTGTAGGTGTCGCCGCAGCGCGGTCCGAGCCCGAGGCCGCCGTGCTCGGGCGGCACGGTCGGCGCGTGCAGGCCGGTCGCGAACAGGTCGTCGAAATCGGCGGCCGGAAAGGCGGCCGACCGGTCGTACTCGTCGGCTCGGGCGGCGAACTGCTTGGTCAGGGTGTCCAAAAGGGACAGTGGGTCGGTCATGGCAGGGGTCACTCCTCGCGACGGTCGGTGCGCAGGGCGGCCGCGGCGACGGGCGGCATCTGGTGTCCGGTCATCAGCCGGAACTGGCGCGCGACCTCGACGACGAGGACGTCCCAACCGTCCACGACGGTCAGTCCACGACGCCGCCCGGCGGCGGTGAGCGCGGTCTCCCGCGACCCGTAGGTGAGGTCGACCAGTATCGAACCGGGACGCATTGCCTTGACCTCGAACGGAAGTTCGTCACGCACTGTCGTCGCGTGCACCACGAGGTCGTAGTGCCGGGCATCGAATCGGTGCAGGGGAACGAAGTCGAGCCCGAGCAGGGCGGCAGCCCGCGCGCCGCGGTCGCCGTCCCGGTTGACCATGGTCGGGAACAGGCCGGCGTGCAGCAGCCCGATGGCCGCGCCTCGGCCCGCGCCGCCACAGCCGACGACTGCGGCCCGCCGGCCGGCCAAGCGAATGCCCTTCAACGGCCGGAGGACACCGACCGGATCCGTGCAGAAGGCCCGCCAGCCGCGAGATCCGTGGACGAGCAGGTTCGCGCCGTCGGCCCGGGCCGCGTCGACACTGGCCGAGTCGGCCAGCCGCACGGCCTCGGTCTTGTGCGGCGACACCACCGTCAGGCCGGTGAACGTGTCCTTGATGGACTCGAACCGAGGCTCGAACCGGGGTGTGGTCATCGGCACGAAGAACGCCGGCAGGCCGAGCTCGTGATAGGCCGCGTTGTGTAGTCGGGGTGACAAAGAGCGGCTGACGTCCGTGCCGACGATGCCGAAGAGCATCTCGACGGCGTGCAGCCGGGGAAACCGGTAGTCGTGCAGCAACTGCGCCAGGCCGGGCATGCCGTCGGGCCCGGCTTCCCCGAAACGGCAGAACGCGACCCGGGCGCCGAGTCGTGGGGCCAGCAGTCGGCTCCACATGCCGGCCGGTCCGGTCTCGTACGCCGTGACATCGCCACGGCCGAGCTTTCGCAGCATCCGCAACGGATCGGCGGTCTCCACCACATGCAACCGCGCGCCGATGCCGAGGCCGGCCTGGCCACGCCAGAGAATCTGCCGGCGGTGCGGGGGAACCGCGTCGAGCATCCCCGCGGTGAGGTCGGTTTCGGCCTCCAACTCCACCACGTCGTAACGGCGTGCGGCGTGCAGCAGCCGGCGGTGTCGATCATCAACACCGCCGGCGTGCCGGCCGCCGGCCGCCGAGCTGCGCAGGCTGTAGATCAGCGAGGCGGCAGTGGAATCCTTGAGGACAAAGGGATCGAGATCGCCGACGAGATCGGCGCGGACCTGGATCCCGGCCACCGCGTCGGGCAGCCGGGACAGGTCGCCCGGCGGGTCGGTGAGGCAGGCCACCACCGAACAGGTGTCGGGGGCGGCCATCGTTCGGGGGCTGGACATCGCCATCACAACCCCGACAATTCGGTGCCATGGAAGCATTCGCGGCAATCGAAGCCCGACAGTGCAAGCGTGCCTACCTCGACCAGCCGGTGCCGGCGTCGCTGCTCGCGCGGGTTCTGCGGGCCGCGGCCTACGCGCCGTCCACCCGCAACGGCCAGCCGTGGCGGGTCGAAGTGGCGGCCGGCGAATGCCGACGGCAGCTGGCTGCGCGGCTGCTCACCGAGTTCGAGCGACAAGGGCCGAAGCCGGACTACCCGAACAGGATGGCAGCCGACGACCCGGCGATCGCCGCACGGGCCGCCGACGCGAACAGGGGAGTGTTGCTGGCCAAGGGATATCGTTTCCCGGACACAGCGGCCCGGCGGGAACACCTGCGGGACAACATGAACTTCTACGGCGCCCCGGTCGAGCTGATCTTCCATCTGGCCGCCGAAGCGCCGCCCGGCTGGTTCCTGGAAACCGGGTTCTTCGTCCAGAACGTGATGCTGGGGCTGGTGGCGGCCGGCCTCGGCAGCTGCCCGCAGTTCAGCGTGGCCGGATATCCCGACGCCATCAGGGAAGTGCTCGGGCTCGGCCCCGACCGGATCATCGTGTGCGGCCTCGCGGTCGGCTACCCGGACGAGTCGGCCGCGGTCAACGGCTACCGGCCGGACCGGGCCGAGCTCGACGAGTATGTGCGGTGGCATGGTCAAACACCCCTGGCCACGGCGACCGGATGACGGTCAAGCCACTCCGTCACCCGCAGCCGCACCAGCGCCTGGATGCGCCCGGCGCTGTCGGCGACGGAGTCGTGGTCCGGCTCCGGCACATCGCCGTCCGGGTCGAGGCAGACGACCCGGACGGCCATCGCCGGAACGAGAGCCACCACCGCGTCCCGCTGGGCCGAGGTGAGACAGAAGACGACTTCGCTCGCGGCGCACATCGCCGGCGTCACCGGACGGGCGGCGTGCCGTGGCGGCGGAATTCCCAGCCCGGCAAGGGCTTCGACCGCCACCGGTCCAAGAGGGGCGCCCGGCCGTGACACCGAAACGCCGGCACACAGCACGCGCCAGGCGCCGCGCCGAAGCTCCTGGCGGGCGATGGCGGCGGCCATCGGCGAGCGAACAGTGTTGCCACCGCAGACGAAAAGCATGACCCGCCGCGACAGCGGCCACCCCTGCCGGTGCAGTGCCAGCATGGTCGGGTAGCTGAGCACCAACGCCGCGACCACGACGATCACCGCGGCGATCACCTGCGCGGCGCTGGGCGGGGCGACGCCGAACACCGCCCGCAGCCCCCACGACGCGGCGACGCCGGCCAGCAGGCTGGAGCAGACGTGCACCGGCACGCAGAACGAGTACTCCCGGCGGTCGAGGAAGATCAGCGTGGTGAACACGAACAGGCCCTCGTAGAGCACGCCGACGCCGAATGCCGGCAGCGCCGCCGGTGTCGCCAGGAACGAGGTGAAACCCACGCGCAACGCTTCGCCGGCCGACCCGATCCCGAGCAGCGCCGGAATACCGAGCAGGATCACCAGGAACACCGGGGTGGTCATGTGCTCTTCGACGAAATACCGCCGGTCTTCGGTCAGCACGCCGCCCTTCACGTGCCGGCTCATCACCAGGAACCGCCCGGTGTAGCCGAGCGCGTAAGCGGCGAGGCTGAGCACGGCCGCCAGTGTCAATCGGTAGTTGTCCACGTCCCGCAGCGCGATCACCGCGGACAACAGGCTCAGCGCGACGGCGATCCCGGAATAGAGTCGAATCCTTCTGCGCCGCACCACGTCCACGGCCGGCGAGATGACCAGTGTGGAAATGCGCATCAACACCAGCATGAGCAGGATGGACACGCCGGGAAAGGTGAAGTTCAGCGTCGTCGAGCCGACGATCAGCGCCATCCACAGCGCCGACCACGCCGTCTCCGGGCCCGGCCACGGCACCGCGAGGCCGCCGAGCCGGCGCCGCCGCGCGTGCTTCCACCAGCGCAACAGGGTCAGCGTCACCGGCATCGCGACCAGCGTGCCGAGCGCCGCGGCGGGCAGCAGCACCAGTCCGCCGACCGGGCCGCCGGTCGCCGGCAGCAGTCCGCCGGACAGGGCCTTGGCCAGCGCGCTGTACGGGGTGTACCACAGGAAATAGCCGATCCCGAGTCCGAGCATGCCGAGACTCGCGTACCGTACTCGGGCCATTCTTTCCTCCCTTGAAAGCGAAACGGAAAGAGCCCTGACAACGATGACCCTCTCGTTGGCGGCCGAGTATGGCAGGATCGTAGTTACGTCAGCAACAAAGCTGTAAGGTATTACCTAGGTGATTGTTCACGGTTGTCCTGCGACAACGTCCCGCCGGTCGGCCGTTCGGCGCAGAGTGTGCCGACCATGGCAGCAGCGGACGATCCTATTGGTCACGCCCTACTAGGAAGAAAACGCCATACCGGCCGGGCGAGACCTGTCCATAAGCTTTCGATCACCGAGTCGCCCCTGAATTAGCGAAGGTGGGCCATGGAAGTCGCCGATCACGTGTGCGCCGCCGACCTGCGGGAAAGGGATTCCCGGCGGCAGCCGCTGGACGTGGCGCCGCTGCTCGGCGTCTGGCATGCCACCGACCGGGACAACCCGGGCGTGGTGCGGCTCGAGCTCGGCCGGCGCGACACCGGACTGGTGGTGCGCTGCTTCGGGGCCGACGAGCCGGAGCCGCTGGACTGGGAGGAGGCGGCGGCGACCGGCTTCGGCTCGTCGGTCGGGGCCACCGAGGCGATGGCCTTCACCGCGCGCTACGACTTCGGCTTCCTCGACGTGACCCTGGCCGCGTACGCCAAGCAGGGCATTCTCGTGCTCGACACGTTCACCGTGTTCAAGGACGGCAGCGGCCGTGCCGACTACTTCACCCGCGAGTTCTTTCACCGATGAACCGGCACATCCGCGCGCTCGACCGCGCCGAAGACCGCGCCGAAGTCCTTGCCGCCCAACCGGTCGACGTCGATCCGCTGCTCGGCGCCTGGGTGAACTACGACATCGACGCCGCCGGCCCGCACCGGCTGTGGATCAGCCGCCGGGGCGCCAGGTTGGTCGTCTCCACCCCGCAGCTGTCCGATGTGGACGGTTCGGCGTTCACGGCCGGCGTCACCGAGACCAGGGCGGTCGGTTTCCTGGCCTACGCCGACGGGATGCTGCTGGCCGCCTACCTCAACAAGCGCCTGCTCGTCGTGGACTCCTACACCCGCGGCCCGGCCGACACCTTCCGCCGCGACCACTTCTACCCCCTCTGATCGAGGTGACGGCGATGCGACGCAGGCCCATCCGGTTCCACTGGAGCATCCCCGGCAGCGGCGCGCACAGCGCGACCCGGGGCGGCGAGGACCGCGCCGCCGTCAACCCGGTCGCCGACCTCGACGCGCAGCTGGAGCTGTGCCGGATCGCCGATGCCGGCGGCATCGACCAGCTGCTGCTGCCGATCGGCTTCCACCGCGCCGACCCGATCACGCTGGCCACCCATTTCGCCGCGCACACCAAGCGGGTCAAGTACATGGTCGCGGTGCGGCCGGGCATCCAGTCGCCGACCTACCTCGTGCAGCAGGTGAACACGGTGTCGGTGGTGACCGGCGGGCGGATCAGCATCAACGTGGTCGCCGGCTACTCGTCCCAGGAACTGCGCTCCTACGGCGATTTCCGCACGCACGACGAGCGGTTCCGACACAGCGACGAGTTCTGGTCGGTGTGCACGGCGTTGTGGCGCAGCCGGGAGCCCGTCGACTTCCACGGCGAGTTCGTGCGGGTGGAGGGCGCGCGGATCAACACCCCGTTCACGGCCGCCGAACGGGTCCGGCCCGAGCTCTACTTCGGTGGCAGCTCGGGCCTGGCGTCCGACCTCGCGATCAAGCACGGCGACGCGCTGCTTCGGCTGGGGGGCACCCCGGACGAGGTGGCGGGGCGCATCGGCGGGGTGCTCGCGGCTGGTCGCGAGGTCGGACTGCTGTTCTCCGTGGTGTCAAGACCGACCAGACGGGAGGCCGTGGACGCGGCCATGGCATTGATCGACCTGGCCGGCGAGCAGGCCAAGGCGGTGCAGGACCGATTCCGCAAGGAGAGCGCGGAATCCGTCGGCTTCGCCACGACATATGGCCTGGGGGAAGGGGATGCGCACTGGCCGCGCCCGTACCTGTGGACCGGCGCGATCCCGTTCCTCGGCCCGCTGTCGCTGGCCCTGGTCGGCACGCCGGACGAGATCGCCGCCGCGCTGCTGGCCTACCGCGACGTCGGCGTGACCCAGTTCCTGTTCCACGGCCGGCCGGACATCGAGAGCCTGCCCCATTTCTGCCAGGAGATTCTGCCCCGGGTGCGGGAACGCGAAGCGGCCGGCGGGTGACGGCGATGCGCGTGCTGTTCGTCGCCACCGGCGCCCTTCCGCACCTGTTTCCGTTGGTGCCACTGGCTTGGGCCTGTCGTGCCGCCGGCCACGAGGTCCGGCTGGCCAGCACGGCCGCCGTGGCCGATGAGCTGGTACGGACCGGTCTGCCGGCGGTCGTCCTCGCCGCCGCGCCCGACCCACGGCTGGCCGAGGTCCGGCAACGGCTGATCCCGTTGATCCACACGCAGCCGCCGTGGCCGCCGGACTGGGCCACCCACGTGCAGCTGCTGGCCGAGGCGCAGCGGGAATACCTGCGGCTGCTGGGAACCGCGCTCGCCCTCGGCGCCGACGCCATGCTGGACGATTTGGTCTTCTTTGCCCAGCAGTGGAAACCCGACATCGTCGTGCACGACGCGATCAGCTACGCCGGCGAGGTCGTCGCGCAGAAGCTCGGAATCCCCAACGTCCGCCACAATTTCGGCGTCGCAACGCAACCACCGCTGTACGCCGGCATTCCCGAATACCACGACCTGTTCAACCGACACCACACAGCCGTCCGAACCGAGCCCACCGCCACGGTCGATGTCACGCCGCCGACCATGCGCCTGCTCGACCAGCCGGTGATCAGCGAGAGATACGTGCCGTACAACGGATCCGGCGTCGTGCCGACGCCGGAGGGCGGCCGGCCCAGGGTGTGCGTGACATGGGGGCACACCTCGGCCCGGGCGCTGGGTGCGGCCGCAGCCGCACCGTACCTGCTGGCCATCGAAGCGATGGCCGGCATCGACGCACAACTGGTGATCGTCACGACAACAGCGCAGCTCAAGGCTTTGCCGGAGCTGGAATCGACGGTCTGGACGGCCCCGGACACGCCGTTGCACCTGGTCCTGCCGCACTGCGATCTCCTGGTGCACCAAGGCGGCGACGGCACGACGCTCACCGCGGCCTCGCTCGGCGTGCCGCAGCTGGCCATCACCCGCAAGCCCGACGCGGAGATCGTCGGGGCCCGGATCGCCGCCTGCGGCATTGGCAAACACCTGTACTACCAGGAGATTCGGGACGGTGATGGCGTGTCGACAGTGCAGCGGGCCGTGGCCGAGCTGCTGGAGGACCGCGCGCGTCTGACCGCCGCCGGCGCGCTGCGGGCGGAGATCGAACAGCAGCCGCCGCCCGCCGCGATCGAACCCGAGCTCGCGGCCCTGGCCGGCTGAACCGGAGGAGACCATGCGCGTCCTGTTCACCGCCGTCGCCGGCCGGCCGCACCTGTTTCCGCTGGTGCCGCTGGCCTGGGCCTGCCGCGCCGCCGGCCACGAGGTCCGGCTGGCCAGCGCGCCGTCGGCGGCGGAGATCATCGTCCACACCGGACTCCCGGCGGTGATCGTCGGTTCCGGGCCACGGCAGAGCGCGCAGGACCGCACCAATCTCGTCCGGGCCGTGTACGGGCAGCCCCCGTGGCCGCGCGACTGGCCGGCCATGCTGTCCCGGCTCGACGACGGGCAGCGGGCGTTGCTGGCTCGGCTCGGGCGCTACCTGGTCACCGCTTCGGACGCGATGACGGACGGCCTGATCTCCTTTGCCCAGCAATGGAGACCCGATGTGATCGTGCACGACGCGATCACCTACGCCGGCGAGGTCACCGCGCGGAAACTGGGCGTCCCCAACATCAAGCACAACTTCGGCACCGCCGCCCAGCCGCCGTTCCACACCGTCCCGGAGTACAAGGAGCTCTTCCGCAAGCGCCGCACCACACCACGGGCGCCGACCGCGATCATCGAACCCACCCCGCCGACCATGCGGTTCCCGATGGTCCTGGAACCGGTGCTGGACATGCGTTACGTGCCGTACAACGGTTCCGGCGTCGTGCCGCGCTGGCTCACCACGCCGCCCCGCCGCCCGCGGGTCTGCGTGACCTGGGGCTACACCGCCCCGGACGTGCTCGGCGCGGCGGCGGCCGACCCGTATCGGCTGGTCATCGATGCCCTGGCGTCGCTCGACGTGGACGTGGTGGTGGTGACGACCGCCGACCAGCTGGACCGGTTCGGGGCGTTGCCCCCACGGGCTCGTGCCGCGCCATCGGCGCCGCTGCATCTCGTGCTACCGCATTGCGACGCCATCGTGCAGCAGGGCGGCGACGGCACGACCCTCACCGCCGCCGCGGCCGGGCTCCCACAGCTGGCCATCACCGCCAAGCCGGACGCGGAGATCGCCCCGGACCGGCTCAGAGCCGTCGGCGCCGGCATTCACCTGTACCACCAGGAACTTCGGGTCGATCCGCACCAGGAGGACACGATCCGGGAAGCGGTTTCCACGCTGTTGACGGACCCGCCGATCATCGACGCCGCGGCCCGGCTGCGCGCCGAGATCGGGCGCATGCCCGCGCCGGCCGACCTGGTCGCGACGATCGAGAAATCGAGGTGACGGCCATGGCCGACGACATCGTGCTGGTGAAACCGGTCATGCCGGCCGCCGACCAGGTGGCGCGGGCCGTCAGGACGGTGTTCGACAGCGGCGTGATCACGAACGACGGGCCACGGGTCCGGGCGTTCGAGCAGCAGCTGTCGGCCCGGCTGGGCAGCGACGACTTGGCGGTCTGCGCCAGCGGCACCACCGCGATCCAGCTGGCCTGCGGCGCGCTGAGGCTGACCGGCGAGGTCATCGTGCCGGCGGCGGCCTTCCCCGCCGTCTGGCAGGCCGTGCTCCGGGCCGGGGCGAAGCCGGTCGGCGTCGACATCGAGCCGCGCTACCTCACCCTCGACCCGAGAGCGGTCGAGGCGGCGATCACGCCGGCGACGTGCGCGATCTTGGCCGTCCACACCTTCGGCTGCCCGGCGGACATCGACGAGCTGACCAGGATCGCCGCCCGGGCCGATGTTCCGCTGGTGTTCGACGCGGCGACCTGCTGGGGCATCGGCTACCGGGGCCGTCCGCTGCTGTCGTACGGCGATGTCGCGACGCTGAGCCTGCACGCGATGAAGCTGACCCATTCGGTCGAGGGCGGCGCGGTGGTGGGCAACGGCCTGCGCGTCGCCGACTGGATCCGGCGGCTGCGCAACTTCGGCATCGGTGGGGAAGGGGCTTTGGCCCAGGGCACCAACGCCCGGATGAGCGAGTTGCACGCGGCGATCGGCGAGGTGGTGCTGGCCGAGTCCGACGCCGAGATCACCCGGCGCGTGCAGGTCCGACGCTGGTATGAAGACGGACTGCATACAGTCGACTGGTTGACAGTCGGCGCGTTCCGGCCGGAGGCCGGACCGAACGTCGCGGCGATGCCGATCATGCTCAACGCCGATGCCCCGGTCGACGCGACCACGCTCTGCCAGGAACTGCACCAGCGCCGCATCCACGCCCGCGCCTACTTCACCGGCTACTACCGGCCGAGCTCGCTGCGGCTGGCCGGCGCCATCCCGGTCGCCCACGACATCGCCAACCGCCTGGTCTGCCTGCCGTTCTGGGGTCGGCTCACCGAACAGCACATCGCCCGCGTGATCGACGCGCTCACCGAGATAGGACGCCACCATGCGCCTGCTGTTCACCTCGCTGGCCACGCCGCAGCACCTGTATCCCCTGGTGCCGTTGGCCTGGGCGGCCCGCGCGGCCGGCCATGAGGTGGTGTTCGCCGGCACGCCGGCCATCGCCGCCGCGGCCGTCCACACCGGACTCCCGGTCGCGGTCGTCGGCACGGACCGGCCACCGAACTCCTTGACCGGGCCTGGGACAACGGCCGCGACGTACGGGCACGACCGGTTTCCGCCGGACTGGCCACTGCGGCCGCACCGGCTGACGGCCGGCCAACGGGCGCTGTTGGATCAGCTGGGCCGTAATTCCGCCGCCGCGGCCGACGCCATGACCGGCGAGCTGATCGCGTTCGCCCGGGCCTGGCGACCGGACGTGATCGTGCACGACACGGCCAGCTTCGCCGGGCCGGTCGCGGCGGCCGTGCTCGGCCTGCCCAACGTCCGGCACCTGACCGGCGTCGGGTTGCGGCCGATGGAACGCAAGGCCGGCAGCTGGGATCCGCTGTCGGAGTACGCCGCGTTGTTCGACCGGCACAACGTGCCGCCGAGACTGCCGCCGACCCTGACCATCGATCCGTCGCCACGCAGCCTGCGGTTGCCGGTGGACGGACTGTGCCTTGAGCAAAGGTTCGTGCCGTACAACGGGGCCGGGACGCAGCCGCACTGGCTGCTCGCGCCGCGCAAACGGCCGCGGGTGTGCGTGTCCTGGGGCTACAGCGTGTTGAGCGCGGCGCTGGCCCTCGGCCGCGAGGCGATCATGCCGTGCCTGGCGACGATCACCGGTCTCGTCGAGCTGGACGTCGAGGTCGTGTTGCTGGCCACGGCCCGTCATCTGATGCTGCTCGGGGGGTTGCCACCGGCCGTGCGGGTGGTGGAGTCCACGCCACTGCATCTCGTGCTGGCCGACTGCGACCTGATCGTGCACCAGGCCGGCGATGGCACCGCGCTGACCGCGGCCGCGCTCGGCGTGCCCCAGCTGACGGTGACCAGCAAGCCGGATCCGGCGCTGACCTCTGACCGACTGGCCGCCGTCGGGGCGGCGATCCACCTGGCGTACCGGGACGTCGCCGCCGATCCCCAGCCGCGCAAGCTCATCGCCGACGCGGCGGAGAAGATGCTGGCCGACTCCTCCTACCGCGCCGCCGCCGCCCGGCTGCGGCGGGAGATGGACGGCCAACCCGCGCCGGCCCAGGTGGTGCCGGTGCTCGGCCGACTGCTGGAGCGATCGTGAACGAGCAGACGTTCGGCGACCTGCATGCCGGCCACTACGACCTGCTGCACCCGGCCAAGGACTACGCCGCCGAGGTGGACCAGATCCGGACCGTGTTGGACGAGGACGCCCAGTCGGTGATCGATCTCGGCTGTGGCACCGGCCGACATCTGGACCTGTTGGCCGAAGACGGTTTCCGGGTGTTCGGCGTGGACCGGTCGCCGTCGATGGTCGAGCAGGCCGGGAAACGCCTGGCCCGGCACGGTGATCGGGCCGAGGTCCGGACGGCCGACCTGATCAGCTTCACCGCGCCGGCCCGGTTCGATGCCGCGATCATGATGTACTCGCTGCTCGGCTACCAAGTGTCCAATGTGGATACTCTGGCCGCGTTGGCCTCGGCGCGACGACAGCTGCGGCCGGGCGGCGTGCTGGTGTTCGACCTGTTGGACGCCACCGCAGTGCTCGGTTCGGCTTGTCCGCCCGATGGCCTCGCCGTGCGTGATGACGGCGGGGAACGGCTGCTGTGCGCGCATTCGACCGTGGTCAACGTGGCCGAGCAGGTGCTGGACCTTCGGTTGCGAATGTGGCTGCTGCACGGGGACTTCATCGTCGACCGGTCCGACGAGCTGCACCGGATCCGGCTGTTCCTCGACGCGGAGCTCGCGTTGCTGCTGCGTGCCGCCGGCTTCGAGCCGCTGGGCTCGGCGCCGCTGGCCGGAGCGCACTCGCCGGACTGGTTCCGGCTGGTGTCGGCCAGACGAATCGAGTACGGAGGAGGCCACCGTGGACCATGACATCTTCGGGCCGCTGCACGCGGGCTGGTACGACCGCTGGCACGAGCACAAGGACTATCCGGCGGAAGTGGCCCAGATCGAGGAGATTCTGCTCAAGGAGGTGCTGGACAAGGAAGGGCCGGCGCCGTCGGTGATCGACCTCGGCTGCGGCACCGCCCGGCACCTGGAGCGGCTGGCCGCGGCCGGCCACGAGGTCCTGGGCGTGGACCGGTCGCCGGTGATGGTGGAGCAGTCCAAGGCCCGGCTGGCCCGCTACGGCGACCGGGCGAGCGTGGTCCAGTCGGATCTGCTCGACGTCACGGTCGACCGCCCGTTCGACGCCGCGATCATGATGTTTTCCGTGCTGGGCTACCAAACCGGCAACGACGAGCTGCTGGCAGCGCTGGCGACCGTGCACCGCGCGGTCCGTCCCGGCGGGCTGTTCGTCTTCGACATCCTTGACGCCACAGTGGTGTTGCGGGAAGGGCCCAAGGGTGGGGTCACGGTCGTGCACGACGGTGATCACCACCTGCTGCGGGCCACCACCGGAAAGCTGTTTCCGCAGGAGCAGGTCTACGAGTTGGGCATGCAGCTGTGGCTGATGTGCGGCAATCGGGTGCTCGACTGCGTCAAGGAGTCGCACCGCCTGCGCTACTTCCTGCGCCGCGAGCTCGACCTGGCCCTGGGCATGACCGGCTTCCGCACGCTGGGCAGCGCGCCGCTGGCCGGCGGCCAGTCCGGGCCGTCACGGGAGTGGAGCCGACTGGTGTGGGCCCGGCGCATCTGACCGCACCGGCAGCACGGCCAGCGCCGCGATCACGGCCAGCGCGATTGCCGTGCCGGACAACAGAAAGACGGTGGCGGGCGGGAAAAACCCGGTGGCCAGGCCGCCGAGCCCGAGCGCGCCCATGCCGGCCGTGCGCAGCAGGCCGTTCAACGCCGCCTGCACCCGCCCCACTACCGGTTTGGGCGCTCGCAACATGATCAGCGTCGTGGCGGCGACGTTCACCACACCGGCCCCGACGCCGGCGCACGCGTAGCAGATGAACACCTCGGCCAGATTGCCGGCCAGGCCGACGCCGACCAGGCCGGCGGCCATGCCGACGGATGCCGACACGACGGTGAGCAACGCTCGCGCCGGCGTGGCGATGCCGCCGGAGAGCACCGTGCCGACCAGCGCGCCGCCGTTGAACACCGCGGTCAGCAGGCCGAACGCCGTGGTGCTAGCACCGAAACTGTCCCGCACCAGGAAAACCTCGGCCACGGACACGCCTTCGCCGATCAGGATCAGCACCACCAACAGTCCGACGATCACCGTGATCGGCCGGTCCGTGGTCAGCACGGTGAACCCGCCGTGCCACCGCGTCCGGCCGCCGGTCGGCACCGGCTGTCCAGCCCGGATCGTCAAGCAGATGCTTGCCAGCGCAAGGAAAGTGACCGCGTCGGCCCACAGCGGAACGGTCGCACCGCCGGTCAGCCCGGTCAGCATTCCGCCCATCGGCGGACCGGCGAGCACGGCGACCATGTTGGCCCCCTGTTGCATGCTGGTTGCCGCCGCGAATCGTGGTGGGGGCACCGATCGGACCAACACCGTGACAAATGCCGGGCCGGTTACGGCCGACGCAGTGGCGTTCAGTGCGACCAATGCCAGCAGCAGCACGGGATCGTGCACGGCAGCCAGCAGCGCGCACAGAAAAGCCTGCCACAGGCTGCTGATCGCGATCAGCAGCCGGCCGTCGACGGTGTCGGCCAGCCAGCCGGCCAACGGCGCGGCCAACGCGAGCGGCACCGTGCCGGCGGCCAGCAGGCTTGCCACCGCCCAACTGTCCGCACCTTCGTCGTGCAGCCGCAGCAACAACGCGACCACCGCGACTTCGCTGCCCATTGTGGACAGCGCACGGCCCGCGGTCAGCAGCACAAGGTCTCGTCGCATCGCGTGCCCTACTCAGGTAGCAACCGGCTACTTAGGCAGTTCCACTCATTTCCCGTGGCACACAAGCACTGGCAGATTCACAGCAACACGACAGTACGCCGTGTCGCCGGAGGAGCACAGATGAAAGTTCCGCCGAAAGCTCGGATTGCCGGCCTGCTCGTCATGACGGCGGCGCTGGCCGCCGCGGCGATCGGCGTCTCGGCCATGGTCGGCCCGGCCGGCCCGGCGGAGTCCAGCGCGAGGGTCGGCGGCCTGACGGCCAGCGTCGGCGACACCGGCTGGCTCGGCATGGACCACGACATGTCGACCACGGCGTCCGGATACCAGATGCCGCCGGCGATGATGCCCGGCATGCCCGCCTCCGGCGACGACCGGCTGTCCGTCGCCGTCACGGTCGTGAACACCGGCACGGACACCGTCACCTTCCACCCGGCCACCGAGTTCACCCTGCACGCCGGCCCGGCCGCGACCGACGTCGCCGTGTACGGCGGGACTTTCGGTGAGCTGCCCCGGCTGGGCCCGGGCGCGGCGATCACCGGCACGCTGTTCTTCGACCTGCCGCCCGCCTCGCTCGACCGCACGGCCTGGCTGGACTGGAACCGTCCGGGAGGTGCCGCTCGACTGTCCATTCCGGACGCCGCCATGACCATGAACCATTAGCACACGGCGAAAGGAATCCCTATGAGATGGTCGCGTTCCACGGTCGCGGTGACGATCGCGATCGTGGTGAGTTTCTGGCGACATGTCGGCGACCTCGGGCCCGCGGCCATCGCGCTGGACGCGATGGCCTGTGTTCCCGTTGCCGCCGCGGCGGTGTGGCTGGCCGGACGGACCGCGCCCCTACTCGGCCTGTCCGGCGATCGCGCGTTGACCAGGATCGCGACGGCGGCCCTGGTCTCGCTGCTGTTCGTGCCCGCCTTCCTGCCGTTGGCGATCGCGCTGCCGACGCTCGACCTCTTGGTCGGTGCGGCCGCGCCACAGTCCCTTGTGGACCTGTCGGCAGCCGCCCGCGCGGCGGCGGCCGCGCAACCAGTCGCCCTGCTGGCTGCGCTGGTCGCGATTCACGTGTTTGCCGAGCCGTCCGCCATGGAGCCGGTGCGGCGCAGCCGCGGCTGGCCGGTGGTGATCACGTCGATCGCCTCGGTCCTGGCGCTGGTCACGTTGCAACTGGTGTCGCTGCCGGCCCAGGCCACCGCGGCCGAGCCGACCGGCTCGGCCGGAAGCTGTGACACCGCGCCGAAACGGGTGTATACCGTCTACGCCATCAATGTCGACATCACCGTCGACCGGTTCGGCGACCACGACCCGTTCGGCTTCATGTACGTGCTTGCGGCCGATCTCAACGCGGTCCGTGCGCAGGAAGCCGCGCTGCAGAAGGCAGCGGCGGTCGGCGCCGATCCCACCACCGGCGCCAAGGTGTCCAACGGCCTGGACGAAGATCCCATCCAACCACTGGTGCTGCGCGCACGGCTCGGCGAGTGCGTGCAGATCACGTTGACCAACAAGCTGACTGTCGCCCCGCGCACCGGACCCGGCTTCGGGACGCCGTTCGTGACGACCCAACCCGGCGGCGTGCCGTCGGTGTCGGTCGACATGGCCGGCGTCTCCTACAACGCCGCGGCCGGCGCCGGGGGACAGGCGGTGGGCAACAACCCGACCAGCGTGATGGTGCCGCCCGGCGGTTCCCACACCTATCAGTACTACCTCGACCCGCTGATCGGCGAGGGCGCGAAGGTGTTCCACAGCGGCGGTGACGCGACCCAGCTGACCGCGCACGGTCTGTTCGGCGCGCTGATCGCCGAGCCGGCCGGCTCGACCTGGCTGGACCCGGACACCGGTGTGGATCGCACCACCGACGCCACCTTCAACAGTTTCGCCGCGATCATCAAGCCGGGCAGCGGGACCACGTTCCGCGAGTTCGCGATCATGTACCACGAGATCGGCGACGAGATGTTCAACCTGCGCCGACCGCCCCGTGAGGACGGCGGCGACACCAACTGCTTCGACGACCCGGACGGCCTCGGCGCGCCACTGCCGATGCTGGACGAGGGCGGCATCGACAACTGCGGCACGGACACCGCCGACTACCGGCCGGGCAGCCGGGCGCTGAACTACCGCAGCGAGCCGTTCTTCCGCCGGCAGGAGTTGTTGGTGCAGAAGAAAGGGGCCGACGACAGCACGCTGCCGGCCAGCGAGTCGCTGATGTACTCCTCCTACACCAACGGTGATCCGGCCACCCCGATGCCGCGCTCCTACCTCGGCGAGCCGACCAAGACGCGGCTGATCGACGCCGGTTTCGAGCAGCTGCACGTGCACCACCTGCACGGTGGTGGCGACCGGTGGCCGCAGAACCCCGGTGCGCAGGCGAGCAACTTCGCCGGTGGGCTGGAGAAGACGCCGCCGAACGACACGGCGTCGATCAACCTCGACTCGCAGAGCATCGGCCCGGGCGAGACCTACAACCTGGAGCACGAGTGCGGGGCCGGCGGCTGCCAGCAGGCGGTGGGCGACTTCCTGTACCACTGCCACATCGCCCAGCACTACATCGCCGGCATGTGGGGCATCTGGCGGGTGTTCGACACCAGGCAGGCCAACCTGGCCCCGCTGCCCGGCCGCACCGCGCCGCCGACCGCGGTCACCTCGCAGTCCCTGCTGGGGCTGACCATCGCTGGTAAGACCGTGGTGCCACGGTCGGGGCTGAACAACCCGGCGACGCAGATCGCCGTGGAGGATCTCGTGGAGAACGAGATCCCGCCGCAGGGCGCGCGGTTGGGCGACACCGACGCGACCGTGTGGGACTGGCAGAAGGCCGGCACCCTGTCGGCCCCGCTGTACCTCGGCGAACCCGAGGACACGCTGGTGTGGCCGAACTATGCGTCGTCGACACCGGGCCAGCGCAAGGCGATCCTGTTCAATCCGCTCAACGGCCGACCGGCCTATCCTTTGATGGCACCGCATCTGGGTGAGCGGCCGCCGTTCTCGCCGGCCGGGCACTCGGGTACGCCGTACCTGGGCAACACCGCGTCGTCGACGAGACCGGACGGTCTGTGTCCGGCCAACGCCCCGGTGCGTACGTACAACGTGACCGCGATCAGCACGCCCATCAAGGAAACCGCCCGTGAGACCGACCAGCACGGCGAGATCTATGTGCTGAACCAGGACAAGTCGGCGGTGCTCGGCGGCACCAAGTCGGCCGACCCGCTGGTGATCCGGTCCAACGTCGGCGACTGCGTGGCCATCACGCTGTCCAGCGAACTGGACCCGGCGGTGCAGCCCAAGGTGAACATGCACACCCACTTCGTGCAGTTCGACCCGCAGGGCTCGGACGGCGTGATCACCGGCTACAACTACGAGCAGTCGATCTACGCCGACCAGGACGAGGGTCGCACCAGCACCGCGTCCACCGGTGGTAACGCCAGTGGCGTTACGGTCTCCAACACGACCAACCTGCGGCCGGGCATCTTCATCGGCGTCGGGGTCGGCCGTACCGACATCGAGGTCCGCAAGATCACCTCGATCGTCGGCGCGCGGCTGAACTTCGACGTGCCGCTGGCCCAGCCGCACGCCGCCGGCGAGCCGGTCAGCGTGGAGTTCACCCAGTACCGCTGGTACTCCGATGTGGACAGTGGAACGGTGTTCTGGCACGACCACGTCAACGGCATCAAGTCATGGGCCCACGGGCTGTTCGGCGCGCACATCATCGAGCCGGCCGGTTCCACCTACCACGACCCGAATACCGGCGCGCTGATCCAGAGCGGCACCATGGCCGACATCTACACCACCAGCCCGGTCGGCGTCGGCGTGAAGAGCGCGTTCCGGGAATTCGCCGTGTTCCTCGGCAACGGGCGGCAAGGACGCCCGGAACTGTCCAATCCGGACCTTCCCGGCCCGCAGAACCGCAACGCGGGACAGGAGTGCGAGGAGGGCTCCATCAACCTGAGAGCGGCACCGCTCGGTGAGCGAACACCACCGGGCGCGACACCGGAGAACCCGGCGACGACGCAACAACGCCAGGAGTTCAACGGGGCCGTCTGCCGCAACGCCTACAGCAACGTCAACGACGGCAACGGAACCGACACGGCCGCGGCCACTGTGACCACGGTGGACCCGTACGTGTTCTCGTCGGTGAAGTACGGTGATCCGCAGACGCCGCTGTTGCAGGCGTACGTCGGCGATCCCGTGGTGCTGCGCACCGTCGGCACCAACGATCGTGACGAAGCCCTTCGTATCCAAGGAGAACGGTTCCGCCGGGAGCGGTTCAACGGCGACGGCGAGCTCGTCGACGCGGCCACCACCGGCATCTCCGAGCGCTTCGACTACGTGCTCGACGGCGGCGCCGGCGGGCCGGCCGGCATGCCCGGCGACTATCTGTACTACAGCACGAGGAATTTCGCGGTGGAGAGCGGCGCCTGGGGCATCTTCCGGGTCCGCGACCACGTCGACCCCAGCCTGAAACCGCTGCCGGACCGCCCTGTTCCGCCCAGCGGCCAAGGATTCCCCGTGTTGAAGGCGGCGACCGGCGACACCCAGGCGACGCCGGGACCCAACCCGCCGTCGACCGGCGCGACCACGAGCAGGAGTCCCTGTCCGTCCGGCGCGCCGACCCGGTCGTACGACGTGTCGATCTTCGCAACGACACTGCCGACCGCGCCGACCGCCGACACCAACGGAATCGTCTACTCGCTCACGTCGGACATGACGAACATCCAGTCCGGGCGAAGGAAAGTCGAGCCGCTGGTGCTGCGGGCCAACCAGGGTGACTGTGTGCAGATCACCCTGCGCAACCAGATTCCGGCCGGGTCGGCGTACGGCGGCAGTCGCGCCGGGTTCGACCTGGGCAAGCTGCTGGGCAACCCGCAACTGTCCGGTGGCGCGGCGGTCGGGCTCAACCCCGACACCACGGTGGCCGCCGGCAAGTCCGCCAACTACCAGTTCTACGCGGACAAGCAGCTCGGCACGTCCATCTTCCAGGACCTGGGCAGCGTCGCCGCCTTGCGGCACGGCGCGTACGGCATGCTCATCGTCGAGCCTTCCGGGTCGACGTGGTGCGACAGCGTGACCAACGCGCCGCTCACCTCGACGGCCACCAGCACGCAGGCGATCATCCGGTCGCCCGGCGGCGACTTCCGGGAGTTCGCCCTGTCCATGGGCACCACGGACCAGCAGTACGCGCGCAGCATCGTGCCGTACCAGGACGTGGTGGCCGGGGCCGGCGTGAACAGCGTGTTCGCCGGCAACCAGCCGGTGGCCGACCTGGGGCACAGCAACATCAACTACGCCAGCACGCCGCTGACCACGCGGATGGGCAAGTCGGCCGACTACGGCGGCGCCTTCGGTTCGGCCGAGTACGGCGATCCGGCGACGCCCGTGCTGACCGCGCGGGCCGGCGATCCCGTGGTGCTGCGGGTCGGGCTCGGTGCGTCCGATCAGTTCAGCACCTTCGGCATCGGCGGGCACGAGTTCCCGCAGGAGCCGCAGATGTGGAACGGCACCAGCGACCGGCGCTCCCAGCTGTTGACCGCCCGGTCGCTCACCGCCGGCGAGACCATGGAGGTCGAGCTGGTCGGCGGGGCCGGTGGGCCGCAGCACTACACCGGCGACTACCTGTACGGCGACAACCGACAGCCGTTCACCGAGGCCGGCATGTGGGGCATCCTCCGGGTCCTGCCCGCGTCCGCCGCCGGTCCGGCGAGCATCTAGGGAGGTGAGCCCATGTCCCGGCTTCGTAACGCCCTGGCCGTTACGGTGATGTTCCTGCTGGCCACGGCGGTTCCGGCCAGCGCGCACGTCACCGTGCATTCCGATGACGCCGTCCAGGGCGGCTATGGGCAGCTCGCCTTCCGCGTGCCGACCGAGAGCGACACCGCCGCCACCACCGGGCTCCAGGTGGCGTTCCCGGCCGATCACCGGTTGGCCTTCGTCGCCGTCCGGCCGCATGCCGGCTGGACCTACAAGGTGGTCAAGTCCGCGGTCCGCCCGCCGCTCGTCGACGACGACGGCAACCAGGTCGCCGAGGCCGTCAGCGAGATCGACTGGACGGCCACCGGGCCGGACAGCGCGATCAGGCCGGGGAGTACGACGAGTTCCTGGTCGAGGCCGGCCCGCTGCCCAAGGTCGACCGCCTGGAGTTCCGGGTGGTGCAGACCTACAGCGACGGCTCGGTCGTGCGGTGGATCGACCCCGGGCAGTCGGAGCACCCCGCTCCCGCCCTGTCCATCACGGCCGGGTCCGTCACGGCCCCCGCCGTGCAGCCGGTCGCCGCCAGCGCCGCCAGTCCGCCGTGGGCCTTGGGCGCGGCCACCGCCGCCGTGCTCATCGCCGCCGGTTCCGTCGCCCTCGCCTGGCGACGCACCAGCCGCCGGGCCCGGCCCACCGAATGAAACCGTACGGGCGTCGCGTCTTCGACGCGGCGCCCGTACGCCATGTTTCGACTGTCCTCTAAAGGGATTACCCCGATCGTCGGTGCTATGCCCAACGGTGGTTGGAATTCTTGACGCGTGACCGTGGCCGCTCTACGTTGTTGATCGTCGTGTCGGAGGGGGCGGCCGTCGACCGGGGGGCGTTTCACCTTGTCGCGTCTTGCCTTGAGTAGAGCGAACAGGAGTGGATCGCCGATCATGAGAGTCATCACCCGAGTGCTGCTCACCGCGGGAGTCGTGGCAACGGTGGCGGGGCTGTCCGTCGGCGCGAGTGTGGCCGGCCGGCAGTCGGCGCAGGACGACAGCGGGATGTCGTCGACCGTCGAAGACTTCAGCTACCCGGGCGCGGACAAGGTCCTGGCCGACCGGGGGATCAAGCTGATCAGCGGCGACGGCCACCTGATGCTGGTGGACTGCGTCAACGTGAACGGCCTGATCGAGGTGCGCTCGCTCAACAGCTCGGGCGATCACGGCAGCGACCCGGGCCACTACTGCTTCCGCGTGTCGGGCACGACCGGCGACCTGAAGCTGCAACTGGCCGATGCCTACCAGGTCAAGGGCGACAGCCACGCGGTGCAGGCGACCGTGACGGTCGACGGTCAGAGCAACACGGTCAACGTGGCCAAGAACGGCTGGACGGGCGTCGGTGTCGGTGCGGGTTCCGACGCCGCGACGCTGCTCGAGCTGAAGGCCACGCCCTGAGTCCAGGTGTCACCGCACGACCGCAGCCGCGTCCGGCCTGGACGCGGCTGTGGTCGTTTTGCGCGCGATTTCCGCAAGTTTGCGGGTCGAATTACTTCGGACATTGGTCAAAGTCGACATCAATGACCGAGAGATTGCCTTGACTTAGATCTAAAGTCGGTCGAACATGAGCGCCAGGGGAAGGCTCCCTGCCGCCACGGAGCGCCGTCCCGATGACTCCCGACAATGACGACGGAGGTTGTCGTGCACGCCCTGCCCACGTTCCGACGACGCCTGTTCGTGCTGCTGTTGGCGCTGGTCCTGCCGGTTTTCGGCCTGGCGACCACGCAGACCGCCGCCGCGGCGACCCAGAAGACCTGCGACCTCTACGCCTCCGGCGGCACGCCGTGCGCGGCGGCCTACAGCACCACGCGAGCACTGTTCGCGTCCTACAACGGCCCGCTGTACCAGATCCAGCGCGCCTCGGACCACGGCACGCTAAACATCGGCCTGCGCTCGGCCGGCGGTGTCGTCAACTCCGCGCCGCAGGTTTCCTTCTGTAGCGGCACGTCCTGCACCATCACCCAGCTCTACGACCAGACGTCCAACGCCAACCACATGCCGATCTCTCCGGGGTCGGCGTGTTCGGGCTGCTCGGGCGCGCTGCACGGCCCCGGCCCGAACGGCGCGGACATCGGCGCCGACGCGATGGCGCTGCCGGTGACGGTCAGCGGCCAGCCGGCGTACGGCGTGCTGGTCAACAACATCGGCACCGGCTACCGCAACAACGCCGTCCGCAACGTGCCGACCGGCGCGCAGCCCGAGGGCATGTACATGGTGACGTCGTCCAATCTCACCAGCGGCTCCTGCTGTTTCGACTTCGGCTCGGCCGAGACCGACGACTCCGACGACGGCAACTCGACCATGAACGCGATCTACTACGGCTCCGCGTGCTGGGTCGGCGGCTGCACCGGCCCGGGCCCGTGGGTCGGCGGCGATCTCGAGAACGGCATGTACTTCAGCGACAACGGCCGGAACCCGACGAACATCCAGAGCGAGACCGGCATGTTCGTGACGGCGTGGGAGAAGAACAACGGCACCACCAACTTCACCCTCAAGTTCGGCAACGGCCAGTCCGGCGGGCTGACGACCTCGTACTCCGGCGCGCTGCCCAACGGCTACAACCCGATGAAGGTGCAGCCCTCCATCGAGTTGGGCACCGGCGGCGACAACAGCCCGCTGGGCAAGGGCGAGTTCTTCGAGGGCGCCGTCACGACCGGTTTTCCCTCTGACGCCACGGAAAACGCCGTGCAGGCCGATCTCGTCGCGGCCGGCTACGCCAACAACAACACCACCTTCCACCGCAGCACGTCAGTGGTGAGCTTCCGGGCGCACGCCAACGGGAAGTACGTCGATGCGTCGAACAACACCACCTCGCTGATCGCCGACGCCACCTCGATCGGCACGGCCGAGATCTTCGACATGTTCACCGACACCGACGGCACGATCGGCCTGCGGGCCCACTCCGACAACAACTGGGTCACCGCGGAGAACAACGGCGCCGCGCCGCTGATCGCCAACCGCGGCGGTCCCGGCCCGTGGGAGACGTTCTACCTGCTGCACAACCCGGACGGCAGCGTAAGCTTACGGGCGTACAACAACCAGCACCTGGTGACGGCGGAGAACGCCGGGGCGTCGTCGTTGATCGCCAATCGCACGGCGGTCGGCCCGTGGGAAGAGTTCGACCTCATCACGCACTGACGCCGAGGCGGGCCCGGCGCTGTGCGCCGGGCCCGCCTCGCGGTCACCGCTTCCAGAAGGACGGCCGTTGCCCCGCCAGGGCTTCCAGCACCTCGACCGCCCGCTGCCACAGGTCGTCGAGATCGGTCGGCTGAGCCAACTCCGCCGCCAGCGCGCGCAGCTTCCGCACCGCCGTCTCGGACAACCCGGCCGCTCGGAAACCGTCGAGCCGCCGCTCGATGTCCTCGGCCAGCGTGGCGAGATGGGCCAACCGCTCGGCCTCGGGGCGGGTGGCGAGCCGGCCGAGCTGCTTCAGCACGACCGTCAGATATCGCGCCACAGTTGACGGCAACGGGGCTTCCGGGGCGCTTCGCCGCGACCGCTTGGCCATCATCGGCGCTGCGGCCATCGCCGGTGCCGGCGGCGGTGCGAACCCACCCGCCACGGCGAATCCACCCGGCGCGGCGAATCCGGCTGGTGCTGCGCCGAATCCACCAGCGGCCCAGCCGTGCGGCAGCTCGACCGGCTGGAGCACCTGGTGCAGCTGGCCGCTTTCGTTGACCACGCGGGGATCCACCGCGACGAACGCCGTGAACCGCGACAGCACGTGGAACCGCAGCGACACGTCGACGATCTCGCGCTCGAGCTCCGCCTGGCCGCTGTCCTGGATGACGTAACGGTCCTCCAGGTCCCGGATCCGGGCTCGGGCCCAGCTCGCCGGCAGGCTGTCGTTGTCGCTCGGCACGGCGGAAACCGTTGTCCGCCAATCACGTCCCTCGACCAGCACCGCGCCGTCGCCGTCGCCGGTGTACCGGCCGCTGATCACGACCGGCGCGCCGGCGAACAG
Organism: Kutzneria chonburiensis; assembly: GCF_028622115.1. Lineage (NCBI taxonomy): Bacteria > Bacillati > Actinomycetota > Actinomycetes > Pseudonocardiales > Pseudonocardiaceae > Kutzneria > Kutzneria chonburiensis. Next base: position 10,352,331 of record NZ_CP097263.1, read on the forward strand.
ATCGGGCAGCCGAGCCGGCGTGAGGCTGTCCTCGTCCACCTGGAGTCCGGCCGACCGTACGGCCAGGTCGGTGACCAGCGGCGTGCCGATCCGGTGGTGGATGTGCCGCATGGCCTCGTCCAGCCGGTCCTCGGACTCCACCAGCTCGCAGCGGCCGCCGGTCACGGTGGCCAGGCGGCGCAGGAACGCCGCGTTGACCGCGGTGTCGATGCCGATCGTATGCACTCGGATCGAGCCGAGCGACTGGAGAATCTGGTCCTCGTTGCCGACCTGGCCGTCGGTGACCAGCACCAGCACGCGCTCGCGGCTCTCGTCCTCGGACAGCGCTGTCGTGGCCAGCTGTAACGCCGGCAGCATGTCGGTGCCGCCACGGGACTCCAAAGTGGACAGATGCCGAACGGTGCGGAACTTGTTGCGGTCAGTGGCATCCACCAGCCCCGGCGGCAACTCCGGTGGGGTCTCCACACTGTTGTCGAAGGCCAGCACGGTGAACCGGTCGGCCGGCGTCAAAGTGTCTACGATCCGTGCAGCCGCGCGCCGGGCCGCGGCCATCTTCCAGCCGTGCATGCTGCCCGACCGGTCCAGCACCAGCGCCACGTCGCGGGGACGCGGGGAGCGCTGGTCACCGGCGGCAGCACGGTGAGCAGGAACGTGCCGCCCTCTGCGTCCGGCCGCGTCGCCAGCGACGTCGTCACCGCCGTCTCGTCGCCAAGCTTGAGGCGCAGCACGAAATCGCGGTCGAGCCGCTCGCCGGGCGTCACCCGAAGCCGTTGCGCCCCACCGTCGACCGGCTCGTTGACGACCGGCAGTGTGGAGCTGACGTCGGTCAGCGGCAGCCCGGCCGGGTCGATGTCGACGAGCACGGAAAGCCTTACCGGGTTGGGAAAACCGGGCAGCAGCACCGGTGGGCTGATCCTCGACGCGTCGGGCACGGCATCGGTGTCGAGCGCCCTGCCGTCGCCGACCTGCGCGCCGGACAGCGGCGTGCCCGGGATGTAGCGGGGCGCCACCACGAGCGGGAAGCGGAACGTCGCTTCGCCGTCCTCGTACGGCAACTGGCCGGCCAGACCGAGCCGCACCGTGACCCGCTCGCCCGGCATGATGTTGCCGACGCGCATGGTGAACACGCCCGGCCGCTCCTCCTCGGCGATCGACGCGCGCTTGCCTTCGTGCACCGCCTGGTCGTAGTCGGCCCGGGCCTCGCCACGCTCCTTGAGGATGCCCTCGATCACCCGGCCGTCCGCCTCCATACGCAGCGACGTCACCGCCGCGCGGTCGGGCAGCGGGAAGATGTACGTCGCCTCGAGCGGCTCGTCGAACGGGTTGCGAAACCCTTGCGCCAGCTCGGTTCGCGCGGTCAGACCGGTGATCGTCGCGGTCAGGTCGATCTCGTCCAGCGGCAGGTTGCCGCGCTCGGTGTGCAGTACCGCGATGCCGGCGTCCTCGGTCGGCCGGTTGTCGTCCTTCGTCAGATGCACGCGCACGGTCATCCCTCTCGGTCAGCGCTCGGGTCCAACCCGAGCCGGCGCAACGTGTCCAGCAGGGGCGCGGCCGCCGCCTCGATCACGGCCAGTTCTTCGTCGTCGGGCACGTGGTTCGCCGCGCCCAGCAGCACGGTCACGTTGGCGCCCAGCCTGATCCCCGGCACCACCACGGCTTTCTTCGGCGCCGCAGGCCTTGCCGCCCAGAACTTCTCGCGCGCCGGCACCTTCTCCGGCACCCGGGCGATCTCCGTCAGCGTTGCCTCCGGGGCGCCCAGCAGCCGCTCCTGCACCTCGGCCAGCGTGAGTCCGTCGGCCTGAAGTCGTTTGATGGCCACGATCTGGAGCAGGTGCCGGCGTCCGTACAGCGCCGTCCGGCCGTGCATGCCCGCCGGCCGGTCCAGCAGCCCGATCGTGGTGTACCAGCGGATCGTCCGCCGGTCCGGCACCTCCCTGACGCGTCCGTTGGTCTGGCCCGGGTAGCCGGCCGCCAACGCCTCGGCCACGCCGGCCGAGAGCTCGTCGATCGTCCACAACCCGTCGTCTCGCACGTATCGATACTGACACTGTCATATGACAGTGTCAACGTTATGAGACGAAAAAGGCCCCGCCCAAGTCGGACGGGGCCTTTTCGCTGGTCAGGCCAGGGTGAGGGCTTCCTGGGTCACGCTGCCACCGCTGTCGATGACGGTGGGGCCGGTCGCCGTGCCGTCCGCGTGCTCGACGGTCTGGCTGACGTTGCCGCCGGAGATGGTCGTGACGTAGACGTCGCCGTTGCCGAGCGCGATCGCCGCCACCGAGGAGGCGTTGCGGGCGACCTCGGGCAGGCGCTGCACAGTGCCGTCCGGCTTGTACACGTTGTGCCACACGACGCCGGTGGCGAGCGGGAACACATGGTCATCACCGGTGGGGAGCCACACGTAGGCGGCCGAGGTGACACCGGTGTCGAGCGCGTGCGCGCCGATCCACGTGCCGGGGCCCGTGCACTCACCACAGTGATTCGAGTTCTCGGTGTTCTTGGACAGGGTTCCGTCGGAGACGGTGACCAGCGTCCCCGAACCGTCGGACCAGCTGGTCGAGGTGAGCGCCTGCACGTTCGAGGCGACGGCGTCGAGGCGCTGCCAGGTGCCGTCGGTCTTGAGGATGTTGTGCCACACGACGCCGTTCATGGCGAGCGGGAACACGTGCAGGTCGCCGTCGGTGTCGGCCCCCAGGGTCACCGCGGCGATGCCGTTGTCGATGACGGTTGGCGCGGTCCAGGTCCCGTCACGGTGCCCGAACCGCAGCGACAGGGCCTGGTTGCTGATCGTGGCCAGGGCGATGTCGCCGTTGGCCATCGTGCCCGATGCGACGTACGAGACATTGGTGGCGATGGCGTCGAGGTGCTGCCAGACGGTGCCGTGCGCCGGGAGGACGTTGTGCCACACCACACCGGCCGCCAGCGGGAACAGGTGCAGGTCGCGGTCGCGATAGGTGTCGCGGGTCTGCGCGATCCACGGGGCGAGGTCGTCAACCCGGGTGTCGCTGATGCCCTGACGGGTCTCGGTGCTGCCGAGGCAGCCGTGCTGGAACGACAGGTGGGTGATCGCCACCAGCTGACCGCTCGTGTCACGGATTGCCGGCCCGCCGGCGTCACCCTTGCAGGCATCGACGCCGGTCGAACTGCTCAGCGGCAGCAACGCGCCGGTCGCCGCCCCAGCGGTGAACGGTGCGACGCGGGGCTGGTCCGGCACCCAGTCGGTGGTGGTGCGCCCGAAGCCGGCGACCTGAAGGGTCTCGCCGGTGACGGGGCCGGTCGCGGCCAGCGGGACCGGCGTGATGGCGACCGGGTTGTCCAGCTTGGCCAGCACGACATCCCGGTCGGCGTGCTGCACCAGCCAGGTCACGTGCTGTACCTGTGCGCCGCCCGCGAACGTGACCGTGATCGGGGCCGACGGCTTGCCCGGTGCGGCGCTCGGGAAGCACGCACTGGCCGTGATGACCCACTGCGGGTCGATCAATGCACCCGAGCAGCCGGCGGTGCCGTTGGTCAACCGGGCCACGTATCCGTAGGTGCCGGCCGCCGGCGTCGTCCCGCCCGAGACCGCGTCCGCGGTCACGGTGGTCCCGGCGGCCACGACTGCTCCGACCGTCACAACGGCCAAAGCCAAACGGCTTATTCTCATCATGCACATCCCCCTTTGGTGCGACGTGCTGTCGCACCCTTGATTAGATCGTCGACCCGTATATCCACCGCTACGGAACGGGCGGTGATGTGCATCACAAATTATCGGCGTTTCCGCTGGTGGGGGCCGGTGTCGACCGGCTGGCAAGCATTTCGAACCTGTTCTAAAAAGGCTGGTCATCGCAATGCGTGGAATGAGCCCGTTCGAATAGCGGGAAGCCTGAGTCGAGTGGTCCGAAACGTGCTGTCGGCACGCACCGCCTCGGTGGCACCCGTCGCGGACCTGACCCCGTAACGACGGGTCAACGTCTAGCTGCCGTCATAGTCCCGACCGGCCGGCGCGGACAGGATTTGGGGCAACGCCAAGACGCAGAAACGAAGGCAGACACCATGTCCAGCATCGCCAAGATCGCCGCCGCCGCGGCCCTCGCCGTGCCTGTGCTCGTCGGCACCGCGGGAACCGCGCAGGCCTCAACGCCGGCCGGCTGCTCCAGCGTCACCCAGATCGGCAGCACCGCGACCTTCAGCTCCGGCGGCCAGACCATGGCCTCGGTGAAGCAGTACAAGGGCTGCAACAAGAACTACGCCTACCTGTACGTGTGGCAGGGCTACCGCAACACCCACAGCAGCTGGGACGTGTGCGCGACCGTCCTGTCCAACTCGCACGACATCGAGGACGTCAGCTGCGGCGCCACCCAGAACCCCGTCGAGGTCTGGTCCTTCGGCGCCGCGACCTTGTCGAAGTGCACGCAGGCCATGGGATGGAAGGGCGAAGGTCCGTTCCCCGACCCGGGTGACCCGGTCGCCAAGACCGACACCCGCTGCTGACCGAGGAGCCTCGCATGCATCGCTCGCTTTCGCGCGTCGCCACCGGACTGGCCGCGCTCGCCCTCACCGTGACCCCGGTCGTCGCGACGGCCGTGCCGGCCGCCGCCGCGACCGGCCACTGCTCCGACGCGTACCAGGTGGGCAGCACCAAGGTCGTGCCCGACGAGCACGGCCAGTCGGCGATGTCGATCAAGCAGTACTGGTCGCCGCGCTGCCAGGAGAACTACGCGTACGCCTACGTCTGGCAGCAGTTCCGCGACAGCCACCCCGGCAGCTGGACCATCTCGGTCGGCGAGATCTGGGTCAAGTCGCCCGGCGTCGAGACGAACCCGGTCGCCGACACCGCCGTCAACACCCGGCAGGCCGAGCTGTGGTCGCCCGGCTTCTACGGCGCCGGCCGGTGCACCTACGCCACCGCCGCCCTGTTCTGGGGCAACTACGACGCCGACGGCAACACCGACAAGCGGTGTGGCTGACCCGCTGATCCTCTTCCCGCACAAGGAAAGAAACTCCTCATGAGCACAATCAAGAGGGCAACGGGGCTGCTCGCCGCCGTCGCCACCGCGCTGGGCTGCCTGGCGCTGACCGCGGCGTCGGCGTCGGCCGTGACGTCGACGGCCACCGCGCTGCCCGTCGTCGACATGGAGGCCACCGTGCTGGCCGCCCAGATCGACCCGCGGCGCGCCGACAACACGCTGACCCCGGGCGCCAAGGACTCCGTGCTGGCCGTGGAGCGGGCGCTCCAGGCGCGCGGTCTGCTGGACGCCAAGTGGGTCGACGGCTACTTCGGCACCACCACCATCTCGGCGTACGCGGCCTTCCAGCGTTCGCTCGGCTACACCGGCCTTGCCGCCAACGGGCTGCCCGGCACGACTTCGCTGACCAAGCTCGGCGAGGGCCGTTACACGGTCACCAAGGTGATCGGTCCCGGCTCGAAGATCCAGCGTGACGGCTACACCATCAACACCCGCACCCAGGCGATGCTCACCGAGGCCGAGCACCTGCTGGGCCGCACGCTCAAGCTGGACCAGGGCTCGTACAACCCCGGTGGCGACCCGACCTCGGCCGGTACCCACGACGGCGGCGGCGTCGTCGACATCAACGTCGACGGCATGTCCGCCACCACCAAGACCGCCGTCGCCAAGGCGTTGCGCCAGGTCGGCTTCGCCGCCTGGGTCCGCAACCCCACCCAGGGCGACTGGCCGTGGCACATCCACGCCGCGGCGATCAGCGACACCGACCTGTCCACGCAGGCGCAGAACCAGGTCGGCGACTACTACCTCGGCTTCAACGGCCTGGCCAACCACGGTGCGGACGACGGTCCCCGGATCGCCATCCACACCTGGGAGGACTACCAGCGCACGCACTGACCTTCAGCTTCGGGGATGACGACACCGTTCGACAAAGGGGAAACCGTGAAGATCGCACGTATGATGCTCGCCGCCGTCGGCGCCGCCGCAATGGCCGTGGTCGCCCTCGGGGCGCCCGCCTCCGCCGCCTCCCGTGACGGCGTCTGCGACAGTGGTGAGTTCTGCCTCTACTACAACAGCGACCAGGCCGGCTCGGTCTCCGACTTCACCGGCTCGATCAGCGACCTCGGCGCCACCCAGCCGAGCTGCTACGAGTTCAAGAGCGCCGGCAACGGCCAGGGCGTGTGCGTCAAGAACAACGCCGCGTCGGTGTGGAACCGCAGCTCGCAGACCGTGGTGGTGTACTTCAACAGCGACTTCGGCGGGGCCAGCCAGTCCTTCGCGCCCGGCGTCAAGGCCAACCTCAACGCCACGCTGAAGAACAACGAGGCCAGCTTCCAGTTCGGCACCAGCGGTGGTGGCGGCGCGCAGACCCCGCGTGACGACTACGACCACAACGCCCGCGGCTTCGCCCAGGACAACTGCACCGCGTTCGCGGCCTACCGCATCGCCAGCCGGCTCGGCGTGCCCAGCTTCAGCAACTCCTGGCACGGTGTGACCTGGGGCGACGCCGGCCACTGGGACGACGCGGCCCGCGCCGCCGGCGTGACCGTCAACAACACGCCGTCGGTCGGCGCCATCGCCGTCAACGACGTGCACAAGGTGGGCCACGTCGCCTACGTGAACAAGGTCTACTCGGACGGCTCGTTCGACGTCGAGGAGTACAACTGGAACAACACGCTGGCCTACGGCACCCGCTCTCACGTGCACCTGAGCAGCGCGCAGGCCGACTTCCAGCACATGCTGCACTTCTGATCGAACAGTGATCGCCCTCGGGGCGCCGGTGCCTCCCCTCGCACCGGCGCCCCCTCGGCATGCCCTCCTACTTTCGGCGAACCGGTTGAAACCGGCGCGGCCGCTGACCGACAATGCTCGGACTGGCTCGTGCCGTCGCGGCGGCTGACCGTTTCCAGGGGGAGGAAATGGGCGGTAATGCCTTCGGCGAGTTCCTGCGCGAGTGCCGGCTGTCGCTCGGCTGGTCGCAGGACGAGCTGGCCGGCCGGTCCGGAGTGTCGGCCCGGTCGATCAGCGTGTTGGAGTCGGGGCGCCGACTGCCCCGGCTCTCCTCGGTCGGCCTGCTGGCCGACGCCCTCGGACTCGATCCGCGCCGCCGCGAACAGCTGCTGGCGGCGGCGCGCAATGCCGTCGCCCCGCTCACCCAGGAGCCGGTCGCCACGGAACCGGTCTCGGTGCCGAGCGGCGCGGTGCCGCGGCAGCTGCCCGGCGCGGTGGCCGGTTTCACCGGCCGGGCGGCCCAGCTCAAAGAGCTCACCAGCCTGCTCGACCGCGACGACACCGTGGTGATCTCCACGATCAACGGCACCGCGGGCGCCGGCAAGACCGCGCTGGCCGTGCACTGGTCGCACCAGGTCGCGGAGCGGTTTCCCGACGGGCAGCTCTACGTCAACCTCCGTGGTTTCGACCCCAGCGGCCTGCCGGTCCAGCCGGCCGAGGCGATCCGGGGTTTCCTCGACGCGCTCGGCGTGCCGGCCGGGCGGATCCCGGCCGGGCTGGCCGAGCAGGCGGCGCTGTACCGGTCCCAGCTCGCCGACCGGCGGATCCTCGTGGTGCTGGACAACGCCCGTGACACCAGCCAGGTCCGGCCGCTGCTGCCGGGTTCGTCCCGGTGCCTGACCGTGATCACCAGCCGTGACCATCTCGGCGGCTTGATCGTCAGCGAAGGCGCCCATGCCGTGCCGCTGGACCTGATGTCCACCGGCGAGGCCTATGACCTGCTGGCCAACCGGTTGGGGCCGGAGCGGCTGGCCGGCGAGCCGCAGGCCGTCAGCGACCTGATCGAGCTGTGCGCCCATCTGCCGCTGGCGCTGAGCATCGTCGCCGCGCGCGCCACCCTCAGCCCCACCCTGTCGATGGCCGAGCTGGTCCGGCAGCTGCGTGATGTCCGCGATCGGTTGCGCGCCTTGGACATCGGGGACACCAGCGTCAACCTCGAAGCGGTGTTCTCCTGGTCGTATCGGACGTTGAGCGATGCGGCCGCGCGGATGTTCCGTCTGTTGGGCCTGCATCCCGGGCCCGACATCTCGGTGTCCGCCGCCGCCAGTCTGGCCGGCAGCCCGCCCGGCGAGACGCGGGCGGTGCTGGCTGAGCTGGTCAAGACGCAGTTGCTCACCGAGCCCAGCACCGGCCGGTTCACGTACCACGACCTGCTGCGGGCCTACTCCGCCGACCGCGCGCGTCAGGAGGAGCCCGAGCCCGAGCGCCTGGCCGCCCTGCGCCGCATGCTCGACCACTACCTGCACACCGCGCATGCCGCGACGCTGCTGCTCAACCCGCCCAACGACCGGCTGTCCCTGACCGGGCCCGAGGCCGGGGTGTGCGTCGACGAGCTGGCCGACGACGAGCAGGCCCGGCAGTGGTTCACCGTCGAGCGTCCCGTGTTCCCCGCGGCCATCGACCGTGCCGCCGACGCCGGCCTCGACTCCCACGCGTGGCAACTCGCTTGGAGCGTCACCATTTTCTGCATCCGGGCCGGGCATTGGGCGCAGATGGTCACCACCCAGCTCGTCGCCATCGCCGCCGCCGAGCGCGCCGGCGAACCGCACGGCCAGGCCTGGTCCTTGCGTGAGTTGGGCCGGGCCTACATCCGACTCGGTCGTTACCCCGAGGCCCAGGACACGCTGGAGCGCGCCCTCGAGTTGGACGAGCGGCTCGGCGACCCCAGCGGTCAGGCCCGCACGCACAACAACCTCGGCATCGTCTGCTCCGCCCAGGGCGACCACTCCACCGCCCTGGAGCACGGCAAGTCCGCCTACGCCTTGTTCCGCTCCGCCGGCAACCGCGTCGGTCAGGCCGAGGCCCTCAACTCGATCGGCTGGGCTTATTCCCAGCTCGGCCAGCACACCGAGGCTTTGCGCTACTGCGAGCAGGCCCTCGACCTGCACCGCGCCGTCGGCAGCCGTCACGGCGAGGCCGACACCTGGGACAGCCTCGGCTACGCGCATCACCATCTCGGCGCCTACGCACAGGCCGTCACCTGCTACCACAACGCGTTGGCCCTTTTCGAGAAGCTCAGCGCCCGTCATCCCCAGGCCGACACCCTCATCCGCCTCGGCGACGCCCACCAGGCCGCCGGCGACCTCCCGGCCGCCCACCTCGCGTGGCAGCGGGCGCTCCCCATCCTCGACGACCTCCACCACCCCGACGCCGCCGCCCTGCGCTCCCGGCTCTCCGACCTCAACACGTCCTTGCAGGTCTTCCGCTACCTCCGCACCATCACCCCCGACCCGGCCTAGCGAACATCGGCGTCGACGGGCGGGCGCTGTCCGATGTGGACAGCCCGGACCGGTCGGCGGCGGCCCTGCTGCTGGTGCGACGCACGAGGGTATGCGTTTTGCATGGGGGCAGGGGTGCGGCGCGCACTGGTTTCGGAGTGATCCCGCGCGCAGGATTCTGGGCACTGCTGGGAGGGGGTCCCATGACCAGGTTTCTCGACTTCAAGCGGCACCTGCGGGTGGAGACGGACGCGGCGGGGGCGGCGTACCTGTTCTCCGAGCAGGAGGTCATCGCCATGCGGGGGGCGAGGATCGTGGAGCTGGCGGCGCTGATCGACGGCACTCGGGACTACGCGGCGGTGCTGCGCGACCGTCCGGCGGACATGTCGGTGGCGGAGCTCAACAGCCTGCTGGCGGGCATGGTGAACGCGGGTGTGGTGACGCTGCGCTCGCTGCCGGCGGTGGATGGCGACGCACGGGCGTACTGGGACGCGTGCGGTGTGGAGGACCCCGCCCTGACCGACGGCGTGGCGCTGATCGACCTCAGGGAGGACGGGCGGTCCGCGCCGGTGCGGCAGGCGCTGGAGGACGCGGGCATCGGCACGGCCGGCACCAGCCTGTCGGTCGTGCTGTGCGACGACTACCTCGACCCGCGCCTGGCCGTGATCGACAAAGACCACCGGGCGGCGGGACGGCCGTGGCTGCTGGCGAAGCCGAGCGGCGCCCAGGTGTGGGTGGGGCCGTTCTTCGAGCCGGGACGCACGGCGTGCTGGCACTGCCTTGAGCACCGCCTGTGGGGCAACCGGCATGCGGAGGCGTGCGTGCAGGCGGCACTGGGCCGGGTCGGCCCGGCGCGCCGGCCGACGCCGGGACTGCCGGCGCTGGCGGCCGCGGCGGCGCACCTGATCTCGCTGGAGGTGACGAAGTGGCTGGTTGGCCACCGTTACCCCGGCCAGCAGCAGGTCTGGTCGCTCAACTCCTTCGACCTGCGCGGCAAACAGCACGAGGTCCGCCGCCGCCCGCAGTGCGCGTACTGCGGCGACCCCGGGATGATGGCGCTGCGCACGGCGCGGCCGGTGCGACTGCGGCCGGCCCCGAAGGCGAGCAGCGCGGGCGGCGGCCACCGGACGTCGACACCGGCGGAAGTGCTCGACCGCTACCGGCATCTGGTCAGCCCGATCACCGGCGTGGTCAAGGAAATCACCCGCGACAACCGCGGACCGGCCTTCGTCAACGCGTACCGTTCGGGCCCGAACGTTGTCCGGGCCAGGACCAGCCTCGGCACGCTGCGGGCGAGCCTGCGCGGCGAGAACGGGGGCAAGGGGGCGACGGCGGTGGACGCGGAGGTCGGCGCGCTGTGCGAGGCGGTGGAGCGCCACAGCGGCAACTTCCACGGCGACGAGCTGCGCATCCGTGGGTCGCTGCGCTCGCTCGGCGGGGGAGCGGTGCACCCCAACGACTGCATGCTCTACGACGTGCGGCAGTACGACAACCGGCGCGCCTGGAACGCGGAACACGCGGCGTTCCAACACGTCTGCGAGCCGTTCGACGTCGATGCCGTCCGGGACTGGACCCCGGTGTGGTCGCTGGCCAACGGCCGCAGGCGGCTGCTGCCGACCGCGATGCTCTACTACGGCGCACCCGACAAGACCGGGTCCGTGCGGCCGGACTCGAACGGCAACGCGGCCGGCAGCAGCCGGGAAGACGCTGTGCTGCAAGGCTTGCTGGAGCTGATCGAACGGGACGCCGTCGCCATCTGGTGGTACAACCGGCTGCCGTCGCCGGGCGTGGACCTGGCCGCCTTCGGCGACCCGTGGCTGACCGAGATGGCCGAGCAGTACCGCCGGATCGGCCGCGAGATGTGGGTGCTGGACGTGACCTCGGACCTCGGCGTGCCGGTGATGGTGGCGGTGTCCCGGCGTGTCTCGGAGCCGGGGGAGCGGGTGATGTTCGGTTTCGGCGCGCACCTCGATCCGCGCACGGCCCTGCGCCGCGCGGTGAGCGAGCTGAATCAGATGCTGCCGTCCGTGCTCGACGAGGACCACACGGACAGCGATCCGGACGCGGAACGATGGCTGCGCACGGCAACCGTGGCCGAGCACCCGTACCTGCTGCCGACCGGTGGGACCCGGATCCCCGCCGACTATCCCTACGCCGGCCGCGACGACATCCGTGACGATGTCGCGGAACTGGTCGACCTGTTGGCGCGGCACGACCTGGACACGTTGGTGCTGGACCAGACCCGCCCGGACCTCGGCCTGCCGGTGGTCAAGGTCGTGGTGCCGGGCCTGCGGCCGTTCTGGGCCCGATTCGCCCCCGGTCGGCTGTTCGACGTGCCGGTGCGGCTGGGCCGGCTCGCCGCGCCGACGGCCTACGCCGACCTCAACCCGTGCCCGATGTTCCTGTAGCTCCCGATGTTCCGGTAGCTACAGCCAGGCCGAGTCGGTCGCGATGCGGATCGCGTCCACCCGGTTGCGGGCGTTGACCTTGGTGACGACGGTGCCGAGGTAGTTGCGCACGGTCCCCTGCGACAGGAACAGCTCGGCGGCGATGTCGGCGACGGTGGCCCCGCGCGCGGCCAGCCGCAGGATCTCGATCTCCCGCGGCGTCAGCGGGCACTCCGCGGTCTCCCACGCCGACAGCGCCAGCTCGCTGTCGATGACCCGGCGGCCGACGGCGACCTGGCGCACCGCGTTGGCCAGTTTGTCCGACGGCGCGTCCTTCAGCATGAATCCGGTGACCTTGGCGTCCAATGCGCGGCGCACCGTTCCCGGCCGGCCGAGGCTGGTGAGAATGAGCGTGCGGCACTCCGGCAGATGCTGGTTCAGTTCCGCGGCCGCGGTAAGGCCGTCCTTACCGGGCAGATCGATGTCGATGACGGCCACATGGGGGCGGTGTTCCCGGGCCTGCGGAAGTATCTGGTCACCGGAGGCGACCTCGGCGACGACGTCGATATCGGATTCCAGGTTGAGCAGCGCGACCAGGGCCCCGCGGACCATGTTCATGTCCTCCGCGAGAAGCACTCGGATCATCACTGGCCCCCCTGTGATACAGATCATGCCCGTCGCCAGTGTACGCGGTTGACGGCGAAAACTACAGGTAGGAGGCAAGGGTTTACGGCGGATGTCATACCGGGCTCGGGCCGGTCGGCGCATTTGAAAGGCACATGGGCCCCGGTGTGCGTCGCACTGGCCACAGTGCGCGACATATTGGAACATTTTGTTGTCAAGCCGATTCCAAGAAGTCCGGGGGCCACGATGAACGTCACTCTTTCCGACACCATGACCGCCTTCCTTGCCGAGATCGGTGCCGGTGTCGGCACGACCGGGGAACTGCTCGTCGACCGTTTTGACTACCAAGCGAATCCGTTCGATTCCGCTGCGCGATCGACGTTCACGATCACGGACGTCGAATGGGGGCTTTAATTCCGCCGATTCGTCCAGTGACCGGCCTTCGACCGCCCCGGGAGTGCGGTCGAAGGCCGGTTCGCGTGTGCGGCGCCGGCCGCCGCCCCGGCGGTCGGTACCGTTGAGCCGGGGCGGGCACGGAAAGGCAACACGCGATGATCAAGGTCCTGGTGGCCGAGGACATGCACATCGTCCGCGGCGCGCTGGTCGCACTGCTGCGGCTCGAGTCCGACATCGAGGTGGTCGCCGAGTGCGCCACCGGCGACGAGATCCTGCCCGCCGCGGTCGCCTCCGCCCCGGACGTCGCCGTGATCGACATCGACCTGCCCCGCAAGGACGGCCTGACCGCGGCCGCCGAGATCCGGGAGCGGCTGCCCAGCTGCCGCACACTCATCCTGACCAGCATGGGCAGCCCCGGCACGCTGCGCAGGGCGCTGTCGGCGCGGGTCAACGGCTTCCTGCTCAAGGACGCGCCGGCGGACCGGCTGGCCAACGCCATCCGCGGCGTCGTCGCCGGCCGCCGCATGATCGACGGCGAGCTGGCCCTGGCCGCCTGGGACAGCGCGGACTGCCCGCTGACCGCCCGCGAGCTCGAGGTGCTCCAGCTGGCCGCGGACGGCGCCGAGCTGGCGGAGATCGCCACCCGGCTGTTCCTCTCGGCCGGGACGGTGCGCAACTACCTGCGGTCCATCGTCACGAAACTGGGCGCGCGCAACCGGATCGACGCAATCCGGATCGCCAGGGAGTCCGGCTGCCTCTAGGCCCGAACCACCGCGCGCAGGTGGAACCGGCCGTCGTCGGCCAGCCCCGCGGTGAGCTGCCCGCCGAGCATGCCGACCCGGTCGGACAGGTTGCGGATGCCGCCGCTGGGTGAGGTGTTCTCGGGCCGCAGGCCGTCGACGCCGTCGTTGACGATCTCGAGGCTCACCTGGTCGCCGGTCCGTCGCACATCGATGTCGCAGTGCTCGACCTTGCTGTGCCGCAACACGTTCGTCACGCCCTCGCGCAGCACCACCGCGAACACCGTGCCCACCTGTGCCGGCAGGTCCCCGTACTCCAGCAGCATGCGCACACTGACCCCGGCCGCGGTCAGCACCGCTTCGGCCGACTGGGACTCGGTGTCCAGCGACAGCTCCCGGAAACCGCTCGCCACCGTGCGCACGTCGCCGAGCGCCTGCCGGGCCAGTGAGAGGATCTCGCGGAGCTCGTTGGCCGCGACGGCGCGGTCGACGGCGAGCAGCCGGTCGGCCAGCTCCGTCTTGAGCGTGATCGCGGACAGGCTCAGGCCGAGCAGGTCGTGCAGGTCGCGGGCGAACCGCAGCCGCTCCTCGGCGACGGCGACCGCCGCCAGCCGCAGGCGGGTCTGGTCCAGCTCGGTCGCCAGCAGCGCCAGCCACGTGACACCGAACGCGATGAAGCCGGTGTTCACCGTGGCCAGCACGTTGAACGGCATGTCGGTGATGTCGGCGGTGAAGCCGGCGTGCACGATGGCGACGCTGGCCACCACGGCCGCCGACACCAGCCAGCCGGCCACCGGCGGCAGCACGAGCAGCGCGTCGCACAGCAGCAGGCCGGGGATGCTCACCCAGTCCTGCCGCAGTTCGAGCAGCGGCAGGTAGACCAGGCACGCCTGCACGGCCAGCAGCACGAGCGCCCGCCGCTTGCGCAGCCGCGCGGTGGCGCGGCTGAAGAACGACAGCTGGAGCACCAGCAGCGCGGCCAGGAAACCCAGCGTCAGCAGGATCTTCCCGACGTCGGCGGTCAGGTACAGCACGTGCACGCCGGCCGCCAGGCCGAAACCGATCAGCACCAGGTACATGCCCGCGGTCGCCAGCCGGCCGCCGACCGGGGAGGCGGCGGCGATGGTGTTCTTCTTGTCCGGCACGGCCAGATGGGCGGGCAGCCGCACCTGCAACCGGTAGCGGCCGCCGTCCTGCGGCGCCGCCGCCAGCGTGCCGCCGAGCGCGGTGACCTGAGCGGTCAGCGTGCGCAGCCCGGTGCCATCCCCTTCAGGCTCCTGGTCCGCGTTGTCGTTGACGATGTCCAGCTCGATGGTGTCGCCGTCCTGCTTCACGGAGATCCAGCAGTGCGCGGCATCGCTGTGCCTGAGCACGTTGGTCACGCCCTCGCGCAGCGCGCTCGCGAGCACGGTCCGCACCTGGGCCGGCAGCAGCCGCTGGTCGAGGTTGAGCCGCAGGTCCACATCGGAGTCGGCGAGCATGGACCGGGCGGCCTGGAATTCCTGCTCCAGCGACAGCTCCCGGTACCCGCGGGCGACCGCGCGCACGTCGGCCAGCGCCCGCCGGGCGGTGTCGGTGATGTCGGCGAGCTCCTGGCGGGCCCGCTCCGGCGCCCCGGCGAGCAGGCGCAGCGCCAGCTCACCCTTGAGCGCGATGGCCGACAGGCTCAGGCCGATCAGGTCGTGCAGGTCGCGGGCGAACTGGAGGCGTTCCTCGGCGACCGCGCCGCGGGCGACCGCGGTGCGGGCCGTGTGCAGCTCGCTGACCAGCCGGGCCAGCCTGGTCAGCAGGAAGACGGTGAGTCCGCCCAGTGCGGTGGACAGCGTGTTGTACACGTTGTCGAGGAGCGTGCCGCCGAACCCGGCCTCGATCGGCCAGGTGCTCGCGGTGACGATCGCGAAGGCCAGCCGGCCGGCGGTCGGCGGCAGCACCAGCAGCGCGGTGCCGGCGGAGAAGGCCAGCATGCCGATCCAGGCCACGCCGAACGGCAGCAGCGGCAGGTAGACCAGCGCGGCCTGCGGCAGCAGCAGCCAGCGGCTCAGCGCCGAGTCGAGCCGCGTCGTGGTGCGCCCGAAATGGGCCAGCTGCATGCCCAGCAGCGCGATCGCGGCGAGGCCGTAGACGGCGACACCGCCGGCCGTGACCGGGGTCTTGAGCAGGTCGGGCAGGCCGAGCAGGGCGAAGCAGGCGAACTCGACGGACACGACCAGGTTGGCCAGGCGCCGGCCTTGGCGCGTCTGCCGGGCAGGACCGAGTTCCCGGGGCGGCTCCGCCCCGGGTCTTCGTTGCCACCGGTCAATCCTGAACCACCGGAACATGGCCCCCCAGACCCGGTCTGATCGGCTGTCCCGAACTCGAGGCAGGGAGCACAAGGTCCGGTGAAAGTGGAATATAGCTGACCAAACGGTTCGAGCACGCCGACGCGCGGCCGAAAATGGTGACCGTTGCGCCGGTGGCGGCGCCGATTCAAGGGTTGCGACCGGATCCGGACACGGGTCGACGCCCCGCGGTGCGGCGCCGCGGGGCATCGACGGTGGCGGGTTACAGCGTGTCGACGAAGGCCAGCGTGCGCTGCCACAGCAGCCGGGCCGACTCCTCGTGGTACTCGGGCTGGCCCGGGTCGGCGAACAGGTGGCCGGTGATCGGGTACTCGAACAGCTCGAACGCCGCGCCGGAGGCGCGCACGCTGGCCGACAGACTCTCCACCGCGCCGGGTTGCCGCCACGGGTCGTCCTTGGCGTAGTGCACCTGCACCGGCACCGCGGACGGCCAGGCCGGCACGGCGAGCATCTCCAGCGGCAGCGCCGCGTGCATCAGCACGGCCCCGATCACGCCGGGCCGGGTGGCCGCGACGAACTCGGCCGACACGCCGCCGTTGGAGAACCCGGCGCAGACCAGCCGGTCCGACAGGTCCTGGGTGGCCCGCGTGGTGCGGGCGATCATCTCCGGCACGCCGATCTCCTGGTAGCGGGCCAGCGCGGTGTCCATGTCGTCGAACACCTCGCCCTCGTACAGGTCGGGCGTGTGGACGGTGTGCCCGCCGGCGCGGAGCTCGTCGGCCGCGCTCAGCACGCCGGGCAGCAGCCCGAGCACGGAATGGAACAGCACGATTTCAGCCATGGGATATTTCTACCAATGGAATAGTGGTTGACATAGCCCGGCTCACCTCAAAGAGTGGGTTCTGTATTGGTATGGAAATTATTTCGGGCAGGCCGAACAGAACGAGCCGCCGACGCGTCGCGGATTTCAGTCGGCGAACCGGGACAGACGGTGGGCGAACGCGTCGGCGAGCACCTCCCTCTCCTCGGCGGGACCCGTCCAGTGCACGTGCGCGCCGTCGCCGACGGCGACGACCCGCACGTCGATCGAGGCATACGAGGTCCAGGAGGCCAGCGCGGCCGGCACACCGGCCGACGGCGGCCGGTCGACGAGCATGGTGGCGAGCACCGTCGTGTCGGCGGCGGCCGCCGGCGGCTTCACGGTCGGATCCTGTCCGTACAGCTCCAGCACGCGGTCGGTGAAGCTGCCCGCCGCCGGGTCGACGGTGACCGGCAGCACCGACGTGAAGCAGCCGATGATCCGGTCGACGTCCTGGTGCACCCGTGCGCGCTGGAAGAGGCGGCGGACCAGGCGATGCCCGGCCGGCAGCACGTCGGCCAGCGCGGTCGTGAGCACCGCGCTCGGCGGCACGCCGATGATCGCCGCGTGCTCGCACAGGGCCGCCCACGTGGTCGGGTCCACCCGGTGGGAGCGGGCGGTGCGCGGGCGCGGCGTCGCTTCGCCGTACTCGACGTGGTCCGGTGAGGACAGGTCCTCCCACTGCGCGAACGAGTCCAGCGTGTAGTCCCGGAAGGTGATCGCCGGCAGCGGGATCGCGGCGTCGGGATCGGCGTAGCGGGCGGCCAGTTCGGGCAGCAGCAGCCGGTGCGCGCTGTCCGCGTCGACGACGACCCGGTGCAGCAGCAAGGTGATCCGGCCGTCGGCGGTGGCGTGCACGCGGTGCGGCGGCGCGTCGTACGGGCCGACACCGCCGACCGCGGAACCGTCGAAGACCGGCTCCGACACGGCGGTTCCGACGATCTGCGTGCCGTCCCGGCGGACGGTGGTGCGCAGCGCGTCGTGCGCCGCCACGAGCCCCCGCCACGCGGCCCGGAACCGGCCCGGGTCGAAGTCGGCGATCCGCCACCCGTACCGGTCGACGCCGTCGGTGCTGTCCCGTACGGAGGTGGCGAGCGCGAGTTGCCCGTGCGTCAAGGAAAACGGCTTCAGCCGGCCGACCGCGTCATGCACGGTGGGCAGGCCCAGCCGCGCGACCAGCACGGCGATGTCGGCGATGGTCGGGCGGCGCATCAGCTCGGCCAGCCCGATCAGCACCTCCTGCTTCTGCCACAGCACATCCAGCAGCCGGACGGCCAGGATGGAGTCGCCGCCGAGCTCGAAGAAGTCGTCGTACACGCCGATCTGCTCCAGATCCAGCAGATCCGCCCACAGGTCGGCGAGGAACTGCTCGACCGCGTCCCTGGGGGCCACGTAGGCCACGCCCAGGTCGGGCCGCCGCCGTGACGGCGCGGGCAGCGCGGCCCGGTCCACCGTGCCGTCGGGGCACAGCGGAATCGGCGTCAGCATGAACGTCGACGGCACCAGATGGGCCGGCAGCAGCTGGGCCAGCGCCCGACGGAGTTCGTACGCGCGGGTCGGCGCCGAGGGGGCGGGCTCGACGTACGCGACGAGCCGGCGTTGTCCGTCCGCGTCCTCGCGGGCCACGACCGCGCAGCGCCGCACGCCCGGCTGCGCCGCCAGCACGGCCTCGACGTCGCCGAGCCGCCCGCGCCGGCCTCGCACCTTGACCTCGTCGTCGGTGCGGCCGGTCACCTCGACCAGCCCGTACTCCCACAGCCGCGCCAGGTCACCGGTCCGGTACAGCACCGGATACGGGTCGCCGGCCATCGGGTTGGGCAGGAACTTCGCGCTGGTGTCCACCGGCCGGTTCAGATACCCGGCCGACAGGCTCTCCCCGGACACGCACAGCTCGCCGAGCACGCCCGGCGGCACCGGGCGCAGGTTCCGGTCCAGCACGTACATCCGGACGTTGGGCACCGGCCGTCCGACCGGCGGCACCAGCGCGCCGCGCTGGTCGGTGGACAGGTCGGCGGCCATCGCGGTCAGGTCGCAGGTGGCGACGACGTTGGCCTCGCTGGAGCCGTACACGTTCAGCACGTCGAACGGCAGCCGCGGCGACGGCCAGGTCCGCACCCGCTCGCCGGCGATCCGCATCGACGTCAGCGCGCAGTCGTCGGGCCACTCCAGCGACCACAGCCGTTCGCCCATCGCGGTCAGCTGGAGCGTGTGCGTGATCCGCCGGGACAGCAGCCAGTCGCGCAGCGCCTCCGGGGAGGCGGCGGTCGCCGCGTCGGGGATGTGCACCGGGGCCCCGGAGGCCAGCACGGGAAAGCAGTCCACCTCGACCATGCCCAGCGCGGCCGAGCACAGCCAGCTGCCGCGGGAACCGGCGGTGATGGCGCATTCCTGACGCAGCACGTGGATCGTGTTCCGCATCGGTCCCTGGCGCAGCAGCACGGCCTTCGGCTCGCCGGTCGAACCGGACGTGTAGACGAGATGCCCCACCGATTCCGCGGTGATCACGCCGCGTGGGTTGACCGCGGGCCGCTCGCGCCAGGCGTCGTCGTCCAGGTCGACCACGGTCGGGCCGGCCGGCAGCCGCCCGGCGAACTGGTCGCCGGTGATCACGACCTGGGCGCCGGAATCCAGCAGCAGCAAGGAAAGCCGCTCAGCGGGCCAGTCCGGCGCGAGCAGCACGGCGGCGCCGCCGGCCTTGAACACGGCCAGCTGCGCGAGCAGGCTCGGCGCCCCGCGCTCGAACAGCAGCGCGACCCGGTCGCCGTCACGGACGTCAAGGGCGCGCAGGTGGGTGGCCAGTCGGTTGGCCGACGAGTCCAGCTCGCCGAAGGTGGTGGTGGCGCCGGCGTCGACCACCGCGGGCGCGTCCGGAGTGGTCAGGGCGACGGCCTCGACCAGTTCGTGGAAGAACTGCGGCGGCACCGGTTCGGCGGTGTCGTTCCAGGTGTGCAGCACGTGGTCGCGGTCGTCCGCGCCGAGCAGCGAGATGTCCCCGACCAACCGGTCGCCGCCGGCCCGCAGCAGGAGCCGCAGGTGTCGCGCCAGCCGGTCGACGGTCACGTCGTCGAACAGCCCGTGGTCCACGATCAGCGTCGGGGTCGGGCCGGAGACGTCCAGGGCGAGATCGGCGCCGCACAGCTCGCCGGTGTCGGTGACGACCGTTCGGCACGCGTCGCCGTAGGGACCGGCCGCCGTGCGCAGCGCCGAATCCACCACCGAGGACACGGAATCGTCGGCACGGACCGAGACCCGCAGCGTCACCGGATCCCCGACGAGGCAGCCGATCAGCAGCTCGTGAGCGCCGGTGTAGCGGTGCAGCAGCATCGCCAGCGCCGCGACACCGGCCGCGACCGGCCGGCCGGTCGACGGCTCGACGGACAGCGCCCGGCGGACCGGGATGGCGGTCCGCCGCCGGGCCGGCGCCCGGTCGACGGGCAGCGCCCCGGTCACCTGCTCCTGGCTGATGGCTCGCCGCATGACACGACCCCCGTTGTCGTCAATGGGTGCCCGGTGCGCTCCCGAGGGGGAAGGAAAGCGCACCGGGCACGGTGTCACGGTCAGGCGACCGCGACGGCAGGATTCGGCTTGTTCCGCTTGACCAGCACCGCCGCGGAGAGCGCGCCGACGGCCAGCACGATCGACGCCACCAGGAACGCGACCTGGTAGCCGCTGGTCGCCGCCGCCGCGGCGGAGTGACCGCCGGCCAGCGCGCCGGACTCGATGCTCAGCGCGATCGCGACGATCACGGTCAGGCCGAGCGCCTGCCCCATCTGCTGCACGGTGGTCAGCACGCCGGAGCCGAGGCCGGCGTCCTCCATGGACACGTCCTGCAGCGCCGCGGCCTGTAGCGCCGGCCCGGTGATGCCGCCGCCGAGGCCGATCAGCACCGAGGCGGGCAGGATGCTCGTCCAGTACGTGCCGTCCACCGTGATGTACGACAGCATCAGCGTGCCCGCCGCACTGATCAGCATGCCGACGATGATCGCGTTGCGCGGCCCGACCTTGGGCAGCAGATTCATCGTCAGCATCATGCCGGCCAGCACGAACACACAGAACGGCAGCCACGCGAGGCCGCTCTGCAACGGGTTGAAGCCGAGCACCTGCTGCATGTACAGCACTGCCAGGAAGAACATCGCCGCGGACGCGCTGGCCTGGAAGATCAGCGCGATGTTGCCGGTCGCCCTGGTGCGGTTGGCGAAGAAGCGCAGCGGCACCAACGGGTTGCTCGACTTCGCCTGCACGATGACGAACAGCACCAGCGCCGCCACCCCGATGATCAGCGGGGTCAGCGTCGAGCCGGCCCCCCAGCCGTCGGTCGACGCGGTCAGCAGGCCCTGGATCACGGCGATCAGGCCACCGGTCACCAGCACCGCGCTGATCAGGTCGGGCCGCTTGCCGGACATCTTGCTCTCCGTGAGCAGCTTCGGGCCGAAGATCAGCGGGATCAGCGCCAGCGGGATGTTCACCAGGAACACCAGGCGCCAGCTGACCAGGTCGGTCAGCACGCCGGACAGCACGACACCGGTCGCGGAGCCCAGACCGGCCAGGCCTCCCCAGATGCCGAACGCCTTCGCCCGCTCAGCGGGGTTGGTGAACAGCAGTGCGACCAGCGCCATGGCGGCCGGTGCCGCGATTGCCTCGGCGATGCCCTGCGCGAACCGGCCGACGATCAGCACGGCCGGGCTCCAGGCCACCGCCGCGGTCAGCGACGCGACCGCGAACAACCCCGCGCCGGACAGGAACAGCTTGCGCCGGCCGAGCAGATCGGCCAGCCGGCCGCCGGCCAGCAGCAGGCCGCCCGCGGCCAGCAGGTAGCCGTTGACCACCCAGGTCAGACCGCCGGCGGTGAAGCCGAGGTCGTGCTGGATGGCCGGCAGGGCCACGTTGACGATCGTGGCGTCGAGGAAGATGATGAACTGCACGAACGCAAGGACCATGAGCGCTCGCCAGCGCCGCGGATCCGGGGTGGGCGTGGTCGAGGCGTCCTGGAAGTTCACCTCCCGCGCCTCCGCCGTCTTGGGCGTTTCGACATTGGTCATGGCCGTGTGACTCCCATCGGTCTCGGAGCGCTCCCGATGTGACACGGGAACTGATGGTGATGCGAAAGCTACGGAGCGTCGGTTATGCGCGGGTTCCGAGATCCCCGCGTGACCGACGGCGGCATTGCCGCGCCGTAACCCCTGGCTAACCCCCTCTTCCTAGGTTGACGCCGATGTGCGACTAGGAGGGGAAAGCTGTGGACGATTCCGTTTCGTGGGAACAGCAGACGGTCGGCGCCGGCCTGCCTCGTGCCCGCCGGCGCGGCGCGACCGGAGCGGTGTCGTACCGCACCGTGTCCGTGCGGGCGGCGACGACCGGGCTGGCGCGGGTCGTCGAGGCGGCCGTGGTCCTGCTGCACAGATACACCGGTGAGACCGACGTCGTGCTCGGCTGCGGCCGCGACGGCGCGCTCACGCCCGTCCGCGTGGCGGTGCGCGCCGACCAGCCGGTGACCGAGCTGGAGATCCCGGCGCTGCCCGAGGACGCCGACCTGATCGCGGTGCAGGGCGACACCCTGCGCATCACGGTGACCGTCGTTGGCATCACGCTCACCGCGCGCGCGGACGTGTTCGACAGCGCCGCGGTGCGGATGTACGCCAGGCACCTGGGCAACGTGCTGGCCGCGTCGCGCGAGGCCACCGTGGAGACGGTTCCGTTGCTGGACGAGGCCGAGACGGAACTCGCCCTGAACGGCTGGAACGACACCGCCGCCCCACTGGACCAGGAGTTCTTCCACGAGGCGGTGGCGCGGATCGCGCAGGAGCGGCCGGACGCCACCGCGATCGTGCACGGCGACCAGCGCGTCACCTTCGGCCAGTTGGACAGCTGGGCCAACAGCATGGCCCGCTACCTGGCCGCCGAGGGGCTGACCGTCGGCGGCCGCGTCGGTGTCTGCTTCGAACGCGGTGTGGCCAGTGTCGTCACCCAGCTCGCCGCCTTCCGGCTGGGCGCGACCGCCGTGCTGCTCGACCCCGAATACCCCCGCGACCGGCTGACCTACATGCTGGCCGACGCCGAGGTCGTCGCGGTCGTCACGCGGACCGGCCTGGAGGACAAGGTCGCCAACGCGCCCAAGACCGTGTTGTACGACGTGGCCCGGTGGGCGAACGCCGCCGACACCGCCGTGAGCATCCCGGTCACCGGCGACGACGTCTGCCACATCGCGTACACCTCCGGCTCCACCGGTGTGCCCAAGGCCGTCACGCTGCGGCACGGACCGATGCGTTCCCTCATCCACGCCCTGATCGACGAGTGCGGCATCGACGGCGACTCCCGTGGCACCTGGCTTTCCTCGCCCGGCTTCGGCCTCGTCGAGGTGGACCCGTTCCCGGTGCTCGCCGCCGGCGGCGCGGTGCACATCCCCGACGAGGAGACCGTCGCCTCGCCCACCCGCCTGCGCGAGTGGCTGCTGTCCGAGCAGATCACCCACAGCCTGCTGCTGACCGCGATGGCCGAGCGGCTGTGGACCATGGACTGGCCGGCCGACACGCCGCTGCGCACCATGCGGGTCGCCGGTGAGCGCGTCCGCTCGTGGCCGTCCGGCGCCCTGCCCTTCGACGTCATCAACGTCTACGGCGCGGCCGAGGTCGCGGTGGTGTCCACCGCCAACCTCAGCGCCATCGCCCGTCGCCTCGACGGCGAGCAGCTGGCCGAGCTGCTGCCGCCGGTCGGCAAGCCGATCACCAACGTGCGGACCTACGTCTTCGACTCGAAGCTCCGGCCGGTGCCGGTCGGCGTGCTGGGCGAGCTGTACGTCTCCGGCGCGTACCTACAGCCGTCCTACCTCAAGGCCCGCAACGGCGGCCCGCTCAAGTTCGTCTACAACCCGGTCGACGGCGACCCGAACGCGATCCTCTACCGCACCGGGGACGTGGCCCGGTACTGGCCGGACGGCCAGGTCGAGATCGTCGGCCGCACCGACAGCGAGGTGAAGGTCCGGGGCTACCGCGTGCACCTCGGCGAGATCGAGAGCCTGATCGCCGCGCAGCCCGGGGTCCGGCAGACCGCCGTGCTGGCCCGCGAGGACGACGGCGAGGTGCGCCTGGTCGCCTACATCGAGCCCGACCCGGGCGCGCCGGCGCAGGTGCGCGAGGTGCGCCGCGTGCTGCGGGACAAGCTGCCCAAGTACATGCGGCCCGCCGCGTACGTGGTCGGCGACCTGCCGACCACGGCCAACGGCAAGATCGACCGCGACAAGCTGCCGGCGCCCCCGCCGTCGCGTCCGGAGCTGGACACCGCCTTCGTCGAGCCCCGCGACGAGCAGGAGCGGGTGATCGCCGAGATCTGGCGGTCGGTGCTCGGCCTCGACGAGATCGGCGTGCTCGACGACTTCTTCGAGCTCGGCGGCGACTCGCTGCGCGCCGTCCGGGTGGTCGACGCGTTGCGGGACAACGGTTTCCAGGTCGAGCTGAACGACCTGCTGTCGGCGTCGAGCGTGGCCGCGGTGTCCAGGGTGGTGGAGCGCACGGCGCTGGAGCGGTCCGCGCCGACGACGTACCCGGTGCTCACCCACGACGCCGCCAGCCGGTTCGAACCGCATCCGCTGAACCAGAGCCAGCAGGCGCTGTGGATCGGCCGCGGCGACGCGATGGACTTCGGCGACGTCGGCTGCCACGGCTACTTCGAGTACGAGCACCCGAATCTGGACGTGGAGCGGTTCCGCCGGGCCTGGCAGGCCCTGCTCTACCGGCACGACCAGCTGCGCATGATCGTGCTGCCGACCGGTGAACAGCTTGTGCTGAGCGAACTTCCCGGCGACGGACTGACCGTCGTGGACCTCAGCGGGCACACCCCCGAGGAGGCCGAGCGGCTGGTCACCGAGACCCGCGAGTTCATGTCGCACCACGTGACGCCGAGCGACACCTGGCCGCTCAACGACATCCGCCTGACCCGCCTGCCCGGCGGCCGCACCCGGCTCCACTTCGGACTGGACATGCTGGTCACCGATGCGTGGAGCATCTACCAGGTCATCTTCCCCGACCTGATCGACCTGTACGAGACCGACGCCCCGCTGGCCCCGCTGGAGATCACCTTCCGGGACTACGAGGCCGGCAAGGCCGCCGTGCAGGCCGACTCCGTGGAGTACGAGCGGGCCAAGCAGTACTGGCTGGGCCGGCTGCCGACGCTGCCGGCCGCGCCGGACCTGCCGATGGTGCACAACCCGCGCACCAAGCCCAAGTTCGACCGGCGGGAACACGCGCTGTCGCCGCAGCGCTGGCAGCAGCTCACCGCGCGGGCCAAGGAAGGCGGCGTCACCCAGTCCACCGTGCTGATGGCGGTGTTCGCCGAGGTGCTGCGCACCTGGGCGAAGAACGAGCGGTTCACGGTGAACTTCCCGATCTCCGACCGGATGCCGCTGCACCCGCAGGTCGATCAGCTGATCGGCGACTTCACCAACACCATGCTGGTGGCGGTGGAGAAGGTCGACGGCACGTTCGCCGAGCGGGCCCGGGACATCCAGGAGCAGCTGTGGCGCGACCTGGCCCACCGGCACTACAACGGCGTCGACGTGCTGCGGGAGCTGGCCCGGCGGGACGGCGGCTCGCTGCGGCCGGCCATGCCGATCGTGGTCACCAGCCTGCTCGGGCACCCGGCCCGCCGGCAGACCAGCTCGTTCGGCGCCGAGACGTACGGCATCTCGCAGACCCCGCAGGTCACCCTGGACTTCCAGATCCGGGAGATCGCCGGCGTGCTGCACATGAAGTGGGACTTCCTCGACTCGCTGTTCCCCGACGGCATGATCGACGCGATGTTCGACGCCTACACCGGGCTGCTGGACCGGCTGGTCGACGACCCGGTGGCGTGGCGGCAGGAGCGGTTCGACCTGATCCCGCCGGCCCAGCGTGAGCAGTGGGAGCGGGTCAACGACACCGCCACCGAGGTGCCGTACGTGCTGATGCACGAGGTGGTCGCGGAGATCGCGGTCAAGAACCCGGACGCGCCGGCGGTGATCGCCACCGACCGGACCGTCAGCTACGGCGAACTGCACTCGCGGGCCAACCAGATCGGCCGCCGGCTGCGCGAGCTCGGCGCCCGGCCGAACGCGCTGGTCGCGATCGTGATGGACCGCGGCTGGGAGCAACTCGTTGCCGTGTACGGCATTCTGACCGCCGGCTCGGGCTATCTGCCACTGGACGCGACGGCTCCCATGGATCGCCGGCACGCGCTGCTCGAGAACGGCGAGATCGAGATCGTGCTGACCCAGCGGCACATCGCCGAGCGCGACCCGTGGCCCGACGGCGTCCGGGTTCTGGTGGTGGACCGCGACTTCGACGACGTCGACGACTCGCCGCTGCCGTCGGCGCAGGAGCCGACCGACCTCGCATACGTCATCTACACGTCCGGCTCGACCGGCATGCCCAAGGGCGTGATGGTCGACCACCGGGCCGCCGCCAACCACGTGTACGACATCAACAAGCGCTTCGGCATCGGCCCGTCCGATCGCGGCATCATGACCGCAGGCCTGCATTTCGACATGTCGATCTACGACGTGTTCGGCATCCCGACCGCAGGCGGCGCGCTGGTGCTGCCGGCGCCGTCGAGCAGCCCCGACCCGGACCACTGGGCGGACCTGGTGCGCGAGCACAAGGTGACGATCTGGGGCGCGGTGCCGGCGCTGATCGAGACGGTGGTGACCCGGATCGAGACCACCGGCGGCGCACCGCTGGACAGCCTGCGCTACCAGGTGCTCGCCGGCGACTGGATCCCGCTGACGCTGCCCGACCGGCTGCGCGCCGTCGCGCCGAACGTGGCGGTGATCGGCTCCGGCGGCCCGACCGAGACGATCAACTGGTCGATCATCTTCGAGATCGGCGAGATCGACAAGGACTGGGTCTCCATCCCGTACGGCCGCCCGCTGAACAACCAGCGCTACCACATCCTCGACGAGCACCGCAGGCCACGGCCGCAGTGGGCCACCGGCGAGATGGTCGTGGGCAGCCCGATCGGCCTGGCCCAGGGCTACTGGCGGGACCCGGAGCGCACGGCGGCCAAGTTCTTCCGGCTGCCGGGCACCGGCGAGCGGGTGTACGCCACCGGCGACCTCGGCCGGCTGCTGCCCGACGGCAACAT
Source organism: Kutzneria chonburiensis (assembly GCF_028622115.1). Lineage (NCBI taxonomy): Bacteria > Bacillati > Actinomycetota > Actinomycetes > Pseudonocardiales > Pseudonocardiaceae > Kutzneria > Kutzneria chonburiensis. The sequence continues at coordinate 10,378,901 of NZ_CP097263.1, forward strand.
CGAGATCCTCGGCCGGGACGACTTCCAGGTGAAGATCAACGGCTACCGCGTCGAGCTCGGCGAGATCGAGTCGACGCTGGCCCGGCACCCGGCCGTGGACGCGGCCGTGGTCGTCGCGCCGGCCTCGGCCGGCGGCGGGCGGCGGCTGACCGCGTTCGTGGTGCCTTCCAGCGAGCTGGAGGTGGCCGACCTGACGGCGTTCCTGTCCGAGCGGCTGCCGAGCTACCTGGTGCCGGCGGACATCCGGCTGCTCGACGAGCTGCCGTTGACCCGCAACGTGAAGGTGGACCGGCTGGCGCTGACCGCGTTGGCCGAACGGCACGAGGTCGACGCCGTCGACGACGGGGAGGCGACGCCGCTGGAGCAGGTCGTCGCCGAGTTCTACGCGCTGGTGCTGGAACTGGAGGAAGTCGGGCTGGACAGCAACTTCTTCCAGTTCGGCGGGGACTCGCTGCGCGGCACCCGGCTGGCCGGCCAGCTCACCGAGGTGCTCGGCGTGGACGTCGGCCTGCGGGCGGTGCTGACCAGGACGACCCCGCGCGAGCTGAGCGCGGCGATTGTGGCGGAACCGGAGACCGGTCCGCTGGCCACCGCCATGGCGGTGGCGCTGATGGAGCTGTCGGACGGCGTGCTGGCTGACTCGGACGCGGCCTGAGCCGCGGCATGGAAAGGAACCTGTCGTGAGCAAAGCGTTGGCGCGTCTGACCGCGCTCAGTCCCCAACAGCGGGCCGAGGTGCTCGCCCGCGCCCGGGAGAAGGTCAGCGCCGGCCCGCGGGACGAGGCGGCGGCGCTGGTCGCGGTGCCGCGGGACGGCCGGCCCCTGCCGGCGTCCTACGTGCAGGAGCAGTTCTGGTTCATGGACCGGATGCAGCCGGGACTGCCCACCTACAACGCCCCGTTCTCGTTCCGGATCACCGGCCCGGTCGACGTCGACGCGCTGGCCGGCGCGCTGACCGAGATCACCGCCCGGCACGAGGTGCTGCGCACCCGGCTGGTGCTGGACAACGACCGCCTGGTGCAGCAGATCGTGCCGGCGTCCCGGGCGCGGACCCTGCTGGAGCGGGTGGACCTGACCGGGGCGACCGAGGAAGCCTTGCAGGACAAGGCTTTCGAGCTGGTGCGGACGGCGTTCGACCTGGACAACGGGTCGCTCGTGCGCACCGTGCTGGTCACCCGGTCGGAGACCGACCACCTGCTGGTCTGGGTCGGCCATCACTCCATTGTGGACGGACTGTCGTTCGGCGTGCTGGCCGAGGAACTGGCCGCGCTGTACGAGCCGGTGCGCACCGGGCAGCCGTCCGGCCTGCCACCGGTCGAGATCCAGTTCGCCGACTTCGCCGTGTGGCAAAGAGAAAACCTGGTCGGGCGCCGGGCCGATCTCGTCTCGTACTGGCGGCAGACGCTGGCCGGCGCGGTCGACCTCGACCTGCCGGTGGACCTGCCGCGGCCGCCCAAGCAGACCTACGACGGCGCCACCCAGTGGTTCACCGTGCCGGCCGGCGTGACCGCGTCGCTGCGGGAGCTCAGCCGGGGCGCCGGGCACACCCTGTTCATGACACTGCTGGCCGCGTACTACGTGCTGCTCGGCAAGCACAGCGGCCAGGAGGACGTCACCGTCGGCGTGCCGGTCTCCGGTCGGGGGCGGGCCGAGACCCAGACGATGATCGGCGCGTTCCTGAACACCATCCCGCTGCGCGCCGACCTGTCCGGCGACCCGACCTGCCGGGAGTTCCTGACCCAGGTCGCCGGCGTCACGCTCGACGGCTTCGCCCACCAGGACCTGCCGTTCGGGCAGCTGGTCGAGGAGCTCGTCGAGCTGCGCGACCCGAGTCGCAATCCCGTGTACCAGGCCATGTTCGGCTTCGGCAACACACCGGTCAGCGAGACCGAGATGCCGTTGGGCGACGGCGTGGTCATGGTGCCGCGCGGCGTCGCCAACGGCACCGCCCGGGTCGAGTTCGAGATCGTGCTGGAGGAGGTCGGCGACGAGCTCGTCGGGCGCCTGGAGTACAACACCGCGTTGTTCTCGGCCGAGACCGCCCGCCGGATGGCCGGCCGGTACCAGCAGGTGCTCGGTGGCTTCGCCGCCGACCTCGACCAGCGGCTGTCCGAGCTGCCACTGGTGACCGCCGACGAACTCGCCACCATCGAGCGGTGGAACGACACCGCCGCCGAATATCCGCTGGATTCCGCGCTACACGAGCTGATCAGCGCGCAGGCCGGTCGCACGCCCGATGCGGTGGCCGTGCGCTGCGCGGCCGGCTCGCTGACCTACCGTGAGCTGGACGAGGCCGCCAGCCGGCTGGCGAACCTGTTGTGGTCCAACGGAACCGAGCCCGGCGAGCTCATCGGTGTGTGCCTCGACCGGTCGTCGCAGGCGCTGGTCGCGCTGCTCGGTGTGTTGAAGGCCGGCGCCGCGTACGTGCCGCTCGACCCGACGTATCCGGTGGCCCGGCTGGAGTACATGCTGTCCGACACCGGCCTGCGCACGCTCGTGACGTCCGGCGGCCAGACGCTGCCGTTCGAGGCGCCGTCCGTGACCGTGATCGACACCGTCGACGCGGCCGGCTTCGACGCCGAGCCGCTGAACCTGCCCGGTGACACCGCCTACGTGATCTACACGTCGGGCTCGACCGGCCGCCCCAAGGGCGTGGTCATCGAGCACCGCTCCGCGGTGAACCTGTTCTACAGCATGCAGGAGCGGATTTCCCTCACGCCGGGGGATGTGCAGCTGACCGTCACGTCCCCGTCGTTCGACATGGCCGTGCCCGAGCTGCTGATGCCGCTGGTGTTCGGCGCGAGCGTCTATGTCGCGCCGAAGGAGGCCGCCGCCGACGGCGGCCGGCTCCTGTCGCTGCTCGTCGAGAGCCGCACCACGGTCCTCCAGGCGACGCCGACCACCTGGCAGCTGCTGGTCGACGCCGGCCTCGGCCGGGGCCAACTTCGCTTGGCCCTGTGCACTTCCGAGGCCATGCCGGCCGCCGTCGCCGGCGCGTTGTTCGACCGGGTGCCGGCCGTGTGGAACCTCTACGGCCCGACCGAGGCGACCGTTTTCGCCACCATGCACCAGATCGTCGCCGAGGACGGCCACTCCGCGCCGCCGATCGGCACGCCGCTGGGCAACACCACCCTGCACGTGCTGGACCGCTACCAGCGCACCACGCCGATCGGCGCCGTCGGCGAACTCCACATCGGCGGCGCCGGCCTGGCCCGCGAGTACCTCGGCCGCGCCAAGCTCACCGGCGAGCGCTTCGTCAGCCTCGACGGCGCCCGCGTCTACCGCACCGGAGACCTGGTCCGCCAGCGTCCCGACGGCACCGTCGAGTACTGCGGCCGTATCGACAACCAGATCAAGCTGCGCGGTTTCCGCATCGAGCTCGGCGAGATCGAGACCGTGGCCGCCGACCACCCGGGCATTCGCCGGGCCCTGGCCGCCCTGGTCGCCTTCGGCCGCGACGACCAGCGCATCGTCTGCTACCTCACCCCGGCCGACGGCGTCGTTCCGCCGACGGCCGAGGAGCTCCGCGAGCACGCCGGCGGCCGGCTGCCGTCCTACATGGTGCCGGCCCACTTCGTCGTCGTCGACGAATTCCCCCTGACCCCCAACGGAAAGGTCGACCGTGCCGCCCTCACCCGGCTGCCCGTCGGCGGCCCCACCTCCGTCGGCGAGCCGCCGCGCGGTCCCCTCGAGCACACGCTGGCCGACATCTGGTCCGACCTGCTCGGTGTGCCGGCCGTCGGCCGCGACGACGACTTCTTCGGCCTTGGCGGCCATTCCCTGCTGGCCATCCAGGCCATCGGCCGCATACGGGAGCGTTGCGCCGTCGCGCTGACCGTCGACATCGTCTTCGACAAGCCCACCGTCGCCCGCCTCGCCGTCGCGGTGGAGGAGCGCCAGGCCGAGGCCCGTGAGCTCCTGCTCGCCTGCCTGGCCCGCGTCGAGGGCATGTCCGAGTCCGCGGTGACCGCCATGCTCAGCGAGCTGGAGACCACCGTCCAGCAGTAGCCGCAGTGCCGAGAGCCCGGGCCCGCACGAAGGGCCCGGGCTTTCGTGTGTGGCGGCTCGGGCGGCGGCAGCGCCGGACAGCGCCGGACAGCGACAGCGCGAGGCCCCGTGTGCTTCGAGCACACGGGGCCTCGTCAACCACCGGCCTCAGCTGGCCTTCTGGGTCACCTCCTGTCCGTACAGCACGGCCGCCTGTCGCTGCGGGGCCGGCGAGTTCAGCACGAGCCGGCGATCCGCCGAGGCCACCGCGAAGCGGAGCCGGCGCATCAGGTCCGGCAGCTGTTCGACCGGAAGTGCTTGTGCCCCATCACACTTGGCCACCGACGGGTCGCAGTGCGACTCCACGATGATGCCGTCCGCCCCACAGGCCGCCGCCGCGAGAGCCAGCGGGATCACCCGGCCGCTGGCCCCGGCCGCGTGGCTGGGGTCGACGATCACCGGCAGGTGCGTCCGCTCCCGCAGCACGGTCAGGGCCGCGACGTCCAGGGTGAACCGGTAGCTCGACTCGAACGTCCTGATGCCCCGCTCGCACAGCACGACCTGCTCGTTGCCGCCGTCGAGCAGGTACTCGGCGGCCATCAGGGTCTCGTCGATGGTCGCGGCCAGCCCCCGCTTGAGCAGCACCGGCACGCGGGTGCTGCCGATCTCGCGCAACAGGCTGTAGTTCTGCATGTTCCGGGCCCCGACCTGCAACATGTCCACGGACTCGGCCAGCAGCGGCAGGTCACGCAGGTCCATGATCTCGGTGACGAACGGCAGCCCGGTGGCCTCGCGGGCCTCCAGCGCCAGCGACAGGCCGTCACGGCCGAGCCCCTGGAACGCGTACGGCGACGTCCGGGGCTTGAACACGCCGCCCCGCAACGCATGCGCCCCGCTCGCCCGCACGGCCATGGACGTCCGCATCATCTGGTCCGGCGTCTCCACCGAGCACGGCCCGGCGATCACGGTGAAGCCGTTCCCGCCGATCACCGACGAACCCAGCCGCACCTTGGACATGCCGTGCCGCGCGCCCAGCGCCGCCTTCGGATAGTCCGCGGTCAGCCCCTGCACGTGCACGACCTGGGGCAGCGCGCCGACCGCATCGCGGGCGGCGGCGGCCGAGGCCGAGGTGGACACCAGGGTGTCCGAGTGCACGTTCGGCGACTTGTCCACATCGGACAGTCGATCGACCACGTCGGACAGCTGATCCCGCGTGGTGTGTTCCTGCAACAGGATCACGGTGGTCACAAGTTCCTCCTTGCCAGCACGTCGACCGCGCCCGACCCGCGCCAGGACGGGAAGTCCACGCAGTTCGCCACGAAATTCCGCAACAGCCGCAGTCCGTCCTCGGTGCGGATGCTCTCCGGGTGGAACTGCACCGACTCGATGGGCAGCCATCGGTGCCGCAGCCCCATCACGTACCGGTCGTCGGTGGACCACGCGCTGATCTCCAGGCACGGCGGCACGGTGTTCTCCACCACCACCAGCGAGTGGTACCGGGTCGCGGAGAACTCCGGCGGCATGCCGCCGAAGACCCCGCTCCCGTCGTGCCGGACCTGGCTGGTCTTGCCGTGCATCAGGTGGCGCGCGGGAACCACCTGACCGCCGAAGGCCATGCCGATCGCCTGGTGCCCGAGGCACACGCCGAAGATCGGCACCAGCTCGCCGAAGGCCCGCACGATGTCCACGTGCCCGGACTCCGACGGGTGGCCGGGGCCCGGGCCGAGCAGGATGGCGTCCGGCCGCATGGTCCGGATCACGGTCTCGTTGACCTCGTTGGAGCGCAGCACCACCGGCTCCGCGCCGGCGGTCAGCAGGTACTGGCGGATGATGTAGACAAAACTGTCGAACGCATCCACCAAGAGGACTTTCACGGCAGCAGCTCCTTTCCGGTCACTGCCCAGTAGGCGGCGCTGGACTTGGCCAGCGTCTCGGTCCACTCCCGGTCGGCGTCCGAGTCGGCCACCACGCCGGCCGACGCGCGGGTGCGATAGGCGCCGTCGTTGTGCACCAGCGTGCGGATGCACAGCGACAGGTTGAGGTAGCCGCCCAGCCCGATCAGGCCGAGCGCGCCGGCGTACAGGCCCCGCCGCTGCGCCTCCACCTCCTCGATGATCTCCATCGCCCGGATCTTGGGCGCCCCGGTCATGGTGCCGGCCGGGAACATCGCCGCGATCACGTCGAAGGCGTGCGTGCCGGGCTCGATCCGGCCGACGACGGTGGACACCAGGTGCAGCACGTGGCTGTACTGCTCCACCACCATCTCGTCCCGCACGCCCAGCGTGTCCCGCGCGCAGATCCGGCCGATGTCGTTGCGGCACAGGTCGACGAGCATCACGTGCTCGGCGATCTCCTTGGGGTCGTTGCGCAGCTTCGCGCCGGCGGCGTGGTCGTCGAGCACGCCGCGCGGGATGGTGCCGGCGATCGGCCGCATGACGACCTCGCCGTCGACCAGCCGGACGAACAGCTCCGGGCTGGCCCCGACCACGGTGTGCTCCCGCACCGGCGCCAGGCACATGTACGGCGAGGCGTTGCGGGCCCGCAGCCGCTGGTAGACCTCCAGCGGCGTGGCCTCGCTGTGGAGGGTCAGCTCGTGACCGATCTGCACCTGGTAGATGTCGCCGATCGCGATGTGCTGCAACGCTTTGTCCACATGGGACAGATACGCCTCGCGCTCGACGTCGTCGTCGGTGCCGGTGACGTCCTGCTCGCCGGGAGCTGGTGGCGTGCCGGCCGTCCCGAGCAGGGCCGCCACCTCGTCAACGTCCAGGTCGGGCCAGCGCGCGGACTGGTGCACGAGCAGCTCGCTGCGGCCGGTCGCCAGGTCCTCGCGCAGCACGCCTTGGTACAGCACGAGATGCACGTCCGGCACCTGCTGGCCCCGGCGCACCAGGAACGGCAGCTCCTCGATGTAGTGCGCGGTGTCGTAGCCGAAGAACCCGAAGAACCCGAACTCGAAGCTCGTCGCCGAGCGCTCCGCGTCGAAGACGGACTCGACCGCGCGCAGCAGGTCCCACAGCGTTCGGTTGGTGCGCAGCCGTTGCACGCCGAACGCGCACTCCAGCCACGGCGCTGTCGCCGCCAGCACCAGCTCCCGCAGCTCGTCCGGCCCGGTGACCAGCACCTCGCCCCTGGTCACCGAGACGGCGAGCAGCTCGCCGAAGCCCAGCACGTTGTGGCGGCAGTCGTCGGCGGGACCGCCGGCCGACTCCAGCAGGCAGACCTGTGCCGGGCCGAAGCGCCCGGCGAGCGCGACGTAGGCGTCGAGCGCCCCGACCGTGGGGACGGGACGCCGGACCGTGCGTACGGCGGCTGTGCCACTTTCGCTCATCACGTACTCCTCGGCCCGCTCACGTCGTGATCGAGTACTGGAGGCGCACCTTGCGGGCGGCGAGCACGGCGGCGTCCGGTTCGGTGCGCAGGTCCAGGATCCGGGCCGCCTTCCAGCTGACGAACGCGCCGGTGTTGGTGATGGGGTCCAGTTCGGCCTCCACCGCAACGTCGGCGTGCACGCCGGCCCGGTCCCGCAGCCGCTCGGCGATGCCGGCGCGGACGGCGACCGGGTCGCCGCTGATCTCGGGCAGCAGGTCCAGCCGCACGGTGACGATGTCGGCCCCGGTCGGCGCCCGGTCGATGACCACCTGGTAGCCCAGGCAGCCGCGGACCCCTTCCAGCACGGTCGATTCCAGCTCGGCCGGCTGGAGCAGCCGCTCGCCCAGCGCGATCCGGTCGGCGGCCCGGCCGATCACCTCGACGACCGGCCCCGGCAGTGCAGAGCCGTCGGGGGCGGGGTCGATCCGCACCAGATCGGCCGTGCGGTAACGGATCAGCGGCTTGATGCCGTCGACCAGCATGGTCAGCACCAGCTCGCCCTCGCCGGTGGCGCCGCGCAGCTCGCCCGTGTCCGGGTCGACCAGCTCGGCGATGTAGTTCAGCTGCGACAGGTGCAGCTGCCCGGTCTTGGCGCCGGTCGCGATGCACAGCGCCTCCTGGGAGCCGTACAGCGTCGGGTACACCGTCGCCTGCTTCCACAGCGAGCCGACGTTGGCCCGGAACTCCGGCGTGCAGATCTCGCCGAGCACCAGGAACATCTTGATGTTCAGCTCGTCGAGCGACAGGCCGAAGTGCAGCGCCGCCTTGGCCAGGCTCAGGCACAGTGCCGGCGCGCAGACGATGACCTCGACGTTGAGCTCCTTGATCAGCCGCAGCGCCTTGCGGAAACCCACCCGCGGCGACTCCGGCCAGATCTTCACGTGGCAGGCGCCGAGGTTCGCGGTGACGTCGCTGAACACGTCGCCGAACGCGTACAGCTCGGACGGCCCCATCAGGCCGACGACGGGCTTGCGGTCGCCGAAGTGCTCGCGGAACAGCCGCCGCCAGGACTCCTCGACGGCGGCGTTGCTCGCCTTGATGTCCCGCGCGCTGCGCGGACACGGCGTGGAAACGCCGGTGGTGCCGGTGGTCTCGTAGTAGATCGCCGCGTCCGCGGGCGTGCCGGAGAGCACGTCGAACATCTCCCGGCGCAGGTCCGCCTTGGTGGTGAACGGCAGCCGGGACAGCGTCTCCGGCGTGATCGTCGAGACGTCGATGCCCTCGAAGTGGCGGCGGTAGAAGGGAGATCGCGCGGTGACGTGGTCGAGGACCGCGGCCAGCCGGCGTTCGTGCCACGCGGTCAGCTCCGCGTCGGTCACCGTGCCCGCCTGGTAGGGAGCGAGCACCGAGGCGTAGTCCTGCCAGAACTCGGCGTCGCCCGGGCGGCTCACAGGTGCTCCTGCAGCTCGTTGAGCGGCAGGCCGACGCGCTCGTTGCGGTCGCCGACGGACAGCGTCTCCTTGCCGGTCAGTTCGCGGTGCTCGGCCAGCAGGAAGATCATGTCGATCATGCGCTCGACCATCCGGCCGACGTTGGTCAGGCCCTCGTCGTCCTTGTGCGCGTCGCCCTTGTGCAGTGCCTGCACCTCACACGGGAACCCGCTGCCCACCACGATCATGCGGTTCAGCAGGGCGTTGACGGTCAGCTGCGCCCAGACCTCGCCGCCGCTGTAGCGCCGGGCGACCGAGATCACGCCCGCGACCTTGTTGGACAGCGGCCGGTCGAAGCGCAGGTAGCCGACGCCGGCCCGCTCGATGAACGTCTGCATCAGGCTGGCGGTGCCGAAGCCGTGCACGGGTGCGGCGAACACGATGCCGTCGGCGGCGATCATCTTGCTCACCGCGATGGGCACGTCGTCGGTCTGCGCGCACGGTAGCGCCCGGTCGTTGCAGTCGCCGCAGGGGCCGCAGCGCTGCATCCTCATCTCGCGCAGGTCGATGAAGTCCCACTGGGCGCCGCGGCGCTCCGCGACCGTCGCGGCGTAGCGCAGCACGTCGGCGGTGTTGCCATCACGCTCGGATCCGTTGATGGACACGATCTTCGGAATTATGGTCACGGCACTGACTCCTCAACGCGCGCGGTACGGGGCTGGGGTTACGGTAGGGACGCTCAGTTCGGCGGCGGTTACGCCGCGCAGCCGGCCAGCAGCCCGGCAATCGTGCCGAGCACCTGGTCACGGGCGGTGTCGATGAAGAAGTGCCCGCCGACGTAGCAGTGCTGGTCGCACGGGCCGGAGGTGAGCTCGGCCCAGCCGTCGCAGTGCTCGGCGGTCACCTCGACGTCGGAATCCCCGCGCAGCACGGTGATCGGGCAGGACAGCGGCATGCCGGGCCGGTGCCGGTAGGTCTCGGCGGCCTTGAAGTCGGCGCGCAGCGTCGGCAGGAAGAGGTCAAGCAGCTCGCGATTGTCCAGCAGGGCCTGCGGTGTCGCGCCGTAGTCCCGCAGCGCGGCGACCAACTCGTTGTGCGGCAACGTGTGCAGGGGCTTGCCCGGCGCCGGCAGATGCGGCGCGCCGCAGCCGGAGACGATCAGGCTCTCCGGCATGGGTCCGCCCATGTACCGGATCCGGCGCACCATCTCGTAGCCGATGAGTGCGCCCATGCTGTGCCCGAACAGCACGTACGGGATGGTCGCCAGCGGCTTGACGGCCTGCACGAGCTCCCGAACCATCTCCTCGAGGTAGGCCAGCGGCGGCTCCAGCAGGCGGCTCTCCCGGCCGGGCAGCCGCGCCGCCCAGACCGTGACGTCCGGCGGCAGCGCGGCCGGCCACGAGTGGTACGCGCTGCTGCCGCCGCCGGCGAAGGGCAGGCAGAGCAGGTTGAGCCGGCCGGTCCGCTGGGGTGTGAGATTGACCAGCCAGTCCTTGCTCGAGTTCATGTCGGCTCCGTTCGCGAGAGTTCGCCACCCCGGATGACAAGCCTTCGCGGTTTTCCGCCGGTTACCCCTGCGGTTGGGCCGATCGGGCGGTGCACCTATGTTTGGCCGATGCCAGTCGTGTTGGGCGCGGCCGCCACCCGCGCGGCCCGGGGCACCGCCCAGGGCCTGTTCGGGCCCCGGTCCGAGTCCGTCGTCGATGCCGTGTGCCGGGTCGTCGGCCTACAGGCGCAGGACGTCAAGGCGAACCGCCTCGCGGTACGCGTGCGCACGGTCGCGGGCGTGGTGCAGGCCGATGTCGACGCCGCGTGCAATGTGGACCGGACCCTGATTCGCACCTGGGCGATGCGGGGCACACTGCACATGCTGGCGGCCGAGGACGTCGGCTGGGTGCTGGGGCTGCTCGGGCCCCGCTTCGCCGCCGGCTACGCCGGACGCCGCAAGCAACTCGGCCTGGACGACCGGGCACTGGAGGCGGCCGTCGACGGGCTGCGCAAGGTGCTCGGCGACGGGGAGCCGTTGCAGCGCGACGAACTGGTGTCCCGCCTGGCGTCCTGCGGCGTGCCGCTCGATCCGCGCAGCCAGGCCCCGGCGCATCTGCTGATGTACGCGGGAATGACCGGGGTCGTGTGCCGAGGGCCGGATGTCGGCGCGGACCGGGCGACGTACACGCTGCTGGCCGACTGGGCCGGGCCGACGCCGGCGATGTCCGAGGACGAGGCCGTCGTCGAGCTGGCCCGGCGCTACCTGATCGGCCACGCGCCGGCCACTCCTGACGACTTCGCGTCCTGGGCCGGGTTGCCGATCGTGCCGTCCCGCGCGGCGTTCGAGGCGCTGTCCCCGGAACTGGTCGAGGTCGAGGCGGCGGGGCGGCGGTGCTGGGTGCCGGCCGCCGTGCCGATCGAGGAGAACGCCGGCGGCGTGCGGCTGCTCGGGCACTTCGACACGTACCTGCTCGGCTACGAGAGCCGAACCCTTGTCGTGGACGAGAAGCACGATCCGCTGATCCAGGCCGGCGGCGGTTTCATCCAGCCGACGATCCTGGTCGACGGCCGCGTGGTCGGGCTGTGGCGGTTGGTGCGCAAGGCGAAGCGGTTCGAGGTCGAGCTGGAACCGTTCGGGGACCTGGCCAAGCGCACGATGGCCGGCATCCGCGCCGAGGTCCGCGACCTCCAGCGGTTCCTCGGGCTTCCGGTGGAGCTGAGATAACCGAACCGTCACGGGACCTGCCTAGTTTTCTCGCTCGATGACGCTGGACCAGCAGCGTCGCGGCCAGTGAGCGAGGAGGACCCAGTGACCGACAGAGGGCGACTTCTCGGCGCGCGTGACCCGGCGGCGGTGCTGTCCGTGTTGCACCAGCGAACCAGCGAGAAGTGGCGCCGTCACGGCCACCACGTGCTGCCGTCGCACATCGCCGAGATGGATCTGCCCGTCGCCCAGGAGCTGCTGACGGCGATCGGCGACCGGCTCGTGGTGACCGGCGGGGACCTGGGCTACGCCTACTCGTTCACCGCGGACAGCCCCGCGCAGCGCGCGCTCGCGGACTGGCTGCGCGACCGGTTCGACTGGTCGGTGCCGACCGACCGGATCCTCTACTACGCGGACGTGATGCGCGTGGTGGAGGCCGGCATCGACGCCTTCAGCAAGCCGGGCGACGCGATCCTCGTCGACGTGCCGGGATATCCCGGGTTCTTCGAGGCGCTGCGGGAACGCGGCCGCGAGATCGTCGGCAATCCGATGGCGCAGCGCAACGGCCGGTGGCAGATCGACATCGCCGGCGTCGAACGGGCCTGCCGGGACGGCGTGAGCGCGTACCTGTTGTGCAGCCCGCACAATCCGACCGGGGCGCTGCACACCCGGGCCGAGCTGGCCATGATCGCCGAGATCACTCACGCCTACGACGTGCCGGTGGTGTGCGACGAGGTGCACAGTCCGCTGGTGTACCCGGGCCGGCGGCACCACCCGTTCGCGCCGATCGCGCACCGGACGCGGACGCTGACCGCGGTGTCCGCGAGCAAGGCGTGGAACATCGCGGGTCTCAAGTGCGCCTTCGGCATTCCCGGCAGCGCGGACGTGCTGGAGGCGCTGCTGGCGCAGCCGACCCGGCAGCGCGACGGCGTCGGCATCCTGGGCGTTGCCGCGACGGAAGCCGCGTACACCAGGGGCGGGCGCTGGCTCGACGACACCCTGCGGTATCTCGGCGACAACCGGCGGCTGCTGTCCCGGCTGATCGCCACCGAGCTGCCGGAGATCGGCTTCACCCCGCCGGCCGCCACCTACCTGGCCTGGCTGGACTGCCGGCGGGTGGCCGACCGGTTCGGCGGGGACCTGGCCGGACAGGTGCTGCGCGAGGGCGGCCTCGCCGCCACCGACGGCATCGAGTTCGGCCGGGAAGGCTTCCTGCGCCTGAACTTCGCGACCACGCGCCCCCTCATCGGCGAGATGACCCGCCGCATGGCGGAAGGGCTGGGAACCACCGTGTCGGACCGGGCGTCCGCCGCCGCATGACCGCTAAGGAGTGGACGACATGAGCCCAACATCGAACCTGAGGCGGCTGCGCCAGCCGGTCGACGCGGCGCCGTCCGTGCTCGCCGAGCATGCCGTGCGCAGCCTGTACGAGGAGGATCCCGAGCTCTACCGGTTGCTGGCCGAGGATCTGCACGCCCAGTCGAACAGCCTGGCCATGGTCGCGTCCACCACGCTGGCGCCGCCGTCGGTGCTGGCCTGCGCCGGCAGCGCGCTGTCCAACATCACCGCCGAGGGCTACCCGGGGCGGCGCTTCCACGCCGGCTGCGGCGTGCTGGACGATGTCGAGAGGATCGCCGTCGAGCGGGCCAAGCTGGCCTTCGGAGCCGAGTACGCCAACGTGCAGCCGCATTCCGGCAGTGCGGCCAACCTGGCCGTCTACTTCGGACTGCTGGCGCCGGGCGACACGATTCTGGGGCTGGGCCTGGACAACGGCGGCCACCTCACGCACGGCTCGCCGGTCTCGGTGACCGGCAAGTACTTCACGGCCGTCGAGTACGGTCTGGACGGCGCCGGCCGCATCGACTACGGCCGTGTCGCCGAGCTGGCCCACCGGCACCAGCCGAAGATCCTGGTCTGCGGGGCCAGCGCGTACCCGCGGGAGCTGGACTTCGCCCGGTTCCGGGAGATCGCCGACGAGGTCGGCGCGATCCTGCTGGCCGACATCTCGCACATCGCCGGCCTGGTCGCCACCGGCGAGCACGTCAGCCCGATCGACCACGCGCACATCACCACCACCAGCACGTACAAGCAGCTGTGCGGGCCGCGCGGCGGCCTGATCCTGATGGGCCGCGACGCCGACGCGTACGTGCCCGGGACCAAACGCACGTTCCGGGCCAACTTGCAGCGCAGCGTTTTCCCGCTGGCGCAGGGCACACCCAACCCCGGTTCGATCGCGGCCAAGGCCAGGGCCATGCAGTACGTGATGTCGCCGGAGTTCCACGCGCTGACCCGCCGGATCACCACCGACGCCAGCACGTTGGCGGCGCAGCTGGGCGACCTGGGCTACCGGGTGCTGACCGGCGGCACCGACAACCACATGGTCCTGCTGGACGTGCTGGCCGCCGGCATGACCGGCACGGTGGCCGAGCAGGCCCTCGAGTCGTGCGGAATCCTGGTGAACAAGAACCGGATCCCGTGGGACACCAAGCCGCCGCAGGTGGCGAGCGGGCTGCGGCTGGGCACCAACACGCTGGCCACCCGCGGCATGACCCCGGCCGACATGGGCCGCTGCGCGGAGCTGTTCGACACCGTGCTGGGCGCGGTGGAGCCGCTGTCCGACACCGAGTACCGACTGCCGGAACGGGTGCGCTCCCGCGTCGCCGCCACCGTGGCCGAGCTGTGCGCGCAGTTCCCGCTGCCCGGCTACCCGTCGGTGGACCTGCCCGAGCACGACCTGGTCGTGGAAGCGTCCTGAAGGGAAACATGTCATGAGCGAGATCGCCGATCTCCTGCCGCTGGTTGACGATCCCGCGGTCACGGACCGGATCGCCCGGCTGACCCGCCGCCAGCGCGCCCTGCTGGACGCGCTGGTGCGCTGGCAGGCCGGCACCAAGGCGGCGGAGAACCGGATCGAGCCGCGGCCCGTCGGCACGGCCGGAATCCCGTTGTCCTACGCCCAGTCCCGGCTGTGGTTCGTCGACCAGCTCCAGCCCGGCAGCCCCGCGTACAACTGCCCGATCGCGGTGCGGCTGCGCGGCGACCTCGACGTGGGCGCGCTGCTGCGCAGCCTGCGGGCCATCGTGGACCGGCACGAGTCGCTGCGGACCCGGTTCGGCTCCCGCGACGGCAGCCCGTTCCAGATCGTCGAGCCGCACATCGAGCTGGACTTCGACCTCGTCGACCTGTCCGGCCGGGCCGAGCAGGAGCGTGAGCAGGAGCTCATCGGCTACGTGCTGGAAGACGGCGGCAAGCCCTTCGACCTGGCCGCCGGGCCGGTGATCCGGACCAGCCTGATCCGGATGGACCCGCGGCACCACGTGCTGCTGATGAACATGCACCACATCGCCACCGACGGCTGGTCGATGCGGCTGTTCTACGAGGAGCTGGCCGAGCTGTACGCGGCGCACAAGCAGGGCCGGCCGTCGGCCCTGCCGCCGCTGCCCGTGCAGTACCCGGACTTCTCCATCTGGGAGCAGAAGTTCCTGTCCGGCGACGGGATCAAGGGCGAGCTCCAGTACTGGCGGCGGCAGCTGGCCGGGCTGCCCGAGCTGGACCTGCCGACCGACCGCCCGCACCCGCCGCTGGCCACGCCGACCGGCTCGGTCACGTACTTCCGGATGGGCGAGCCGGAGGTGGCCGCGGTCACCGAGTTCGGCCGCGAGCAGCGGGCCACGCTGTACATGACCATGCTGGCCGCGTTCATGGCGCTGCTGGGCCGCTACAGCGGGCAGACCGACTTCGCGGTGTCGACCTCGGTCGCCGGCCGGCCGCGGCCGGAGGTCGAGTCGCTGATCGGGTTCTTCGTCAACACGCTGGTGATGCGGGCCGACCTGACCGGCGATCCGACGTTCCGGCAGCTGGTCGACCGGGTCCGGGAGACCACGGTGGCCGCCTTCGCCAACGCCAACGTGCCGTTCGAGCGGCTGGTCGACGAGCTCCAGCCGGTGCGCGACCCGGGCCGCATCCCGCTGGCGCCGGTGATCTTCCTGGTCGACAGCACCCCGGACGAGGGCCCGAAGCTGGACGGCCTGGTGGTGGAGCCGGTCGAGCACGACGCCGGCACGGCCAAGTTCGACCTGCTGCTGGCGATCCGGGTCACCGACGGCCGGCTGCGCGGCCGCGTGCAGTACCGCGGCGACCTGTTCGACCACGACACCGTGGTCCGCTTCCTCGATCACTACCAGGTGCTGCTCAACGCCGCCGTGGCCGCGCCGGACCAGCCGATCTCGGCGCTGCCGGTGCTGACCGAGGCCGAGCACACCCAGCTGGTGCTGGTCCCGAACCGGACCGCGCACGACTTCCCGGACACCCTTGGCCTGCACCAGTTGTTCGAGCAGCAGGCCACCGCCCGGCCGGACGGCATCGCGGCCCGGTTCGGCGACACGGAGATCACCTACCGCGAGCTCGACACGGCCGCGAACCACCTGGCCCACCACCTGATCGGCCACGGCGTGCGCCGCGGCGACCGGGTCGGGCTGGTGCTGCGCCGGACCCCCGAGCTGCTCACGGCGATCCTCGGTGTGCTCAAGGCCGGCGCGAGCTACGTGCCGCTCGACCCGAACTACCCGGCCGAGCGCCTCACGTTCATGGTCTCCGACGCCGACCTCTGCGCCGTGGTGACCGAGCAGGCCGTGGCCGACGCCGTGCCGCCGACCGGGGTTCCCGTGATCGACCTGGTCGCCGACGCGGACCTGCTGCAAGCCGAGTCCGACGCTCGCCCCGAGGTGCACGTCGACTCGGCCGAGGACATCGCCTACGTCATCTACACCTCGGGCTCCACCGGCACGCCCAAGGGCATCCGGCTGGCCCACCGCGGTGTGGTCAACAACCTGACCGACCTCAACCGCCGCTTCGGCATCGGCCCCGGCGACAGCGCACTGGCCCTGTCCTCACCCAGCTTCGACATGTGCGTGTACGAGACGCTGGGCATGCTGACCAGCGGCGGCACCGTGGTCCTGCCCGACCCGGAGGCGGCCAAGGATCCCGTGCACTGGGCCGGACTGCTCGTCCGACACGGCGTCACGGTGTGGAACTCGGCGCCGTCGCTGCTGGAACTGCTGGTGGAGCATCTGGACAACGTGCCGACCGCGCTGCCGTCGCTGCGGGTGGCCTGGCTGGGCGGTGACTGGATCCCGGTCACGCTGCCCGACCGGATCCGTTCGCACGCGGTGAATCTGAACGTGATCAGCCTCGGCGGGGCGACGGAGGCGTCCATTCACTCGATCATCCACCCGGTCACCGCGGTGGATCCGGAATGGACGAGCATCCCGTACGGCGTGCCGATGGCCAACCAGGAGGCATACATCCTGGACGAGGCCATGCAGCCGGTGCCGGTCGGCGTGCCGGGCGAGCTGTATCTCGGCGGCGTCGGCCTGGCCAAGGGCTACCTGAACCGGCCGGAGCTGACCGCGGAGAAGTTCCCGCGCTGGCAGGGCAAGCGCGTGTTCCGCACCGGCGACCTGGCCAAGTGGCGGCGCGACGGCGAGATCGAGCTGTTGGGCCGCAAGGACTTCCTGGTCAAGGTGAACGGACTGCGGATAGAGCTGGGTGAGATCGAGACCGCGCTGCGGGAGCACCCGCAGGTGGCCGACGCGGTCGTCGCGGTCCGGGACAACGCCGGCGACAAGGGCCTGGTCGGCTTCGTGGTGGCCGGTCCCGGCGGCGCGCTGGACCTGGCCGACGTGCGCAAGCGGCTGGAGCAGCGGCTGCCCGGCTACATGATCCCGCCGGTGCTGGCCGTGCTGGACGAGATCCCGGTCAGCCCCAACGGCAAGATCGACCGCCTGGCGCTGCCGGAGATCCGGCGCGACGGCATCGCCGACGGCACCGGCGGACCGCCGACCACCGACTCCGAGCGGCACGTGGTCGCGGTGTGGCAGGAGCTGCTCGGCGTCGACTCGATCGGCGTCGACGAGGACTTCTTCGATCTCGGCGGCGACTCGTTCAAGGCGATCCGGGTGGTGCAGCAGATCCGTCCCGGCCTGCCGGTGGTGGAGCTGTTCAAGAACCCGACCGCGCGGCGGCTGGGCGCGTTCCTGGACTCGACCGAGGCGGACGCGGCCGGTGGCGCGCCGCGGATGCTGCACCTGCTGTCGCCACGGCCGTCCGCGCGGCCGGCGGTGTCGCTGGTGTGCGTTCCGTTCGGTGGCGGCAACGTCGTGTCGTACCAGCCGCTGGCCAACAACCTGCCCGAGCGGTTCGCTCTGTGGTCCACCGCCTTGCCCGGGCACGAGCTGTCCCGCCCGGACGAGCCGCTGCTGCCGATCGCGGAGTCCGCGAAGCTGCTGGCCGAGGAGATCATCGAGCGCATCGACGGCCCGGTCGCCCTGTACGGGCAGTGCGCCGGCACCACGCTCGTGCTGGAGGCCGCCGCGCTGCTCGAGGAACGCGGCGTCGAGCTCGAGGCCGTCTACCTCGGGGCGCTGCTGCCCGATCCGGAGCCCGAGGTCAGCGTCCGGCGCGGCATCGACGACGGCGGCCCCACCGAGGAGTTCTACCAGGCCCTGCGGTCGCTCGGCGGCTTCGACGGCGCCCTCAGCGAGGCCGACCTGGCCGCGATCCTGGAGATCGTCTGGCACGACCTCCTCGAGGCGTCGCGGTTCTTCCTCGACCGGGAGAGCCGGCCGCCGGTGAAGCTGCGGGCCCCGGTCCGCGTCATCGTCGGCGACGAGGACCAGGCCACGCGCGGGTTCGAGGAGCGGTTCACCGAGTGGGAGCGGTTCGCCTATTCGGTGCGGCTGGCCGTGCTGCCCGGCGGCGGCCACTACTTCGTCACCTACAACGCGTCCGAGCTCGCGGAGGTGCTCGCGGCGTTCCACCGGGCGTGACCGACGGGGCGCCCCCGGTTCCCGGGGGCGCCCTTCTCTCTTTCGAGGCACGGCAAGGAGGAGTCATGGCGTTGGACGGTTCTCCCATTTTCCGGTGCTTGACCATGGCCGAGGTCTCGGAGTCGCTCCGGCGGCGGGGGTGGACCCTGGCCGCCGCCAGTGTCTCGATCCGCCTGCCCCACGGCGCCGAGGCCCTCGTCACCGCCGGCCAGGAGGTGGCCCGCATCCGCGTCGCCGATGCCACTGCCGTTGGCCGGTCCCCGTCGTCCGCCTCGGCGGCCGCGCTGCACGCGGCGCTGTACCGCGCCCTGCCCCGGTGCAACGCCGTTGTGCACGCGCAGCCGCCCGTAGCCATGGCCATTGCCGCCAGGGCCTGGCGTCGCGGTGCCGACGAGGTCCGCCTGGGAGAGGACGCCTTCGCCGTTCCCGTACGCGGCGACCTGACGGACATGCCGACCTCGGACACCCCGCCCGCGCTGCTCGTCGCCGGTTACGGCGCCACGACCTGGGGCACCACCCTGGAGATCGCGCTGCATCGCCTTGAGCGCCTGGAACACCTGTGCCAGCAGAGCCTGCTGGCCGGCGTCGCCAGTGCGGCTGGTGCCAGGGCGGCGTGAACTCCGGCCGCCGTCCTCATCGACTGATCCACGATCGTGGATCAGTCGATGCGCGTCTGCTGGCCGACAACCTCACCGACGCAAGAACCCGTCCACCAACCGCAGCAATTCCACCGGCCGGTCCAGCTCCACGTGATGCCCGGCTCCCGGCACCACCACGACCTGCGCCCCGGGCAACGCCGTCCGAAACTCCGCCAACCGCGCCCCGACCAGCTGGCCGCCGGACTCACCCGGATCCGGCGCCACCGCGAGCACCGGCACAGTGATCGGCTTCAACACCGATGCCCAGTCGACGGGCTCCTGCTCGCCGTCCACCATCGCCTCGAAAACCCCGTCCGCGGTGTCCGTCAACGCCGCCGCGATCATCCGCAGCCACGACTCGTCCCGAGCGCGCGCCCCCGCCAGCGAGGCCACGATCTCGTTCAGGGCCGCCGCGCCAACCACCACTCGTGCCGCATGGCCGCGCGCAAACCGGGCCAGTCCTCGTCACGCAGGATCGGCGGATCCACCACGACCACGCGACCGAGCGCCGGATGTCCGGCGGCCGCCGCGTACAACGCCACGTTCGCGCCGAGCGAGTGCCCCACCAGATCTACTTCGGGGAACCGCGCCGACAAACCGTCCAGGACGCCCAGGATGTCCGCCGCATAGTCGGCGAACCGGTACCCCTCGGCCGGCCGGTCGCTCGCGCCGTGACCGCGCAGGTCCAGGCAGTACACGGTGCGGTTGTCGGCCAGTTCGGCGGCCAGCGGGGCGAAGGTGCGCCAGGATTCGAAGATTCCGTGCAGCACCAGGGCCGGCGGCACGTCGGCGGGGCCGGGCCACTTCGCCGCGTGCAGGAACAGCCGGCCGGTCGGCAGGAAGACCGGCCGCCGGCAGTGGGAGCCCGGCGACCGGGTGTCGGTGCGGTCGATGGTCATCGCGTGAGGGTGCGCGCGCGTGGTTGGACCGGGGTTATCCGCCCGGCCGCGCTGTAACCCCGGGCTAACTCCCCGTTTCTAGCTTCGCCGAGTGGCTTGGTCACCGCCCGGTGGCGGACCCGAGTCGGAAACGCACCTGTGATGGGAGCTGCCATGACGATCTCCGTTCCGCTGCGCGCGGAGTCCGCGCGGGAACCGAACGAGGGTGGGTCCGCGACCGACCGCTGGCGGGCCTACCTCGCCGACGCGCCCGCCGACGTCGACCTGCCGTTCACGACTGCCCGCATTGACCAGGAATTCCGCGCCGCCACCGTGCCGATCCCCGCGCTGGTCTCGGCCGTCGCCGCGCTGCGTGACTACGGCGGCGACGCCGACGCCGGCTGGCTGGTCGCGCTGGCCGCGCTGGTCAGCCGGTTCACCGGCCAGCAGGAGATCGTCGTCGGCTCGCCGGCCGGCGACCGGGCCACGGCGCAGCGGGTGCGCGCCGCCGGCGAGTTGTCGTTCGCCGTCGCGGTCGCGGCCATGGACCGGCCCGGCATCGAGCCGATCGCGGTCGACACGATGACCGAGCTGATGCACTCGGCCGGACCGGCCTTCACCGTCGGCTACGTGCGGGGCGCCGACCCACAGCCGTGGCCGCACGCCACCGTGAGCCTGCTGGTGTCCGCGGACGGCATGCCGGCCCTGGGCTTCGACGAGTCCGTTGTGGACAGTGCGACGATGGCGTGGTTCGCCGCCCACCTGGCCACGCTGATGACCAGCATCATGGCCGAGCCGGACGTGGAGCTGTCCCGCCTCGACATCCTGGCGGCCAGTGAGCGGCACCGGATCGTGGTCGGCTTCAACGACACCGCCCGCCAGTGGGAAGACCAGCGCTCCTTCGCGGCCCGGGTCGCCGACGTCGCCGCGGCCACGCCGGACGCGGTCGCGGTGACCTACCGCGGCGCGACGATGACCTACCGGGAGCTGGACTCCCGGGCCAACCAGCTCGCCTGGCACCTGCTGGACGGCGGCGTCACCGAGGGCGACGCCGTCGCGCTGTTCCTGGAGCGCTCGCCCGAGGCCGTCATCGCCACGCTCGCCGTGCTGCGCATCGCCGCCGTCGTGGTGCCGCTGGACCCGGCCGACAACGACGAGTGGATCGCCTACATGGTGCGGGATTCCGCCGCCGCCGCGATCATCACCGACTCCGGCCTCTCCGGCCGCCTGCCGCGCGCCCGGCACACCGTGCGGGCCAGCGCGCGAGTGCCGATGACCGTCCTGATGGACACCGACGCCGCCGAGTTGGCCGCGCAGCCGGACGAGCACCCGCCGGTGGTCATCGCGCCGACGATGACCAGCCACGTCGTGTACACCTCGGGCTCCACCGGCGTGCCCAAGGGCGCGCTGGCCGACCACCGCGGCCTGATCAACATGCTGAACTGGATGCCGGCGGCCTACCGGATCACCGCGGAGTCCCGCGGCACCTGGATCTGCGCGCCGGGCTTCGCCATCGGTCGCATCGAGTGGATGCCGTTCGTCGCGGCCGGCGCGCAGGTGCACATCGCCGACGCGATCATCGCCGGCTCGCCCGAGCGGACCAGGGACTGGATGCGGGACAACCAGGTCTCGCACACGCTGATGGTCACCTCCTTCGCGCAGCGGGTGTGCGCGCTGCCGTGGACGCAGGAGAGCGACCTGCAGTACATGATCATGCTGGGCGAGCCGGTCCGCCGCTGGCCCCGCAAGGAGCTGCCGTTCGCCGTGACGGTCAGCTACGGCTCGACCGAGGCCGCCGTCGTGACGTCCACGTACGACGCGTCCACCGGCGCCGACGAGACCTCCGCGGCCGTGCCGACGGCCGAGCTGGCGCTGCGCCGCCCGTCCGCCGGCCACCCGGTCGCCAACACCCGGGTGTACCTGCTGGACGCGCACCGCGCGCCGGTCCCGGTCGGCGCCGCCGGCGAGATCTATGTGGCCGGCGACGGCGTCTGCACCGGCTACCTGAACCTGGGCGCGGAGACCAGCGAGCGCTTCGTGCCGACCAGCCTGGTCGAGGAGTCCAGCCCGACCCTGTTCCGCACCGGCGACCTCGGCCGCTGGCGCGCGGACGGCTCGCTGGAGGCGTTGGGGCGCGAGGACTCCCAGACCTGGGTGCACGGCGTCCGGGTCGAGGTCGGCGAGATCGAGGCCGTCTTCGCCGACCTGCCGGAGATCCGCGAGGTCGCCGTGGTCGCCCGCGACGGACGGCTGATCGCCTACCTGGTGCCGGCCGACCACCGCGCGTGGGAGCCGAAGGCGGTGCTGGCGCGCGCCGGCCGGCGACTCGCCGCGCACCAGATCCCCGAACAGCTGGTACGCGCCGACTCGTTGCCGCGGCTGGCCAACGGCAAGCTGGACCGGCAGAAGCTGCCCGCGCCGCCGACGGCGGTGCGCATGGTCACCGACCGGGCGGCCCGGTTCTCGCCGTTCCCGCTGACCGACACGCAGCAGGAGCGCTGGATCGCGCGCGGCGACATCGTCGGGCTGAGCGCGGCCGGCTGCCACCGGTACTGGGAGTGGGAGTGCGAAGGCCTTGACGTCGACCGGTTCCGGCTGGCGTGGCACCGCTTGGTCGACCGGCACGACGCGCTGCGCACGGTGATCCTGCCCGACGCCACGCAGCAGGTGCTGGCCGATCCCGCGCAGCGCACCATCCCCGTGGTCGATCTGCGTTGGCGTACAACCGAAGACGCGCAAGCTCGGGTGGAGCAGCTGCGCGCCCAGCTGGCCGAACAGCCCCGGTCCTCCGGCGACTACCCGCTGTGGGACGTCCGGCTGACCCAGATGCCGGGCAACATGGTCCGCGTCCACCTGTGCCTCGACCAGCTGATCGTGGACGCGTGGAGCTACCTGCACGTGCTGGTGCCGGAGCTGACCGCGTACTACGCGGACCTGGAGGCCGAGCTGCCGGAGCCGGCGCTGAGCTGGCGGGACTACGTGATGTCGCTGGCCGTCGGCCTGGAGTCCACAATGGACTACAAGCAGGCCCGCCGGTACTGGATGGCCCGGATGGACCGGCTGCCGGCGGCGCCGGCGCTGCCCAGCCCGACCGGCGAGGCCACCGCGGGCGCCACGCCGACCCGGCGTGAGGTGCGTATGCCGGCCCAGCGCTGGAGCCTGCTCAAGAACCGGGCCGCCGCGCTGTCGGTGACGCCGTCGGGCATCGTGACGGCCGCGTTCGCCGAGGTGCTGCGGGCGTGGAGCTCGTCGCCGCAGTTCACCGTGAACCTGATGTGCTTCCCACGGATTCCGCTGCACCACGACGTGTCGTCGGTGCTCGGCGAGTTCAGCACCTCGGTGCTGGTCGCGGTGGATCCGGTCGGTGACAGCTTCGCCGAGCGCGCGCTGTCGTTGCAGCGCCGCATCGCCGAGGACGTGGAACACGCCCAGTACAGCGGATTCCGGGCGATCCGCGAGCACGTCGGCGCCGGTCGCGAGCCGCGCCCCGTGTTCCCGGTCGTGCTCACCGACCTGCTCGACCAGCCGCTGCGCCGCTGCCGTACCGCGCTCGGCACCGTGGTGCACACCTCGGCCAGCACCCCGCAGGTGCTGCTGGACCTCCAGATGTCCGAAGTGGACGGTGCGCTGACCGTGGCGCTGCACTCGGTGGACGCCGCCTATCCGGCGGGCATGGCCGTGGACATGACGGCCGCGCTGCGCCTGCTGCTGGACCGACTCGTTGACGACGCCGACTGCTGGCGCATGCGGGGACAGATGGTTCTCGCGCCCAACCCCGCTATGCGCGGCGCCCAAGCCCCCGTCACGGGCGACAGTGCTCCCATCGCCCGTGACGGGGCCCAATCCAGCTCGTCGACCAGGAGCGCGCAATGACCAACACAGCACCGCACGGCGCGTGGCAGTCCCCGCTCAGCGCGGAGGACGTGGCCCGCGCGGGTGGCGAGCCCCGCTGGCTGATGGAGCAGTGGGTGACGGTCGTGGACGACGCTGTCTGGTGGGCGGAGCTGCGGCCCACTGAGGGCGGCCGGTCCGCGGTGGTGCGGTGGACTCCCGACGGCGGCACCGAGGAGATGCTGCCGACCGGGTGGAACGCGCGCAACCGGCTGCACGAGATGGGATCCCGGCCGTTCGCGGTCGACGCGGACGGGGAGCGGTTCGTCTTCACCAACTGGGACGACCACCGGCTCTACCTGAAGGAGCCGGGCAGCGACCCGGCGCCGCTCACCCCGCTGCCCGAGGTGCCGGCGTCGCTGCGCTACTCCGACGCGATCTTCCACGGCGACGAGGTGTGGTGCCTGCGCGAGGCCATCACCGGCCCGCGCGGCACGGACACCTGGCGCGAGCTGATCGCGGTCCCGTTGGACGGCAGCGGTGACGTCCGCGTGCTGGCGCACTCGCACCGGTTCATGCACGGCCCGCGCGTCTCGCCGGACGGCCGGCACCTGGCCTGGCTGGGCTGGGACCACCCGGCAATGCCCTGGGACGGCACGGAGTTGTGCGTCGCCACCGTGAACGAGAACGGCGTCGTCGGCTCGCACCGAGTGCTGGCCGGCGGCCCGAAGGAGGCTATCTGCCAGCTGTGGTGGACGGGTGACGACGCGCTGACCGTGCTGTCCGACCCTGACGGGTGGTGGAATCCGTACCGCGTCGGCCTCGACGGCACCCAGACTCCACTGTGGACCGGCGAGCAGGAGATGGGCGGCCCGCTGTGGCGGCCCGGCCTGAGCTGGGGTGCGCCGCTGGCCGACGGCCGGATCGGCCTGATCTCGGTGGCGTGGCGGGAACGCGACGGCCGCCAGATCAACGCCGCCGGCCTGGTCGTCCTCGACCCGGCCACCGGCGAGCTGACCCGGATCGACTCCCCGCACACGGCGTGGGCCGGCCTGGCCGCGTCCGGCACGACGTTCGCCGCGGTCGCCGCCGGCCCCGACGACCAGCCGACCGTGGTTCGGGTCGACGCCGACAGCGGGGAGATCACGCCACTGACGCCGCCGCGGTACACGCCGCTGCCGCCCGAGTGGCGGCCGCAGTCCTGGCACCGCCGGTTCCCGGCCGAGGACGGCAGCGACATCCACGCCGTCGTCTACCTGCCGCGCAACCCCGACTACGCCGCGCCAGAAGGCGAACTCCCGCCGCTGCTGGTGACCGTCCACGGTGGACCGACGGGGCGGGCGATCGACGCGCTCGACCCGGAGATCACGTTCTTCACCTCCCGCGGCATCGCGGTGGTGCAGGTCAACCACGGCGGCTCGGTCGGCCTCGGCCGGGCCTACCGGGAGCGCCTGCGCGGCCAGTGGGGCGTGATCGACGTGCAGGACTGCGTGATCGTCGCGACCACATTGGCCGACGAGGGCCTGGTCGACCGGGACCGGCTGGTGATCCGCGGCGGCTCGGCCGGCGGCTGGACCACCTGCCAGTCACTGACCACAGTGGACACCTACCGGTGCGGCACCTCGTACTACCCGGTGGTCGACCCGCTCGGCTGGGCCACCGGCGACACCCACGACCTGGAATCCCACTACCTGTACAGCATGCTCGGCCCGCTGCCCGAGGCCGAACCGCTCTACCACGAGCGGTCGCCGATCGCCAACGCGCACCGGCTCACCGCCCCGCTGCTGATGCTGGAGGAGGAGGACGTGATCTGCCCGCCGGAGCCGTGCGAGCGGATGATGGCCGCGATCAAGGGCCGCGACATCTTGCACGCCTACCTGACCTTCCCCGGCGAGCAGCACGTGTTCCGCCGCTCCGAGTCGGTGCGCCGGGCGCTGGAGTCCGAACTTTCCTTCTACGGCCAGATCCTCGGCTTCGACCCGGTCGGTGTGCCGCGGCTCGAGCTCACCACCTGACGTCAGGAGTCGGCGATGACCACCACCCCCTGCCCACCGCCAGACACCGGCGCACCGTGCTCGCCGCGGTGTTCGGCAACCTGATCGAGCAGTTCGACTGGCTGGCGTTCGGGCTGTTCGCGCCGATGTTCGCCGGACAGTTCTTCCCGTCGGCGGACCCGGTCAGCTCGCTGCTGAGCACGTTCGCGGTGTTCGCCGCGGGCATGTTCTGCCGGCCCGTCGGCGGCATCCTGCTGGCCCGGTTCGCCGACCGCCGCGGCCGCAAACCCGCGCTGATGCTGGCCATCGTGCTGATGACCGGCGGGTCGCTGCTGATCGGGCTGTCACCGACCTACGCGCAGATCGGGGTGGCCGCGCCGCTGCTGCTGGCGGTGGCCCGGATCGCCCAGGGCATCTCCGCGGGCGGCGAGTGGCCGTCCGCGGTGACGTTCCTGATGGAACTGGCGCCGAAGAACCGCAGGTGCCGGTACGGCAGCTTCTTCGCCATCACGGGCGCGGGCGGCGTGATGATCGCCTCGCTGCTCGGCGCGGTGCTCAGCGGCGTGCTCGGCTCGTCGGCGATGGCCGCGTACGGCTGGCGGGCGCCGTTCCTGCTCGGCGGCGTGTTCGGCCTGCTGCTCCTGGTGCTGCGCAGCCGGATCGGCGAGAGCGCGGTGTTCGAGCGTGACGTCCGGGCCGAGCGGACCCGCGGCTCGCTGTCGGCCCTGCTGCGCGGGCACTGGCGGTCGGTGCTGCTGACCGTGGTGTTCGTGGCCGGCACGACCGTGGTCAGCAGCATCTGGACCGCGGTGGTGCCGGCGATGGGCCAGCGGATCGCGCCGGCCGGCGAGGTCTACTGGGTGGTCGTCGTCTGCACGCTCGCGTCCATGGCCGTCCAGATCCCGATCGGCATGCTCGGCGACCGCTTCGGCGTGCACCCGCTGCTGGCCGTGTTCGGCGCCGGCTGCGCGGTGCTGGGACCGTTCGCCTATCTCGGCATCGGCCCCAGCCCGGTCAACCTGTTGTTCTCGTACGGCAGCGGGATCTTGTTCATCACGTTCCTCACCGCGGCCATGCCGACGGTGATGGCGGCGATGTACCCGGCGCGGCTGCGCACGATCGGCATCGGCCTGCCGCACAGCGTCACCACGGCCCTGTTCGGCGGCGTCACGCCCTGGCTCGCGACCTATCTCGCGGGCCGGGGGGCGTCCGGCTGGTTCATCGCCGGCGCGGTGGTGACCGTGCTGGCGGCGTGGGGCGCGGCGATCGTGGCCGTGCGGCGGGCGTCTCGCCCGCGGGCCGAGGACGGCGGCGCCAGACCGATCGGCACCACGGTCACCACCTACGACACCGCGGCGTGACCCGACTGCCAGGAGGCAGCAGATGGAGGCCCTGACAGCGGCGCTGGAACCGGCGCTGGCCGCAGTGGGACAGCAGCCGGCCGGACACGCGATCACCGTGATCCGGCCGGTGGTCAGCGCCGAGCTGCTCGGCGCGGTGCTGCACCGGCTGTCCACGGTCACGTCGATGGTCACCTCGGTGCGCACGATGGCGACCCATCCCTGCACCGCACTGGAGTTCACGGTGCGGCTGGACAGCCCCGCCGGCAACGCCGAGGCCGTCCTGCGCGCCGCGCTGTCCGAGATCGGCGCTCGCTGCCGGGCGGACATCGCGGTGCGCCGCACGAGCATGCGCCACCGGCTCGTGGTGTTCGACGTGGATTCCACGCTCATCCGCGGCGAGGCGATCGACGTGCTCGCCGCGCACGTCGGCAAGGGCAGCGAGGTCCGGCGGGTCACCGACCAGACGATGCGGGGAGAGGTGGACTTCGCCACCTCCCTGCGGTCGCGGGTCTCGGTGCTCGCCGGACTGCCCATGGACGTCGTCGACCGCGCCGGGCGTGACCTGGAGCTCACGCCCGGCGCGCTGGTCGCCGTACGGTCGTTGCAGGCGCGGGGGATCCGGGTCGGCGCGGTGTCCGGCGGCCTGACGCCGATCGTGTCCCGGTTGGCCGAGCGGCTCGGCCTGGACTTCTTCCTGGCCAACATGCCCGAGGTGGTCGACGGCCGGCTGACCGGCGGCCTGACCGGCCGGATCGTCGACAGCGCCGGAAAGGCGGCCGCGCTGAACCACTTCGCGGCCGCCGAGGGGATTTCTCCGCGGGAGTGCGTGGCGGTCGGCGACGGCGCGAACGACATCGGCATGATCTCCGCCGCCGGGCTGGGCATCGCGTTCAACGCCAAGCCGGTCGTCCGCGCCGCCGCCGACGCCGTGCTGTCCTACCCGCGGCTCGACCTGGTGCTGCCGCTGCTCGGGATCCCGGTCCCGTGCGCGGTCGTCGACTCGCCGCTGGTGGCGTGACGGGTGCGGCCCAGCCCGGGCACGAACCGCCCGACCCGCGCGGTGTAGTGCCGGTAGGCGACACCGTGGACCTGGCGCAGGTTCGGCTCCTCGATGAGCCGGACCTGCGTTTCCACGCCCAGCACCAGCACGGCGAACAGGGCCACCGACAGCACGCTCGGCGCCATCAGCACGAAACCGATCACGGTCAGCAGCACCGAGCTGAAGATGGGGTTGCGCACCAGCGAGTACGGGCCACCGGTGACCAGCGACGTCTGCTCGGAGTGCTGCACCCCGATGCGCCACGAGTCGCCCAGCGCCAACTGCGACACCAGGCTCACCAGGATCCCGACCAGCACGACCACCAGGCCGGCCACCCGCAGCCCGGAGACGTCGGCCAGCAGCGGCAGTCCGAACAGCGCCCAAGCCGGCCCGAGCACGCCGCCGACGTGGCCGCCGACGAGCAGCAGACTGGACCACCACTCGGCGGAGCCGCGCTGCCCGCCGAAGCCGCGCAGCCCGGTGTCGCCGGTGCGCCGGTGCTGGATGATCGCCCGCAGGGCGATGCCCTGGGCGAGCCAGAGCACGTAGAGGACGAGAGCGAGCACGGTCATGGCAGCATCTCCTTGTAGGTCACGGGAAGTTCATGCAGGTGGTGCACGATGAAGCTCGGCTTCCACCGCAGCTGCGACACCGGCGTCGACAGCGTCAGGTCGGTGAACCGGGCCAGCAGCCGGCCGACCGCCAGCTGACCCTCCAGGCGCGCCAGCTGCGCGCCGACGCAGTAGTGCATGCCGAAGCCGAACGACACGTGGTGGTTGTCGGACCGTCCGATGTGGACGGTGTGCGGGTCGCGGAACCGGGCCTCGTCGAGGTTGGCGGCCGGCAGCGACACCGCGATGTGCTCGCCGGCGGCGATGTGCACGCCGCCGATGGTCAGCGGCTCGGCGGCGAACCGGTACGTGATGGTGGAGACCGGACTGTCCACCCGCAGCGCCTCCTCGACGGCCGCCGGCACGAGCGTGGGGTCCGCGTACAGGTCGGCCAGCGCGTCCGGGTGGGTGAGGATGAGCAGCAGCGTGTTGGCGATCAGGTTGACGGTGGTCTCGAAGCCGGCGTTGAGCAGCAGGAAGCTGTTGGACCGCACCTCGATGTCGGTCAGGCGGTCGTCGTTGTCCTGCGCCGCAAGGAGTCCGGAGATCAGATCCGACCCGGGGCGCCGGCGACGGTCGGCGATCAGCTCGGTGAAGTACCGGTCGAACCACTGCCCGGTCTGGATGAGGTCGCCGGGTTCGGTGCTGGCGTTCACCCCGATCAGCACGTCCGCGTGGCCGAGGAACTCGGGGCGGTCGCCGGCCGGGATGCCCAGCAGCTCGCAGATCACCGCGGCCGGCAGCGGCTGCGCGAGTTCGGCCACCAGGTCCGCCTCCGAGCGGCCGGACAGCTCGTCCAGCAGCTCGTCCACGAGCTCGCTGATCCGTGGCCGCAGCAGCTCCACGCGGCGCGGCGTGAAGGCCTTCACCACCAGACGGCGCAGTCGGGTGTGGTCGGGCGGGTCGGCGAACAGCATGTGCCGGCTGAGCACGAAATCGTCGCCGGCCAGGCCGAAGTAGCCGCGCAGCTCGGGTGCGGCGTGCTCGACCGAGCGGAGCACCCGTGGGTCCGACAGCGCGGCGCGCACCTCGTGGTAGCCGGTGACCAGCCAGGACGGCATGCCGTCCGGCAGGGTGATCCGGTGCACCGGGCCGGGGTCACCCAGCTCGGCGGTGAGCGCGCGGGCATCCGAGAACAGTTCCGTGCGCATGGAGCATCACCTCCTGGTGTTTTCGCAGATCGTGGCCATTCGCGGTTATCACGGGGTTACCGTCGCTGGTTGTTTTTTCGGGTGTCAACGCCGTTGTCGAATAGAATCGAGTCATGACGGAAACCATCGAGCCGGCGGCCGTCCTGCACGGCGACGCCGCGATCTACACACGTTCGGTGCTGGCCATCTACGACCCGATCGCACTCGGCGTGATGTGCCCGCTGGTCTGGAAGTGCTCGCCGCGGGTGATGCTGTCGTTCTACAACCGCAATGTGCGCGGCCGGCACCTCGATATCGGCCCCGGCACGGGGATCTTCCTCGACCGCTGCGCGTTCCCGGTGCCGAACCCGTCGGTCGTGGTCGCCGACCTCAATCAGAACGTGCTCGACACCGTGCGCGAGCGCATCGCCCGCTACCACCCGGAGACGCTGGTTCGCGACGCGCTGCTGCCGCTCGACCTGGGCGAACGGCGGTTCGAGTCGGTCGGCCTGCTCAGCGTGCTGCACTGCCTGCCCGGCACGATGGCCGACAAGGCCGTCGTGTTCGACAACGTGCGCGGGCACGTCGAGCCGGGCGGCCGGATCTTCGGCGGCACGGTGCTCGGCGACGGCCCTAACCACACCCGCCTCATGCGCTGGATGATCGGGAAGTACAACCAGGCCGGCAGTTTCGCCAATGACGGCGACCGGTTGGCCCAGCTGCACACGGAACTGGGTCGGCGTTTCGACGACTATCGAATCTACCTGCACGGTGCGATGGCGTTCTTCGAAATCCAGCTCTGATGCTCGACGTGTGGTTCCTGCCGGAGCGGGAACCACACGTCGAGTGCCTTTCAGTCCGTCGGCACGAAACTGATACGCGCGTTCAGCGTGCGATCAGGATCGAGCAGTATTTCCCCGTCG
Organism: Kutzneria chonburiensis; assembly: GCF_028622115.1. Lineage (NCBI taxonomy): Bacteria > Bacillati > Actinomycetota > Actinomycetes > Pseudonocardiales > Pseudonocardiaceae > Kutzneria > Kutzneria chonburiensis. The sequence goes on from NZ_CP097263.1 coordinate 10,409,535, forward strand.
ATGCCGGTCTTCGACAATTCGACTCCCCGCGCCCTGGCCGATTCCGCCGCCGCGTCCACGTCGGCGACGGCCAGCGCGACCCCGAACAGCCCGGGCCGGATCGCGGCGCCGGGTCCGATGAGCCGGACCACGGTGCCGTCGGCCAGCCGCCAGCTCGCGGTGGCGACGTCCAGCACCGGGTCGACGCCCCGCACGGCCGGCGGCTCCCCGAACAGCGTGGTGTAGCGGCGGATCCCCGCGGCGATGTCGGCCACGGCGACGTCGGCCCGGGACAGGCCGGTGATCGTGTAGCCGAGGTCGTCCGGATGCGGATCGGCCTGTGGCGGGTGCGTGTACGAGATCAGCGACGGCAGCAGGCCGGCGGCGAACTCCTCGCCGTAGCCGCCGAGGGAGAAGCCGCGGATGGAGCCGTCCGGGCGGACCGCGTGCCCGCTGATCGGCGGGTCAAGGGCCAGACCGGCCGCGTTGAGCTCCTCGACGGTGCCGACCAGGTCGTCGACCCCGAGCACGAACGCCAGCCAGCCGCCGCCCTCACCGCTCACCTCGATGATCCGCCGCCCCACCGGCAGCCCGCCGGCCACCGCGCGGTCGTGATCGGTGATCATCTCCAGGTACAGCCCGGGAATGTGCACGACCTTGTTCGCGGTGCCGAAGTCCGGGTGCACCCCGCCGCGCACGGCGTGCAGGCCGAGCGCGCCGGCCAGGCCGGCGACCGCGGTGTCCAGGTCGGCGACCGCCAGCATCACATGGTCGATTCCGGTGATCGGCACGTGTCCTCCTCTGGTAGCCCGCGGCGGTCGATCTTGCCGCCGCTGGTCGTCGGCAGCTCCGTCACGATCCACGCGGACGGCAGCATGAAGGCCGGCAGCGCACGGGCCAGCACCGCCCGCAATGCCGTGGTGTGCGGGGGATTCGCCGGCTCCGGCTCGACGTAGGCGACCAGCCGCCGCCCGCCGTCGCCGTCCTCCCGCGCGATCACCGCGCACCGGCGGACCCCGGGCTGCGCGGCCAGCACGCTCTCCACCTCGCCCGGATACACGCGGTGGCCCATGATCTTGACCTCGTCGTCGGCGCGGCCGACGACCTCGATCGTGCCGTCCGGCCAGCGGCGGGCGTGGTCGCCGGTCCGGTACAGCACCGGGTGCGGGTCGTCGGTGATCGGGTTGGGCAGGAACGTCGCGGCCGTCGCGTCGGCCCGGTTGAGGTAGCCCTGCGAGAGCCCGGCCCCCGAGACGTACAGCTCGCCGACGACTCCCGGCCCCACCACCGCCATACTGCCGTCCAGCACGTACGCGCGGACGTTGGGCACCGGGCGCCCGACCGGCACGGTCGGCCCACCGGCCAACCCGGTGAGGTCGCACGTGGCGACGACGTTGGCCTCGGTCGAGCCGTACACGTTCAGCACGCGGAACGGCAGCCCGGCCGGGGGCCAGTCGCGCAGCAGCTCGCCGGCCACGCGCATCGACCGCAGCGCACAGTCACGAGGCCATGGCAGCGCCCACAGTCGTTCGGCCATCGCGGTGAGTTGCAGCGTGTGCGTGATCCGCCGGTCGATCAGCCAGTCCCGCAACGCTTCCGGCGACGAGGCCGTGAGCTGGTCCGGGATCACGACCGTGCCGCCCGCGGCCAGCACCGGGAAGAAGTCCATTTCCA